>DATMHM010000106.1:0-17043 GCA_035554935.1 Nocardioides sp. | reverse complement strand
GCGCGCCGTGGCACCAGTCCTGCTGGAGCCGCACGTTCTCCTCGACCAGGTGCAGCGGGACGTGGCCGGGACCCTCCACCATCACCTGCACGTCGTGTTCCCACGCGCGGGCCGTCAGCTCGGCCAGCGTGCGCAGCTCGGACAGCTGTGCCTCGTCGTTGGCGTCCGCGGTGGAGCCCGGGCGGAGCCCGTCGCCGAGGGAGAAGCTGACGTCGTAGCGCCGGAAGATCTCGCAGAGCTCGTCGAAGTGCGTGTAGAGGAAGTTCTCCTGGTGGTGGGCCAGGCACCAGCCCGCCATGATCGAGCCGCCACGCGACACGATCCCGGTGACCCGGTTGGCGGTCATCGGTACGTAGCGCAGCAGTACGCCGGCGTGGATCGTCATGTAGTCGACGCCCTGCTCGCACTGCTCGATGACGGTGTCGCGGAAGACCTCCCAGGTGAGTTTGTCCGCCTCGCCGTTGACCTTCTCCAGCGCCTGGTAGATCGGCACCGTGCCGATCGGGACCGGACTGTTGCGGATGATCCACTCGCGGGTGGTGTGGATGTCCTCGCCGGTCGACAGGTCCATGACGGTGTCGGCGCCCCACGTGATCGCGTGGGTGAGCTTGTCGACCTCCTCCGCGATCGAGGAGGTGACGGCCGAGTTGCCGATGTTGGCGTTGATCTTCACCAGGAAGCGGCGGCCGATGATCATCGGCTCCGACTCCGGGTGGTTCACGTTGGCGGGGATGATCGCGCGGCCGGCGGCGACCTCGCTGCGGACCAGTTCGACGTCGCACTGCTCGCGCTCGGCGACGTAGCGCATCTCCTCGGTGACGACCCCGGCGCGGGCGTAGGCCATCTGCGTCACGGCCGCGCCCGACGAGCGCAGCGGGGCACGGCGCTCGCCGCGCCACTCCCCCTGGGCCTCGCCGCGCCGGACCGCCGAGCGGCCGTTGTCGATCAGCTGGGTCTGGCGGCCGTCGTACGTCTCGGTGTCGGCACGGTCCGCGATCCACGCGGAGCGCAGCGGCGGCAGGCCGACCTCGGGCTCGGAGCCGGGGCCCTCGGTGCAGTAGCGATCGAACGTCTCGCCGTTGGTCAGCGCGACGCGGGTGAACGGGACCTTGAGGTCGCCGACCTCGATGCGGGTGTGGGCGGGGTGGACGGTCATGCGGGAACTCCTTGCGTGGATGGGGCGGTGGAGGCGTGGAGGTGGGCGACCGGACCGCGGCCGCGGCCGAGGGTCCAGGTCCGGCTGACGCGCAGCTGCGCGAGGACCCACGACGACGCGGCGGTCGCCGCCTCCTCGAGCGAGCGGCCGTGGGCGAGATGGGCGGCGAGCGCGGCCGAGTAGGTGCAGCCCGTGCCGTGGTCGTTGTCGGTGTCGACGTGCTCCTGGAGCAGCTCGCGGGGCGGGTGTCCGGGTCGCCGGAGCACGTCGGCCGCGCCGCCGCCGGTGCGGATCACGCAGACCGACGGGCCGGGCGCGAGGAGGTCGTCCTCGTCGGCGTTCGGGGTCGCGACGGTGGCGACCGGCAGCAGGTGCTCGCGGTAGGCGGCGACGACCTCGTCGGAGGCGAGCACCGCGCCGGAGGTCGCGACGACGACCGGGTCGACGACCAGGATCCGCCCACGGCAGCGCTCGGCGACCAGCCGCACCGCCTCCGGCGTCGCGAGCATGCCGGTCTTCACAGCGACGGGGTCGAGGTCCTCGAGCACGGCGTCGAGCTGGGCTGCGACCACGTCGAGGGGTACCGGGTGGACGGCCCGCACGCCGAGCGTGTCTTGGGCGGTGACGGCCGTGACGACGCAGGCGCCGTGGACGCCGAGCGCGGCGAAGGTGGCGAGGTCGGCCGCGATCCCGGCGGCGCCGCCGGAGTCGGTGCCGGCGACGGTCACCACGACGGGCGGGCTCACCGGACCGCCGCCAGGAGGTCGGCGACGACCGTCGCGGGGTCGTCGGCGCGCATCACGGCGCCCATCACGGCCACGCCGTAGGCACCCGCTGCCCGCGCTGCCGCCGCGTTGGCGGGGGTGATGCCGCCGAGGGCGTAGGTGGCGACGGGGAGCCGCGACCAGGCGTCCGCGGGCAGCGGCGGACCGTGGCCGGGCTTGCTCGCCGTCGCCGCGTACGGCGAGAGGGTGGCCCACCACGCGCCGTCAGCGGCCGCGGCGACCACGTCGGCGCGGCTGTGGCACGAGCGCCCCCAGCGCGCGGCGACAGCCGGCCGCGGCGCCCCGGCGGGCAGGTGCACGCCCGAGCAGCCGGGGACCGCGCGGTGCGCGGCGACCACCTCGAGCCCGGCGGTACAGGCGTGGTCGGCGATCGTGGCGCGCTCGTCCTCGGGCAGGTCCAGCTCCCGCAGCAGCACGGTCGTCAGGCCGGCCTCGGCGGCCGCGCCGAGCACGTCGCGCAGACTGCGGCCGGGCGGGACCTGGGCGCGGTCGGTCAGCACCACGAGTCGTCGGGTCATCGCGCCCTCACCCGACCCGTCCGGCCATCGGGCTGGACGCGCGGGCCACGGCGCGGCGCGGGACCCGGCCGGCGCCGTACGCGGTCCGGCCGGCTTCGACCCCGAGCCGCAGCGCCCGCGCCATCGCGACCGGGTCGTCGGCGCGGGTGACGGCGGTCGCGGCCAGCACGGCGTCGCAGCCGAGCTCCATCGCGAGGGCGGCGTCGCTGGCGGTGCCGACGCCGGCGTCGAGGACGACCGGGACGGGCACCGCGGCACGGACCGCCTCGATCGCGTGCGGGTTGAGCACGCCGAGCCCGGAGCCGATCGGCGAGCCCAGCGGCATCACCGCCGCGCAGCCCGCGTCCGCGAGCCGACGCGCCACGACGGGGTCGTCGGTCGTGTAGGGCAGCACCGTGAACCCGCGCCGCACGAGGTCGGCCGCGGCGTCGAGCAGCTCGACGACGTCGGGCATCAACGAGGTCTCGTCGCCGATCACCTCGAGCTTCACCCAGTCGGTGCCGAGCGCCTCCCGTGCCAGCTCCGCGGTCAACACCGCCTCCCGCGCGGACAGGCAGCCGGCGGTGTTGGGCAGCAGGCGCACGCCCGCGGCGCGGAGCGCGGCGAGCAGCCCGCCCTCCGCCATCGACGACGTACGCCGCATCGACACCGTCACGAGGCCGGGCGCGGCTGCCGCGAGCACCGGCTCGACGAGGGCGACCTGCGGGAGCCCGCCGGTGCCGAGGAACAGCCGCGACGACAGCTCGACGCCGGCGATGACGAGGCGGTCCGGTGGTGTCGTGGTCGTGGTCATCCGCCCTGCACCGCCGTCACGATCTCGACGACGTCACCGTCGGCGAGCCGCCGACCGGGCCACTCGTCGCGCGGGACGACCTCGCCGCCGACCGCGACGGCGATGCCGTGCGGGCGCGGGTCGTCGAGGCGCGCGGTCAGCAGGTCGGCGACGGACCCACCGGTGACAGCGGTCGGCTCGCCGTTGCAGGTGATGGTGATGGCGGTGCCGGGGTGGGGGTCGGTCATCGAAGGGCTCCTTGCTCCTCGCGGACGAGGCTGGACAGGCGGCGGGGGTCGACCGCGGGCTCCACGGCCCCGGTCTCGACGTGGTCGGCGACGAGCTGTGCCGTGAGCGGCGCGAGCAGCACGCCGTGCCGGTAGTGGCCGGCGGCGAGGACGACCCCGTCGACGCCGCTCGGGCCGACGAGCGGCAGCCCGTCGACGGTGCCGGGGCGGTCGCGTGCGGTGCCCTCGACGAGCTCG
Organism: Nocardioides sp.; assembly: GCA_035554935.1. Lineage (GTDB taxonomy): Bacteria > Actinomycetota > Actinomycetes > Propionibacteriales > Nocardioidaceae > Nocardioides. Next base: position 13,327 of record DATMHM010000106.1, on the reverse strand, counting down.
GCCCGCTCCAGCGCGGGCCACAGTTGGCGGGCGGCGGCCAGCAGCCGGAGCGCGCCGCCGGCGGTGACGACCGGCTCGTCGTCGTGCTGCTCGGACGTGGCGCCGAGGACGACCCGGCCGTCGCCGCGGGGCACCAGGTAGACCGGCTCCCCTGCCACCCAGCCGCGCACGGTGCGCTGCGGCGGGTCGTCGGACCGCAGCCGCAGGACCTCCCCGCGCACGCCGGAGACCAGCCCGGTCCACGGCGCCGGCAGCCGGGCGCCGGTCGCGACCACCGTCAGGTCGGCGTCTCCGGCGGGCTCGCCGCGCAGGTCGACCCGATCGAGCAGCGCCGCGCAGACCTCGCGCGGGTCGATGCTGGCCTCGGCCGGCAGCAGCGCACCACCGGCCACCCGCGCCAGGCTGGGCTCGCGATCGCGGACACCCGCGCGGTCGAGCAGCTCCGTGTCGTGGCCGTGCCGGGCGAGCAGCTCCACCTGGCGCTCGACGTGCTGGAGGTCGCCGGCGTCGTACCCCACCAGCAGGGTGCCGTGCCGGTGCAGCCGCACCCCGAGCCGGTCCGCGAGCGCGGGCCACAGCGCGAGCGACGCGCTGCCCAGCCGCAGGATCTCCTCCTCGCCGTGCCACACCTCCGCGCCGGGGCTGAGCATCCCGGCGGCGGCGTACGACGCCCCGAGCGCCGGCCGCGGGTCGACGACCGTCACGGCGTGGCCGCGGCGGTGCAGCTCCTCGGCGACGGCCAGGCCGATGATCCCGGCGCCGAGCACCTCGATCCGCACCTCAGCCGCCGAGGCTCTGCGCGAGCTCCTTCGCTGCTGCCACGGGATCGGGATGTCGCCAGATCGCGCCGATGACGGCGACGCCATGGGCACCGGCCGCGCGCGCGGCCGCGGCCGAGACCGGGCCGATGCCCCCGATCGCGACGAGCGGGAGGACGCCGGTCGCTCCCGGGATCGCGTCCACGCCGAGCGGCGCGGGCAGGCCGGGCTTCGACGACGTGGCGAGCACCGGGCCGAACCCGGCGTAGTCGGCACCGGCCCGGGCGGCTGCCTCGACCTCGGCCCGCGTGCGGCAGGTCGCGCCGATCACCAGCCCGGGGGCGATCCGGCGCGCGTCCGCGACGGCCAGGTCCTCGGCGCCGAGGTGCACGCCGTCGGCACCGGTCGCGAGCGCGACGTCGACCCGGTCGTTGACCACGACCGCGGTGCCGTGCGGCCGGACCGCGTCGATGGTCTCGCGCACCAGGGCGACGAGCGCGGCGGTGCCGAGGCCCTTGGCCCGGACCTGGAAGCCGTCGACGCCGGCCTCGGCGAGCGCGGGCAGCAGGGTGCGGTCGTCGCGGTCGGAGACCAGGCAGAAGAGCCGTGGGAATACGGGAAAAGCAGTCATCTCGGTCCGTTCCTTCGCCGGCATGATCCGGATCAGGTGTGACGGTCGGAGCGGCTCCAGCTCCCTCTCAGCCCGCTGCCGCGGACTCCCGTGGGTTGTCGCGGATCACACTAACGCATCGGCGAGTGCGGCCGGCACCGCATCCAGGAGCCGGCGTACGGCGAGCGCGGCGGCCCGGCCCGCACGGTTCCCGCCGATCGTGCTGGCCGACGGGCCGTAGCCGACCAGCTGCACCCGCGGGTCGCGCTCGGCGGTGGTCGCGGTCTGCACGTCCGCGCCGCTCTGCAGCAGGGCGATCCCGCCGAGCGGGCCGCGCAGATGCAGCGGGGCGAGGTGCGCGACCGCCGGGCGGAATCCGGTGGCCCAGAGGATCGCGTCGACCGGCTCGTGGGCCGCGTCGCCGGGCGCCGGGTCGTCCCACCGCACCCCGTCGCGCTCGATGCGGTCGAACATCGGCCGCCGCCGGTCGTAGGCACCGAGCCGTGCCGCCTCCTGCTCCTGGGCACGCAGCGCGAGGCCGGTGACGCTGACGACGCTCGCCGGCGGCAACCCCTTGCGGACCCGCTCCTGGACCAGGCCGATCGCGTCCCTGCCGGCGCCCTCGTCGAAGCGGTCGCGCCACACGGGCGGGCGGCGGGTGACCCACAGGACGTCCGTGCGCGGCGCGAGCTCGCCGATGAACTGGACGGCCGACGCGCCACCACCGACGACGAGCACCCGCTTGCCGTCGAAGTGCTCCGCGCCGGGGTAGTCGTGGGTGTGCCACTGCTCGCCGGCGAACGCCTCCGCCCCCGGGTAGTAGGGCACGAAGGGCTGCGTCCACGTTCCGGTCGCGTTGACCAGGGTGCGGGTGAGCCAGGTGCGGGCGCCCGCGTGCACCACGAGCAGGTCGCCCTCGGAGGTCACCCGGTCCACCCGGACCGGCCGTTCGACCGGGAGGGCGTGCTCCACCTCGTAGCGGCCGAACCACTGCGGGATGACGGCGTTCGCGCGGGCACCCGAGCCGCCCGGCGCCGGGGCGTCGGGGAGGTCGGCCACGCCGTGCACGTCGCGCATCGACAGCGAGTCCCAGCGGTGCTGCCAGGCCCCGCCGGGCCGGGTGTCGCCGTCGAGGACGACGTGGTCGACGCCCAGCCGGCGCAGGTGGTACGACGCCGACAGGCCGGCCTGCCCGGCCCCGATCACCACCGCGTCGTACACGTGCACGCCATCCCAACACCGCGGCCGCGCCGGGCATGCCGCGATCTCGGTCACCTTGCGGCTCGGGGGCGCCCGGCACCCGCTAGGCTTCGGCTGCCGAGCGCCGAAACAACGATGCTTCGTAAAATCTTCGCGAAAGCCCTCGGCATTTCGTCCTCCCCAGCGGACAGTGGGGTCCGGGGAGGAAAGACAACCGAATTTCTGTGGGAATGGGGTCCCAGTACCGTGCGCAAGCTCGTCTTCTTCCTCGCCTTCGCCCTTGCCGGGGTGGGGCTCGTTGCTGTTCCTGCGCCCTCCGCGCAGGCCGCGCCGATCGCCTGGAGCTACTTCGGGACCACCGGCGGAACGCTCGTGCGTGTCCTGGACAGCACCGTGCAGTCCGACATGACCGCCCAGTCCGTGGTGTTCGGCGGGTCGAAGTCGTCGTCCTCGAAGAACAGCACCGCCGCCGCAGAGGTCGGCGCGCTGGCCAGCGTCGGGGCGATCGAGACCACTACCAGCGGCAACGTCAGCAGCCTCACCGGGACCACGCTCCGCTCCTGGGCGCGCACGGCGCACGTGAGCCTCCTCGACGGCCTGATCACCGCCGACGCCGTCGAGACCACGATCACGACGACCGGCCGTCCCGACGGTTCGGCCACCTCGACCGCCAACAGCCGCCTCGCCAACATCAAGATCGCCGGCATCGAGCTGCCGCTCAACATCCCCAAGAACTACCAGGTCACCATCCCCGGCATCGCGACCGTGACCATGAACTACTCGCTGCACGGCAGGATCGACGAGCTGGTCGGCACGATCGGCTGGGCGCTCGGCGTGCACCTGCTGAAGGCGCGCGCGGACTACCCCGCCGGCGCCGCCGTGCTGATCAACCCGGTCAACCAGTACCTCGCCGAGTCCGACCCGTCCAACACCGCCACGCTGGCCGGCAACGCCTACGGCACCCGCGTCCGCGCGGACGTCGGCGACGAGGTGAAGGTCGTCAGCGACCCGACGGCCCACGTCGGCACTCCGATCGGCAGCAGCAACGGCCGGACGATCACCAACTCCACGCTGTCGTCGCGGGTCTCGGGTCTGCTCACGACCGGCATCATCCAGTCGACCACCACCTCGACGAAGGACGCGTTCGGCAACGCGGAGATCATCAACACCAACCGCACCGCGGGGCTCAACGTCCTCAACGGGCTGATCAAGGCCGACGCGGTCAAGGTCACCGCCACCAGCAGGCTCGTCAGCGGCACGTGGACGCACAGCGAGAAGCTGGAGCTGGTCAACCTCGTGGTGGCCGGCCAGAGCATCCCGATCGACGTCGGCCCCAACACGGTGATCAACGTCGCCGACCTCGGCACCGTGTCGATCAACGTCCAGCAGGCGTCCTTCAACGGCCTCTACCGGACCGGGATCATCGGCGTGCGGATCGTCCTCGACACCGCCCGGGCCGGCCTCCCCGTCGGTGCGGTCGTCGAGCTCGGCGTGGCGAACACGTACATCGCCCCGCCGGTCGCCGGCTGACTCCACCACGACACCCCGAAGGGGCCGGGTCGCGATGCGACCCGGCCCCTTCGGCATCCCCCGGCAGCGATATCCTCGGTAGCCGTGGCTGAAGCAGAGTTCCGGTACTCCGACCTCCTCCCGACGTCCCACGACGACACGCCCTACCGCCTCATCACCAGCGAGGGCGTCGAGACCGTCGAGGGTCCGGACGGGCAGACCTTCCTGAAGGTCGCCCCCGAGGCGATCCAGCGGCTGACCGCGGAGGCCATGCACGACATCAGCCACTACCTCCGGCCCGCGCACCTCCAGCAGCTGCGCAAGATCATCGACGACCCCGATGCCTCCGGGAACGACCGGTTCGTCGCCCTGGACCTGCTCAAGAACGTCAACATCTCCGCGGGCGGCGTGCTGCCGATGTGCCAGGACACCGGCACCGCGATCGTGATGGGCAAGAAGTCCGAGGGCGTGCTCACCGGCGTCGAGGACGGCGAGTGGATCAGCAAGGGCGTGTACGACGCCTACACGAAGCTGAACCTCCGCTACAGCCAGCTCGCGCCGCTGACCACCTACGAGGAGAAGAACACCGGCACGAACCTGCCGGCGCAGATCGAGCTCTACTCGACCGCGCAGGGCCCCAAGGGACCGGAGTACAAGTTCCTCTTCATGGCCAAGGGCGGCGGCTCGGCCAACAAGTCGTTCCTGTTCCAGGAGACCAAGGCCGTCCTCAACCCGAAGCGGATGCTGGAGTTCCTCGACGAGAAGATCCGCTCGCTCGGCACGGCCGCCTGCCCGCCGTACCACCTGGCGGTGGTGATCGGCGGCACGAGCGCGGAGTACGCCCTCAAGACCGCGAAGTACGCCTCGGCGCACTACCTCGACAACCTCCCGACCGAGGGCTCGATGAGCGCCCACGGCTTCCGCGACCTGGAGCTGGAGGAGGAGGTCTTCAAGCTGACCCAGTCCTTCGGCATCGGCGCGCAGTTCGGCGGCAAGTACTTCTGCCACGACGTCCGCGTCGTCCGCCTCCCCCGCCACGGCGCCTCGTGCCCGGTCGCGATCGCGGTCTCCTGCTCCGCCGACCGTCAGGCGCTCGGCAAGATCACCAGCGAGGGCGTCTTCCTCGAGCAGCTCGAGACGGACCCGGCGCAGTACATGCCCGACGCCGGCGTGGCCGAGGACATCTCCGGCGGCGAGGTCGTGAAGGTCGACCTCAACCGGCCGATGGACGAGATCCTGGCCCAGCTGTCGTCGTACCCGGTCAAGACCCGGCTCTCCCTCACCGGCCCGCTGGTCGTCGCGCGCGACATCGCGCACGCGAAGATCCAGGAGCGCCTCGACGCCGGCGAGGAGATGCCCGACTACCTCAGGAACCACCCGGTCTACTACGCCGGCCCCGCCAAGACGCCCGAGGGGATGGCGTCCGGCTCCTTCGGCCCCACGACCGCGGGCCGGATGGACTCCTACGTGAAGTCCTTCCAGGCCGCCGGCGGCTCGATGGTCATGCTGGCCAAGGGCAACCGCAGCAAGCAGGTCACCGAGGCCTGCCACGAGTACGGCGGCTTCTACCTCGGCTCGATCGGCGGGCCCGCCGCGCGGCTGGCCCAGGACTGCATCAAGAGCCAGGAGGTCATCGAGTACCCCGAGCTCGGCATGGAGGCGGTCTGGAAGATCGAGGTCGAGGACTTCCCGGCGTTCATCGTGGTCGACGACAAGGGCAACGACTTCTTCACCGACCCCGGCGGCACGGTGACCGTGCCGATCAGCGGCATCCGGGTGCGCTCGAAGGAGTGAGTCCGCGGGCCCGAGCGACGGGCCTCGCGAGCAGGGAACCCTCGCCCGGCGTGGTCCGTTGACCCGGTATGCGCTGCCCTGTTGACGAGACCACGCTGGTGATGAGCGAGCGGAACGGCATCGAGATCGACTACTGCCCGCAGTGCCGCGGCGTGTGGCTGGACCGCGGCGAGCTGGACAAGATCATCGACCGCTCGGTCGGGATGCCGCAGCCCGCCCCGCAGCAGCCGGCCCCACCGCGCCAGCCGCAGTACGACCGCTACGACGACCGTCGCGGACACGACCAGGGCCACTACAAGAAGCGCAAGCGCGAGAGCTGGCTCTCCGAGCTGTTCGACTGATCGGAGGCCGCGCTAACGTCGAGGGCGTGAGCAACGAGGACTTCCGGATCGAGCACGACTCCATGGGCGAGGTCCGGGTCCCGGCCTCCGCCCTCTGGCGGGCCCAGACCCAGCGTGCGGTCGAGAACTTCCCCATCAGTGGCACGCCGATCGAGCCGGCGCTGGTCCACGCCCTCGGGCAGGTCAAGGCCGCGGCCGCACGCGCCAACGCCGACCTGGGCGTCCTGCCGGCCGAGCTCGCCGGGGCGATCGTGGACGCCGCGCGGACGGTCGCCGACGGCCAGCACGACGACCAGTTCCCGATCGACGTGTTCCAGACCGGCTCCGGCACCAGCTCCAACATGAACGCCAACGAGGTCATCGCCTCGCTGGCCGCGCAGGCGGGCGTGACGGTCCACCCGAACGACCACGTCAACGCCAGCCAGTCGAGCAACGACACCTTCCCGACCGCCATCCACGTGGCCGCCTCGCTGGCCGTCGTACGCGACCTGCTGCCGGCGCTCGACGTCCTCGCCTCGTCGCTGGAGGCGAAGGCGGCGGAGTTCGCCGACCTCGTGAAGTCCGGCCGCACGCACCTGATGGACGCCACCCCGGTGACCCTCGGCCAGGAGCTCGGCGGCTACGCCGCGACCGTGCGCTACGGCGTCGAGCGGCTCGAGTCGGTCCTGCCCCGCGTCCGCGAGCTGCCGCTCGGCGGTACGGCGGTCGGGACCGGCATCAACACGCCTCCCGGCTTCGCGGCCGCCGCGATCGCCGCCCTCGCCGAGGCGACGGGGCAGCCGTTCACGGAGGCGCGCAACCACTTCGAGGCCCAGGGCACGCGCGACTCGCTGGTCGAGCTGAGCGGCGTGCTGCGCACCATCGCCGTCGGCCTCACCAAGATCTGCAACGACCTGCGCTGGATGGGCTCCGGCCCGACCACCGGGCTGGCCGAGATCCACCTGCCCGACCTGCAGCCGGGGTCCTCGATCATGCCCGGCAAGGTGAACCCGGTGCTGCCCGAGGCCACCTTGATGGTGTGCATGCAGGTGATCGGCAACGACGCCGCCGTCACCGCGGCGGGCGCGAGCGGCAGCTTCGAGCTCAACGTCGCGATGCCCGTGATGGCGCGCAACGTGCTCGAGTCCATCCGGCTGCTGTCGACGTCGACGACCACGCTCGCGCGGCGCTGCGTCGACGGGATCACCGCGGACGCGGAGCGGATGCTGCGCTACGCGGCCTCGTCGCCGTCCGTCGTGACGCCACTCAACAAGCACATCGGCTACGAGGCAGCCGCGAAGGTCGCCAAGCAGGCCCTCGCCAACGGCGCCACCATCCGGGAGACCGTGCTGGCGCTGGGGTACGTCGACCGCGGCGAGCTCACCCTCGAGGAGCTCGACGCAGCGCTCGACCTCGCCGCGATGACGCGCCCCTGAGGCCGACCCGAAGCGCCCGGTGCTTCAGACGCGGGCGCGGCTGCGGCCGGTGACCGCAGCGGCGATCATCACCGCGATCGCGGCCAGGGCGACCTGCCACACGTGGCGCCACCAGTCGATGCCGTTGGTCGTGTTGTCCCACGTGGGGGCGTGCCCGTCGAAGTTGCCGTTGCCGCCGAAGATCCCCCAGTAGAGGAAGCTGCCGGCGAGCATGCCGATGATGCCGCACACGACCGTCAGCCAGAAGGGGATCCTGTCACGGTCGCCCGGCGCGACGAGCTTGCCGAGCACGCCGATGATGGTGCCGCCCACGAGCGTCACGATGATCGTCCACATCACAGGTTCCTCCCGTCGTGCGCGGCTTCGGCGCCTCGCCCTTCCAGCATCATGCAACGCTCGGTACCCCCGGACGTGGAGATGAGTACCCGGTCGGGAGAATGTCGGGCGTGGCTCCCCTGCTCACCGCACTCGTGGACCAGACGGCACGTCCTGTCCAGGTAGACGGCACGACGGCGTCGGCCGCCGACCTGCTCGGCGCCGCCGCCGCCCTTCGCGAGCCGCTGGCCCACCAGGCCCGGGTGGCCGTGCACGCCACGGCGACGATGGAGACGGTCGTCGCCGTCGTGGGCGCCCTGCTCGCCGGCGCGACGGTCGTCCCGGTCCCGCCGGACTCCGGGACCGCCGAGCTGCGCCACCTGCTCGAGGACAGCGAGCCCGACCTGTGGCTCGGCCCCGAGCCGCCCGAGACCGGCGGCATCCCGTACCTGCCGGTCGACCTCGCTGCGCGCGCGCCGTACGAGCCGGTCGAGGTGGACCCGGAGGCGATCGCCTTCATCCTCTACACCTCCGGCACCACCGGCCTCCCCAAGGGCGTGCTGGTGCCCCACGGCGCGCTCGAGGCCGGCCTGGACGGCCTCGCGGAGGCCTGGGCCTGGACCGGCTCCGACGTGCTCGCGCACGGCCTGCCGCTCTTCCACGTGCACGGCCTGGTCCTGGGCGTGCTCGGTCCGCTGCGGGTCGGCAGCGGCCTGGTGCACGTGGGGCGTCCGACGCCGGAGCGGTACGCCGACGCGGCCCGTGCCGGCGCGACGATGTTCTTCGGCGTCCCGACCGTGTGGAGCCGGATCGCTGAGGCTCCCGAGCACGCCGCGGCGCTGCGCGACGCGCGGCTGCTCGTCTCCGGCAGCGCCGCCCTCCCGGTCCCGGTCTTCGACCGGCTCAGGGAGCTGACCGGCCTGGAGGTGGCCGAGCGGTACGGCATGAGCGAGTCGCTGATCACCGTCGCCACCCGGGCCGACGGCCGGCGCGAGGCCGGCTGGGTCGGCGTACCGATCGCAGGCGTCGACACGCGCCTGCGCGACGACGACGGCGGCCCGGTGCCCCACGACGGCGAGTCGGTGGGACAGCTCGAGGTGCGCGGCCCCACGCTCTTCTCCGGCTACCTCAACCGCGAGGAGGCCACCGCCGAGGTGTGGACGGCGGACGGCTGGTTCCGCACCGGCGACGTCGCCTGCATCGCCCCCGACGGCCGGCACCGCATCGTCGGCCGGGCCTCGGTCGACCTGATCAAGTCCGGCGGCTACCGGATCGGCGCGGGCGAGATCGAGTCCACCCTGCTCGGCCACCCCGCCGTCGCGGAGTGCGCCGTCGTGGGTGCGCCCGACGACGACCTCGGCCAGCGGATCGTCGCCTTCGTCGTCGCGCGTTCCAGGGTCGAGGACGAGCCGGCGCTGGCCGCCGAGCTCACGTCGTACGTCGGCAGCGAACTGTCCGCCCACAAGCGGCCCCGCGCGGTGCGCTTCGTCGACGGCCTCCCCCGCAACGAGATGGGCAAGGTCCAGAAATCACGGCTCCCGGTCCGGCCGAGGAACGATCACCGGCCCGCAGGGTTGCGAGGCACGAGCAGTCCTGCGGAACCAGCCGGGGAGATCGAGTAGCGCCGCGGCTGAGGGACGAAGCCGCGACGCGCGTATCGAGATGACCGGCCCGCAGGGCTGCGAGGCACGAGCAGTCCTGTGGAACCAGCCGGGGAGATCGAGTAGCGCCGCGGCTGAGGGACGAAGCCGCGACGCGCGTATCGAGATCCATCCAAGTGGTCTCGATACGCCCTCGCCCAGGGGCTCGGGCTACTCGACCAGCGAAGGGGGGCTCGGGCTACTCGACCAGCGAAGGGGGGCTCGGGCTACTCGACCAGCGAGAGGGCTCGCGCCATCAAGCTAGTACCAGCCGACGGACTCGGAGTGGCCCCAGGCGCCGCACGGGCTGCCGTAGCGGTCCTGGATGTAGCCCAGGCCCCAGCGGATCTGGGTGGCCGGGTTGGTCGCCCAGTCGGAGCCGGCGGACGACATCTTCGAGCCCGGCAGCGCCTGCGGGATGCCGTAGGCGCTGGAGCTGGGGTTGTCGGCGTTGACCCGCCAGCCCGACTCGCGGGTCCACAGCGAGTCGAGGCAGCCGAACTGGTCGGAGGAGAACCCGAACTCGCCGAGCAGGGCGCGGGCGATGTCCTTGGGGTCGGAGTCCGAGAGCCGCCGCTCGTCGGTCATCGCGCCACCGGTGGCCTCGTCGAGGCTGGCGGTCTTGGCGGGGTCGGCCTCGGGCCGGCGGTCACTGCGCGAGACGACCGGCGCGCGGCGCTCGGCGTCCTGCGTCGCGTCGGCCTGTCCGGCGGCGGCCAGGGCCTCGAGGTCGGCGCTCGCCGCGGGGACCGGCGCGTCGGTGCCGAGGACACCGGCGGCCACCGACACACCGGTGACGGCGACGGCGACCGACGACATCACGACGACGTTGCGGGCGGCCTTGCGGGGGGCCTGGGCGAGATGGGCATGCTTCGGCGTTCCGCGGTGCTTGGGCGCAGGCCTGGGCACCGTGCTCGGGGTGGGCTTCGACAAGATTCTCGGTTTCGGGCTCGACTGCAGGACGCTGGTCACCGCCCGATCGGGCCCGACTCCATCGTCATCACCGCCGGTGACCAGCGTCCACCCTGCCTGACGCTCGGGCGGGGCGCAAAACGACCCGCCCCTGTCCACAGACCGGATCCGGTCATCCGCACCCCGTGGGTCCCACCAGTCCCACCGGCCCCTCGGCGGTGGGTCACACCACGACGTTCTCCAGCATCTCCGTCACCAGCGCGGCGATGGGCGAGCGCTCGGAGCGGGTGAGGGTGACGTGGGCGAAGAGCGGGTGGCCCTTGAGCTTCTCCACCACCGCCACGACGCCGTCGTGGCGGCCGACGCGCAGGTTGTCGCGCTGGGCGACGTCGTGGGTGAGCACGACCTTGGAGTTGGCCCCGATCCGCGAGAGCACGGTCAGCAGCACGTTGCGCTCGAGGGACTGCGCCTCGTCGACGATGACGTAGGAGTCGTGCAGCGAGCGGCCACGGATGTGGGTGAGCGGGAGCACCTCGAGCATGCCGCGGTCGAGGATCTCGTCGACGACGTCGCGGGAGGTCAGCGCGCCGAGGGTGTCGAAGACCGCCTGCGCCCAGGGCGACATCTTCTCTGACTCCGAGCCCGGCAGGTAGCCGAGCTCCTGGCCGCCGACGGCGAACAGCGGGCGGAAGACGACCACCTTCTTGTGCTGCTGGCGCTCCATCACCGCCTCGAGGCCGGCGCACAGGGCGAGGGCCGACTTGCCGGTGCCGGCGCGGCCGCCGAGCGACACGATGCCGACGTCGGGGTCGAGCAGGAGGTCGAGCGCGACCCGCTGCTCGGCGCTGCGGCCGTGGATGCCGAACGCCTCCCGGTCGCCCCGGACCAGGTGCACCTGCTTGTCGGGGCCGACCCGGCCGAGGGCGGTGCCGCGCTCGGACAGCATCACCAGGCCGGTGTGGCAGGGCAGCTCGCGGGCCTCGGCGAGGTCGAGCGTGCCGTCGTCGTACAGCTCGTCGATGTCGGCGCCGGCCACCTCCAGCTCGGCCATCCCGGAGTAGCCGGTGTCGGAGTCGCTGATCGTCTCGCCGCGGTACTCCTCCGCCGCCAGCCCGACCGCCGACGCCTTGATCCGCATCGGGAGGTCCTTGGAGACCAGGGTGACGTCGTGGCCCTCGTCGGCGAGGTTGCGCGCGACGGCGAGGATCCGGGTGTCGTTGTCGCCGAGGCGGAAGCCGGACGGCAGCGACGACGCATCGGTGTGGTTGAGCTCGACCCGGACGCTCCCGCCCTGGTCGCCCACGGGGACGGGCGTGTCGAGGCGGCCGTGGCTGACCCGCATCTCGTCGAGCATCCGCAACGCCCCGCGCGCGAAGTAGCCGAGCTCCGGGTGGTGCCGCTTGCCCTCGAGCTCGGTGATGACGACCACCGGGAGGACGACCTCGTGCTCCTCGAAGCGGCGCAGGGCGGCGGGATCGGCCAGCAGGACGCTGGTGTCGAGGACATACGTACGACGCGTGCTGGCCTGGGCCTTCGTGTTCGACACGTTCAACCTCACCGGACCGCGCACCCCGTAGGGCCCCCGGCCCTATCTCTGGTGGACGGACCGGGCTGCGCAGTCGTGATGGTTCACGTCGGGCCTCCCGATGTGGCCGGCTTCCCCACCTGCCACTGATCGGAAAGTACGCCCGGGAGATGGCCGTTTCGCGCGCCACGCCGCAGCGTGGAAGTTAATGTCAGGTGACGCGCCGGTAGGCCAGGTCGGTGATGACGCGGTCCTTCGCGATGCCCTTGCGCTCGAACTTCGTGACCGGCCGTTCGGCCCAGCGCTCGACGACACCGCCCTCGAGCAGCGGCTCGGCGTCGAGCACCTCGATCATCTGCTCGGCGTAGTCCGCCCAGTCGGTCGCGAGCCGCCACAGGCCGCCCGGCGCCAGCCGCGAGGCGATCAGCCGCGCGTACTCCGGGTTGACCAGGCGGCGCTTGTGGTGGCGGGTCTTGTGCCACGGGTCGGGGAAGAACGTCCACAGCTCGCTCACCGATCCCTCGGCCAGCAGGTTCTCCAGCGTCCACACGGCGTCCACGCTCGAGAACCGCACGTTCGTGGCTCCCGCCTCGGCGACGCGGCCGAGGCTCTCGGCGACACCCGGGCGCCAGACCTCCAGCGCGAGCACGTCGTACGCCGGCCGCTCGGCCGCCAGCGCGGCGGTCGCCTCGCCGACCCCTCCCCCGATCTCGACGATCAGCGGCGCCTCGCGCCCGAACCACTGCGCCCAGCTGAAGTCGGGGCGGTCGACGGCGTCCTCGGGGATCACCCACCGCTCGGCGTACGCGTCCCAGGCGGCCTGCTGCTTCGGCGTGAACCGGCTGCCGCGCCGCGCGTAGGTGAGCACCTCGCGCACCCGCCGGCCGTCGTCGGTCAGCTTGTGGTGCGGTCGTGCCGGTCGTACGCCGCCCGCGGGGTCGTGCTCGTCGTTCACCCGCCCATTCTCCCGACCCCGGCGCACCGCGCCCAAAAGCAGGAAGCCCCCCGCTGCCGAAGCAGCGGGGGGCTTCCCCGAAGCAGGTCAGATCACTTGGTGATCTTCGTGACCCGGCCGGCGCCGACGGTGCGGCCACCCTCACGGATCGCGAACTTCAGGCCCTCGTCCATGGCGATCGGCTGGATGAGCTCGACCGTCATGTCCGTGTTGTCGCCCGGCATGACCATCTCGGTGCCCTCGGGGAGGGTCACGACGCCGGTCACGTCGGTGGTCCGGAAGTAGAACTGCGGACGGTAGTTGTTGAAGAACGGCGTGTGGCGGCCGCCCTCCTCCTTCGAGAGGATGTAGAC
>DATMHM010000105.1:0-1631 GCA_035554935.1 Nocardioides sp. | reverse complement strand
TGCAGGCCGTCGCCGAGGACACCGGCGAGGCCTACGACTACGAGGCCGTCATGGCCGACCTGCGCCAGTACGAGTCGATCCAGCTGACGGAGGAGAAGGACAACACCTCCGGCCCGGACGACGCGCTGCTCGACATCTACCGCAAGCTGCGCCCGGGCGAGCCGCCGACGCGTGAGGCCGCGCTGACGCTGCTGAAGAACTACTACTTCAACCCGAAGCGCTACGACCTCGCCAAGGTCGGCCGCTACAAGGTCAACAAGAAGCTCGGCCAGCGCGAGGCGTTCGACCAGCAGACGATGACGATCGCCGACATGGTGGCGACCATCAAGTACATCGTCCAGCTGCACAACGGCGACGAGTTCGTCACCGCGATCGGTGGCGAGATCCGCACCGACGCCGACGACAAGGACCTGCCGGTCTCGGCCGACGACATCGACCACTTCGGCAACCGCCGCATGCGCACGGTCGGCGAGCTGATCCAGAACCAGCTCCGCACCGGCCTGGCCCGCATGGAGCGCGTGGTCCGCGAGCGGATGACGACCCAGGACGTCGAGGCCATCACGCCCCAGTCCCTGATCAACATCCGCCCGGTCGTCGCGGCGCTGAAGGAGTTCTTCGGCACCTCGCAGCTCTCGCAGTTCATGGACCAGACCAACCCGATCGCCGGCCTGACGCACAAGCGTCGCCTCTCGGCGCTCGGCCCCGGTGGTCTGTCCCGTGACCGCGCCGGCATGGAGGTCCGCGACGTCCACCCGTCGCACTACGGCCGCATGTGCCCGATCGAGACGCCGGAAGGCCCGAACATCGGTCTGATCGGCTCGCTCGCCTCCTACGGACGGATCAACCCGTTCGGCTTCGTGGAGACCCCCTACCGCAAGGTCGAGGGTGGCACGGTCACCGACAAGATCGACTACCTCACCGCTGACGACGAGGACCGCTACGTCATCGCGCAGGCCAACGCCGGCCTCGACGCGAAGAACCGGTTCGTCGACGAGCGCGTGCTCGTGCGCCAGCGCAACGGAGAGGTCGCCGAGGTCCCGGCCGACGACGTCGACTACATGGACGTCTCGCCGCGCCAGATGGTGTCGGTCGCGACGGCCCTGATCCCGTTCCTCGAGCACGACGACGCCAACCGCGCGCTCATGGGCGCCAACATGCAGCGTCAGGCCGTGCCGCTCATCCGCAGCGACAGCCCGATCGTCGGCACCGGCATCGAGTTCCGCGCCGCGGTCGACGCCGGCGACGTGGTCGTCTCGACCAAGGCGGGGGTCGTGAAGTCCGTCTCGGCCGACCTGGTCGAGACCATGGACGACGACGGCGGCTACTCGTCGTACCGGCTCGCGAAGTTCAAGCGCTCCAACCAGGGCACCTGCATCAACCAGCGTCCGCTGGTCGAGGTGGGCGACCGCCTCGAGGTCGGCTCGCCGATCGCCGACGGTCCCTGCACGGACAACGCCGAGATGGCGCTGGGCACCAACCTCCTCGTGGCCTTCATGCCGTGGGAGGGCCACAACTACGAGGACGCCATCATCCTCAGCCAGCGCCTGGTGCAGGAGGACGTCCTCACCTCGATCCACATCGAGGAGCACGAGGTCGACGCCCGCGACACCAAGCTGGGCCCGGAGGAGATC
>DATMHM010000104.1:0-6644 GCA_035554935.1 Nocardioides sp. | reverse complement strand
GTACGCACCGCTCCTTGACCGCGGGATCGATCTTCTTCGGCATGCTGCCATCCTCTCGGACTCAAAAGGATGCGGCATCAAACCTGGGGCGCTTCATCGTGCCGCCGCGTGAGGCTGCGCTGCATTGTCTACCAATCGGGTAGATCTTGACCTTGACAGCGAGTTGTCAAGATTCGCTGCATCTCGACATCGGCTGCAGGAATCAGTGCGCCATGTCGACGAAGCGGCTGTAGTGGCCCTGGAACGCCACGACGATGTCGCGGGTCGCGCCGTTGCGGTGCTTGGCGACGATCAGGTCGGCCTCGCCGGGACGGGTCGACTCCTTCTCGTAGACGTCGTCACGGTGGAGCAGGATCACCATGTCGGCGTCCTGTTCGATGGAGTTGTGGAGGGCGATGCCCTCGGCAATGAAGTTGTGGACTCCGAGCACGGTGGCGTCGTACACCGCCTCGTCGCCGACCCGTTCGATCGACGTGATGCTGTCCCAGTAGACGTCGTTGGTTGCCGTCAGCGCGAGGTCGTTGTCGCCGAGGATGGCCGCAACGTGGAACAACCGCTGACGGCGTGGGGATCGCGTCATCACTCGGCTCATCGCGGCGCCGACGGACATCGGTTCGGACTCGACGTCGGGTCGCTCGACCAGTGCAGTTCGCACGTCGTCCCACACCTCGCCCGGAACCGAGTCCGAGCCGACGCCGGGGGTGACCGTCCGCAGGACGTCCGCGAGCTCGTTGGCTTGATCCTCGCGACCACCCGATACGCCGACATCGTCCAGGAACCGCAACTGGTTCTCAGCTCCGCTGACGTGGACGTGGTACCCCTTTCCGTGCCCGGGCTTTCGGTTGGTGGTGATGCGGGTGAAGACGTTGAACCGGAGCAGCAGGCGCGCGACATCATCGGCAAGCCGGCGGCTGCTGGTGGCGTAGTACACCGTCCCCTCCTGCGGCTTCCTGCCGACGTGCACACGACCATCGGTGGCCCAGAGGGTCCGAAGGAACAGGGCAACCTGGTCCTTGGGGAGCGAGAAGACCCAGTCGGGAACGAACTTCTCGGCGCCGATCCTGTGCCCGAGGGACACGATCTCGTGGGGATCCCGCGGAGTGATCTGCAGCGGCGGCGGAACGTGCCGGATCGAGCCGACCCGGCTGCCGACCTCGAGCTCGGCCAGCGGCATCCAGCCGTCGTACGTCAGGAACGGGTGGTTGCCCGTGGCCTTCACTCGGCGGCCCGACGCGAGGGTGACCTCGAAGACGGGCTTCGTACCGCTCGGGAACGCGTGGGTCAGGGTGCGAGGCACCAACTTCAGCCGGTCGTCGAGCGCCCAGACCGGGACGTCCTTCGCGCCGGTCTCCATGAGCTCGCCGAGCGAGATCTCGGCGTTGGTGTCGGCGCGCAGGAGCCGGGTGTCCGCGGTCAGGCAGCCCGACTCACGCAGGTCGCTCATCGCGGGCCGCTTGTCGGCCCGCTGCTCGGGACCACGGTTCAGCTGCGACAGCGCGATGATCGGGATCTCCAGCTCCTTCGCGAGGAGCTTCATCTGTCGCGAGAACTCCGAGACCTCGAGCTGCCGCGACTCGACCTTCTTGCCCGAGCTCATCAGCTGGAGGTAGTCGATGACCATCAGCCGCAGGTCGTGCTTCTGCTTGAGGCGTCGCGCCTTGGCGCGGATCTCGGTCATCGTCATGTTCGGGGAGTCGTCGATGAACATCGGCGCCGCCGACACCTTCGCGACGTGACGGGCGAGGCGGTCCCACTCCTCGGTGCCCATCTTCCCGTTGCGGATGTGGTTGAGCGGGATCCGTGCCTCGGCCGAGAGCAGTCGCATCACGATCTCGGCGCGCGTCATCTCCAGGCTGAAGAACGCGGAGGTGAGGTTGTTGTGGATCGCCGCCGCGCGGCAGAAATCCAGAGCCAGCGTCGACTTGCCCATGGCGGGGCGCGCCGCGACGACGATCATCTGGCCGGAGTGCAGGCCGTTGGTCAGCTCGTCGAAGTCGGCGAAGCCGGTCGGCACGCCGTAGATGCCGGCCTCACGGTTCTCGATCGCCTCGATCTCGTCGAGGACCGAGTCCATGATGTCGCTCAGTGGCGCGTAGTCCTCGGACTTGTTGCGGTCGGTGACCTTGTAGATCTCCGACTGCGCCTCGTTGACGATGCCGTCGATCTCGCCCTCGCCGGCATAGCTGATCTGCACGATCTTGGTGCCGGCGTCGACCAGGCGCCGCAGGATCGCCTTCTCGTAGACGATCTCGGCGTAGAAGCCGGCGTTGGCGGCGATGGGGACGTTCGCGGCGAGGGTGTGGAGGTACGCCGCCCCGCCGATCTTCTGCAGCTGGCCACGCCGCTGCAGCTCACCGGCGACGGTCACCATGTCGGCGGGCTCGCCGCGGCCGAACAGGTCGAGGATCGCCTCGTGGATCTCCTCGTGGGCGGGCCGGTAGTAGTCGACCCCGCGGATCACCTCGACGACGTCGGCGATCGCGTCCTTGGAGATGAGCATCGCGCCCAGCACCGACTGCTCCGCCGCGAGGTCCTGCGGCGGCATCCGGCCGCCGGACGGCGCCTCGCCGGGAGCGTAGGAGGCCGGGCCGTCGCCCCACTCGTCCGGCTGGTCGGCGGTCCAGGACGGCGGATCGTCGGTGAGGCTCACGGCTCCCTCTCCAGGTCGGGCGGCGGCAGATGCGCCACGTCGGTCGCGGTCGGGTCGTACGGTGTCCCCAGGGTCCGACTCTTTGGCCAAGCAGGAGCGACCGAGGTCTCGACAGCAGAACCTACGAGGCGCGGACCCACTCTCGCGAGGACGTTGTCCACAGGGGCTGGGGATAACCAGCCATGCCTCGTGGACGACACGCGACGACCATGTGCACGGCTTGGGGACAACGTTGTGGAACAAGGAGGAGCGTGACTGTGGAAAGGGGTGCTGACCTGCGGAAACACTGTCCCCCGCCTGTGGATGGAAAATTCTTCGCAGCCGGCCTCGTTCACCTCGCGGCCATCCACCGGACACGCCCGGGCCGTTGTCCCGGGTCCCGCAACGGCAAGGTCAGGGGCGAATTTCCACAAGTTGCCCCCAACCGGCCACCGATGTGTTATCCGATCCGGTGACAGCGCCCCCGACCCGGGCGTCGACCCGTGCCGAGAGGCGCTCCCTCGACCGTGAGATCGCCCGGCTGGCGTGGCCGGCCTTCCTCGCACTCGTCGCCGAGCCGCTGTTCCTGCTCGGCGACGCCGCGGTGGTCGGGCACCTCGGCACCCGCGAGCTCGCCGGCCTCGGCCTCGCCGGGACGGTCATGTCGACGGTGGTCGGGCTGTGCATCTTCCTCGCCTACGGCACCACGGCCGGCGTCGCCCGGCAGCTCGGCGCGGGCCGGCGCCGCGCGGCGCTCACCCAGGGCGTCGACGGGCTGTGGCTCGCCGTCGCGATCGGGCTCCCGGTCACCCTCGTCACCAGCGTCCTCGCCCGTCCGCTCGTCGCCCTGTTCGGGGCGTCCGGCGCCGTCGAGGACGCCGCGACGACGTACCTCCGCATCGCCGCCCTCGGCACCACCCCGCTGCTCCTCGTCCTCGCCGCCACCGGCGTGCTCCGCGGCCTCCAGGACACCCGCACCCCGCTCGTCGTCGCGGTCCTCGGCAACGCCGCCAACCTGCTCCTCAACGTCCTCCTCGTGTACGGCGCCGGCCCGGTCCCCCGCCTCGAGCTCGCCGGCTCGGCGCTGGGCTCCGTGCTCGCCCAGGCGGGCATGGCGGCCGCGCTGGTGGCGGTCGTGGTGCGCACCGCCCGGACCGAGGGTGCGGCGCTGCGCCCGCACCCCGCCGGGATCCGTACCGCCGCGCGCGCCGGGGTGCCGCTGCTCGTGCGCACCCTGACCCTGCGCGCCTCCCTGCTCGTCACCACGTGGGCGGTGGTGCTGACCGCGGGATCGGCGGACGCCGTACCCATCGCGACGCACCAGCTCGCCCTCACCCTCTGGACCTTCCTCGCCTTCGTGCTCGACGCCGTCGCCATCGCCGCGCAGGCGATCACCGGCCGCCACCTCGGCGCCGGGGACGTCCCGGCGACACGCGCGGTCACCCATCGGATGGTGCAGTGGGGCGTGCTCAGCGGCGTGGTCACCGGGATCGTGCTCGCCGCCGCCAGCCCGTGGCTCGGCGCCGTGTTCACCACCGACGCCGCGGTCCGCGACGCGCTCGTCCCCGTCCTGCTGGTGGCCGCCGCCGCACAGCCGCTCGCGGGCGTGGTGTTCGTCCTCGACGGCGTCCTGATCGGCGCCGGCGACGGCCGCTACCTGGCCCTCGCCGGGCTCGCGGTGCTCGGCGGCTACGCTCCGCTCGTGCTGCTGACGAGTGCGCTGGGCGCGGGCCTGCCGTGGGTGTGGGTGGTGTTCGGCGTCGCCTTCATGGGCGGTCGCCTGGTCACCCTCGTACGACGCGCCGCGGGCGACCGCTGGCTGGTCACCGGCGCCGGGACGCCCGCGTGAAGCCGCTCCAGGCGGTCGGCCTCGGCCTCGTGCTGCTCGCCCTCGGTCCGGCCGACGCCGAGCCCGGCACCTTCGACCCGCTGCCCGACCCGCTCGGCTGGCTGCTCGTGCTGGTCGGCCTGCACGGCCTCGGCCGGGCGCTCGACCCGCGTCGGCTCCCGCTGCTGCGGTTCCTCGGCGGCCTCGCGCTGCTGGTGTCGATCGCGCTGGTCGTCCCGGCGGTGGCCCGCTGGCTGGAGACCGACCCGTCGCTGGGCTGGTCGGCCGACGTCCCCCGCTTCGCGTTCTTCGCCGTCCTCTGCCACCAGCTCAGCCAGGCCGCGCTCGCGCGGCGGGCCACCGGCGGCGCCAGCAGCTTCAGCATCGCCGGCCTGGTCCTGCTGTTCGTGCTCTCCGCGCCACCCCTGGCGTTCGGCGCCGGCTGGGACGCGGTCGGTACGGCGGGCGAGATCGCCGCGCAGGCCGTGCAGATCGCACTCGTGGTGCTCTGCTTCGTGTTCGCCGGACGCCGCTGGGCGGGGGCACCGGAGCCGGCGCCCGAAGCGACGGGCGAGTCCGGGGCCGGGCCGGCCTGACGGGGCACCTGGTTGGCCACGCACCAAGCAGAATCGTGGTCCCGGAGGCCGGTTCACCACGAATTCGGCTGGTGAACCGCCAACCCGACCCGCCCGAGCGGATCGACCCCGAGCGGATCAACCCCGACCGGATCGACCCGACCGGTCAGCCCTGGAGGTTGGCGAGCACGAACTCCGCCAGCTGCGCCGCCTGGGCGCGCGGGTCGCCCTCGTAGTCGACGCCGTCCTCGTACTCCATCTCGACGTCGACCAGCGCCGTCGCCGAGCAGGCCCGCAGGGTGGCCTCCAGCGGCGGTGCGTCGCTGACCTTCCACCAGCCGTCGGTGGCGCCGGCGATGTCGTCGGCGGGCTCGACGATGGAGGCGATCTCGCTCGGCTGGGAGCAGCCGAAGGTGCCCGCGACGAAGTCGTCCTGACCGGTCACCTTCACCGTCACCTCGACCAGGTCGGTGGCCTCGAATGAGCAGTTGTCGCTGCGCCACTCCAGGTCCTGCTCGGTGGTGGTGCCGCTGCCGGCCTCGGCGGGCCCGAAGGAGACGCCCATCGTCTTGGCGACGTCGTCGGCGGTGATCAGGTCGCAGGCTGCGGGCAGCGCGCTGACGGGCGGGGCCTCCGTGGTCGCCTCGCTGGTCGCGGTCTCCGACGGCGTCCGGCTCGGCGACGGCGTGTCCTCGGGCGTGGCCGAGGACGAGGTGCTGGCGTCGTCCCCCGCCTTCGGGTCGTCGGCGTCGTCGCTGCAGGCGGCGAGGACCGGGGCGAGGAGCAGGACGGCGGCGGGCCACGTACGACGCAGGCGCATCGGGGTCTCCTGGGGAAGTCGGGGACGGGGGGTGCCGCCAAAAATGCCACGTGGCCGGCCCCCGAGGGGACCGGCCACGCCGTACGTCGCTGCGTCAGGCAGGGATCACGTTGAGCGCGACCGCGGCCGACACGTCGTCGTGCAGCTTCACCGACACGGCGTGGCTGCCCAGCGCCTTGATCGGGTTGCCGAGGACGATGGTCCGCTTGTCGATCGACTCGCCGGCGGCCTCGCCGAGCGCCGCCGCGATGTCGGCGGGGGTGACCGCACCGAACAGGCGACCGCCCTGGCCGGCCTTGACCTTCACGTCGATGGGCGAGCCCTCGAGCTTGGCCTTGATCTCGGCGGCGTGCGCCTCGTCGCGCACCGCGCGAGCGGCACGGGCGGCCTTGATGGAGTCCGCCTGCGCCTGAGCGCCACGGGTCCAGCGGATCGCGAAGCCGCGCGGGATGAGGTAGTTGCGGCCGTAGCCGTCCTTGACCTCGACCACGTCGCCAGCAGCGCCGAGGTTCTCGACCTCCTGGGTCAGGATGATCTTCATGAGTTCAGCTCTCCTTCTCTGACTCTGCTCAGCGGCCGCTGGAGGTGTAGGGCAGCAGCGCGACCTCGCGGGCGTTCTTCACCGCGATCGCGATGTCCCGCTGGTGCTGGACGCAGTTGCCGGTCACCCGACGGGCGCGGATCTTGCCGCGGTCGGAGATGAACTTCTTCAGAAGGGCGGTGTCCTTGTAGTCGACACCGGTGGCCTTCTCCTTGCAGAACTGGCAAACCTTCTTCTTCGGCTTGCGGACG
>DATMHM010000103.1:0-40579 GCA_035554935.1 Nocardioides sp. | reverse complement strand
CAGGTTCTCGATCGCGACGTTGACGTTGTTGATCGTGTGCTCGAACCGGTTCTGCACCGCACCGAGCTCGGCACGCTGGGTGGAGACCTCGGTGATCGCGGCCTGCAGCGTGTTGCTGTCGGTGATCGCCACGGCAGTCATCGCCGCGCCCGCGGTGAAGTCGGCCAGGGCGGTGGCGGAGATGTCGATCGTGTCGAGGTTGTCGTAGCCGACCTGGAAGGTCAGCGCCGCACCCGCGAACAGGTCGACACCGTTGAACTTGGTGTTGTCCGCGATCCGGGTGATCTCGGTGTTGAGCGCGTCGAACTCCGCCTGCAGGGCCGCCTGCGACTCGGTGTTCTGGGTGCCGTTGTTGTACTGCACCGAGAGGTCGTTCATGCGCTGCAGCATGGAGTGGACCTCGGTGAGCGCACCTTCAGCGGTCTGGGCGACCGAGACACCGTCCTGCGCGTTGCGGACCGCGACCTTGAGGCCACCGACCTGCGAGCGCAGGCCCTCGGAGATGGCCAGACCGGCGGCGTCGTCGGCGGCCCGGTTGATCCGGAAGCCGGACGACAGCTTCTCCATCGACTTCGAGAGCTGCGACTGCGTGACCGACAGGTTGCGGTACGAGTTGGTGGCCTCGATGTTCTGGTTGATGCGAAGACCCATGATGTTTCCCTCCTGGAATCAGGTCATTTCGTTGTCCCGGGGACCATCCGTGGTCTCCCGTCGGGGTGGTGATCGGTAGTCCGACCACGGGTCTGAGGAGTTTTCTCTCGTTGGTCGAGGAGGTCGGCCACGACCGTCTCGAGACCCCGGGCCGTGGTGCTGGAACCAGCTCACTCGCCTCCGCCTGCACACCCACCTGGTCTCGTGACGCGTCGCGAGCTCGCTTGCTTCGCTCCGCGAACTCGCCGACGCTCCTCGACCTTCGGCCTCGATCCGCGCCTTCGTCCCTCAGGCGCGGCGGCCTCAGCCAACCGCGTCGAGCGCCACGACGGACCCGCGGCGGACCCCGTCGGCGTGCCGCGCGGCGACGGCGGCGAAGTACGACTCGCGGCGCCGCTGGGCGACCCCGCCGGACTTGCCGGCGGGCTTGACGAGCGACGGCTCGAGCGCGTGGTTGAGCGCGTCGCGCAGCAGGGTGAGCGCCTCGGCGCGCATCTGCGAGATCCGGGAGTCGGTGACGCCGAGCTCGGCGGCGATGTCGGCCATCGGCCGCTCGGCGAAGAAGTAGTCCTGGACGACGAACCGCAGCCGCTCGGGCAGCTCCTCGATCGCCTCGCGCAGGTAGGTCAGCTTCTCGGCGTGCTCGACGAGGTCCTCCGGCGACGGGGCGCGGGTCGGGACCAGCTCCTCGATCGGGGTGGTGGTCGAGCCCTGCAGGGAGAGCACCTGGGCGCGGGAGACGTCGTCGTCGTTGGCGGCGACCTCGTCGGGGGAGAGCCCGGCGGCGCGGGCGACCTCGACGACGGTGGGCGTGCGGCCGAGCACGTTGGCCAGCTGGCCGCGGGTCTCGGCGAGGTCGCGCGCCCGGCGCCGTACGGAACGGGAGGCCCAGTCGATCGACCGCAGCTCGTCGAGCAGCGCGCCGCGGATGCGGGTGGCGGCGTACCGGTCGAAGGGGACGCCGCGGGTGGCGTCGAAGGCACGGGCAGCGAGTACGAGAGCGGTCAGGCCGGCGGACGTCAGGTCGTCCCGGCTCACGTGCGAGGGGACCCGTCCCATGGTCTCCCGCACGATGTGCCCGACGAGCGGCATGTGAGTGGTGATCAGCTCGTCGGTCTCGGCGGCGGCGACCGTGCTCTCGTACTCGTTCACATGCACGAGGTTCCGGGTTCCGTCCGGCATGTCGCAGGGCATTGGTGGCGAACCGACCGGTCGTCGGCCAAGTCGGGACGACGTCCCGGGTCCCGGTGGTCACAACTGACAACCGCCGGTTGACCGATGGGCCGAATCCCTCATGTACCAGTCCCATCGGGCGATGGGTGAGCCATCTGAGGAACACCCCGGCTCGGGGCGGATGGAGAGGTCGATGGTCGCCGTGATCGAGATGGACAAGCTGTCGCAGGTCCTGTGGCGCGAGCGCGAGCTGCTCGAGCTGCTCGCCTACAAGCTCGACGTCGAGCGGATGGTGCTGGGCTCGGGGAAGACCCGCTGGCTGGCCAACGCGACCCGCGAGATCGAGGCCGTCCTCGAGGAGATGCGGGCCACGGAGGTGCTGCGCGCCACGGCCGCTGACCTGGTCGCCGAGCAGATGGGCCTGGCGCCGAACCCGTCGCTGGCGGCCCTCGCCGAGCGCGCCACCGGCCCGTGGGGCGCGATCCTCGCCGACCACCGCGACGCGATGATCACCCTCGCCCGCGAGATCGCCGAGACCTCCGAGGACGCCAAGGGCCTGATCACCGCCGGCTACCGCTCGGCGCGCGAGACCCTGCTCGCCATGGGCAGTACGACGAGCGCCGGCTACACCCCGGCGGGGACCGTCGTCACCGACGCTGCGCACGCCCACCTCGTCGACCGGAGTCTGTGATGCCCGGGTCCTTCGGCTCGATCACGTCGGCGCTCTCGGCGCTGCGCTACCAGCAGGTGGCGCTCGACGTCGCCGGCAACAACATCGCCAACGCCACCACCGACGGCTACGTCCGGCGCCGGGTCGTCGGCGAGGCCGTCAGCAGCGCCGCACCCGCGTTGTGGTCGCGCTACGACGGCCACGGCGAGGGCGTCGCGGTCGGCGAGGTACGCCGCATGGTCGACCCGCTGCTCGACACCCGGGTCCGGCGCGAGCACGGGATGCTGTCCTGGCTCACCTCCTCCCAGGAGGTGCTCGCCCGGGTCGAGGAGGGCATCGGAGAGCCCGGCGAGAACGGCGTCCACGCCGCCCTCCTCGCCTTCCGCAACTCGTGGCAGGACCTCGCGACCAACCCCGGCGGCGACGCCGCCCGGCAGCAGGTGCTCGGCAGCGCGGAGACCCTCGCGCAGGCGCTGCGGCTCCAGGTCGCGAACGTCGCCGGCGAGGAGGCCGACCAGCGGGTCCGCCTCAACAACGTCGTCAGCGAGGTCAACACCGCGGCCGCAGGCCTGGCGCAGCTCAACCAGAGCATCCTGGTGACCGAGCAGAACGGCACCGACGCCGGTGTGCTGCGCGACCAGCGCGACCAGCTCGCGCTGCGCCTCGCCGAGCTCGCCGGGGCGGTCACGACGGTCCGCGCCGACGGCCAGTACGACGTCACCGTCGGCGGCGAGGCGCTGGTCTCCGGCCGCGAGGCCGGTGCCTTCGTGGTCGCCTCCGGCGTGACGCCCGCGGGTGACGCGGACGGCCTGCCCATCACCTTCCGGGTCGACGCGAGCTGGGGCAGCACGGTCCTCCCGTCCGGCGCGGCCGGCGCCGGCGGAGAGCTGGGCGGGGTCACCGACGTCCTGACGACCGCGCTGCCGTCGTACCGCACGGGCCTGGACGCGATCGCCGCCGACCTCGCGTCGGCGCTGAACGCCCAGCACGTCCTGGGGTACGACGCCGCGGGCGCCGCCGGCGGACCGTTCTTCTCCTACGACCCGCTCGTCGGCGCGGCCAGCCTGCAGGTCGCGATCACCGACCCGGCGCTGGTCGCCGCGTCGTCGGTGACCGGCGGGGGGCGCGACGGCGCGAACGCCGACGCGCTGAGCCGTGCCGGCGACGCCGCGGACGCCTACCAGCGCCTGGTCAACGGCTTCGGGACGACGGTCGCCTCGCTGCAGCGCCAGAGCGCCAACCAGACCGCGCTCACCGGCTCGCTCGACGACGCGCGGGAGCAGCAGGCCGGCGTCAACCTCGACGAGGAGACGGTCAACATGGTCACCGCACAGCGCGCCTACGAAGCGGCCGCTCGGCTGATGACGACCCTCGACGAGGTGCTCGACACCCTGATCAACCGGACCGGAGTGGTGGGACGCTGATGAGCATCGGACGAGTCACCCAGCGGATGCTGACCGACGGCTCGCTGGACAACCTGCAGCGCGGGCTGGGCCGGCTGGCCCGGATCCAGGAGCAGCTCTCGACCGGCCGGGTCATCAACCGGCCCTCGGACAACCCGACCGGGACCACGGCCGCGATGCGGCTGCGCGGGTCGCTGGCCGACCAGGCGCAGTACTCCCGCAACGCCCAGGACGGCCTCGGCTGGCTGACCCAGGTCGACGCCGCGCTCGACTCCGTCACCGGCACCGTCAAGCGGGCCCGCGACCTCGCGCTGCAGGGCGCGAACGCCTCCGCCGCCGGGCCGGTCGCCAGGGAGGCACTGGCGATCGAGGTCGAGGGCCTGCGGGCCGAGCTGCTCTCGCGCGCCAACACCACCTACCTCGACAGCCCCGTGTTCGGCGGCGTCACCGCCGGCCCGGTCGCCTACGACGCGACGGGTGCCTACGTCGGCACGCTCGGTGACGTCAACCGCCGCATCGCCGACGGGGTCGTGGTGAAGGTGGACGTCGACGGGCCGGACGCGTTCGGCGACGGCGCCACCTCGGTCTTCGCCGAGCTGGACGCGCTCGCGACCGCGCTGCGCGCCGGCGACCAGGCCGGGATCAGCGCCGGGATCAACGTCCTGAACGCCCGGATCGAGACCGTCACTGCGGCCCGGACGGCGGCCGGCACCCGCTTCCAGCGGCTCGAGCAGGCCGACCTCGCCGCCGCCGACGCGCGGATCTCGCTGGAGAACCAGCTCAGCACCATCGAGAACGCGGACCTCGCCGAGACGACCGTCGACCTCAAGCTGCAGGAGGTGGCCTACCAGGCCGCCCTCGCGGCGACCTCGCGCGTCATGCAGCCGAGCCTGCTGGACTTCCTGCGATGACCGCGACCTTGCGCGTGGTGCAGGGGCAGGCCGGACCGGAGCGGACTGACAGGATGGCCCCCATGGAGATCCCCGTCATCGAGCTCGCGCACCCGATGCCCGGCTTCCCGGACGACGAGCGCTTCGCGCTCGTGCGGCTCGACGACGACGGCGTGCTGCACGGCTTCCGCTCGCTCGACAGCGAGGGGCTCCAGTTCGTGGTGGTGCCGCCGGCTCCGTTCTTCCCCGACTACGCCCCCGAGATCGGCGACGACGTGGTGACCGACCTCGGCATCGACGCCGCGGCGGCCGACGACGTGCTCGTGCTCCTCGTCGTCCGCGCCGGCGCCAGCCTCGCCGACACCACGGTCAACCTCCGGGCCCCGCTGGTGGTCAACCCGGCCACCCGGCGGGCCAGCCAGGTGATCCTGGACGACGCGGCCCTGCCGCTCGCCGCGCCGCTCGCAGGGTAGCCTCCGACTCGTGCTCGTTCTCTCCCGCCGTGTCGGCGAAAGCGTCGTCATCGGCGACGGCACGCCCGACGCCGTCACCGTCACCGTGCTCGAGGTGCGGGGCGACGTCGTCCGGATCGGCGTGGACGCCCCTCGCTCGGTCGCCGTCCACCGCGCCGAGCTGCTCGCCGAGCTCGCCGACGCCAACACCGACGCCGCCTCCCCGGCCGAGGACGCCGTCGCCTCCCTCTCCGAGGCACTGCGCGCCCGCAAGTAGCGGGCGTTCGGTCGCACCACCCGGGACAGGGGTCCTGACTCCGGGACCGGGTCTCAACCGCCTCCCGTCACCGCCGATAGGCCAGCCGGTACGGCCACCGAGGGTGGCCTGACGGAGGGAGGGCGGATGGACGACGACGCCGAGATCATCGCCGAGTTCCTCGTGGAGTCCCACGAGAACCTCGACCAGCTGGACCGCGACCTGGTCGAGCTCGAGCGGCAGCCCGACTCGCGCGAGCGGCTGTCGAGCATCTTCCGCACGATCCACACCATCAAGGGCACCAGCGGGTTCCTGGCGTTCAACCGCCTCGAGCAGCTGACCCACGTCGGCGAGACCCTGCTGTCCCGGCTGCGCGACGGCGAGGCCGTCATGACGCCGCCGATCGCCGAGGCGCTGCTCGCCATGGTGGACACCGTCCGTGCCCTGCTCGACGTCATCGAGCGCACCAGCAGCGACGTCGACCCAGCGGTCGACGTCGCACCCGTCGTCGCCGTCCTGGAGGCGCTGCTGTCCGACCCTTCCGCGGACAGCAGCGCCTCGGGCGGTACGACGGCCGGCGGGGTCGCGGAGGAGCCGGACGTGTCCCCGGCGGACTCCTCCACGACCCCGCCGGAGAGGTTCCCCGTCCCGGCGGCAGAGGTGCCGGTCGAGGTGCCGGTCGAGGTGCCGGTCGAGCCGCCGGTCGGCGTACGGATGGAGGCCGAGGCCGCGCCGGAGCCCGCGCAGTGGGACGGCGTGGAGCGCCGGGCCGTCGTCGACTCCTCGGTCCGGGTCGACGTGGACCTGCTCGACGACCTCGTCGACCTCGTGGGCGAGCTGGTGCTCACCCGCAACCAGCTGCTGCAGCGCAGCCTCACGTCCGACGACTTCGAGCTGGTGCGCGCCAGCCAGCGGCTGGACCTGGTCGCCAGCGAGCTGCAGGAGTCGGTGATGAAGACCCGCATGCAGCCGATCGGGCAGGTCTGGTCGAAGCTGCCGCGCGTCGTCCGCGACCTCTCCCACCAGCTCGGCCGGGAGGTCGAGCTGGTGATGGACGGCCACGAGACCGAGCTCGACCGCAGCCTGCTGGAGGCGGTCAAGGACCCGCTGACGCACCTGGTCCGCAACTCGCTGGACCACGGCATCGAGCCGCCGGAGGTCCGGGTGGCCGCCGGCAAGCCCCCCAAGGGCACGCTGAGCCTGCGCGCCTACCACGAGTCCGGACAGGTGGTCGTCGAGATCGCCGACGACGGCAAGGGGATCGACGCGGACCGGGTCGCAGCCGTCGCCCTCGAGCGCGGCGTCGTCACCCGCGACCAGCTGTCCCGCATGGACGGCCGCGAGGTGCTCGGCCTGATCTTCCGCCCCGGCTTCTCCACGGCCGCCGCCGTCTCCAACATCTCCGGCCGCGGCGTCGGGATGGACGTCGTCCGCACCAACATCGAGCGCATCGGCGGCAGCGTCGACGTCACCTCGGAGGTCGGCCGCGGCACGGTCACCCGGGTCCGGATCCCGCTGACGCTGGCGATCATCCCCGCACTGGTCGTCGGCGAGGGCGGCGAGCGCTACGCCATCCCGCAGGCCAACCTCGTCGAGCTGGTCCGGCTCGAGGGCGACGACCTGCGCCGCCAGGTCGAGGACCTCGCCGGTGCGCCCGTGCTGCGCCTGCGCGGCAAGCTGCTCCCGCTGGTCTCGCTCGCCGAGGCCCTCGGCGGCGGCCGCCCGGACGAGGAGGCGCTGACGGTCGTCGTCCTCCAGTCCGACGACGTCCGGTTCGGCCTGTGCATCTCGGAGGTGCACGACACCCAGGAGATCGTCGTCAAGCCGATCGGCCGCCAGCTCAAGGGCCTGGCGATGTACGCCGGCGCCACGATCATGGGCGACGGTCGCGTCGCCCTCATCCTCGACGTCGCGGGCATCGCTGCCACCGCCGGCGTCGGGGCCGTCCAGGCCGACCCCGCAGACCTGCGGGTCACGTCGGCCGACGACCGCACCGCCCTGCTGGTGCTCGAGGTCGCCGACGGCCGCCGCGCAGCCCTCCCGCTCGCGGCGGTCGCTCGGCTCGAGGAGTTCGACCGGGACCGGATCGAGCGCAGCGGCATGACCGAGGTCGTCCAGTACCGCGACGGCATCCTGCCGCTCGTCCGCCTCGCCACCGCGATCGGCCTGCCCGACACCAGCGACCGGACCGGCCAGGTCAGCGTCGTGGTGCACGAGCCCGGCAGCGTCGGGGCCGTCGGGGCCGTCGGGATCGTCATCGACCAGGTCCTCGACGTGGTCGAGGTCGCCGTCAGCGCGAGCCAGGTCGGTCGTCGTACCGGCGTCACCGGCAGCGCCGTCGTCCAGGACCGGGTCACCGACCTGGTCGACCTGGACGCGGTCGTCGCCCGATCAGGAGCCACGGCATGAGCACGATGACGAGCGCGTCCGCCGCGACGGCCGCCTCCGGCGG
This sequence comes from Nocardioides sp., assembly GCA_035554935.1. GTDB lineage: Bacteria > Actinomycetota > Actinomycetes > Propionibacteriales > Nocardioidaceae > Nocardioides. The sequence continues at coordinate 32,632 of DATMHM010000103.1, read as the reverse complement.
CACCAGCGCCCGGACGGCCGAGCAGTACTGCACCTTCCGGGTCGCCGACCTCTTCTTCGGCGTCGCCGTCGACGAGGTGCAGGAGGTGCTGCGGCACCAGCCGATGACCCCGGTCCCGCGCGCGGACCGCGCGGTCACCGGCCTGATCAACCTGCGCGGCCAGATCGTGACCGCGGTCGACCTGCGGGTGCGCCTGGGGCTGCCCGACCGCGACGCCGGGCTGGTCCCCATGAACGTGATCGTCCGCAGCCGCGGCGAGGTGGTCAGCCTCCTCGTCGACGACATCGGCGACGTGATCGACACCGCCGGCATCGACGCGCAGCCGGCCCCCTCGAACATGCCACGCGAGGTCCAGGACGTCGTCCGCGGGGTGCGCCCGCTGCCCGACGCCATCCTGCTCGTCCTCGACGCAGACCGCGCGGTCGACGTGACGACCACGCCCGACACCAACGGAGGAACCCCGTGACCGAGACCCTGGACGCACCGGTGAACGGCACCGGGCCCACCAAGCGCAAGGCCACCGAGGTGCAGGCCCCCGCGAGCGACGCCTCGTCGTTCGCGCTGTCGATGATGGAGAACAGCCCGACGAACATGATGTTCGCGGACCGTGAGCTCATCATCCGCTACATGAACCCGGCCTCGCTCGAGACCCTGCGCCGGCTCGAGGAGCACCTGCCGGTGAAGGCCGACGACATCGTCGGCTCCAGCCTCGACATCTTCCACAAGCGGCCGAGCTACCAGCGCGAGATCCTGGCCGACCAGGCCAACCTGCCGCGTCGCGCCAACATCCGGGTCGGCCCCGAGGTCCTCGACCTCCTGGTGTCGCCGATCCGCGACGCCGAGGGCGCGTACGTCGGTGCGATGGCGACCTGGGAGGTCATCACCGAGCGGCTCCGCGCCGAGCGGGAGCGAGCCGAGGCGGAGGCCGACACCAGTGCCGTCAACAAGGTGCTCGCTTCGCTGGCGGGTGCCGTCGATGTCGACTCCGCGGTACAGAGCGCCCTCGACACCGTCCGTGACGCGTTCGGATGGGCCTACGGCTCCTACTGGGCGGTGGACGCCGACGATCGGCTGCTCAAGTTCGCCCGCGAGTCCGGCGACGCCGGTGCGGAGTTCCGCCGGGTCACGCGGCAGGCCACCTTCGCCGAGGGCGTCGGCCTGTCCGGCCGGGCCTGGGCCCGGCGGGATCTCTACTTCACACCCGACATCGGCGAGATGACCGATTGCGTGCGCGCCCCCGTCGCCCAGCAGGTCGGCGTGAAGTCCGGGGTCTGCTTCCCGATCCTGGTCGGTGACGAGGTCGTCGGCACGATGGACTTCTTCGCGACCGAGAGCCTGCAGCCCAGCGAGCAGCGGCTCGACTCCCTGCGCAACATCGGCCGCCTCGTCTCGCAGGCGATCGCCCGGATCAACCGGGAGAGCGCGGAGCGGGAGGCCGCGGCCGTGCTGGCGGCCAAGGTCGAGCTGATCCTCGACGTCGTCTCGGCGGCGGCGGGCGGCGACCTGACCCGCGAGCTCGACATCCACGGCGACGACGCCGTCGGCCGGGTCGCCGAGGGGCTGCGCACGCTGCTGGGCACGCTGCGCGACAGCATGGGCAACATCGGGGGTACGGCGGAGTCGCTGGCGGCCGCCGCCGACCAGCTCACCTCCCTGGCCCAGGGCATGGGGGAGGGCGCGGCGACGACCTCGGACCGGGCCGCGTCCGCCTCCAGCGCGTCGGTGCAGGTCTCGGCGTCGATCCAGACCGTCGCGACCGCGGCCGAGGAGATGACCGCGTCCATCCGCGAGATCGCCAAGAACGCGACGGAGGCGGCCACCGTCGCCACCGACGCCGTGACGGTGGCCTCCGAGGCGCAGGGCACGGTCGCGTCGTTGGGCGAGTCCAGCGCCGAGATCGGCCAGGTCATCAAGGTGATCACCTCCATCGCGCAGCAGACCAACCTGCTCGCCCTCAACGCGACCATCGAGGCCGCCCGTGCCGGCGACGCCGGCAAGGGCTTCGCGGTCGTCGCCAACGAGGTCAAGGAGCTCGCCAAGGAGACCGCCAAGGCGACCGAGGAGATCGGTCAGCGGATCGACGCGATCCAGAGCGACACCCAGGGCGCGGTCTCGGCCATCAGCCGGATCGCCGACGTGATCGCCCGGATCAACGACATCCAGTCCACCATCGCCTCGGCGGTGGAGGAGCAGACCGCGACCACCAACGAGATCGCCCGGTCGGTCACCGAGGCCGCCGCCGGTGCCAACGGCATCGCGGAGGACGTCACCCAGGTCGCGACCGCCGCCGCCGACACCCGTGAGGGTGCGCAGGACACCCTCACGTCGGCCACCGAGCTGACCGGGATGGCGGGGGAGTTGAAGGAGCTGGTCGGCCGGTTCACGCTCTGACCCGGATCCGGGTCAGGGCCCCGGCGAGGTGTGAGGCTTGGGGGGTCGAGGTGGCCGTGGTGCGGCCACCTCGGCCGTGCCACCGGCGACCTGGCCACCCCGACGGCGCAGGCCGGCCGTGGCGGCTGATCCGAGGTAGGAACCAGAGTGGGGAGGGTTGGATGAGCTCTGGTCATCGCGGGTTCCCCAGTTGTGGGGCAACGGCCACGAGACCGGGCAGCCGGACCGGAGGGGAGTCCGGGGGTCAGCCGACCCGGCGGTCGGGTGCGGACTCGGCCGCCGACGACCCGCCACGCAGGCGTACGGCGAGCAGCGCGGCCTGGGTGCGGTGCTGCAGCCCGAGCCGGGCGAGCAGGCCGGTGACGTGGTTCTTGACCGTCTTCTCGGCGAGGAACAGCTCCTCGGCGATCTGGCGGTTGGTCATGCCCTCGGCGATGAGGAAGAAGATCTTGCGCTGCTGGGGGGTGAGCTCGCAGATGACGTCGAGCGACTTGCGCTGCATCTCCATCTGCTCCACCACCCGGCTGGCGACGGTCGGGTCGATCAGCGAGTGGCCGCCGGCGACGAGCTTGATCCCGCTGAGCAGCGAGTTGCCCTCGATCCGCTTGAGGACGTAGCCCGACGCGCCGGCGAGGATCGCAGCGGAGATGGCGTCCGGGTCGTCGTACGTGGTCAGGATGAGGCCCTTGATGTCGGGGTCGACGGACCGCATCTCGCGGCAGATGTCGACGCCCGTGCCGTCGGCGAGGTTGGCGTCGAGGATCGCCACGTCGGGCCGCAGCTCGAGGATCTCGCGGAGCGCGACGGTGGCGCTCCCGGACTGTCCGACGACCTCCAGGGTGTCGTCGGTGTCGAGCAGGGCGGCAACACCGCGGCGGACGACCTCGTGGTCGTCGACGAGGTAGACACGGATCCGGTTCTCAGGCACAGGACGAGTGTGGGGCCGAACGGGCCGGAATTGAGTCGAACGTCCCAGGACCGTGCGGAGGATTGTGCGGCATGGCCCGTTCGGACCAGACCGGGTCGGCCGAACGGGGGAGGGTCAGCGCGCGCGGAGGCCCGCGAGCGCTGCGGAGATGTCCTGCTCGCCGCGGCGCAGCTCGTTGAGGAGGGCCACGATGTCGCCGGTCGAGAGGACCTCGTCGTCCTGCCGTGGCGCCTGCCACTCCGCCGCCTCGGCCGCCGTGATCCGGCCACCCAGCTCGACCCGGTAGGTCGTGTCCTCGAGCTCGAAGTGGACGTCGGCGACGACGCCCATGAAGTGCTCGTCGGAGGCGGGGTCGTGGACGAGGACGTGCTCGCCGAGGTCGAGGCCGTGCTCGAGACCGTGCCCAAGACCGTGGTCCAGCGACTGCGCGACGTGGCTGACGGCGAACGAGCGGCTGCGCCGGGTGAAGGGGCTCAGTGCCACCACGACCTGCTCCATCACGCCTCCCTGGGGTCATTCCGGCCGGACCGTGCGTCCGACACCAGTGTCAACCCGCCGGCGGTCCGACCGTTATGGCCGGGCGGGTCCTGTTGTCGTCGCACCGCGATGACTAGTCCGAATAGTCAATCCGGGTGGTCAACCGTTTGCTTTCGCGCTAGGTTGGGTAGAGACGCATCACGCACGACGTGGCCAAGCCCACCGCCACACCGCTTCCGAAGACCCCGGGAGTAATCCGTGTCCACCGTCACCGAAGAAGTCAACACCGTTCCGACCGCCACCAAGGTGGCATCCGTTCCCCCGGCCGAGAGGAAAGCCCGCACCGCGGAGCTGCTCGACCGGGCCGTCCGGAGCAAGGGGGCGGAGCGCGACGCACTTCTCGACGAAGTCATCGTGCTCAACATCCCCGTCGCCCGGTCCCTGGCCGCGCGCTACCGCAACCGCGGCCAGAGCCAGGAGGAGCTGGAGCAGGTCGCGTGCCTGGCGCTCACCCGCGCCGTCCAGGCATTCGACCCCGAGCGTGGCGACGACCTGCTGGTCTTCGCCGTGCCCACCATCCTCGGCGAGCTGAAGCGGCACTTCCGTGCCGCGTCCTGGGCCGTCCGGCCGCCGCGCCGGATCCAGGAGTTCCGGCCCCGGCTGGTCGCTGCCGAGGAGGAGCTCTCCCAGCAGCTCGGTCGTCCGCCCCTGCCCGCCGAACTGGCCGCCGAGCTGGACTGTCCGGTCGAGGAGGTCGAGGAGGCGCTCTCGTGCGGCGACCTCGCCCATGCGGCCTCCCTGGACGAGCCGGTCGCCGCCACGGGCAGCCCGCTCGGGGAGCTGTTGCCCACGCTGGACGCGGGCTTCGAGCACAGCGAGGCCGTCGCCATGCTCGGCCCCGCCTGCCGGAAGCTCAAGCCGCGTGACCGCCGCATCCTGCAGATGCGGTTCTACGAGCAGTTCACGCAGCAGGAGATCGCCGACGAGCTCGGGGTCACCCAGGTGCAGGTCTCGCGCCTGCTCCAGCGGATCTTCACCGACCTGCGTCGTGCGATGGGCGTCGAGCCCGCTCGCAGCCCGCGCGCCGCGTGACCAGGCTGCCCCGGCTGGTGCCCGGGGCATCGTGACCCGGCGGGCCGGTCGACCCGGGAGCGGCCCGCCGACCACGGTCACGACGACGGTCCACCCATATCGGTCCTCGACACGCTCAGGACCACGTGGGTGGACCGTTGTCGTGCCCGCCGGACTGAGCGGTCAGGGACGGAACAGCACCTTCACCATGCCGTCGGCCTTGTCGCGGAAGTCGCGGTACGCCGCCGGCGCCTCCTCGAGCGGGAGGTGGTGGGTCGCGAAGGACTCGACGCCGAGGTGGTCGGTCGGCTCGACGAGCAGGTCGAGGATCTCGCCGCTCCAGCGGCGCACGTTGGCCTGCCCCATCCGCAGCTGGATCTGCTTGTCGAAGATCTCCATCAGCGGCATCGGGTCCATCGCGCCGCCGTAGACGCCGACGACCGAGACGGTGCCGCCGCGGCGCACGCAGTCCAGCGCCAGGTGCAGCGCCGCGAGCCGGTCGACGCCGGCGGAGCGCATCAGCGGCCGCGCCATGCCGTCGGGCAGCATCCCGACGACCTTGGCCATCGACTCGGCCACGGGGGAGCCGTGGGCCTCCATCCCGACCGCGTCGATGACCGCATCCGCGCCACGGCCCCGGGTCATCTCCTGCACCCGGGTCAGTACCGGTACGTCGTCGGCGGGATCGAGGGCCTCGGCGCCGTTCGCGGCGACCCGCGCGCGGCGCTCGGGCACCGGGTCCACGACGACCACGCGGTGGCCGCGCAGCAGCCCGATCCGGGCGCACATGTCGCCGATCGGGCCGGCCCCGAGCACGAGCAGCGTGTCGCCCGGCCTCAGGTCGGCGTACTCAACGGCCTGCCACGCCGTCGGCAGCACGTCGGACAGGAAGACGAACCGGTCGTCCGGCGGCCCGTGCGGCACCTTGATCGGAAGCTGGTCGCCGAACGGGACGCGGAGGTACTCCGCCTGCGCGCCCGGGACCTGCCCGTAGAGCTTGCTGTAGCCGAACAGGCTCGCGCCCGTGCCGTGCTCGCGGTTCTGGGTGGTCTCGCACTGGCTCTGCAGGCCCTGCTCGCACATCCAGCACGCGCCGCAGCTGATGTTGAACGGCACCACCACCCGGTCGCCGGGGCGCAGCGACGTCACGCCGGCCCCGACCTCCTCGACGACGCCCATCGGCTCGTGGCCGATCACGTCGCCGACGTCCATGTAGGGCGCCAGCGGGTCGTAGAGGTGCAGGTCGGACCCGCAGAGGCCGCTCGAGGTCACCTTGACGATCACGTCGTCGGGCCGGCTCAACTGCGGGTCGGGCACCTCCTCCACGGCGACCGATCCCTTGCCCTGCCAGGTCACTGCTCTCATGCTCAGCGCTCCTTCCGCTGATCGATGTCGGTCTCCTGCTTCTCCGGTGGGGTGTCGCGCCGCTTGCGGCGCCGCTTGTCGCGGTGGCTGGCGTCGCACCACGGCATCCGCTCCGAGCGCCCGCACCGGCACAGCGCCACGACCGACCGCTCCACGGCGGCCACGGTCCCGTCGGCGCCGACCACCTCGTCGGCCCCGCGGACCAGGAGCGGTCCGCCGGGGCACTCGACCACGGTCACCCGCCGGCTCGTCGCGCCGGTCATGCGGCCAGTCATGTCGCCAGTCATGTCGCCAGTCATGTCGCTGGTCATGTCGCTGGTCACCCCGCCGCCTTGACCGTGCCGTTGCGTCGCGAGGTCGGCCGGTGCGACCGCCACTCGTCGAGCAGCACCTCGCCGGCGAGCCCGTCGACGGCCAGGCAGGCGTAGGCGCCGAACAGCACGTCGTCGGCGAGCTCGGGCTCGTCGTCGACCAGCGTGCCGCAGATGGCGCGGATCGCGAGCTGCTCGTGCACCGCGTCGGCCTCGACGTGCTCGTCGTAGTAGTCGCACACGGCCTCGGGCAGCTCCAGTCGCCGCGCGCCCTCGAGGATCCGGCCGCACGGCAGCGAGCTGGTCGCCTCGAACGCGGCGAGGTGGCCCATCGCTGCTCCGCGAAGGCGCCGGTTCAGGGCGAACAGCGACATCAGGTTCACCGATGCGAGGGTCGCGCCGTCGGCGTCCGCGACGTACGACGCGAGGTCGGTCGGCATGTCCAGCGACGCCAGCGCCCGGGCGTAGAGCTCCTGGTGCAGCCGGTCGGGGCGCCCGGAGCCGTACTCGTCGTACTGCAGCTCGGCCAGGGCGACCTTGGCGGCGCCGCCGATCCGCGGCAGCACGAAGCTCTGCGGGTCGGACTCGCGCAGGTGGTAGACGGCGCGCTGGCCGAGGTAGGCGCGGAACTCCTCGCGCGTCGCCCGTCGCTGGAGGAAGGTCGCCACCTCGGACGGCCCGGCCGCGACGGCCATCCGGGTGAGCGCGGTGGTCACCCGGTCCGACGGCCGGTCCCCGAGGTGCCCGAGGTCGTCGGCGGGGGCGGTGTCGTCGACGAGCAGCCGGACGGCGTGCTCGAAGGTCCGCTCCAGCGCGGCGCGGCTGACGATCAGCAGCGGGTCCCACTCCGCGCCGGCGGGGACCTCGTCGAAGCCGCGGTAGTGCAGCTCGAAGAGGGTCCACAGTGCGAGCTGGAAGTCCCGGTCGGTGAGAGGGAACGCGACGTCGCCCATCGCCCGGGTCGGCATCTGTGCCGGTGTCGTCGCCGGTGTCGGGGCCGCCGGCACGGCATGGGGACCGTCGGGACGGGACTTCAGTGCCCGCACCACCCCCTCACTCAGGGGGCCGCACGGTTCGGGGAGCAGCATCGTCGTGTCCTTCCCACTGGTCGCCGAGGATCAGGCGGAGGAACGCGAGCCGGACGGCGTGGAGCCGGACCCCCGTTGTGCGCCGGGCGGGTGATTCGGAATGATTGACCTCGCAGTCGGCCTGCTGGTCCACGGCGACCTCCTCCGGTGATGCCGCGGTACCCCTGGCCCCTACCGGCATACGGAAGATCCGGGCAGTCCGCGAGCACAGGAAGGTGTGGACGTTTCGATGGAACAGGTACTGCCCCCCATTGCCGATGTGGCTGGCCCGCGCCAGACCGGGCGCTTCGTGTTCAACGTGGCGACGTCGACGTGGGAGTGGGACGAGGACGTCTACCGGATCCACGGCTACCTGCCGGGAGAGGTGGAGCCCACGACCGAGCTCGTGATGCGCCACAAGCACGAGCAGGACCGCGAGTTCGTGGAGCGCACCCTCGCCGAGGCGATCGCCGACGGCTCGCCGTTCAACATCTACTACCGGATCCTCGTCGGCGACGAGGTCCGGCGGGTCGTCCTCGTCGGCGAGGGCGAGTACGACGACGGCCACCCGCACGGCGGACGGGTGGACCGCCTCGTCGGCTACTACCTCGACCTCAGCCCCGAGATGGAGGTCGAGACCAGCGCCGCCGCCGACGCGGCGGTCGCCGCCTCGGCGCAGGCCCGGGACACCATCGAGCAGGCCAAGGGCATCCTGATGCTCGGCTACGGCCTCGACGCCGACGCGGCCTTCGCGATGCTGAAGTGGTGGTCGCGCAACCGCAACGTCAAGGTCCGGGCCGTGGCCGACCGGTTGATCCAGGTCGCCCGCGAGGGCCACGTCAGCCACCCCGGCCTGCGCCGGCTGCTCGACGCGCTGCTCGACGACCTGACCACGCCGCGCTCTGCCTGAGGAGCCGGGAGCCCGACAGCCGCGGGAGCCCGACAGTCCGGGACCCGGGTCCCGCTCCTGCTTCCGGGTAACTCCGGGGGCATGAGCGACGACATCCAGTTCCCTGCCCAGCAGCAGACCCCGCCTGGACTCACGGCGGAGATGGACCCGGTCCCCGACCACGGCGAGGACAGCTATGTCGGCCACGGCCGGCTCGAGGGCCAGGTCGCGCTCGTCACGGGCGGCGACTCCGGCATCGGGCGCGCCGTCGCGATCGCCTATGCCCGCGAGGGTGCCGACGTCGCGTTCACCCACCTCCCCGAGGAGCAGCCCGACGCCGTGGTCACGGCCGGGCTGGTCGAGGAGGCCGGCCGCCGGGTGGTGGCGATGGCGCTGGACCTCACCGAGCGGGAGGCCTGCGACGAGGCGGTACGACGTACCGTCGACGAGCTCGGCGGCCTCGACATCCTGGTCAACAACGCGGGCTACCAGATGGCCCGCGACCACGCCGTCGACGACCTCAGCGACGCCCGCATCGACCGCACGTTCAAGACCAACCTCTATGCGCTGATGTGGCTGGTCCGCGCCGCGGCGCCGCACCTGCGCAAGCGGCCGGGCTGCATCGTCAACAACGCCTCGATTCAGGCATTCGAGCCGTCCACGACGCTGCTCGACTACGCCGCGACGAAGGCGGCGATCAACAACCTCACCGTCAATCTCGCGGCCGCCCTCGGTCCCGACGGCGTCCGGGTCAACGCGGTCGCCCCCGGGCCCGTGTGGACGCCGCTGCAGCCCGCCACCCAGGAGCCGGAGAAGATCGAGAAATTCGGCGCGGACACCCCGCTGGGCCGGGCCGGCCAGCCGGCCGAGGTCGCGCCGGCGTTCGTGTTCCTCGCCTCGCCCGCCGACGCGTCGTACGTCTCCGGGACGGTGCTCGGCGTGACCGGCGGCAAGCCCGTGTTCTGAGTCCTGCTTCGGGCCGTCCCACCCGGGTTTCTCGGCGGATGCCGGTGGGCTCGCCGGGGTACTACCGGGCCATGGAGACACCGCGTGAGGGCACCCCGGCGCCCGACGACCCGACGCCCGAGGAGCACGACGGCCAGGACGGCCAGGACAGCCAGGAGGGCCAGGTCTCGGAGGTCGGCAACCTCGACGACGCAGGGGAGCCGATCTTCCCGGGCGACGCGGTCGCCGGCCACCCGCTCCACGGCGAGGGGGGCAGTGACGTGCAGGAAGGAGCTGCGGGCCCGAACGCCCGCACCGGAGACGAGGAGCTGGACCAGTGACGAGCCGCGACCCCGAGGCCCCCGAGCCGGACGACTACCGGGTGCCCGACGGCGACCCCGAGGCGGTCGTCGACGAGACCGACGCCGACCTCGAGGCCGTGGTCGACGAGTCGGACGACACCGCACCGACCGGGACCGACGACGACGAGGACGCCGACGCCTGGCCGCGCGCCCAGGACGTGGAGGAGGACCGCGCGTGAGCACCGGCGCGCCGGCCGAGTCGGGCCAGCGCCCGCCGAAGCAGATCACCCGGAACCTGAACGAGCTCCTGCAGGAGCTGCGCGTCATGCAGACCGGCGTGCAGATCCTCACCGGGTTCCTGCTGACCGTGCCGTTCACCGACCGCTTCGAGAAGCTCACGCTGTTCCAGGAGCGGCTCTACCTCGGCATCCTGGTCACGGCCGTCATCACGACGCTCGTGATCGTCGCGCCGGTCTGCTACCACCGGCTGCTGTTCCGCCAGGGGGAGCGGGAGTGGATCGTCGCGGCAGCCCACTTCTGCGCGCTCGGCGGGCTCACCGGCCTCGCCGTCGTGTCCGCCGCGGTGGTGCTGCTCGTCTTCGACATCGTCGTCGGCCACCCCGGTGCACTGATCGCCGCGGCGGCGGTCGCGCTCGCCTTCACCGCCACGTGGGCCGTGGTCCCCCTGTGGGGCCGGGAGCGGTGATGGGTTCGCAGCGCCGCACCGTCGTCGCGGTCCTGCTCGTCCTGGCCGCGCTGGCCGCGGGTCCGTTGGCCGCCTGCACGGTGGTCGACGAGCCCGCCGCCGCCGACTGGGACCACAGCGCCGAGCGGGCGCTGTCCGACATGGCGAGCGAGGTCGGGTCGGCCCGGCTCGCACTCGACACCGCCCGGCGCGAGCGGCTGTGGCCGCCGTACGCCCTCGTGCTCGTCACGGAGGCGGAGGAGGCTGCCGGCACGGTCGAGGAGGACCTCTCCCGGCTCCAGGTGCCGCCGCAGCGCGAGCAGCAGGCCGAGCAGGTCCTCGACCTGCTCGCGGTGGCCGTCACGACCGTGTCCGAGGCGCGCAGCCGCGCCGTCGAGGGCCGGTACGACGACCCGGCGCTCCTCGACCGGATGGAGCGCCTCGCGTCCCGGCTCACCGGCGAGGCCGGCCGGTACGCGAGCGGGTGACGCCGCGGTGAAGCGCTACTTCGCCGTCCTGCTCGGCGTGCTCACCGCCATCGGCGGCTTCGTCGACATCGGCGACCTGGTCACCAACGCGCAGGTCGGCGCCCGGTTCGGCTGGTCGCTGGTGTGGATCGTTGTCCTCGGTGTCGTCGGCATCTGCGTGTTCGCGGAGATGTCGGGCCGGATCGCCGCGGTGAGCCACCGCGCCACCTTCGACCTGGTCCGCGAGCGGCTCGGACCGCGGATGGGCCTGCTCAACCTGGTCGGCTCGATGCTGGTCACCCTGCTCACGTTCATCGCCGAGATCGGCGGCGTCGCGCTCGCCCTGCAGCTGGTCAGCTCGGTGCACCACGTGCTGCTGGTGCCCTTCGTCGCGGTGGCGGTGTGGATCGTGCTGTGGCGCGCGAAGTTCTCCTCGATCGAGAACGTCCTGGGCCTGCTCGGGCTGACCCTGATCGGGTTCGCGGTCGCGCTGTGGCAGCTCGGGCCGGACTGGAGCGAGATGGTGGCCACCCTGTCGCCGGCCGAGAAGCCCGCGGGCGAGTCGTGGGCGACGTACGCCTTCTTCGGCGTCGCCCTCTTCGGTGCCGCGATGACGCCCTACGAGGTGTTCTTCTTCTCCAGCGGCGGCGTCGAGGAGCGCTGGACCAGCAAGGACATCGGCGTGATGCGGGCCAACGTCTTCATCGGCTTCCCGCTCGGCGGCGTGCTGTCGGTGGCGATCGCCGGGTGTGCGGCGGTCGTGTTCCTGCCGCAGGGCATCGTGGTCGAGAGCCTGGGCCAGGTCGGCCTCCCGGTCGCGGTCGCGCTCGGCAAGATCGGGCTCGCCGTCGTCGTGCTCGGCTTCTTCGCCGCCACCTTCGGCGCGGCCTGCGAGACCGGCCTGTCGGTCGGCTACAGCCTGGCGCAGTACGTCGGCTTCCAGTGGGGCAAGTTCGTCCGCCCCACGGAGGCGGCCGGCTTCCACGTCGTGCTGCTCGTGGTGACGGTGCTCGCCGCCGGGGTGCTGCTCACCGGCGTCGACCCGATCATGGTCACCGAGGTCTCGGTGGTGTTCTCGGCGATCGCGCTGCCGCTGACCTACTTCCCGATCCTCGTCGTCGCCAACGACCCGGACTACCTCGGCGAGCACAGCAACGGGTGGTTCGCCAACGCGCTCGGGATCTTCTACCTCGTGGTGATCACGGTCGTCTCGCTCGCCGCGATCCCGCTGATGGTGGTCACCTCGATGGGCCAGGGGTGACGCGATGACCGCCGCGCGTGGGTCCCGGCCGTCGTACGACGCCGCACTGCACCTGCTCGACCGCCAGGTCGTCGACAGCGACGGCCGGCTCGTCGCGAAGGTCGACGACGTGGAGCTCGTCCGCGCCGACGACGGCCGGCTGCTGGTGACCGGCATCCTGTCCGGCCTTCCGGCGCTGCTGCCGCGGTTCGGGCCGCGCGCCGGCTCGCTGGCCGCGCGGGTGCACCGCGAGATCCGCTGGGCGGCCGCGGACCAGGAGCAACCCCTGGTCATCGGCTTCGACCTGGTCGACGAGGTGACCAGCGAGGTGCGCCTCTCGTGCTCCGCCGAGGGCCTGCTCGAGCGGGCGCAGGGTGGTCGCTGGCGGCTCGGGACCCTGCTCGGCACCCCGGTCCATGGACCGGGCGTGCACCGCTCGGCGCGGGTCCTCGACGCCCGGGTCCGCGGCCGCCTCGGCGGGCCCGGCGACCATGTCGTCGAGGCGCTCGTCGTCGGCCCCGGGCGCCCCGGCGCGCTGCTCGGCTACGACCGGCGCAGCGAGCCCGGCCCGTGGCTGGTCGGCTCGTTCGTCCGCTGGCTGCACCGCCACGCCGTGGTCGTCGACCTCGGTGCCGGCGTGGAGCTGGACCTCGAGGCCGGCGAGGTCCGGATCACCGGCGATGCGTCTGTGCGGCCCCTGCTCGGGTAGCGACAGGGGGTACGCCCGACCGAGCGACAGGACGGAGGAACCATGCCCGGCAAGAAGCACGGCCCCGGCATCAAGAACCCCGACATGTACGAGGAGCTGCGCGAGGACGGCGCCAGCAAGGAGAAGGCCGCCCGGATCTCCAACGCGGCGGAGTCCGAGGGCGCCTCGGAGGTCGGCCGCCGCGGCGGCAAGGCCGGCGACTACGAGGACTGGACCGTCGACGAGCTCCAGGACCGCGCCGCGGAGATCGGCATCGACGGGCGCTCGAAGATGAAGAAGGACGAGCTGATCGACGCCCTCCGCAACCACTGACGACCCGTTGGTCGAGGAGGTCGGTCACGACCCCCGCGAGGGCTAGACCCAGCGGGAGAACCAGACCCGGTCGAGCCACTCACTCTTGGTGAGCATCTCGTTGGTGAGGATCGGCCAGAACCACGCGAAGTTCAGCAGGGTGAGGACGACGAACGCGCCACCCACGACCACCCCGGCCGTACGACGCCCCGACGGCAGCCGCGAGGGGCCGATCATGGTGCCGATCGCGAGCGTCAGCGCTAGCACCGTGAAGGGCAGGACGGCGATCGCGTAGAAGAGGAAGATCGGCCGGTCGTCGTACAGCAGCCACGGCAGCCACGTCGACAGGGCGCCGACGACGGCGACGCCGTAGCGCCAGTCCCGGGCGCCGACCCACATCGCGCCGGCGAACAGCAGTGCGACCAGGCCGCCCCACCACAGCACGGGGGTGGGGATGAGCAGCACCTGCTTGATGCAGTCGCTGTCGGCGGGGGCGTCACAGCCCTCGGCGTCGGGGGAGATGTCGTTGGTGACGGCCACGCCCACCGGGCGGTTGACGAGCAGCCAGCCGGATGGCTTCGAGGCGTAGAAGTGCTCGGAGCAGTTCAGGAAGTGGGTGTGGAAGGTGTAGACGTCCTGGTGGTAGTACCAGAGCGAGCGCAGCGACTGCCACGCCTCGCCGACCCCGGCGGCGTCCTTCTCGTCGGCCGTCGGCCACCGCTTCTCGCTGTCGAGGTCGGTGGCGACGTAGGAGTCGTCGTCGTCCGCGCAGTGGCCCTGGCCGGTGTACTGCCGGTACTGGCTGGCGCTGAGGTGGTCCTCGTACTCGTCGGCGTGCATCAGCCAGCCGCTCCAGGTCGCGACGTAGACCAGTCCGGCGACGACGACCAGGTGCACGAACGCCGGCAGGCCGTCCGCGACCGCCCCCTTGACCACGGCCCAGCGGATCCCGAGGGAGCGGCGGGCGCCGGCGCTCCAGAGCCAGCACAGCAGGCCGAACGCGGCGAGCGGGTAGAGCGCGGTCCACTTGGTGCCGATCGCGAGGCCGAAGCAGACGCCGCCGGCCAGCAGCCACGGGCGGAACAGCACGAGGCCGCCCCAGCCGGTCAGCCTTCCGTCCTCGGACCGGGTCGCCCGCCGCGCCAGCCGGGCCCGCAGCCAGCCGCGGTCGGCGACGATGCAGTGCACGCCGCACAGCAGGAACAGAGCCAGGAAGATGTCGAGGAGCGCGAGGCGCGAGAGCACGAAGTGCAGGCCGTCGAGCATCAGCAGGATGCCGGCGACGCAGCCGAGCATGGTCGAGCCGGTCATCCGCCGTGCGAGCCGGCACATCACCAGCACCATCAGCGTGCCGGCGACGACGGAGGCGATCCGCCAGCCGAACGGGTCCATCCCGAACGCCTTCTCGCCCAGCGCGATCAGCCACTTCCCGACGTCGGGGTGCACGGCCAGCGACGGGTCGCCGGTCCACAGGCCCTGCGTCTGCCCGGCGAGGATGTCGTCGTTGATCTCGTTCTTCGTGTTGCCGTCGACGTCGCTCAGGTAGGTCTGGATGTAGCCGTTGTTGAGCAGCGACCACGCGTCCTTCGCGTAGTAGGTCTCGTCGAAGGCGAACTGCCGCGGGTCGGCCAGGTCGACCAGCCGCAGCACGAACGCCAGCAGCGTCACGCCCAGCGGACCCAGCCAGCCGACCAGCCGATCGCGCCCGCGCAGGCCGCGCAACGGGCCCAGCGCCCGGTCGATCGCGTGCGGGACGCGGTGGCCGGACGCCGTACGGGACAGCGTCGTCAGGCTCGACGGCCCTGCGGTACGGGGCTCCTCCCGGTCGACGACGGTCACGGGGCGGAAGCCTATGCCCCCGTTGGTCGAGGAGGTCGGTCACGACCGTCTCGAGACCTCTGGCCGTGGTGCTGGTACTCGCCCGGTGGGTCCGCCGTGTCGGCTGCGGTGGTCTCGAGACGGCCGCGGGCGGCCTCCTCGACCTACGACGGGCCGCGGCCCCGCCCCACGGGCGGGCTGCAATGATCGCTCCGTGACCGGAGTCCTCGTGCTGGCAGGCACCCCGATCGGCCAGGCCGGCGATGCACCCCCGCGCCTCGCCGAGGAGCTCGCGGGCGCCGACGTGGTCGCCGCGGAGGACACCCGCCGCCTTCGGCGGCTCACGACCGACCTCGGGATCGAGCTGCGCGGGCGCGTCGTGTCCTACTTCGAGGGCAACGAGTCGGCCCGCACGCCGGCCCTGGTCGAGGCGCTCGAGGCCGGCGAGCGGGTGGTGCTCGTGACCGACGCCGGGATGCCGAGCGTCTCCGACCCCGGCTACCGCCTCGTCGCCGCTGCCGTCGAGGCCGGCATCCGGGTGACCGCCGTCCCCGGGCCGTCGGCCGTGCTGACCGCGCTCGCGGTGTCCGGGCTGCCCGTCGACCGGTTCTGCTTCGAGGGCTTCCTGCCGCGCAAGGCGGGGGAGCGCTCGCGCCGACTCGCCGACCTCGCCGCCGAGCAGCGCACGATGGTGTTCTTCGAGGCGCCCCACCGCACGGCCGCCGCGCTCGAGGCGATGCGCGACGCCTTCGGCGGCGAGCGCGCCGCCGCGGTGTGCCGGGAGCTGACCAAGACCCACGAGGAGGTACGCCGCGGGCCGCTCGCCGACCTCGCGACCTGGGCGGCCGAGGGCGTGCGCGGCGAGGTCACCGTGGTCGTGTCCGGCGCGGAGCCGGGCGCCGCCGTCGCCAGCGACCCCGACAGCCTGCGCGCGGCGGTGGCGGGCCTCGAGGAGTCCGGCATGCGGCGCAAGGACGCGATCGCCGCCGTCGCCGTACAGGCTGGAGTTCCCAAACGCGACGTCTACCAGGTGGTGCACATCGATGGCTGAGGCAACCGGAACCCAGCGCGAGACCGGGCGGATCACCTCCATGACCCGCGACGGCCTGACCTTCGACGTGTACGACGAGGGGCCGGCCGGCGGCGAGGTGGTGGTCCTTCTGCACGGCTTCCCCGAGCGGGCCAGCTCGTGGCGGCGGGTCGCGCCGCTGCTGCACGAGGCCGGCTACCGCACGGTGGCGATGGACCAGCGGGGCTACTCGCGGGGCGCGCGGCCGAAGCGGCGCCGCGACTACCGGCTGCGCGAGCTGCTCGGCGACGTGCTCGCGCTCGTCGACACGGTGGCGCCCGGGGAGAAGGTGCACGTGGTCGGCCACGACTGGGGCGCCGTCCCGGCCTGGCTGCTGGCCGCGCACCACCCGGACCGGGTCGCGACGCTGACCGCGGTCTCCGTCCCGCATCCGGCGGCGTTCCTGGCCGCGATGGTGCGCTCGGGGCAGCTGCTCCACTCCTGGTACATGGCCGCCTTCCAGCTGCCCTTCCTGCCCGAGCGGCTGCTCAGCAGCCGGATGCGCAGCGCCGACGGCCTGGTGTCGTCGTTCGGGATGACCGAGGAGGACGTGGTCCGGTTCCGCGAGGAGGTCGTCGACGACGGCGCCCTGCCGGGCGGGCTGGGGTGGTACCGCGCCCTGCCGCTGGAGGGTCGGGCGCTGCTGCGCCGGAAGGTCGCCGTCCCGACCACCATGGTATGGAGCGACGGCGACGTCGCCGTCGAGCGCTGGGGCCCGGAGCACACCGGCCGCTGGGTCGACGCCCCGTTCCGGTTCGTGGCGCTGGAGGGCGTCTCGCACTGGATCCCCACCCACGCCCCGGAGGCCCTGGCCGAGGCGATCCTCGACCGGGTCCGCGGCGGATGAGCGACGAGCGACCGCCGGTCCCCGAGCCGCTGCCCCACCCGGTCGTCGACAACCACTGCCACCTCGACATCGGCCGCGGCGGCGAGCCGTGGCCGGTCGACGAGGCGATCGCCGCGGCCGCGGCGGTCGGGGTGACCCGGATCGTGCAGATCGGCTGCGACCTGCGGGGCGCGCGCTGGGCGGTGCAGGCCGCCACGACGTACGACGCCCTGGTCGCCGGTGTCGCGCTGCATCCCAACGAGGCCCCGCGGATCCTCGAGCAGGGCGGCCGCGCCGCGCTCGAGGCGGCGTGGGAGGAGATCGAGCGGCTGGCCGGCGCGCACGACCGGGTCCGCGCGGTCGGGGAGACCGGACTCGACGCGTTCCGCACCGGCGAGGACGGCCGGGCCGTGCAGGTCGAGTCGTTCGCGCGGCACATCGACCTCGCGAAGCGGCTGGACCGCACCCTGGTCATCCACGACCGCGACACGCACGACGAGGTGCTGGAGGTGCTCGACGCGGAGGGCGTCCCGGACCGCTGGGTGATGCACTGCTTCTCCGGCGACGCCGACTTCGCGCGCGCCTGCCTGGACCGCGGCGCCCACCTGTCCTTCGCCGGCACGGTCACCTTCAAGAACGCCGCGCCGCTGCGCGAGGCGCTGCGGATCACGCCCCTGGACCGGGTGCTCGTGGAGACCGACGCGCCCTACCTCACCCCGGCCCCGCACCGCGGCCGCACCAACGCCTCCTACCTGGTCCCGCTCACGGTCCGCGCGATGGCCGCCGAGCGCGGCGACGACCTCGAGGAGCTGTGCCGCGCGATCGACGCCAACACCGAGCGGGCCTTCGGCGGCACCTGGTGAGCGGGTCCGCGGGGCGAGCGGCGGCCGCCGTACCGGAGAACGCTTGCAAAAGTTAGCACCTCAGTGTGGCCAGTGTGACGGATGTGGCGTTGCGCGGGTGAGGCCGGTCACGCGCTGAGCGTGTCGATGGCGCCCGCAGTTTGCATTCGGGCGCTTGCTCTTGTTCTCGTAGGTGCGACGGCCGGGATCGGAGTGCAGCATCTCGACCAGTTCTCTTTGGGGGTCAGGCAACCGCGTTCCGGCGCGGGCGCGGCGATCCGGACTGGTCGCCCGAGGCCCGGGGAGTACGAAGTTCGGAGCATCGTGCCAGTTGCGCAGCCCCACCTTGTCCAGCCCCTCAAGGCACTCATCCTCAAGCTGACCCAGAGCCGGGTCGCCCTCGTCGCCACCGTGGCCGGTGTGCTGATGGCGGTCTCCGCAGTGACCTACGGCTACTCCTCGATGTCCACCGAGGTGACCCTCTCCGTCGACGGCGAGGAGCGCACGGTCAGCACCTTCGGCGACACGGTCGAGGACGTCCTCGACGCCGAGGGCATCGACCTCTCCCAGCGCGACGTGGTCCAGCCGGGCCTCGACGAGCAGGTCGAGAGCGGCGACAAGATCGCCGTCCGCTTCAGCCGGCCCATCGAGCTCACCGTCGACGGCGAGGTGTCCACCCACTGGGTGACCGCCACCGACGTCGAGGGCGCGCTGGACCAGATCGGCATCCTCTACGGCGACAGCCGCCTCTCGACCAGCCGCAGCGCGTCCATCGACCGCGGCGGTGCCTCGATCGAGGTCGTCACGCCCAAGGAGCTCGTCTTCAAGCTGGCCGGCAAGAAGGCCGTCAAGCGCGAGGTCGCCGCCCTGACCGTCCAGGAGGCCCTGGCCGAGGTCGGCGTCGAGCTCGACGCCCACGACAAGGTGCGTCCGGGCCGCAGCACCGAGGTCCGCGACGGCGTCCGGATCGTCTACACCGACATCGAGCTGCGCAAGCGCAGCGTCGAGGACGAGGTCATCGAGGCCCCGGTGCGCGAGATCGCCGACGACTCGATGTACGAGGGCGAGACCGAGGTCGTCACCGAAGGTGTCGACGGCGTCCGTGACGTGACCTACCGGGTCGTCGTCCGCAACGGCGAGGTCGTGCGCCGCATCGTGCTCACCCAGGACGTGACCAAGGCCCCGACCACCGAGGTCGTCCGGGTCGGCACCAAGGAGGAGCCGACGGCGAACTTCGCCGGCGGCAACACCGTCTGGGACCGGCTCGCGCAGTGCGAGTCCGGCGGCAACTGGGCGATCAACACCGGCAACGGCTACTACGGCGGCCTGCAGTTCAGCCTGAGCACGTGGCAGGCGTACGGCGGTCCGGGCATGCCCCACCAGGCCTCGCGCGAGACCCAGATCGCGATCGCGACCAAGGTCCGGGACGCCTCGGGCGGCTACGGCGCCTGGCCGCACTGCGCGTCGGTGCTCGGCCTGCCCCGCTGACCGGACCACCGACCGGCACGGCTCTCCCTCGACGGCGAGCGGTTCGGCCGGCGAAGAACCCCCACGACCCGTTGTGGAGCGGTACGTCGCCGAGCTCGACCCGCTCGCCGTCGGCGTGCTCCACAGCGACGCCGGGGATCGGCTCCCTTCGACGTCGGTCCCCTAGGCTGGGCGGCATGACCGAGACCGCTGCCCCGCGCCTGCTCGGCCCGGCGGAGGTGCGGGAGCTGGCGGCGCGGCTCGACCTGCGCCCGACGAAGCAACGCGGCCAGAACTTCGTCATCGACGCCAACACCGTGCGCCGGATCGTCCGCGAGTCGGGCGTCACCGAGGGCGAGGTCGTCGTCGAGGTCGGGCCCGGACTCGGCTCGCTGACCCTCGCCCTGCTCGAGGCGGGCGCCGAGGTCACCGCGATCGAGGTCGACCCGCTGCTCGCCGGCGAGCTGCCGGCGACCATCCGCGCCTTCGCGCCCGGCCAGGCCGACCGGTTCCGGGTCGTGCTCGCGGACGCGATGACCGTCGTCGACGTACCCGGTCCGCCGCCGCAGGCCCTCGTCGCCAACCTGCCCTACAACGTCTCCGTCCCGGTGCTGCTGCACCTGATGGCGCTGCTGCCCAGCCTCGAGCACGGCCTGGTGATGGTGCAGGCCGAGGTCGCCGACCGGCTCGCGGCCCCGCCCGGCTCGAAGACGTACGGCGTCCCGTCGGCCAAGGCCGCGTGGTTCGCCGACGTCCGGCGGGCCGGCGCGATCGGCCGCAACGTCTTCTGGCCGGCGCCCAACGTCGACTCCGGGCTGGTGGCGTGGACGCGGCGGGAGCCGCCGACCGACGAGGTCACCCGCGAGCAGGTGTTCGCCGTCATCGACGCCGCCTTCGCCCAGCGCCGCAAGGGACTGCGCGGCGTGCTGCGCGGCATCGCCGGCGGCGCCGAGCAGGCCGAGGCCGCCCTGCGCGCGGTCGGGCTGGAGCCGCTCACCCGTGGCGAGGCGCTGGGGATCGACGAGTTCGTCGCGCTGACCGTCGCGCTGGAGGCCCAGCGCGTGGAGGGGGAGCAGTGAGCGAGGCGATGGTCGAGCCGGTCGGCCGGGTGACCGTGCGCGCCCCCGCCAAGATCAACCTGCACCTCGGCGTCGGCCGGCCGCGGCCCGACGGGATGCACCCGCTGGCGACCGTCTACCAGGCCGTCGGCCTCTACGACGACGTCACCGTGACCGACGCGCCCGCCTGGTCGGTCGGGCTGACCGCTCCCGTCGACGGCGTCCCGCTCGACGACGACAACATCGCGATCCGGGCGGGCCGGGCGCTGGTCGCTCACCACGGGCTCGACCTCGCGGCCCGGATCACCATCGCCAAGGGCATCCCTGTGATGGGCGGCATGGCCGGTGGCTCGGCCGACGCCGCGGCGACCCTGCTCGCGCTCGACCGGCTGTGGGACCTGCAGACCAGCGACGACGACCTGCTGCGCATCGCGGCCGGCCTCGGCAGCGACGTACCGTTCGCGCTCGTCGGCGGCACCGCCCTCGGCACCGGCCGCGGCGAGCTGGTCGAGCCGCTCACCGACCGCACGTCGGTGTGGTGGGTGGTCGTGCTGTCCGACGAGGGCCTCTCCACGCCGGCCGTCTACCGCCACTTCGACGAGCTCTCGCCCGACGCCGACGAGGAGCCGCCGATCCCGCACCACCTGGTCTCGGCGCTGGCCGAGGGCTACGCCGACGAGGTCGGTGCGCTGCTCGCCAACGACCTGTGGCCCGCGGCGCGCGACCTGCGCCCCGACCTGGTCGACGTCGAGGAGCAGCTGCGCCTGCTCGGCCCCGACGGCGTGCTGCTCTCCGGCTCCGGCCCGACCCTGCTCGTGCTCCACGACGACGTCGCGGCGGCGCGGGAGACCGCGGCGGAGCTGGACGCGCGGGGCCTGCGCTGCGCCGTCGCCCCCGGCCCGGTGGCCGGCGCCCACGTGGTGACCTATGCCTGAGCCGCGCAGCCTGCTCAACCTGGAGCGGGTCTCGAAGTCGTACGGCGTCCGGCCGCTCCTCACCGACGTCTCCCTCGGCGTGGGGGAGGGCGAGCGGATCGGCATCGTCGGCCGCAATGGCGACGGCAAGACGACGCTGCTGCGGATCATGACGGGCGCCGAGGAGCCCGACGAGGGCCGCGTCTCGCGGCAGCGCGGTCTGCTGGTCGGGGTGCTGTCGCAGCAGGACGACTTCGACGACAGCCACACCGTGCGCGAGGTCGTGCTGCAGGGCAAGGCGGACCACGAGTGGGCCGCGGACGCGCGGCTGCGCGAGATCGTGGAGGTGCTGCTGGCCGGCGTCGACCTCGACCGCGCGGTGCACGGCCTGTCCGGCGGCGAGCGGCGGCGCTGCGCGCTGGCCGGACTGCTGCTGGGCGAGCACGACCTGGTGGTCCTCGACGAGCCCACCAACCACCTCGACGTCGAGGCGGTCGCGTGGCTGGCGGCGCACCTCGCGGCCCGGCCGTCCGCGCTCGTCGTGGTGACCCACGACCGCTGGTTCCTCGACGCGGTGTGCCAGCAGACCTGGGAGGTCCACGACGGCGTGGTGGACACCTACGAGGGGGGCTACGCCGCCTTCGTGCTGGCCAAGGCCGAGCGCCAGCGCCAGGCCGCGGCGTCCGAGCAGCGCCGGCAGAACCTGGTGCGCAAGGAGCTCGCCTGGCTGCGCCGCGGCGCCCCCGCGCGGACGTCGAAGCCGAAGTTCCGCATCGACGCCGCCAACGCGCTCATCGAGGACGTTCCCCCTCCCCGCGACCGCCTGGAGCTCCAGCGCTTCGCCGCCCAGCGGCTCGGCAAGGACGTGGTCGACGTCGAGGACGTCGACTTCGCCCGCGGCGAGCGGCAGCTGCTCACGCACGCGACCTGGCGGCTGGGCCCCGGCGACCGGGTCGGGCTGGTTGGCGTCAACGGTGCCGGCAAGACCTCCGTGCTCTCCCTGCTCTCCGGCGAGGCCGCGCCGCAGGCCGGGCGGGTCCGGCACGGCCGCACCGTCGCCCTCCAGCACCTGTCGCAGGACGTCCACTTCGAGGACACCGAGGCCCGCGTGCTCGCCACGGTCGAGGGCATCCGCCGCGTGACCCGTACGGCGGACGGCGAGATCTCGGCGACCTCGATGCTCGAGCGGTTCGGGTTCACCGGCGACCGGCTCACCGCGCGGGTGGGCGACCTGTCCGGCGGCGAGCGCCGCCGGTTCCAGCTGCTGTGCCTGCTGCTCACCGAGCCCAACGTGCTGCTGCTCGACGAGCCCACCAACGACCTCGACATCGAGACGCTCAACGTGCTCGAGGACTTCCTCGACGGCTGGCCGGGCACCCTGGTCGTGGTCTCCCACGACCGGTACTTCCTGGAGCGGGTCACCGACTCGGTCTGGGCGCTGCTCGGCGACGGCCAGGTCTCGATGCTCCCGCGCGGCGTGGAGGAGTACCTGGAGCGGAGAGAGCAGTCGGTCGCGAGGAACGAGCGACCGGCGTGGGCGAACGAAGATCGAGCAAGCGTCGCGACCGAGGAACGAGGTCGCGGCAGCGCGTCGAGATCCGGGGCTCCTTCCGCTGATCGAGTAGCCGCCGAGGAACGAGGCGGCGTATCGAGATCCAGGGCCAAGCCCGGCTCCGCCGAGGAGCGCACGGCAAAGAAGACCGTGGCCCGGCTCGACAAGGTCCTCGAGCGGCTCGCCGCCCGCGAGGCCGAGCTGACCGCCGACCTGGCCGCGAACGCCACCGACCCCGAGCGCCTCACCGAGATCTCCCGGGCCCTCGGCGAGCTGCACGAGGAGAAGGAGGCCGCCGAGTTGGAGTGGCTCGAGGCGGCCGAGCTGCTGGAGTAGGGCTGGTGTCGAGGGCTCGTGGTCTGCGGTTCACCAGCCGAATTCGTGGTCGATCCCGCCGTACGACCACGAATTCGCTGGGTGAACGGCGCGCCCGAGGGTGGTCAGTCCGCGAACGGCACGAGCAGCCGCCGCAGCAGGTCGGCGAGCTCCGTGCGGTCCTTGCCGGACAGACCCGTGAGCAGCTCCCGCTCGGCGTCGAGGAGGGCGGCGAAGGCGCCGTCCACGGCCTCCTTGCCCTCCGGGGTGAGCCGGACGAGCACGCCGCGGCGGTCGGAGGGGTCGGGGTGGCGCTCGACGAGGCCGCGGGTGGTGAGCCGGTCGACGCGGTTGGTCATCGTCCCGCTGGTCACCAGCGTCTCCCGCAGCAGGCGGCCGGGGGAGAGCTCGTAGGGCTTGCCCGCCCGGCGCAGCGCAGCCAGCACGTCGAACTCCCACGACTCGATGCCGTGGGCGGTGAACGCCTGGCCGCGGGCCTTGTCGACGTGGTGCGCGAGCCGGGAGATCCGGCTGAAGACCGCGACGGGGCCGAGGTCGAGGTCGCTGCGCTCGCGCGCCCACGCCTCGACCAGCTCGTCCACCTCGTCCCGCATGCGGCCCACTTTAGCGGACCTGTCGAGAATCTTGATGTCAAGAAAAGCAGCCGCGTAGGGTCGCCTCGTGGACCAGCGCACGACCGCCCTCGACCGGGTCACCCTGACCAGCCTCGTGTGGGGCGCCGTCGACGACCCGGCCCGCCCGCTCGCCGTGCTGCTGCACGGCTTCCCCGACACCGCGCACACCTGGCGGCATCTCGCACCCGCCCTGGTCGCCGACGGCTACCGCGTCGTCGCGCCGTTCACCCGCGGCTATGCGCCGAGCGGGCTGCCCGACGACGGCAGCTTCCACGTGCCGGCGCTGATGGACGACGCGCTCGGGCTGCACCGCGCGTTCGGCGGCGACGACCGCGCGGTGCTGGTCGGTCACGACTGGGGCGCGATCACCGCCAACGGCGTCGCCGCGTCCCCGGCCAACCCGTTCGGCGCGATCGTGTCGCTCGCCGTACCGCCGTTGTCCGAGATGAACCCGCGCCGCGGCGACCTCCTCCGCTGGGCGCGGATCCTGCCGCGGCAGGCGTCGATGAGCTGGTACACCCTCTTCAACCAGCTCCCGCGCCTCCCCGAGCGCGCCTTCGACCGCCTCGTGGCCCACCTGTGGCGCCGCTGGTCGCCGGGATACGACGCCCGCGAGGACCTCGCGCACCTCGCCGCCGCGCTGCCCGACGACGCGCACCGGTCGGCCGCGCTCGGCTACTACCGCGCCCAGCCCCGGGCCCGCCAACTGCCGGAGTGCTACCGGCCGCTCGCACGCGACTGGCTCGCCGGTCCGCGCGTGCCGCTGCTGTTCCTGCAGGGTGCCGACGACGGCTGCCTCGACGCCCGCTGGGCGGGGCGGATCGGCGACCGGCTCCCTGCTGGCAGCCGCGTCGCGGTCGTCGAGGACGCCGGGCACTTCCTCCAGCTCGAGCAGCCCGACGTCGTCAACGCCCGCATCCTCGAGTTCCTGCGCGAGCGGGCGGCGGCCGGCCGGTGACGGCGGCCTGGGACCCGGACCGCTACCTCGCCTTCGCCGGCGAGCGCGGCCGCCCGTTCGTCGACCTCGTCGCCCGCATCGGCGCCACCGGTCCGCGGGTGGTGGTCGACCTCGGCTGCGGTCCCGGTCACCTCACCGCCCTCCTCGCCGACCGCTGGCCGGACGCGGACGTCACCGGCGTCGACTCCAGCGCCGACATGGTGCGCGCCGCCACCGCCGGCCCGGCCGCGGAGCGGGTGGCCTTCCAGCAGGCCGACCTGCGCGACTGGGTCCACGCCGCGGCGCCGGGCAGCGTCGACGTGCTCGTCTCCAATGCGGCGCTGCAGTGGGTGCCCGAGCACCTCGACCTGCTGCCGGCCCTCGCCGCGACCGTGGCGCCGGACGGCTGGCTCGCGTTCCAAGTGCCCGGCAACCACGTCGCACCGAGCCACGCCCTCCTCGCGGAGCTGGCCGCCGAGGCGCCGTACGCCGCCCACACGGCAGCCGCTGCGCGGGTCGGCGCCCACGACCCTGCGGACTACCTGCACGTGCTGCTGGCGCTGGACTGCGAGGTCGACGTCTGGGAGACGACCTACCTGCACGTGCTGCACGGCGAGGACCCGGTCTTCGCCTGGGTCTCCGGCACCGGGGCGCGGCCGATCCTGCAGTCGCTGCCCGACGAACTGCGGCCGCGCTTCGAGGAGGACTACAAGGCGCACCTCCGGGCGGCCTACCCGGACCACGGCGACGGCGTGGTGCTGCCGTTCCGACGGATCTTCGTGGTCGCCCGCGTGCCGTAGCACACCTTGCCGGGCATTGTTACCGGCGAGTAATCTCAGTTCCATGACCCAGGTCCACAACCTCTGGAAGACGACCACCGGCCTGCCCGTCGTCGGCAGCACCCTCGGCAAGCGCGTCTTCTCCATCGCCTTCGCGCAGAAGGCGCCCTACTTCGCGACCATCCACCCGCGGGTGACCGAGCTCGGCCCGAACCGCTGCGAGGTCGTGATCCCCAAGCGCCGCAGCGTGCAGAACCACATCGGCACCGTGCACGCGATCGCCATGTGCAACGGCCTCGAGATGGCGATGGGCGGCCTCGCCGAGTCCACGATCCCCAGCGACAAGCGGTGGATCCCGAAGGGGATGAGCATCTCCTACACGGCCAAGGCAACCGGCGACGTCACCTGCATCGCCGAGACCGACCAGGAGCAGTGGGACACCGCCGAGGGCGACCTGCCCGTGCGGGTCCGTGGCGAGCTCGCCGACGGCACCGTGGTCATCGAGGGCACCATCACCCTCTGGGTGACCTCGAAGAAGAAGTAGCACCCGACGGGGTTCGCCGGGGGCCGCGTGCGTCAGCCGGGGCCCTCGCCGATTCCCGCCGCGGCGGCAACGACGTCGATCTTCCGCTCGCCGACGAACCGCTTCTGGATCCAGGTCGCGAGCAGGGTCAGCAGCAGGTTGAGCCCGACATAGAGCACGCCCACCACGATCGCGGTCGGCACCTGGTTGCCGAACTCCTTGTAGATCTGCTGCCCGATCTTCGTCAGGCCCGGGGCGGCGACGGCGTAGCCCAGGCTGGTGTCCTTCAGGGCCACCACCATCTGGCTGATGATCGCCGGGAGCATCACCTTCACTGCCTGCGGCAGCAGGATGATCGTCATGACCTGCGTCTTGCGCATGCCGATCGCGTACGCCGCCTCGGCCTGCCCCTTCGGGATGGCGGCCACGCCGGCGCGGACCACCTCGGCGAGCACGGCGCCGTTGTAGCAGGTCAGGGCGATGACGACGGAGAAGAAGCCTCCGCGCTCGTCGATCCACAGGAAGCCGCCGCGCATCGAGATGAACCACATGAAGAACACGAAGATCATCAACAGCAGCACGGGCATCGCGCGGAAGAACTCGACCACGAGCCACGCCGGCCACCTGATGAAGGAGTGGTCCGACATCTTCGCCACGCCGAAGACGAACCCGAACACGACCGCGCCGACGATGGCGAAGACGGCCATGGTCACGGTGACGACGAGGCCGTCGACGAGCAGCGCCGAGATGTAGTCCGGGGTCAGGAACGGCTCCCAGAGGCTGTACTCGAACTGGCCGTCCGCGTTGAGCTTCCACAGTGCGTAGAGGACGGCGGCCAGGATGGCGGCGGACGCCAGCGCGCTGTAGATCCGGTGCCGGAACCGGGTCGCCGGTCCGGGCGCGTCGAAGAGAACACTCGCGGCCATCTAGGCGATCCTCCAGCGTCGTTCGAGACTCAGCGAGACCACCGAGACGATCTCGACCAGGATGATGTAGCCGACCGCGAAGCAGAGGAAGATCGTGATCCGCTCGCTGCTGTAGTCGTTGCTGAGCCCGCGCATGGTCGCGGTGGCCTCGGCGAGGAAGAAGATCCCGGCGACGGAGGTGTTCTTCAACATCGCGATGAGCGAGCTCGCCACGGGCGGGACCGAAGCCCGGATCGCCTGCGGCAGCACGACCTGGGTCATCACGCCCGCGAAGGGGAGGCCGATCGCGCGGGCGGCCTCGGCCTGGCCCATCGGCACGGCGTTGACGCCCGAGCGCAGCGCCTCGCAGACGAAGCACGCGGTGTAGAGGCTCAGCGCCACGAACGCGGTCGCGAAGGCGGAGGTGAAGTCGAACTCGCCGATGTGCACCTGGACCCAGCGGAAGTTGATGCCGATGATCGGCGCCGCGAAGTGGAAGAAGATGAAGATCAGTACCAGCGGCGTGTTGCGGACCAGCGACACGTAGACCGCTGCGACGCCGCGCAGGACGGCGATCGGCCCCACCCGCATGGCGACGAGGAGGGTGCCCAGGGCCAGCGAGGCCACCGCGCACACCAGGAACAGGGCCAGTGTGTAGCCGAATCCCTTGAAGAACTCGTCGAGGTTCTCGAGCACCGCGCTCAACGGTGTCCCCTCTCCGTCGGAGGGGAGCCGGGACCCGTCGTACGACGGATCCCGGCTCCGGGTCAGGCGTGGGTCACTGGCAGGGCTGCAGCGACGGCGGCTCGGGCGTCTCCACGCCCGAGGGCCCGAGCGTCAGCTCGAAGGCCTCGGCCCACGATCCGTCCTCGAAGCTCTCGGTCAGCACGCCGTTGATCCACTCGCACATCTCCGGGTGGTCCTTGCCGTAGCCGACGCCGATGTTCTCGGTCGAGAACTGGTCGCCGACGACCTTCAGCTCGCCCTCGTGCTGGGCAGCGAGTCCGGCGAGGATCGTGCCGTCCGTGGACATGGCCACGTAGGTGCCGTCGAGGACCTTCTCCGCGCACTCGGAGTAGGAGTCCGCGCCGACGCCCTTAGCGCCCTTGCCGTTGACGGTCTCCAGCGAGGTCGAGCCCGTCACCGAGCAGACCTCCTTGCCCTTGAGGTCGGCGATGCCGGTGACGTCGCTGTCGGACTTCACCAGGATCTGCTGGCCGGTGACCATGTAGGGACCGGTCTGGCCGACCACCTTCCGGCGGTCCTCGGTGATGGAGTACGACGCCAGGACGATGTCGACCTTGCCCGACTCGAGGTAGGGCTCCCGGTTGTCGGAGATCGTCTCCTCCCAGTTCACGCTGTCGCTGTCCGCCGGGTCGATGCACAGGTCGGCGACCAGCAGCTTGGCGATCTCCACGTCGAAGCCGCTCGGGACGTCGTCGGTGGCGCCCTTGAAGCCCAGGCCGGGCTGGTCGTACTTCACGCCGACGTTGATCTTGCCGGCGTCGGCGATCTCGGCCATCCGCGAGCCGTCCTCGAACTTGCCGTCGCAGTCGTCCGCGGCCTCGACGTCGCGTCCCTCGTTGTCGTTGCCTGCGTCGCCGCATGCAGCGAGGCCGGCGGCCACAGCAATCCCTGCCGCCGTTGCGGCGAAGGCTTTCCTCAGTCGCATCTCCTGCTCCTTTTCTGCCCGAGGTGCTCGAGCGTCAGTGCTTGAGGATCTTGCCGAGGAAGTCCTTGGCGCGATCGCTCTGGGGGTTGGTGAAGAAGGTCTCGGGGTCGTTGGTCTCGACGATCCGTCCGTCGGCCATGAACACGACGCGGTTGGCGGCGGTGCGGGCGAAGCCCATCTCGTGGGTCACGACGATCATCGTCATCCCGCGCTCGGCGAGGTCCACCATGACCTCGAGGACCTCCTTGATCATCTCGGGGTCGAGGGCGGAGGTGGGCTCGTCGAAGAGCATCACCTTGGGCTCCATCGCCAGTGCGCGGGCGATCGCGACCCGCTGCTGCTGGCCGCCCGAGAGCTGGGCGGGGTACTTCGCGGCCTGGTGGCCGACTCCGACGCGGTCGAGCAGCTCCTTCGCGAGCGCCTCGGCCTTGCCCTTCGGCATCTTGCGCACCTTGATCGGGCCGAGCGTGACGTTCTCGAGGATCGTCTTGTGCGCGAAGAGGTTGAAGCTCTGGAACACCATGCCGACGTCGGCGCGGTGTGCGGCCAGGGCCTTGCCCTCCTGGGGCAGCTGCTTGCCGTCGACCTTGATGTCGCCCTGGTCGATGGTCTCGAGCCGGTTGATCGTGCGGCACAGCGTCGACTTGCCCGAGCCCGAGGGCCCGATCACGACGACGACCTCGCCGCGGCCGACGGTCA
Source organism: Nocardioides sp. (assembly GCA_035554935.1). Taxonomy (GTDB): domain Bacteria; phylum Actinomycetota; class Actinomycetes; order Propionibacteriales; family Nocardioidaceae; genus Nocardioides. The sequence goes on along the minus strand of DATMHM010000103.1, from coordinate 3,483 downwards.
GGTCGATGTCCTGCAGGACGTGCAGGTCGCCGTACCACTTCTGCACGCCGGTGAGCTCCACGAGCGGGTCGCCAGGGCGCGCAGCGCCGTTGCCAACCGCAGCGTCATCGGTGACGGTCATGCACGTGGACGCTAGTCGGGTGACCCGGCTCACGGCTAGTGCGACGTGCCGACGAGACCAATTCGTGACGCGGGAGGTGCCGGACGGCCGGTCAGAGCACGGCCGGGACGACGCTGAGCGCGAGCCCGACGAGGATGGCCGCGAGGGCGAGGGGTACGGCGAACCGGCCGGCCCGCGTCGGCTGGTCCTCGGCCGTCAGCCCCATGTCCCGGCGCCACTCGGCCTCCTCCTGCTCCCAGACGTTCGTGGGCGTCACGGCGCGCAGCATGGCGCCGATCGCGAGCAGCAGCAGCGTGAACGTCCCGCCGGCGATCGTCAGCAAGGTGAGGATCGCGCGCACGCCGCGGGTGTCGGTGCCGAACATCAGCCCGGCGCCCAGCAGCACCGCCACCAGCAGCGCGACGATGCTCAGGATGCTGCCGACCACCTCGTTGTTGCGGGCGACGAGGCCTGGAGGAGCAGTCTCAGCCATGCTTCGACCCTAGGCGATCGCCGGGGCGATGTGGATTCGGCGGGACTGTCGCAGGTGCCACCCTGCCGGCGCCCGGGCCCGTAGCCTTCGGCCACGACGCGCGCCGCACCACCGACCCGGGCGGGTCGCCGTGCGTCCCTGACCGCGCGGGCCGCCCTCGCCCCGGCGCTGCTGCTCGCGCCGACGGTGGCCGGGCTCGTCCTGGTCGCGCTGGCCGTGTGGCGCGGGCCGACGGCCGCCGTCGTACGTCGGATCGTCGGCTGGTGCGGCGGTGCGCCACGACACACGGGGCTTATAATCGAGCACATGTTCGAGTAGGATGAGCGCATGACTTCACCCGGAGCGCTCCACGCGGCCAGGACCGTGGCCGAGCGTGCCGCGGAACTGGCCGGCGGCGACTGGGACACCGTGGCCGGCCCCGACGTGGTGGCCGGGGTGGAGGCCATCGCCGCGGCCCGTTCGTTCCTGGACGCCGCGCTGCTGCGCACCATCGGCCGGCTCGAGGCCACCGACACGCTGCGCGAGTTGGGCTGGGCCACCACGAAGGACTTCCTCACCCACCTCACCGGCGGCCACAAGGGCACCGGCGGCGGACTGGTCCGCGCCGCCGCACAGCTCCGGGACCTGCCGGAGGTGCAGGCCGCGCTGGAGTCCGGGCGGGTGAGCCTGCCCCAGGCCCGCGCGATCGCCACCCAGGTCCACGCCCTGCCCCGGTCCCCTGGGGCCCACGGGTTCCACGACTTCCGGGCCGCGGTCGCCGGCGCGATGCTCGACCTCGTCGACCAGCACGGCCACGACGCCACCGACCTCCAGGTCGCGTTCGGTGACGTGGTGCGCCGCCTCGACCCCGACGGCGCGATCCTCAACGCCGAGAAGGAGAAGGCCCGCAACGAACGCGCGGTGCACCACGCCCGCCACCTCTCCTTCGCCGAGGACCGCCACGGCGGGGTCCGGGTCAGGGGCTACGGCACCGTCGAGGACGCCGAGAAGATCAAGGCCACCCTCCACCCCCTGGCCGCACCAGTGACCACCGAACCCGGCGCCTGCGGCGGGGCCAACCGCGCCCCCGGTGAGCCGATGTTCGACGACCACGGCCACGCCACCCAGCAGCCGTGCCTCACCCCCGGCTGCGGACACGACGGCCGCGACCCCCGCGAGGCCGGGACCCGGCTGTGGGACGCCCTCGTCGACGCCTGCGACCGGCTCACCGCCACCGACGACCTGCCCCGCGACCACGGCACCAAGCCCCGCGTGATCGTCCTCATCGACCAGGAATCACTCAAGCAACAGATCATCGACGCCGGCCTGGCCCGCAACGGCCACGCCCCCACCGGCGCCCGGCTGTCCGCGACCGCCGTACGACGCATGGCGTGTGATGCCGAGATCATCCCCGGTGTCCTCGGCGCCGATGGTCAGGTCCTCGACGTGGGGCGTGCCCAGCGGCTCGTCACCGCGGCGATCTGGACCGCGCTGATCATCCGGGACCGGCACTGCGCCTTCCCCGGCTGCACCCGCATCCCACTCGCGTGCGATGCCCACCATGTCGTGCATTGGGCCGACGGCGGAGCCACCGCCCTGTCGAACCTGGTCATGGTCTGTCGCCACCACCACGTCCTGCTCCACCAAACCCCCTGGGCCGTCCACATCGACCCCCACACCGGACAACCCGTGTGGACCCCACCACCCCGGGCAACCCTCCACGACCTCCGCGCCGCCGGCGTCACCTACGCCCGAGGTCGACCAGCCCGACCAGCCCGGCCACCCGGCACCTCACCACCCCGAGCCGCCTGAACCTCACCTCGGTGGCCCGAGGCTGAGGTGGGACCCGGCCTTGGGCAGCCACCGGCACGGCACTGGGATTCGGGCGGCGACCACCGGTCGCCGTACCCTTGAGGGCGCCATGACCAGCACCGCCGCCCCGGGCACCGCGCCCCGGACCTACGAGGTCCGCACCTACGGGTGCCAGATGAACGTCCACGACTCCGAGCGCCTCTCCGGCCTGCTCGAGGACGCGGGCTACCTCGCCGCACCCGAGGGCGAGCAGGCGGACGTCGTCGTGTTCAACACCTGCGCGGTGCGGGAGAATGCCGACAACCGGCTCTACGGGAACCTCGGGCACCTGGCGCCGGTGAAGGCGAAGCGGCCGGGCATGCAGATCGCCGTCGGCGGCTGCATGGCGCAGAAGGACCGCGACACGGTCGTGCGGAAGGCGCCGTGGGTCGACGTCGTCTTCGGCACCCACAACATCGGCTCCCTGCCGGCCCTGCTCGACCGGGCGCGGGTCCAGCAGGAGGCGCAGGTCGAGATCCTCGAGTCCCTCGACGTGTTCCCGTCGACCCTGCCGACCAAGCGCGAGTCGGCGTACGCGGCCTGGGTGTCGGTGAGCGTCGGCTGCAGCAACACCTGCACGTTCTGCATCGTCCCGAGCCTGCGCGGCAAGGAGAAGGACCGCCGTCCCGGCGAGATCCTCGCCGAGATCGAGGCGCTGGTCGCCGAGGGCGTCTCCGAGATCACCCTGCTCGGCCAGAACGTCAACGCCTACGGCGTGGAGTTCGGCGACCGGCAGGCGTTCTCGAAGCTGCTGCGGGCGTGCGGCGACATCGAGGGCCTGGAGCGGGTCCGCTTCACGAGCCCGCACCCGGCCGAGTTCACCGACGACGTCATCGAGGCGATGGCCGAGACGCCGAACGTGATGCCCAGCCTGCACATGCCGCTGCAGTCCGGCTCGTCGAAGGTCCTCAAGGACATGCGCCGGTCCTACCGGCAGGAGCGCTACCTCGGCATCATCGAGAAGGTGCGCGCCGCCATCCCGGACGCCGCGATCACCACGGACATCATCGTGGGCTTCCCGGGCGAGACCGAGGCCGACTTCGAGCAGACCCTGCACGTG
>DATMHM010000102.1:0-3158 GCA_035554935.1 Nocardioides sp. | reverse complement strand
AAGACGACGCCGTCCGGGAGCGGCATCTCCGCCTCGCGGAGGGAGACCGGTCGGCCCGACGGGGCCGCAGCCAGGCGTTCGTCCGGCGCGAGGCCGGCCTGCTGGCAGTAGAACGCGGCGAGCGTGCCGCCGCCCGAGTGGCCCAACGAGACCACGTGGTCGAAGCCTGCCGATCGCAGGAAGGCGTGCCCGGCGGCGAAGTCGATGATCGCCTGCTCGTGGATCAGCGTGAGGTCGTTGTTCGGCGAGCGCGAGCCCTGGGTCCACACGGCGTAGCCCGAGCCGAGGAAGTAGGGCACCAGCGAGTGGTACGTGACGTCCTGGCGGGGATGCATGATCGTGACGACCGTGCGGGCACCTGCCGGCACCCGCAGGACACCGGTGACCTTGGCGTCGTCCACCGTCGTGAGCTCGTGCACCGACGTCGTGACGCCGTCGGGCGCGTCGATCGACTCGACGTACCGGCCCGCGCCCAGCCGGCTGGCGGTCTCGGTCATCGTTGCTCCAGGCGTAGAGCGTCCTTGTCCCACTGCACGATGCGGCAGCCCTCGAGACCGCCGACGCAGCTGTACCAGACCGCGTGCCGCGCACCGGAGGCGCGGCGATCGATCACCACCGGCTTCTCGGAGGCGATCACGAAGTAGGGTCCGAGGCGATCGACCGTCACATCGGGCGCTTCGGAGGCGACCGCCGCGATGGACGTGTTCTCGGGTACGTCGAGCATGAACAGCCGGTGCGTCATGACGACACCTCCTGCTCGGCCTGCCACGCCTCGGCGCGCTCGACGATCAGCTCGGCCTTGCGCACGAGAAGGTCGTCCATTCCGTGGCCGGGACGCTGGGCGATGTCGACAAGGGCATCGATGGTCAGGTTGGCGTCGAGGTCCTCCTGCGGGGTGACCGGACGAAGGGCGCGAGTGATCTCGACCATGTAGCCATTGGGGTCATGGGTGTAGATCGACTCGATGGTCTCGTGCTGGATCTGCATCTCGACGGGCCACTGACTCGCGTCGAGGCGGCGGCGGTACTCCAGCAGGTGGTCCTCGCTGTCGACGTGAATCGCCAGGTGGCGGGAGCGGACAAACCAGTCCGGGGTGTCGTCGCCGAACTGTGCGTAGACGTCGCCCTTCCCGACCTCCGGCTTCGGGAGCCCGAAGTAGTAGAAGAACGCGATCCGGTCGTCGTTGCCGATGTCGAAGAAGAAGTGGATGAAGTCCGGGTGGTCCTCGGGCCCCCAGCCGGCGGCACAGATGGAGTGCACCACCGGGAAGCCGAGGGTGTCCCGGTAGAAGCGGACGGTGCCGACCGGGTCGAAGGTCGGGAAGGCGGCGTGGTCGACGCCGCGGACCAGGTGCTGGTCGGAGAGCGAGCTCATCGGATTCCTTTCGCCGAGCGCTGGAGTCAGGCAGTGGGCTGGAGGCTGTCGGCCCGCAGCAGCGAGCCGGCGCCGGGGATGTCGACGGGCAGGCCCGCCGCCCGCAGGATGCTGTAGGCGCCGGCGGTCGCGGCCGAGAGCACCGGTACGCCGAGCTCCTGCTCGGCGAGTTCCACGAGCGGGAGCGACGGCATCTGCACACAGGCCGAGATGACCAGGGCATCGACGCCGGTCAGGTCGAGGCTGCGCGCGGCGTCCATGACTCGGTCGCCGGGGATGCAACCGACCTCGCGGTTGTCCTCCACTTCGAGCGCGCGCCAGTCGGTGACCTCGAAGCCCTCGGCCTCGAGGTAAGCCACGACCTTCTCCGCGAGCGGTCGCATGTACGGCGTCACGAGGGCGATCCGCCGTGCGGAGAGCGCCTGCAGGCCCTCCACGAGCGCGCCGGCGCTCGAGCGCACCCGCGCCTCGGCGCCGCCGGTCGCGAGCTGCTCGGCGACCAGACCCTCGACCCGCTGGTGCTCGCCGGGACCGACCGCCATCAGGGCGACCAGGCAGGCATACAGGATCACGTCCGGCGAGGCGTCTCCGAGCTCGAGGATGCAGCGCTCGCGCTGGGCGTTCATCGCCGCGAGCTGCTCGGGCGAGACCTTCGCCATCCGCATCCTGCTGGCGTGGAACGAGAAGTCCGCCCCCGGGTGGCGCCCCAGGATCGCGGGCATCTCGGTCTCGACCGTGACATTGGAGCTCGGCACGACGAGGCCGATGCGTACGTGGGTCATGGGGTTCCTTTCGACTCATCCATGATTCAACGGCTACGACAAAAAGTCAACGCTGCTGTAAAGTATGCCGTACGCCCGTCCCCCGCTCCGCCAGAAGAAGGAGGTGGCCCCGTGCGCGAGGCCGTCATCGTCTCCACCGCTCGGACCCCCATCGGCAAGGCCTACCGGGGCCGGCTCAGCGACATCCCCGCCCCAGAACTTGCCGCCCGTGCGATCAGCGCTGCGCTCGCACGTGGGTCCATCGAGGGCGGCGAGGTGGAGGACGTCGTGCTCGGCTGCGCGATGCAGGAGGGCACATCCGGGTACAACGTGGCTCGCCAGGCCGCTTTGCGTGCAGGGCTGCCGACCAGCGTTCCCGGCATGAGCATCGATCGGCAGTGCGCCTCCGGCCTGATGGCGATCGCCACCGCGGCCAAGCAGGTCGTCGCCGACGGGATGCAGGTCGCGGTCGGCGGTGGCGTCGAGTCGATCTCGCTCGTCCAGAACGAGCACCGCAACTCCTACCGCGCACAGGACGCCTGGCTCGTGAACCACGGGCACGACGTCTACGTCAGCATGCTCGACACCGCCGAGAACGTCGCCGAGCGGTACGGCGTCGGGCGCGACGCCCAGGACGAGTACGCCCTGGAGTCGCAGCGTCGTACCGCCGCGGCCCAGGACGCCGGGCTGTTCGCCGAGGAGATCGCGCCCTTCCACGACCTCGCCCTCGACGAGGGCAACCGCCCGACGACGACCCTCGACGGCCTGGCCGGACTGCGGCCCGTGCTCGTCGACCGTCCCGGCCACGCGGCGACGATCACCGCTGGCAACGCATCACAGCTGTCCGACGGCGCTGCTGCCGTCGTACTGATGGAGGCCGCCGAGGCGAGCCGGCGCGGGCTCGAGCCCCTTGGCACTTACCGCGGCATGGCCGTCGCAGGGTGCAAGCCCGCCGAGATGGGCATCGGTCCGGTCCTCGCGATCCCCCGCCTGCTGCGCCAGCACGGTCTCCGCATCGACGAC
>DATMHM010000101.1:0-59715 GCA_035554935.1 Nocardioides sp. | reverse complement strand
CGGCACCATGGCCAGAGGTCTCGAGACGGCCGTGGCCGGCCTCCTCGACCAACGGGGGTGTCGCGTTGGTCGAGGAGGTCGCCCGCGACCGTCTCGAGACCCCCGTAGCTGACAGGCGGACCCAGCCATGCACCCAGACTTCTCGTCGCTGCTGCTTGAAATCTCGGCCACCTACGAACCGCAGCTGCAGGCGAGTACCAGCACCGTGGCCAGCGGTCTCGAGACGGCCGTGGCCGGCCTCCTCGACCAACGGGTGGGGCGAGTACCAGCACCGTGGCCAGAGGTCTCGAGACGGCCGTGACCGGCCTCCTCGACCAACGGGTGGGCCAGCGGTCTCGAGACGGCCGTGACCGGCCTCCTCGACCAACGACGTCGGCGGCCTCCTCGACCAACGCGGCCGTTCAGTCGCCGTACCTGCGGGACGTTCGTCCTGAATTCGTGCCCCGTGCACGGCCCGGAGCGGGCGGTTGCTGCATTCACCGCGATGCCGGCCGATCGGCACCCGCACACCCGGGCACCCATGCACGGGCCGACCGGAGGGAGACCCCGCGATGCATCGCGTCCTGATCAAGCTCGTCCTCACCCTGGCCGTCGGGCTGGGACTCGTCCTGGCCACCCCGGGCCTGGCGCCGGCCGGCGCCGCCCCCGCCCGCGTCGTCGCCGAGCCCGCGGCCGCGCCCGCGACGCCGAACTGTGACAGCCAGAAGGCGGCGTGGGGTCGGACCAGCTCCGCCTACGGCCGCAGCGTGGCGGCGTACAAGAAGGCGAAGGCAGCGGTCGCCAAGGCACAGCGCGAGCTGAAGAAGGCCCACGGCAAGAAGGCGAAGAAGGCCAAGCGCACGAAGCTCACCAAGGCGAAGCGGACCCGCGACACCGCCCACGCGCGGGTCACGAAGGCGCGCTCGGCCAACGCCCGGGCACGCGCCCGCTACGAGGACTGCACCGAGGTCCCGGCGGGGCCGACCGCCAGCCCCGTCCAGGCCCTCTGCGAGGCCGGGATCCCGCAGCCGATCTGCGACACCCTCGCGCGGCTGATCCCCAGCGGCAGCACCGCCAGCCCGATCGCGCTGCTCTGCAGCAACGTCCCGCAGGCGCAGCCGCTGTGCGACCTGCTGTCCAGCGGCACCGCGCCCGAGCCCGACGTGCTGCTGGCGGTCGTCGACGAGCTGCTCGTCAGCCTCGGCCTGGACGACCTGCTCGGCCAACTGCTCGGCGACCTCGGCCTCCAGGACGTGCTGGACCCGGCCGGGCTGGGCGACCTGCTCGACCTGCTCGGCCTGGGCAGCCTGCTGCCCTGACCCGGCCCGTACGACGAACGGCCGCGACCCGCACGGGTGGCGGCCGTTCGCGTACTGCGGTTGCCGTAGGCTCCTGCTGTTCAGGCCCCCACTTCCCTCGGAGGAGCGGAATGTCCGAGACGAGCACGCCCGCCGACGGCGGCACCGCCACCACCGGCGCACCCGCCGAGGTCGAGCTCCGCCTGCCCGCCGACGGCGCCTACGCGTCCGTGCTGCGCACGCTGACCGCTGGGCTCGCGGCCCGTCTGGACTTCACCATGGACGACATCGAGGACCTCCGGATCGCGGTGTCCGAGGCGGCCGCGATGGTGCTCGACGAGGCCGACGAGGGTGCCGTCGTGGACTGCCACTTCCGCCTCGCCGCCCGCGAGCTGGCGCTGTCGATCAGCACCACCTCGCAGACCGCGACCGCCCCGGACTACGAGAGCTTCGGCTGGCAGGTGCTGGCGACGCTCGCTGCGGAGGCCGCGATCGACGCCGCTCCCGGCAGCTACGCCGTGCGCCTCACCGTCCGGTCCTCCCTCGAGTCATGACCGCCGACCTCTCTCGGGGCGACCGGCGGTCGATGTCGATCGAGGAGACCCGCCGTCGCAGCGCCGAGCTGTTCGCCGTCCTGCGCGACGAGGACGGCTCCGCCGCCGGGCGCGAGGGCGCCCGCGACTCGCTGGTGCACCTGCACCTGCCGCTGGTCGAGCACTGCGCGCGCCGCTTCCGCAACCGCGGCGAGCCCTACGAGGACCTCGTCCAGGTCGGCACGATCGGGCTGATCAAGTCCATCGACCGCTTCGACACCGATCGCGGCGTCGAGTTCTCCACCTATGCCACGCCGACGATCATCGGCGAGATCAAGCGCTACTTCCGCGACAAGGGCTGGGCGATCCGCGTGCCGCGGCGGCTCCAGGAGCTGCGCATGCAGATCAGCGCCTCCACGGCCGAGCTCACCCAGTCGCTGGGCCGCTCCCCCACGGCGAGCGAGCTCGCCGTGGCGATCGGCTGCTCGGTGGAGGAGATCGTCGAGGGCATGGAGTCGAGCAACGCCTACTCGACGCTGTCCCTCGACGCCACCGACGACGACTCCGACGGCGGCGCCGGGCAGAGCATGCTCGATGCGATGGGCGTGGACGACGAGGCACTGGAGCACGTCGAGATCCGCGAGTCGGTCAAGCCGCTGCTGGAGAACCTCCCCGCGCGCGAGAAGCGGATCCTGCTGCTGCGGTTCTTCAAGAACATGACGCAGTCGCAGATCGCGGAGGAGATCGGCGTCTCCCAGATGCACGTGTCGCGGCTGCTGAGCCGCACCCTCGAGCAGCTGCGCCAGTCGCTCGAGGCGGAGGGCTGAGCTACTCCGGGGCGGTCGGGTCGCGGTCCAGGGCCTCGATCGTGGCCGGGTGCAGCATGCCGGCGAGGACGACCGCGGCGCCCACGACGAGGGCGATGGCCACCGCGCCGTGCTCCCGCATGCTCCAGGCCAGCCCGAGCGCGATCAGCTGGGTGATCAGCACCGGGCCCCGGGACCAGCCCTGGCGCCGGTGGAGCGCCCAGGCGGCGCCGAGCAGCACGACGCCGTACGCCGCGAAGAACGCCGCGGTGGACAGTCCCAGCGAGCGCCGCTCCGCCGAGACGCTGGCCACCTCCACGACCGCAAGACCCAGCAGCACCAGCGCCTGGACGGCGACCAGCGAGGCTGCCACCACCAGCGGCGGCGGGGTCGTCGGCGGGTCGTCGGCGGGTCGCTCGGTCACGGCGGTCAGCCTACGGTCCGAGAGCCCCGGAGCCCCGTCCGGCCGGCCCCGACCGGTTTTTGTGACCCATCAGACCTGCTGAATTGCTTGATTCGCGAACGAATCCTTGGAACTCTTGCCGGAGCGATCGTGAAGCCGTTCACTTTTGCGGCTTCACGCGTGCCCTGACATGGGCACCCTGCACGTATGGAAAGAGGGCATCCCCACCGATGGATTGGCGACACCGTTCCGCATGCCTCGACGAGGATCCGGAGCTGTTCTTCCCGATCGGCAACACCGGCCCGGCCATCCTCCAGATCGAGGAGGCCAAGGCGGTCTGCCGGCGCTGCGACGTGCGCGAGCAGTGTCTCGCGTGGGCGCTGGAGGCGGGACAGGACCACGGTGTCTGGGGTGGCCTCAGCGAGGACGAGCGCCGCGCGCTGAAGCGCCGCAACGCCCGCGCGAGGGTCCGCACGCCTGTGTGAGCACGGCGGTGTGAGTCAGAGTGACTCACTCGACCGGGATGCTGATTCCTGCCCGGGTGCCGCCGTCGACGGAGTGGCCCAGCACGAGGTGGCCGCCCAGCTCGGACTCGACCAGGGTCCGCACGATCGACAGGCCCAGGCTGGTCGCGTTGTCGAGGTCGAAGTCCTCGGGCAGCCCTCGGCCGTCGTCCTCGACCGCAACGTCCAGCACCGCGCCGTGCCGCTCCGCGCGCAGCACCACCTCGCCGGTGTCGCCGCTGCCGTACCCGTGCTCCGCCGCGTTCTGCATCAGCTCCATCACGACCATCGCGAGCGGCGTGGCGACCTCGGAGGCGAGCACCCCGAAGCTGCCCTCGCGGCGCACGGTGACCTGGACCGAGGTGGAGCCGACGTCGGTGACCAGTCGCGCGAGGCGATCGGCGATGTCGTCGAAGGCGACCGTCTCCTCCACGGCCTGGCTGAGGATCTCGTGCACGATCGCGATCGAACCGACCCGGCGTACGGCCTCCTCCAGGGCGATCCGCGCCTCCCCCGTGCCGATCCGGCGCGCCTGCAGACGCAGCAGCGCCGCGACCGTCTGGAGGTTGTTCTTCACCCGGTGGTGGATCTCGCGGATGGTGGCGTCCTTGGTGACCAGCTCGCGGTCGCGCCGCCGCAGGTCCGTGACGTCGCGCAGCAGGATCATGGCGCCGATGTGCTCGCCCCGGGGCCGCAGCGGGATGGAGCGCACGATCAGGGAGACGCCGTCGCCGGGGCCGCCGGCCGAGCCGAGCTCGGTGTCACGGTGCGCCCGGCCGCCGAGGACCGCACTCAGCGTCTCCTCGTCGGGGCGCCGCTTCGGCGGCACCAGCTCGCGGGTCAGGTCGGCGAGCAGGTGGCCGGTCAGGTCGCCCGTCAGCCCCAGCTTGCGATAGACGGACAGCCCGTTGGGGCTCGCGAAGACGACCCGGCCCTCGGCGTCGACCCGCAGGAAGCCGTCGCCCACGCGTGGCGAGTCGGCGTGGTCGCTGCGCTGTCCGGCACTGGGGAACAGCCCGCCGGCGATCATGTGGGCGAGGTCGGAGGCGGCCTGGAGGTAGTTGATCTCGAGCATGCTCGGGGTGCGTACGCCGAGCAGGTTGGTGTTGCGGCTGATCACCGCGATCACCTGGCCGTCGCGGCGGACCGGGATCGCCTCGACCCGCACCGGAACCTCGTCTCGCCACTCGGGGTCGCCCTCGCGGGCGATCCGGCCCAGCTCCCAGGCCGCGTCGACGAGCGAACGGCGACCGATGGGCAGGAAGCTGCCCACGATGTCGTCGACGTACGCCGTCGGCCCGGTCGTCGGGCGCATCTGGTCGCCGGCCCAGAAGCCGGTCCCCTCGCGGTCCGGCAACCACAGGACCAGGTCCGCGAACGACAGGTCCGCGATCACCTGCCAGTCGGCCTGGAGCAGCTGCAACCAAGCGATGTCCTCCGGCGCGAGGTCGGTGTGGCGCCGGGCGATCACGGACAGGGAGGGCACAACGGCAAACGTAACGGACCCGGGACGCGGTCCCTCACGCTGTTTGGCACAATGTCCCGCGGAGTTCTGTGGCTCCGCAGGGGGATCAACAGTCGGGGCTGGTCCGTGGAGGGTTTTGCTTGATGGCGTCGGTGGACTGGGCACGCCTGCAGCGGGGCCTCCGCAACGGCGATCGCACGCCTCCGGCCGAACACCGGCTGGCTGACCTGACGGCGGAGCTGACCCGGATGCTCGGGGACCCGGACCCGCAGGTGCGCGACGGAGTCGCCTATCCGTTCCTCGCGACGTGGACCGAGCACGGCGTGTACGACGACCTGCTCTCCGGCCTCGGCGACGGCATGTGTGCCGGGCTCGACGTCGGCCTGGGCGAGCGCGACACCGACTCGGTGTTCCGGCGCAGCTTCTCGGCCCTGGTGCTGGCCGAGTGCATCGACCGCGACACCCGGGTCCGGCGGCAGCCGCCGAGCCGGATCCTGGAGTGGGGCGACCGGCTCGCGGCGTGGTACGTCCGCGAGCGCGACCTGCGCGGCTGGGTGCCCGGCAAGGGCTGGGCGCACGCGGCGGCGCACGGCGCCGACGCGCTCGGGGCGCTCGCCCGCTCCCCGCACTTCGGGGCGACCGAGCTGACCGTGCTGCTCGACGTCATCGCGGACCGGGTGCTCTCCCCGGACACGCCGATGCTGCTGCACGGCGAGCCCGACCGGATCGCGCACGCCGTCATGGAGATCCTGCGCCGCGACCGGGTCCCGCTCAACGTCGTCGAGCCCTGGGTGCGCCGGCTCGAGAGCGGCGCCCGCGCCCGTGCGGCCGCCGGCACGGACCCGTTCCAGGCGACCGGCAACGCGCAGGCGGTGCTGCGGGCGCTCTACCTCCAACTCACGATCTCGCCCCAGCACCCCGCCGTGCGGCCGGACCTGCTGCTGACGCTGGTCGCCTCCCTGCGACGCGTGCATCCCGTGTTCCTCGGCTGATTTCCTCGGCTGCGTTCCTGCCCTTCGGCGCACCTGCTGGCTAGGGTGCCCGGGTGACCACCACTCCCCCGGACGCGTCCGCCGCCACCCCGACCCCGCCCGCGACCGAGGCCCCGACTGGAGCCCTGACCGGCCACGCCGGCGAGATCGCCGTCGCGGTGGCCCAGGCCCACGGCGTCGAGACCATGTTCACCCTGTCGGGCGCCCACGTCTTCCCGATGTACGACGGCGCGGTCAGGTCCCAGCAGGCGGCCGGCCAGGCTGGGCAGGACGGCCGGGCCGGCACCCCGGCGCCGGTGCGGCTGGTCGACGTACGCCACGAGCAGACGGCGGCCTTCGCCGCCGAGGCGACCGGCAAGCTCACCCGCGTGCCCGGGCTGGCCGTGCTCACTGCCGGGCCCGGCGTCACGAACGGCGTGAGCGCGATGGCACAGGCGAAGTTCGCGGGCTCGCCGATGGTCGTGGTCGGCGGGCGGGCGCCGAACAACCGCTGGGGCACGGGCGCGCTGCAGGAGATCGACCACCTGCCGATCGTCGCGCCGGTGACGAAGCACGCGGCCACCCTGATGACGGCGAACGACGTGGCGAGCGGCTTCGACACCGCGTTCGCCGAAGCCCGCTCCTCGCATCGCGGGCCGACCTATGTCGACGTCCCGATGGACGAGTTCTTCAACGTGGGCAGCGGACCGCGGCCCGAGGCGCGCTCGTTCCGCGGCGCCGAGCCGGACAGTGACGCGGTCGCCCGCATCGCCGGCCTGATCGCGCGGGCGCAGCGCCCGGTGCTCGTGCTCGGCACCGACGTGTGGGCCGACGGCGCCGAGGAAGCCGCGCTGCGGCTGGTCGAGGAGATGCGGCTCCCGGCGATCACCAACGGCATGGGCCGCGGCGTGGTGCCCGGCGGCCACCCGCTCCTGGTCACCAAGGCCCGCGGCGCCGCGCTCAACGGCGCCGACCTGGTCGTGGTCGTCGGCACGCCGCTCGACTTCCGGCTCGGCTACGGCGTGTTCGGCGGCAAGGACGGCGCCGAGCCCGCGACCGTCGTACACATCGCGGACGCGGTCGACCAGCTCTCCGGCCACGCGGCCCTGGCGGACTCGGTCGCCGGCGACCTGACGTCGGTCCTCGACGGCATCCTCGAGGGACTCGCCGGCGCGGCACAGCCGGACCGGTCGTCGTGGCTCACCCTGCTCCAGGACACCGTGGCCGCCGCGGGCGCGAAGGACGCCGAGCTCCTCGGGGCGGAGGCGGACCCGATCCACCCGGCGCGGATCTATGGCGAGCTGGTCCCGCGGCTGGCGGACGACGCAGTGGTCATCGGCGACGGCGGCGACTTCGTCTCCTTCGCCGGCAAATTCGTGGAGCCGAAGCGGCCCGGCTGCTGGCTGGACCCCGGTCCCTACGGCTGCCTCGGCGCGGGTCTCGGCGCCGCGATCGCGGCGCGGATCGCGCGCCCGTCCTCGCAGGTGGTGCTGCTGCTGGGCGACGGGGCGGCCGGCTTCTCGCTGATGGACGTCGACACCCTGGTCCGCCACGGCCTGCCCGTCGTGATGGTGATGGGGAACAACTCCGCGTGGGGCCTGGAGAAGGGGCCGATGCAGCTGCTCTACGGCTACGACGTCGCCGCCGACCTGGCGCCGCGGACGGCCTACGACCAGGTGGTGTCCTCCCTCGGCGGCGCCGGCGAGACGGTCACCGACCCGCGCCGGATCGGAGAGGCGCTCGACCGGGCCTTCGCCGCCGGCGCGCCGTACCTCGTCAACGTGATCACCGACGTCGACGCGCCCTACCCGCGCAGCACGTTCGGGATCTGACGGTGTCGACGACCCTCACGTTCACCGTCACCGACGACGACACCGCGGCGGCCGTCGGCTCCGGCAGCCTGCCCGTCCTCGGCACGCCGCGGCTGCTGGCGTGGTGCGAGGCGGCCACCTGCGCCGCGGCGGAGCCGCTGCTCGGCGCGGGCGAGACCAGCGTCGGCACCCGGGTCGACCTCGAGCACCTCGCCGCCACCCCGGTCGGCGGGAGCGTCGAGGTCGTCGCCCGGGAGGTGTACGCCGACGGGCGGCTGCGCCGCTACGCCGTCTCCGCGCGCAACCTCGGCCCCGACGGCCGGCCGGGGAAGCTGGTGGGCTCCGGGGAGGTGACCCGGGTCGTCGTCGACGCCGAGCGGTTCATGGGCCGGATTTCCACGTGATGCGGGCGACCTGAGAGACTGGAGCGATCGACTCTAGGAGGAACCATGGGCAAGACCGGCCGCAAGCGCCGCGCGCGCCGCAAGAAGGGCGCGAACCACGGCAAGCGCCCCAACAGCTGAGCACACGCTCTCGACGAACCCCCGGGACCCACGCGGTCCGGGGGTTCGTCGCTTGCATGGCCCGTCCGGCCCCTACTCGGGACGCGGGAACCGGGTGCGCATGGCGAGGTCCCAGCCCCTGTCGCCGAGGACCCTGCGGGCCGCCATCGCCGCCGGGGCCGAGACCGTCACCGTGTAGCGCGGCTTCGGGCTCGCCTTCGTCAACGCCTTCTCGATCACCTTCGCCACCGCCTCGGGCGGGCCGCCGAAGCGGGCCATCGGACCGTCGTACGCCTCCGAGGTGGCGGCCTGGACGGCCTCGTTGAAGGCGGCGTACGGCCCGTCGCCGGTGGGCATGCCCGCCGCGACCGCGGCCTCGAAGTTCGTGGTGATCAGGCCCGGCTCGACGAGGACCACCTTGATGCCGAAGCCGGAGACCTCGTAGCGCAGGGCGTCGGAGAGCGCCTCGACGGCGTACTTGCTAGCGTGGTAGGCACCGCCACCGGGGAAGGTGAGCTTGCCGCCCATGGAGCCGATGTTGACGATCCGGCCGGAGCGCTGCTCGCGCATGCCCGGCAGCACCAACTGGGTGAGCCGGAGCAGCCCGAACACGTTGGTCTCGAACTGGCGCCGTACGTCCTCGACGTCGAGCGACTCGAGCGCGCCGGACTGGGAGTAGCCGGCGTTGTTGACGAGGGCGTCGATCCGGCCGGCACCGTCGAGGACGGCGTCGACCGCGGTGGACATCGACTGCTCGTCGGTCACGTCGAGCGGGAGGGTGTGGCAGCCGGCGGCGGCGAGGTCGCCCAGGACCTCGGGGCGTCGGGCGGTGGCCCAGACGTCCCAGCCGTTCCGGGCGAGCCGGGCCGCGGTGGCGGCGCCGATCCCGGAGGAGCAGCCGGTGAGCAGGACGGTGCGCGAGGCGTCGGTCATGCGGGGATCATCCCGCACCACGCCCGGGGCCTCGCGTCAGGAGGCGTCAGGAGGCGTCAGGAAGCGTCAGGAGCCGGTGCCGCCGCTGATGCGGACCTGGATCTCCTGGATCTGGATCCGGACCCGCGCGCGCAGCTCCTCGGGAGCGGTCTCGCCGCAGGAGCGGGCCACGACGGCCTTCACCGTGCGCTGGAGGTCGTAGCGCTCCAGGCAGGGGCTGCAGGAGTCGATGTGCGCGCGGACGACTGCGCAGTCACCGGCCTCGAGCTCGTTGTCGATGAGGCGGACGATCCGCTCGAGGAAGTCGGCACACTCCTCGTTGCTGGGGTCGCTCGGGTCGCCCGTCTGCTCCGCGTGCAGGTGCTCGTGTCCCACGTCGTGTCCGGACATCACTGGTCTCCGTGGATCGGGGCGTCGCCGCCGGTGCGGACGTAGTCCGAGAGCATGTCGCGCAGCTGGCGACGACCACGGTGCAGGCGGGACATCACGGTCCCGATCGGCGTGTCCATGATCTCGGCGATCTCCTTGTAGGCGAATCCCTCGACGTCGGCGAGGTAGACGGCCAGCCGGAACTCCTCCGGGAGCCGCTGGAGCGCGTCCTTGACCTGGCTGTCGGGCAGGTGCTCGAGCGCCTCCATCTCGGCGGACTTCAGGCCGGTCGAGGTGTGCGACTCGGCGCGGGCCAGCTGCCAGTCCTCGACGTCCCCCGTGTCACCGGCGAGCGCCTGCTGCGGCTGGCGCTGCTTCTTCCGGTAGGAGTTGATGAAGGTGTTCGTCAGGATGCGGTAGAGCCAGGCCTTGAGGTTGGTGCCGGGCCGGAACTGGTGGAAGGCGGAGAACGCCTTCGCGAAGGTCTCCTGGACCAGGTCCTCCGCGTCAGCGGGGTTGCGGGTCATCCGCATCGCCGCGCCGTAGAGCTGGTCGAGGAAGGGCAGTGCGTCACGCTCGAAGCGCGCGGCACGCTCCTCGGGGGTCTCCGAGGCGACGTCCACGGCGCCGGGGTCGCCGGCGTCGTCGAGGGCGTCGAGGGGCGGAAGATCAGAGGTCTCGGTCATCGCGCCCCAGCCTACGCGGCCGGCGGTCCGCGGCCTCTCGAGCGTCGCGATCATGAAATACCGAACGCCGCGCCCCGCGATCACATTCCCGATCAGGCGCCGAGGATCTCCCGCACGATCCACTCCAGCGTCGTCTCGACGACGATCGCCATCGCCTCCGCCTCGGTCACCGGGCCACGCTTGGGCACCGCGAGGCCGTGGTCGGCCGCCGGGACCACGGCCAGGTCGACGTGGCGCGGCAGCGGGTCGGGGAACTCCTCGGGCCGTCCCATCGGGTCGCGCTCCCCCTGCACGACCAGGGTGGGTACGCCGGCCCGGGCGAGCTCGTCGAGCCGCGACCGCTCGGGCCTGCCCGGCGGGTGGAGCGGGAACGACAGCGCGAGGCAGCCGCGGGCCCCGAGGTCCCGGGCGCAGCGGGCACCCGACCGGGCACCGGCGGATCGGCCGCCGACGACCAGCGGGGTGCGGACCCGCAGGGCGCTGGCTGCGGCGCGCAGGCCGACGTCGAGGGTCGGCGGCGGGGTGGCGACCTTGCGGCCGGCGCGGCGCCAGGGCTGCTCCCAGAGCGCGACGTTGACTCCCTGGCCGGGCAGCGCGGAGGCCAGCGCGGCCAGGTCCCGGGCCTCGATGCCGCCACCCGCGCCGTGGCTGAGCAGCAGCGTGACCAGCGGGCGGCGGGCCCGGTGCATCACCAGGCGGCCCTCGCCGGCGTCGGTGGGAATGATGCGTTCCTCGCTCACAGCAGGGTCCCCTGTCCGTCGTACGCGTCGCCGTCGGCCGGCCCTCCGGCCCCGTCGATCGGGAGCGGCTCGACCAGCTCCGGTCCGTTGTTGCGCACGTTGCCGACGGCGGTCGAGACGGGGTACGCCGTCAGGCCGCTCTGCTGCGCGGGCGTGAGCAGCGCGGAGAGGTCGCCGATCGTCTCGCGCGGGTCGAGCCACGCCGCCCGACTGGCGCGGTCGACCAGCAGCGGCATCCGGTCGTGGATCTGCCCCAGCTCGTCGGTGGCCTCGGTGGTGAGGACGGTGCAGGTCCACCGGAACGCCTCCGGTGCGTCGGGCGGGACGGACCGGTCCCGCCAGATCTCGTAGAGGCCCGCCATCGGGAGGATCGAGCCGTCACCGGGCGTGATGAAGAACGGCTGCTTGACCTGCTTGCCCTTCGCGTCCTTGCGCTCGGTGTCGTACCACTCGAAGTAGCCGTCGGCCGGAACGATGCAGCGCCGCGACGCGAACGCCTTGCGGAAGGCGGGCTTCTCGGCGACCGTCTCCATCCGCGCGTTGATCATCCGGCTCCCGATGCTCGTGTCCTTCGCCCACGACGGGACCAGACCCCAGCGCACGGCGCGCAGCTGGCGCACCGGGTCGCCCTCGTGCTCGCCGGACTCGTTGCGAGGCTGCCGCTCGAGGACGGCGTAGACCTCGTCGGTGGGCGCGACGTTCCACGACGGCGCGATGGCTCGCTCCAGGCGCGGGTCGAGCACCTCGAACTCCTCGACGATGTCCTCGGGACTCCGGCTCGAGGCGTAGCGACCGCACATGGCGCTCAAGATATCGGTCTGCACCGACCCGCCCCGGGTACAGCGGGGCCATGGCTCTGAGCAGACTTCTCGCCCGTCCCCTCCTGGCCTCCTACTTCCTCGCGAACGGGGTGCAGGACCTCAAGGACGCCCCGTCGCGTGCCAAGGAGGTCCAGCCGGTCGCCGACGTGCTGGCGCCGGCACTCGACAACGCGACGCCCGACGGCGTGCACGTGCCGAGCGACCCCACCACGTGGGTCCGCGTCAGCGGCGCCGTCCAGCTGGCCGCAGGGCTCGCCCTGGCCGCCGGCAAGGCGCCGCGCCTGTCCGCCGCCGTCCTCGGCGTGACGCTGGTCCCGTCGACCGCGGCCCACCACCGCTTCTGGGAGGCCAGCGACCCGGCCGAGAGGAAGGCGCAGCTGGTGCACTTCGCCAAGAACGCCTCGCTCGCGGGCGGGCTGCTGATCGCCGCCCTCGACACCGCCGGCAAGCCGGGTCTGGTCTGGCGTACCCAGCATGCCGCCCACGACGCGCGCCGCGAGGCGGCACTGCTCGGGACCAAGGTGAAGTCGGCGGTCCGCTAGCGTCGTCACTAGACTCACGCGGGAGATGAGCACTCCTGCCCCAGCCGATGCCCCCGCGGGTCCCCCTGCCGATCCATGGCCCGCACCCACCGTCACCGGACCGCTCGACGCGACCGTCTCGCTGCCCGGCAGCAAGTCGCTGACCAACCGCGCGCTGGTCCTGGCGGCGCTGGCCGACGGTCCGTCCGTCGTACGACGGGCGCTGCGCTCGCGCGACACGCTACTGATGGCGCAGGCGCTGACGTCGCTCGGCGCGGCCGTCGACACGTCCGGCGACGACTGGTCGGTGGTGCCGCTCGACGGCAGCGTGCCCGGCGCCCGGGCCGACGTCGACTGCGGCCTCGCCGGAACCGTGATGCGCTTCGTGCCTCCGGCCGCCGGGCTGGTGCGCGGCGAGGTCGCCTTCGACGGCGACGCGCACATGCGCAAGCGGCCGGTCGGCGAGATCCTCGCGGCGCTGCGGGCCCTCGGCATGGCGATCGACGACACCGACGGCGCACTGCCGTTCACGGTCCACGGCCGGGGCAGCGTGCCCGGCGGCACGGTCGTCATCGATGCGTCCGCGTCGTCGCAGTTCGTCTCGGCGCTGCTGCTCGCCGGCGCCCGCTTCGACGCCGGCGTCGACGTCCGCCACGACGGCCGGCCGATCCCGTCGCTGCCCCACATCGAGATGACCATCGCGATGCTCCGCGACCGCGGCGTCGCGGTGGACGACGGGGACGCCGACCGCTGGACCGTCGCGCCCGGCCCGATCGCCGCCCGTGACGAGGCGATCGAGCCCGATCTCTCCAACGCCGCTCCCTTCCTCGCCCTCGCCGCCGTGTCGGGCGGCTCGGTCACCGTGCGCGACTGGCCGGAGGCGACCACCCAGGCCGGCGACGCGCTGCGCGAACTGCTGGGCCGGATGGGCTGCACTGTCGAGCGCGTGGCCGAGGGGCTGCGGGTCACCGGGCCCGCCGCCGGCTGGCGCGGGCTGCAGGGCCTGGAGGCCGACCTGCACGACGTCGGCGAACTCGCCCCGGCCGTGGCCGCACTGTGCGCGCTCGCGCAGACCCCGTCGCGGCTGACCGGCATCGCCCACATCCGCGGCCACGAGACCGACCGGCTCGCCGCGCTCGCGAAGGAGCTCGGCGGCCTCGGCGCCGACGTGGACGAGCACCCCGACGGCCTGACGATCCGGCCCGCCACCCTCAGCGGCGGCGTGTTCCACACCTACGCCGATCACCGGATGGCGCACGCGGCCGTGATCGTCGGTGCCGCCGTGCCGGGCGTGCTGGTGGAGAACGTCGCCACCACCAGCAAGACCTTCCCCGACTTCGCCGGCTTCTGGTCCGGGCTGGTCTGAGGCCACCGGACCATGCCGAGGTACGACGAGCACGACGTCGAGCACTACGAGCGTCCACGTCGTCGTACCCGCCCCCGCACGAAGGAGCGCCCCACCCACGACGACGCCGTCGACGGCCTCGTCGTGACGGTCGACCGCGGCCGGTTCACGCTGCTCGTCGAGGGCCGCACGGTGATGGCGATGAAGGCCCGGCCGCTCGGCCGCAAGGGCGTGGTCGTCGGCGACCGGGTACGCGTGGTCGGCGACGTGTCCGGCGCCGACGGCTCGCTGGCCCGGATCGTCGAGGTCCAGGAGCGGCACAGCACGCTGCGCCGTACGGCGGACGACGACGACCCGGTCGAGCGGGTGATCGTCGCCAACGTCACCCAGCTCGTCGTCGTCACCGCCCTCGCCGACCCCGAGCCACGGCCGCGGTGGATCGACCGCGCCCTGGTGGCGGCGTACGACGGCGGCATGTCCCCGCTGCTCTGCCTCACCAAGGCCGACCTCGAGGACCCGGAGACGCTGCTGTCGACGTACCGTTCCCTCGGCGTGCCGTGGGAGGTCACCCGCCGCGACCCCGACCGCACCATCGTCGGTCTGGACGCGCTGCACGACCGGCTGCGCGGCGAGACCAGCGTGCTGATCGGGCACAGCGGCGTCGGCAAGTCGACCCTCGTCAACGCACTGGTCCCCGACGCGCGCCGCGAGACCGGGCACGTCAACGCGGTGACCGGTCAGGGCCGGCACACTTCCACGTCGGCACTGATGCTGCCGCTCGCGGACGGCGACGGCTGGATCATCGACACGCCGGGCATCCGGTCGTTCGGGCTCGCGCACGTCCAGCCCGAGCACCTGATCGAGGCCTTCCCCGACCTCGACGAGATGACCGAGGAGTGCCCGCGCGGCTGCACGCACGGCGACGACGAGCCCGAGTGCGGCCTCGACGAGGCGGTCGCGTCCGGGGAGGCCGACCCCGAGCGGGTCGCGTCCTTCCGGAGGCTGCTCGCGGCGCGCTCGATCACCGACTACTGAGCAGCCGAGCGGGGAGTCGGCCCGGGAGGCGCGGTTCACCAAGCAGATTCGTTGCGAAACGGACCGTTTCGCAACGAATTCGGCTGGTGCGTGGCCAACCAGGAGTGCCCGCGGATCAGCCCTTGACGCCGAACCAGGCGATCTGCGCACCTGCGTCACCCGTCAGCACCACCCAGACGAGGGTGAGGACGGCGGTCACGGCGACCAGCGCGGACAGGACGACGCGCACGGCACCGGTCCGGGTGTGCCACCAGGCGGCCGCCCAGGTCGCCACGACGAAGGCGCTGGCCGCCAGCCGGAGCGTCGAGGCCCGGCTCTCGTGGGTCTCGACCAGCGGCGCGAGCTCGCCGCCGTAGGTGTTGGCGGCCTCAAGGTCCTCGCCGGACAGGTACGCCGTCCAGATCGCCGCCACTGCCACGGTCGCCAGGACCACGACCGGCCAGCGGAGCGCGTCCCGCCAGCGCGGCACCAGGGCGTAGACCAGCGCGCCGGCCCCCGACAGCGGCCCGAGGACCACCGCGGCGTGGACCACCAGGGCGTGGAGGGGCAGGCCGTTGATCTCCATGGTTGAATCGTGCACCACCGCGCCAACCGCGGCGAGACCCGTCGCCGCTAGGGTGCCCCTGTGGCCTCACCCGACTACACCGACGACCTGCGTCTGGCGCACCTGCTCGCCGACGACGCGGACTCGCTGACCCAGGCCCGCTTCCGCGCCCTCGACCTGCACGTGATGAGCAAGCCCGACCTCACGCCGGTCACCGACGCCGACCAGGCCGTCGAGGAGTCCATCCGCCGTACCCTTTCGCGGGCGCGCAGCCGCGACGCCGTCACCGGCGAGGAGACGGGCACGTCCGGCCACTCGCAGCGCCGCTGGATCATCGACCCGATCGACGGCACCAAGAACTTCGTGCGCGGCGTGCCGGTCTGGGCCACCCTGATCGCCCTCGTCGTCGACGACGAGGTCGTGCTCAGCGTGGTCTCGGCGCCGGCGCTGCAGCGCCGGTGGTGGGCCTCGACGGGCCAGGGCGCGTGGACCGGCAAGTCGCTGATGAAGGCGACCCCCTGCCGGGTGTCCGACGTACGACGCCTCGAGGACGCCTCGTTCTCCTACTCCTCGATCAGCGGCTGGGAGGACCGGGGCATCGGCGAGGACCTGCTGGCGCTGATGCGGCGGGTGTGGCGGACCCGCGCCTACGGCGACTTCTGGTCCTACATGCTGCTGGCGGAGGGGGCCGTGGACCTGGCAGCCGAGCCGGAGCTCGAGCTCTACGACATGGCGGCCCTCGACATCATCGTTCGCGAGGCCGGCGGCCGGTTCACCTCGCTCGACGGACGCGACGGACCGTGGGGCGGGAACGCGCTGGCGAGCAACGGACACCTCCACGAGGCGGCCCTGTCGTTCCTCGGCAGCATGACCGACGGCGACGACGACCCGGACTGGCCGCGCACCGGGCCCGGCACGGTGTCGGACCTTCGCGCGCGGCGGCAACGGCCCGGGCAGGACGGTGACGGGGACCCCGCCACCGAGTAACCTGCGTCACATGCGCATCAGTGACGTGCTCCAAGCGAAGTCCCTCAAGGACGTGGTGACCATCAGCCCGGACGCCGGAGTCCGCGAGCTGCTCGCGACGCTCGCGGAGCACAACATCGGTGCCGTCGTGGTGAGCACCGACGGCACCAGCCTCGAGGGCATCGTGTCCGAGCGCGACGTCGTGCGGACGCTGCACCAGGACGGCACGGTCATCAACAACGTCGTCTCGGCGATCATGACCACCGATGTCCACACCTGCTCCCCCGACGACGACCTCGACGCGGTCTTGCAGGTGATGACGGAGGGGCGGTTCCGGCACATCCCGGCCGCCGCCGAGGGCCGCGTGGTGGGCATCGTGAGCATCGGCGACCTCGTCAAGCACAAGATCGACCAGCTGCAGTTCGAGCGCGACCAGCTCGACTCCTACGTGCACCAGTCGTAGTCAGCCCCCGCGGCGCTCCGAGTCATGGCCCCTGCGGCGCTCCGAGGAACGAGGAGCGCCGCAGACCAGGGGCTGAGGTCGAGTAGCGCCGCGGCTGAGGGACGAAGCCGCGACGCGCGTATCGAGACCGGCGGGAGTGGGTCTCGATACGGGCTCGCCCAGGGGCTCGCCCTACTCGACCAACGACGTCGGCTCGCCCTACTCGACCAGCGACACCGAGCGCTCCACGACCTCCGCGACGGCCGTCAGGAACACCGGTCGCCAGCGATGCACGTCGAACACCACCGAGGCGTGCCCGCCGGGCGCCTCGTGCACGGTGGCACCGGGGATCGCGGCGGCCAGCGCGCGTTGCCGCGCGGTGGCGATGGCGCGGTCCCGGGCGGTGACGACGACGGCGGTCGGTACGTCGACCTCCCCCAGCCACGGGCGGGCGTCGAAGCCGCCGAGGGTGCCGAGCACCTCGGGCATCGCCCAGGCGCTGGTGCTGCGGAACTCCGCCCACGCCCACGTCGACATCTCGGACGCCTCGCCACGCCCGGCCGTGTCCTCGGCGATCGCGGCAGCGGCGATGGCGGAGCGCACGACCTCGACCCGGGCGCGGTAGCGCGCGCGGAACCGGTCGTTGGCGATGCCGAGCACGGGGTAGAACACCGCGTCCCCGAGGTTCTCCCGCCAGCGGGCGGCCGTCGAGGCCAGCACGAGGCCGGCGGTCCGGTCGCGGTGCCGGTGCCAGAAGAGCTGGGCGAGCGCGCCGCCCATCGAGTAGCCGACCGCCACGACCCGGTCGATGCCGAGCGCGTCCAGGACGGCCGCCGCGTCGTCGACGCAGTCCTCCAGCGAGAACCGCTCGGACACGATGCCGCGCCCGTGCCAGCGCTGGTCGAGCATGACGACCCGGTGGTCCTCACGCAGCTCGTCGATGGTGGTGAACCAGGTGAGGTACGCCGTCGTGGCGAGCCCGTGGAAGAGCAGCAGGGTCGGCGCGTCGGCCGGCGCGTCCGGGTTGCGCGGGGCGCCGGTGTCGACGACGAACGCCTCGCCGCGGCCGGGCAGGTCGACGTACCGGCCATCGGGCAGCTCGGGCAGGTCCGGGAACCGCTGCGTACGGCGGATGCCGAGGCGCACGCCGCGCACCGCGGCCCGGCCACCGACCCGGCCACCGGCACGGGCCGCGACGAACGAGCCGCGCAGCGCGTGCCGCCCGGCCGAGCGCATCACCCGGGTGGTCATGCGAGGTACCTCCGGTCGGTGGAGGCCATCGGCGGGACGCCTGCCTCGGTTGCCACATCGGGTCCGGCGTCGGTCGCGGGGGCCGCGTCGAGGTCGAGCTCCGCCAGCGCCGCCGGGAAGTACGACGCCAGGTGCTGCACGTCCGGCAGCAGGTCCGGGCAGGCCAGCAGCGAGAAGTTCATCCGGTCGACGTAGGACCACACGGTCACGTTGAGCCCGATCCCGTCCGCCAGCGGGCCGACGCTGAACAGGTCGGCGAGCCGGGCGCCGCCGACCGCCACGGGCTCCCGCGGTCCCGGGACGTTGGACACGATCGCGGAGAACGCCGCGGGGTGCCACGAGGCCGCCCGCAGCCGGGAGTAGGCGCGCACCGCGGCCGCGAAGGGACGCGGCGGTGTGAACTGCGACCAGTCGGCGAGGATCGTCGAGCCGAGCTGGGCGTTGATCCGCTTGGCGTGGCCGGTGGTCTGGGCGATCGTGCGCAGCCGTTCGACCGGGTCGTCGATGTCGGTCGCGAGGGTGGTGAACAGGTTCGACACCCGGTTGCCGCCCAGGCGCGGCACGGCGTCGCGCTCGTCGGCGCTGATCGGCACACCGGCCAGCAGCGAGGAGGCAGGCCGCTCGTCGTGGTCGGCCATCCAGCGGCGCAGCGCGCCGGAGGTGATCGCGAGGACCACGTCGTTGAGAGTCACCCCTCCGTGCTGGGCGCGGACCCGCTTGAGCTCGGCGAGCGGCAGCGTCACGGTCGCGAACGAGCGCAGCGGCGTCAACGCGCCGTTGAACGACACCCGCGGCGCGTGCAGGACCGGCACCGGCGACCTCGCCCCGGCGCGGCGCTCGCGCAGCACGCCGAGGATCCCGCGCAGGGTGCGCAGGAGCAGGCCGGGGATGGTGGTGGCCTGCGCTGCGGCGTCGGCCCAGGCGTGCCGGACCAGGTTGGTCCGGCTCGGCAGCCGGTCGGTCGTGGCGAACTCCTCCTGCTCCGGCTCCGGCGCCGCGGCCGAGCGGACGTCGGTGACGTTGGCGAGCAGGGCGTTGGCCGCGGCACCGTCGGCGAGCGCGTGGTGCATCTTCCCGACCACCGCGACCCGGCCGCCCTCGAGCCCCTCGCAGTAGTGCAACTCCCACAGCGGCTTGTCGCGGTGCAGCGGGGTGCTGGCGATCATCCCGATCAGCTGCTCGAGGTCGCGCATGGTGCCCGTGTCGTGGGGGCCGCCGACCCGGTGCCGCCGGACGTGGTGTGCGACGTCGACCCGGGACTGGGTCACCCAGACCGGGTGGTTGATCCCGAACGGCACCTCCACGACCCGCCGCCGCAGCGGGGGCAGCCGCGTGAGCCGCGCCAGCAGGCCGCGGACGAAGACGTCGTACGACAGGGCGTCGTCGGCCTCGAGGATCGCGATCTTGAGCGTGTGCATGTGGACCGAGGGGGTCTCCATGTAGAGGAACCCCGCGTCGATGCCCGCCATCCGCTCGATCGCCGGGCGCACGCGCGTCATCGCGCCACCCCCGGCAGGTCGCGGACGACGACCTTGCCCGACGCGTTGCGCGGCAGCTCGTCGAGGAAGGTGATCTCGCGCGGCACCTTGTAGCCCGCGAGCTGTCCGCGCACGTGTGCCTTCAGCTCCTCGGCGGAGGGTACGGCGCCCTGCGCGACCACGTACGCCGCGAGCCGCTGGCCGAACGCCTCGTCGTCCACGCCGACCACCACGACCTCGCGGACGGCCGGGTGGGCGCCGAGGACCCTCTCCACCTCGATCGGGTACACGTTCTCCCCGCCGGACACGATCATGTCGTCGTCACGCCCCACGACGTAGAGCCGCCCGTCGTCGTCGAGGCGGCCGACGTCGCCGCTGACCATGTAGCCGTCGAGGAAATCCTTCTCCGCGCCGGCGGTGTAGCCGTCGAACGGCGACGCGCCGCGGACCAGGATCCGGCCGACCACGCCGGGACCGACCTCGCGCCCCCGGTCGTCGACGACGCGGAGCAGGGTGCCGCGGACCGGCCGGCCCGCAGTGTCGGGAGCGTTCCGGAGGTCGCCCGGCTGCGCGACACTGATCTGGCCGGCCTCGGTGGCGTTGTAGCTGTTGTGGACCAGGTCGCCGAAGCGGTCCATGAACGCAATGACGGACTGCGGCCGCATCCGGGAGCCGCTGGCGGAGACGAACCGCAGCGAGCGCAGCGAGTAGCGGTCCAGGACCGCGGCGGGCAGGTCCATGATCCGCTCGAGCATCACGGGCACCACGCCCAGCCCGGTCGCACGGTGCTCGTCGACCAGCGCCAGCGTCGCCTCGGGATCGAACCGGCGGCGGGTGACGACCGTGCAGGTCATCGTCGCCGCGACCACCAGTTGCCCGAAGCCCCACGCGTGGAACATCGGCGCCACCACGACCGCGGTCTCCTCGCCGCGCCACGGGATCCTCTCCAGCATGCCGGCGAGCTCGTCGGCGCCGCCGCCGCTGCGGCGGGCGCCCTTCGGGGTGCCGGTCGTGCCGGAGGTCAGCAGCACCACCCGGCCGCGGTCGGCCGGCTTCGGCGGCGACTCGCCCGCGTGCGCGGCGATCAGCCCTTCGATGCTCAGCACCCCCGTGGGGACGGGGGAATCGGTCCAAGCGAGCACCTCGACCAGCCCGTCCACCCGTGCCCGGGCGTCGGCGACCACGCCCGCGAACTCCTCGTCGTAGAGGATCACCCGGGCGCCCTCGCGCTCCATCACGTCGGCCAGCTGCGGACCCGAGAAGCCGGTGTTGAGCAGCAACGCGCTGCTGCCCAGCCGGGAGCTGGCGAGCAGGGCGTCGACGAAGCCGCGGTGGTTGCGGCACAGGATCGCGACGGTGCGCGTGTCGGCCACCGAGCGGAGTCCCGCGGCGAGGGCCGCCGAGCGGTCCTGGAGCTGCTGCCAGGTCAGCGTGCCCCGCTCGTCGACCAGCGCGGGGCCGTGCGGACGTCGTACGGCGGCGAGGGCGAAGCTCGTCGTGGCGTTGGTGCCCTGCTCGCGCAGCACCCGGACCAGCCGGACGTACTTCGCGGGACTCATCAGCACGAGCATCCGGCTGGAGACGAGCACCTTGAGCACCCACAGCTGGGTGCGCAGGGCGGTGACCGGACCAGTGACCAGGCCGGCGATCCTCCCGAGCACGGCGCTCATCCCAGCACCGGGAAGCGCCGCCGGGCCGCCATGTCCGCGAGCGCCTCCTCCATCCGGCCGCGCACGACCGCGTCGACCTCGGCGAGGTCGGGGTCGGGCCCGAACTCGGCCGCGACGTCGATCGGGTCGAGGACCCGGGTGGTGATCCGGGTCGGCAGCGGCAGGTTCAGCGGCGACGGGGCGAGGCCGAACGGGAAGCCGAAGCCGATCGGGAACAGGTCGGTGCGCATCAGCTTGCGCAGCGGCGAGCGCCGGCCGAGCCACTGGCCGCGGGTGAGGAAGAGCTGGGACTCCTGGCCGCCGAGCGAGACGACGGGCACGACCGGTACGCCGGCCCGCAGCGCCGTGCGGAGGTAGCCGGTGCGGCCGTTGAAGTCCACGACGGTGGCCTTGCTGGTGGGCCGGAAGGTGTCGTAGTCCCCGCCCGGGAAGACGATGGTGACGCCGCCGGAGGTGAGGATCTCGTGCGCGGCCTCGCGGTTGGCGTTGACGAACCCGAACCGGCGCATCACCGGGCCGGCCGCTCCCGTGAACAGCATGTCGTGGGCCAGGCAGAAGAGCGGGCGCTCGGCGCCGAACTCCTCGGCGAAGGCGACGGCGATGATCGGCACGTCCATCGGCATCAGCCCGCCGGAGTGGTTGCCGACGATGAGCGCGCCCCCGGCGGGCACCTTCTCCATGCCGGTCACACTGGACCGGAAGTAGCCCCTCATGGCCAGCTTGAGGAGCGGCAGCACGGCGGCGACATGGGCCGGATCGCGACGGTCGAGGGCGCTCACGACGCGGCGCCTGGGAGTCCGGGGAGCCCGGGCAGCATCGAGCGCCACGAGAACGGCTGCCACGCGGCCGGGTCCTGGCGCAGCCGGTCGACGACGACGGAGAGCACGAGCGGGTTGGCGACCATGCCGACGTGGCTGCTCGCCACCTCGACGTTCTCTGCGGGGGCCCGCCCGTCGGAGCCGTCGTGCTCGTCGACGGCGCACCCGCGCCACGGCACGATCCCGTCGGTCCGCGACCACACCGCGGTCAGGGGCACGGGCACCGGACCGCGCAGCCGGTCGACGATCTCGCGGGCGTTGGGCGCGATGCCGTGCCGCTCCCGCGACTTCTCGAACATGCCCGTCGCGCGGGTCCGCTCACCCTCGGCCCGCCACGGCGACCCGAGGCAGACCACCTGGCGCACCTGGTCGGGGTGCTCGTGGGCGATCCAGCGGGCCAGCAGCCCGCCGAAGCTCCACCCCACGACGCTGACCGGCTCGTCGTACCGCTCGGAGAGCTCGGCGAAGCGCCGGGGCAGCCCGGTCACGATCCTGTCCGTGAGGCCGTGGTTGCTGCCGAGGCCCCAGCCGTGGACCTTCCAGCCGCGCTGGGCCAGGTGGCCGCGCAGCCGGCCGGTGAGCCGGTCGTGCGCGGAGAAGCCGGGCAGCACCAGCACCGGCCGGCCGGCACCGAGGTCCCGCTCCGGCAGTGCGCCGTGGGCCAGGTCGAGCAGTCGCGAGGCGCCGTACTCGACCGTCCACCGCGGCAGCTCGAGGAGCATCAGGCCGCGCGCCGGCCCACTGCCCGGGGCTGTGTCGTGCCCGCCTTCGAAGTCGTACACCCGTCGTTCCCCCA
This sequence comes from Nocardioides sp., assembly GCA_035554935.1. Taxonomy (GTDB): domain Bacteria; phylum Actinomycetota; class Actinomycetes; order Propionibacteriales; family Nocardioidaceae; genus Nocardioides. Next base: position 37,028 of record DATMHM010000101.1, on the reverse strand, counting down.
TGTAGAACACGTTCTAGTTTTAGGGAGTATGGCCCGGGGGACGGACCGACGGCAAGCGGGCGGGCGCCGGCAGGACGCAGATCACACGCGCTTGCGGCGTGCGCCCGGCGGACCGCCGCGGCGGCCCGGCGAGCGGCGTACGACGCCCCGCAGCCACAGCACCGGACGCCGGCCGGCGAACCAGCGACCCGCGCGGCCGAGGGCCCGGCCGACCCGGGCGCGACCGCGGTCCCGTGCGGAGCGCCACGGCACCGACGCGAGCGAGAACCGGGCGGCGACCCGGCGCCACCAGGGCGTGGCCCGGCGGATCCGCTTGAGCGCGGTGTCGACGTCCGCCCAGTAGGCGCGCGCCTCCTCGTCGGTCGGCGCTTCCTCGCCGTAGACGTGGCGGTCGGCGGTGTGTGCGAGCGTCACGACCGGCACGACGTCGTACCTCTCCGCGGCGGCGTAGGCGCTCTCCCGGCGGGTGGCGCCCGGCGCGGCCCGCACGCCGAGGTCCCGCATCCGGTCGGAGAGCTCGCGCCAGGCACCGGTGAGCCGGACGGTCGCGTCGGCGGCCCTGCGCCGCCGGCGACGACGCAGGAACTTGAAGAGCAGCACGCCCCACAGCGGCGACAGCAGCAGGGCCAGCTTGCCGAGGTCGAGGACCACGCCGAGGATCGTGCCGAGCACCTCGAGGATGTCGAGCGTGCTGCGCTCGCCGTCACCCTGCTGCAGGTTGTCGCTCGCCTCCTGCGGCTCCCCCGGCACCCGCGGGGGCTGCAGCACCTGCGGCTGCGGCTCCTCGTTGGGCTCCTCGTTGGGCTTGCGCAGCTTCTTGTCCTCGGGCGGGGTCGGGTCGAGCGGCACCCAGCCGGCGCCCTCGAGCTTGACCTCGGTCCACGCGGTGACGTCCTCGCCCCGGACGTCCCCGCCGCCCGGCGGGACCTTGAAGCCGATCACCACCCGGATGGGGAGGCCCAGCTCCTGCCCGGCCAGCGCCATGGCGGCGGCGTACTGCTCGGCGTTGCCGACCGGGGTCGACACCTTGGTGAGCACCGCGAGACGGCTGCTGCCGTGGCCGGCCGGCGTGTAGTCGTCGATGCCGTCGGAGTAGAAGCCGTGGTCGCGGAAGGCATCGCGCAGGAACAGCGCGAGCGCGCCGCCCGAGCCGCCGGAGAAGCGGTCGGTCACCTGCCAGCGCTTGATCCGGTCCATCAGCTCGTCGGGGACGATGGCCGGGGTCGGCAGCGAGACCGAGCCGTCGGAAGCGAGGAGCGCGACCTCCTCGTCCGCCAGCCTCCGCGGGACGACGGCCTCGACCTCGAAGGTGGTGTCCCGCTGGACGCCGCCGATCTGCGCGACGGTGCCGGTCTCCCGGTTGATCACCAGCTCGCCGGTGGTGTCGCCGTCGACGGCGCCGTCGCGGTAGGGCGTCATCGCCAGCGTCTCGCCGACGCTCGGCACCCAGACGCCGGTGTAGTCCCTGACCGTGATCCGCCCGCGCGTGGTGGCGGTCAGGTTGGCGTCCGGGTCGTTGCGCAGCCGCCGGAAGGTCCCCGAGTCGTGCCCCGAGCCGGGACCTCCCGAGACGTTCCAGACGATGCCGTCATAGCTGTCCATCACGGCGAAGCGGACGAGGGTTCCGCTCTCGAGCCCGTCGACGGTGAACAGCGTGACGCCGGTCTTGACCGGGGGCTTCTTGTAGTAGCGGAACCGGGAGAGCGGGCTCGGGTAGTCGCGCGGGTCGAACGGCGGGTCCACGTGGTCGCGGAGCACCACCCGGTGCGCGTCCGGGTCCGCCGTCATGCCGAGGCCGGCCGCAGCCGCCCCGGCGACGCCGACCACCGCCAGGGTGGCGACGGCGCGACGTCCCCAGCGGGCCCGCACGTGGCGCTGCGAGCGCCAGCGCAGCCACACGATGCCGACCACGGCGATCGCGAGGCCGCGGACCAGGACCGCGTCGGCGGTGACGTCACCGAACGCCGAGGAGACGACGAGCACGAGCGCCAGGACGATGCCGGCGAGCCCCGGCCACCGCGAGCGCCAGAGCAGCACGGCCGCCAGGAGGCCGCCGGCCAGGCCGGTGACGAACGGCACGACGAGCACCAGGCCGCTCTCCCCCAGCGGCGCCGGCAGGGTGAGCGCCTCGCGCCACGCGTTGACGATCCCGACCACCAGGTCGTGCAGCGAGTCCGCGGTCGGCAGCACGCCGTTGCGCGCCCGGTTCGGTACGGCGACGGCGGAGCCGGCGAGCAGGTAGGCACCGGCCACGGCGAGGGCCGTCAGCCACGGGCCCCAGCGCCAGCGGGCTCCCAGCCACGCGACCAGCACGCCGAGGGCCAGGCCGACCGTGACCGCGACCAGCCAGCGCTGGCCGGTCCACGCGCCGCCGAGCGGCCACGCGCAGAGCACGCCGAGCCCGACGACGAGCAGCGCGTCGACGACCACGAGCCACCACGGCGGCAGCGCGCCGCGGCCCCGGTTGCGCTGCGGGACGACCATGACCGGTCCGCTGCTGCTCGCGGCGGAGGGGGCCCGGGTCGGTGGTGGCGGTGGCGGGCCGGGCGGCGGCGGACCGGACGGACCCGCGCCGAAGCGGGCGCCGGGCGGCGGCGCCGGGGGCGGCGGGGGGTAGTTGTCGCTCATGCCGGGCGAGGTCACGCCGCCACCCGTCGTACGGCGACACCGAGCTCCTCCAGCCGCCCGACCGTCGCGACGGCGAGGTCGCCGAGCCAGCGCACGGAGGGCTCCTGGCCGACCAGGCAGCGCATCGCGATCACCCGGGTGTCGACGGGGAGGAACTGGCGGGCGCGGCGCAGCTCGGTGATGCTGACGCCGGAGCCGACGCACAGCACGATCACGCTGGCCGCGAGCTCGTCGCCGCTGAGGTAGCGGGCGACGTCGACGAGGTGGCGGGCGTGCCAGTCGTAGGTCAGCCCGGACAGCCCGTCGAGGAAGCGCTGCGCGCCGGAGGCGGGCAGGGAGGCGTGCGAGGACACCGCGCTGAGCTGCTGGCCGTCGGCGAGCGCCTGGGTGCCGAGGGAGCCGGCGACCGAGATCGCCATCTCGAACTCGTCGTCGCTGACGTAGTCCTCGAGCCGCGAGCTCACCATCGTGAGCAGGTGCGAGCGCCGGGTCTCCTCGAACTGGCGGACCATCAGGGTGCCGGTCTTGGCGCTGGACTTCCAGTGGATGTGCCGGCGGTCGTCGCCGGCGACGTAGCCGCGCAGCGCGTGGAACGAGACGTCGTTGTCGGAGACCTTGGGGACGGTGCGGCCCTCGAGGTCCCGCACGAGCCCGGCCGCGGACCCCTCCACCCGCAGCGTCTTGGGGTGCACGTAGAGGGTGTCCATCTCGCTGAGGTGGCGCTCGCGGCGCAGCAGCCCCAGCGGGTCGGAGCGTACGGCGGTCACGGGGCCCACGTCGAGGACGGCACGGTGCGCGGTGGGGATGGCGAACAGCTCCTCGTGCTCGCCGCCGGCCGCGAGCGCGGGCAGCTCGAAGGCGGCCCGGCCGGCGCCGACGGGGAACTCCACGACCAGCGGGCGGGAGCGGCGCTGGGCGGGGTTCTTGATGGTGAGGTAGCCGTTGGCCCGCTCCCCCACGATCACCCGGTCCCGGGCGAGGTCGAGGCGGGCCGCGAGCGGCTGCCGCCCGATCACGAAGACCACCGCGATCAGCAGCACCAGCGCGAGGAACACCCCGCCGACGAGCAGCTCGCGCCATTTCAGCAGCGGGCCGGCGACCAGCAGCGCGACGGCGAGCAGGGCCACGGCCCACCCGGCGGCCGTGACGGTCTCGGTGACCGGCCGGACCGCGGAGCGCAGCCGGCGGGTGCGCCCGGCCGCGCCCTCGCGCAGCGCACCGGCGACGGCCTGGCGGCGCCGGGAGAGGTCGGTGAGCCGCCGGCGCGCGCCGGCAGCCCAGGAGCGGGGACTCATCGAGCAGCCGGCTCCAGCGGCACGGAGACCCGCTCGAGGACCCGGCGCACGACGTCCTCGGTGGTGGTGCCGCGGAAGTCCTCCTCCGGGTCGAGCACCATCCGGTGGGCGAGCACGGGGACGGCGAGCGACTTCACGTCGTCGGGGACGACGTAGGTGCGGCCGTAGGACAGCGCCTGGGCGCGAGCGGCGCGGACCAGGGCGAGCCCGGCGCGCACGCTGGTGCCGAGGACCACCTCGGCGGCGATCCGGGTGCCCTCGGTGATGCTGGAGACGTACTCGTAGACCGCCGGCTCCACGTGGACCTGCTGGGCCAGCCGGATCAGGTGCAGCACGTTCTCGCCGCTGATGATCGGGTTGAGGACCGTGGCGGCCTTGCCCTTGGGCGCGTTGGCGAGGATCCGGACGGTGTCCTCGTGGTCGGGGTAGCCCAACGAGGTCTTGATCAGGAACCGGTCGAGCTGGGCCTCGGGCAGGCGGTAGGTGCCGGCCTGCTCGATCGGGTTCTGGGTGGCGATCACGATGAACGGCTGCCCCACCTGATGGGTGATGCCGTCGACGGTCACCTGGTTCTCCTCCATCACCTCCAGCAGCGCCGACTGGGTCTTCGGCGAGGCCCGGTTGATCTCGTCGGCGAGCACGACGTTGGAGAAGATCGGTCCCTTGTGGAACTCGAACTCCTGGCTGCGCTGGTCGAAGATCGTCACGCCGGTCACGTCGCTCGGCAGGAGGTCGGGCGTGAACTGGATCCGGTGGTGGTCGCCCTGGATCGTCTGCGCGATGGCCCGCGCCAGCGACGTCTTGCCCGTGCCCGGGTAGTCCTCCAGCAGCAGGTGGCCCTCCGCGAGGAGCGTGACGAACGCGAGCCGGACGACCTCGGTCTTGCCGACGATCGCGTTCTCGACGTTGGCGACGAGCTGGGCGAAGGTCTGCGAGAACCACTCGGCCTGTTCGGTGGTGAGCGACATGGATGTCCTTTCGGGGATTAGCGCGACACGCTCGCGGTGCGGTCGGTGAGGCTGACGGTCGCCGTGCCGGTGCCGGAGAACCTGCAGTTGTTGCCGCCCACCTCGTAGTCGAAGCTGCCGGTCACGCTCTGGTCGAAGCTGCCGCAGTTGTCGGGGTTGACGATGGTGAGCGAGCCGGTGTTGACGGAGGCGACCCTGGCCTCCTTGACGAACCCGTCGCCGGAGACCTTGATCTCGCAGTTGCCGACCAGGTTGCACGCGAACTTGATGCTCAGCCACTTGTCCACGGACCGTCCGGTCACCTGGACGGCGTCGCTGTACTTCCGGTCGCCGTCGGCCTCGGAGACCGTGCGGACCCAGATCGTCCTGCTCGATCCGCCGTCGGCCACCTCGGCGGTGTAGTGGTCGCCGGAGCGGTGGTCGCTCCAACTGGAGCCGTCCTCGCTCCACTGCACGCCCGTGACCCGCTTCGTGCCGTTGGCGCCGCCGGCGTTCACGGTGATGTCGACGGTGTAGTGGCCGGCGTCGTTGACCGTCGTGGTCGGCGCGAACGGCTTGCCCCACGTGTCGATGCCGTTGAGCGAGTCGGACTCCCCGGTGACCGCGCGATCCCCGTTCCGGGTCACCGCCCAGACGTCGACGGAGTGGGTTCCGTTGCGGCCGAAGTCGATGTCGGTCCCGCCGGAGGGCGCCGACGGCACGTTGATGGTCGCGCCGCTGTCGAAGCGGACCACGTAGTAGGCGATGGGCAGACCGCCGTCGTCCGCGGGCGCGTCCCACGCGAGCCGCGCGGTCTCGTCGGCCGGCGACGTCCCGACCTCGCGGAGGTTGCGCACCGGTCCGGCCTTGGTCCACGGCCGCCCGGAGACCGACGGGCTGGGGTCGCTCGTACCGGCCTCGTTGGTCGCGGCCACCGTGAGCGTGACGGTCTTGCCCTTCTGGATGCCGTCGTCGCCCTCCAGCGTCAACGAGGTCGACGACCGGTCGACCGGGATGCGCGAGCGCGAGCAGCCGTCGCAGGTGACGACGTACCCGGTCACCGGGTTGCCATTGCTCTGGCTGTCGGTCCAGGCGCTCCAGTCGATGCGGACCCACGGGGACTGGGTGAAAGGGCTGTCCTCGCTGGCCGTCAGCCGGGGCGCGACGCCGGAGCGCAGCGGGATGCCGAACGGCTGGACCGCGCGCGACGGGCCGGAGAACTCCCGCTTCGGCTCGACGGCGTTGACCGCGCGGATCTCGAAGGCGTACGGCGTCCCGTTGGTCAACCCGGTGATCACCTTCGACGTGTCGCCGCCGCCGGCGGTCCAGGTCTGGGAGCTGCCGGCCTCCTTGATCTCGTAGCTCGTGATCTCCGAGCCCTCGTTGGCCGGCGGCGTCCAGCGCACCGTGAGCTGGCGGTCCATCGAGCCACCGGTCGGCCGCGGCTCCTCGACGATCGTGGGCGGGGACATCAGGTCGGGCGCCTTGTTGGGCGTGATCTCCTCCGACTGCGGGCTCTCGTCGCCCCAGCCCTCCGAGTTCCGGGCCCGCACCGTGAACGTGTAGGAGTCGCCGGGCGTCAGGTCGTCGAGCAGGCAGGTGTTGGCGGCGCAGGACTTCTGGTAGCCGTGCGAGCCGCGGACCTCGTACTCCTCGATCGCGGCACCGTTGGCCTCCGGCACCTGCCAGGTCAGCACCGCCGACGACGCCTCGACCGACGACAGCGTCGGCCGGGTCGGCGCGTCGGGTACGGCGATCACCGTCACCACGATCCGGCCGATCACGTCGCGAGTGCGGTCCCCGGACGCATCGGAGACGGTGACGGTGATGGTCGACGTACCGGTCTCGGTCGGCGTGAACGTCACCGCGGAGCCGTTGACCTCCAGGTCGGAGATCTGCCCGCTGCCCTCGACCCGGGGGTCGCTCACCTCGATCGGCTCGCCGGGATAGGGGTTGACCGCGTCCTCGGCGACGTCGACCGTCATCGACTCGTCCTCGACCCCGGTCACGCTGATCACGCCGACCCGCAGCAGCGGCAGGTTGCTGCCCACCACCCGCGCGGTGACGACAGCCTCGGCCTCGCCGCCGTTCCCGTCGTCGGCGACGACGGTTGCGCGGAGCACGTCGCCGTCCTCGCCGTCGCCCGCCTCGAGGGACAGGATGGTGTCGTCGATCGTGGCGGTCAGCCCGCCGTCGGCGGACTTCAGGGTCCAGGTCATCGACGCGAGGTCGTCCTCGTTGGCGTCCTCGGTCAACCCCGCGAGGTCGACCTCGGCCGGGTCGCCGCCCGCAGTCACGTCCACGGAGGCGTCGCGCATCGTCGGCGCCACGTTGCCCGCCGGCTTCACGTCGATGGGGAAGGTCAGCAGCGAGGTGAGCGCGGACTCCTCGGCCGGTGAGCGGCCGTCGGTGACCTGCACCGTGACCGAGGCGGGTCCGACGTGGTTGCGGACCGGCGTGAAGGAGAGCGAGGTCGGCCGCTCCTCGACCGGCGAGACGACGCCGTTGATCGCCGACGGGGCGGAGTCGGCGACGATCGTGGCCTCACGGCCCGCGCGGGTGACGACGAGGTCCTGGACGTCGAAGACCACGGTCTCGCCGGCCGTCACCTCCACGGGGATCCGGTCCTCGTTCGTGGTGACCTGAGGGGGGACGTTCTCGGTGCCGGTCACGTGGATGACGCCGAACGACTGGTCGGACTCGTCCTCGGCGTCGTCGAGGCGGTAGAGCACGACCTGGTCGCGGGCCTTGAGCTCGACCTCGACCTTCGTGCCACCGTCGATCGGGTCGCAGTGGCCCTTGCTGCCGGCGTCGCAGCCGGTCACCTCGAGGTCGGCCTTGGCGCCGTCGAAGTCGAGGTCGTTGGCGAGCACGTCGACCTCGATCCGGTCGCCGGGCTCGCGGCCGATGATGTCGCCGAGCTCGGCGACGTCGTCCCGGGCCACCGGCGCGTAGAACGGGGCGTCCTTGCTCGTCGAGACCTTCAGCACCGCGTTGTCCCGGGCACCCGCAGCGTCGACGATCGTGTAGCCGACGCTGGACGGAGCGGCGCCGGCGTCGGGCGCGTCGCCGACGGGCACCTCGACGAAGCCGTTCCCGTGGCTCGCGTCGCCGGTCGTGCTGTTGAGCTCCTCGATGCGCAGCGGGTCGTCGTCGGGGTCGACGTCGTTGGTGAGCACGTTGTAGGAGACAGTGCGGTTGGGCTGGACCAGGACGCTGTCGTCGAGGGCCACCGGGGGCTGGTTCTCCTCCTCGGGGGGCACCACGCCGACGCGGACCTCGGCGACGCCGGTGGCGCCGTACTTGTCCTGCACCAGGACCTGGAAGAAGTCGGTGCCCACCTTCCCGTCGAACGCCTCGTACCGCAGCCAGTCGACGCCGGTGTCCAGCACCCGGCCGAGGGACGGGGCGGTCAGGATGCTGCGGAACGCGACGGAGTCGCCGTCCGGGTCGGCGCCGACGAGGTCGACGGAGATCACCTTCGGCCGGCCGCTGATCACCCGGTCGATGATCGGCTGCGGGAGCGGGCTCTGGTTGTTCTTCTCGCTGTCGGGGACGACGAAGATGCTGACCTCGGCCGTGGCGGGCAGGCCCTCGGCGTCGCGCACGCCGTAGATCACTGAGTGGGTCCCGGCCTCCTCCGGGGCGCGCAGGCGCAGGCTGTCGCCGGCGACCCACACGTCGAGGTCCTGGGGGTTCTGCAGGTCGTCCTGGAACAGCCGGGGCTTCGCGCCGTCCGGGTCGGAGTCGTTGTCGAGCACCGGCACCGTGGTCACCGAGCCGGCGCGCACCGTCACCTGGTCCTTGTTGGCGACCGGGTGGCGGTTGGCGCGGCTGGACTGCCGCTGCGACACGACCAGCTGGCCGTGGACGGAGCTGCGGCCGTCGGAGACGACGTAGTCGACGGTGGCCTGGCCGACGATGTCGGTGGCGGAGCTGACCACGGCGAGCCGCTTGTCGACCACGGAGACCTTCACGCCGGGGATCGACGCGCGGCCGATCCGCTTGACGACGAGCACGTCGCCGTCGGGGTCGAGGTCGTTGAGGAGCAGGTCGACCTGGGCCGTACCACCGGGCGTGACCACAGCCTTGTCGCGCACCGCCACGGGCGGGCGGTTGTCCTTGGGCGGTGACTCGATGTCGAGCCGGATGAAGGACGTCTCGGTGGCCGAGGAGTTGTAGGCGCTGTATTCGAGGTAGTAGCTCTTCGCCCGCGTGGCGAGGAATGTGAAGGTGCCGGACTCGAGGTCCTTGGACACCTGCGTGCCCCGGTCGTCGCCGAGCACCCGCACGCTCTTGAGCGTCAGGTCGCGTCCCTCGGGGTTGCGGTCGTTGGTCAGCGGCTGCACGACGAGCCTGGTGTTGGCGACGCCGGAGGACAGGTCGGGGACCAGGGCCGGCGGTGCCGACTTGCCGAGCACGTCCACCGGGAGCTTGCCGCTGACCTGGTCGAAGCCGTCCTCGATGACGTACTCGATCGAGCTGACCTTCGACCCGGCCCCGGTGTCGGAGAACGTGATCGTCCCGTCGGGACGGAACTCGACGTCGCCGCCGCGGGCGGTGGCCTCGACGAGGCTGATGTCGTCGCCGTCGAGGTCGTAGTAGTCCGCGAGCAGGTAGTAGCTGGCCGTCGCGCCGCTGGCGACCGCCAGCCGCGGCTTGCGGTCGTCCATCAGCCTCGGCCGGTCGTGCTGGTCGGGTTTGCGGACCTGCAGGGTGACCTGGGCCGACCGCTCGTCGTTCACGCGGCCGTCGCTGACGAAGTACTTGAACACCGACTGGCCCTCGGCGTCGGCGGGCACGGTGACCTGCAGCTGGGTGCCGCCGCCGACGATCTTGACCTCGAGCTCGAGCCCGCCGACGTGCTGGGTGCGCTCGATGCTGATGATGTCGCCGTCGGGGTCGTGGTCGTTCAGGGCCACCACCGGCAGCACCGTCGACCGTCCCGGACGCGCTCCGAGCTGGTCGTCCTGCGGCTCGGGCGGGCGGTTCTCCTGATCCGGGATCTCGTCGGTGGTCTCCTTGAGCTTCGAGCGGTTCTCGTTCTCCGGGTCGACCGACGGCCAGTTGCTGACCTTCGCCTTGGCGGGATCCTGGACCAGCCACGCGTCGCCGGTCTCGGTGTCGTTGAGCACCACGACGTCCCGGTTCACCCGGAACTGCAGCTGGGCCTGGTCACTCATGGTGGTGATCGGCTCGGTGTCGTCGTACTGCTCGTCGTCGCAGTCGCGCAGGTAGTTGTTCGGCGAGTCCGGGTCCGCCCAGGCGGCGTAGACGCAGCCCGCAGACGGGAGGTAGACCGGGGCGGCCGGGTTGCCGGCGACGTCGCCGCGGCCGACCTCGGCGAGGTCGCCGCCACCGACGGGCACCGAGAACAGGCCGTCGTGCGTGGCCACGTAGACCTCGCCGTTCTCGGCCGACGGCTGCTGCAGCTCGACGGACGTCGAGTCCGCGGTCTCCACGACGACCGGCTCGGCACCGGGCTGGGTCAGCTCGAACGATGCCCGGTTGAACAGGACGGGCGTGTCCCCGACCACCGTCAGCGCCAGCATCGCCGGGTCGCTGCCGACGTTCTCGCCCAGCCGGACGGCGTCCTCCGCGACCGGAGCGCCCCCGTCGAGGGCGAACGGCGTCACCCGGCCGTCGCGGCCGAGCACGTAGGCGCGGCCGTCCGTGCCGACGGCGGCGGTGACCGCTCCGGTGACCGCCGGCTCCACGTCCTTGGCCTCGAACGTCGCGAACGAGCTCGCCGGCTGCACCCACGCCTTGCCGCTCTGGCTGTCGACGACGGCGAAGGTGCCACCGCCGAAGGCCACCACGGCGCGGGTCGGCAGCGCGGTCGGCTCCTGCAGCGCCGCCTGGACGATGTCGATCGACTTCACCGACCGGTCGGAGGCGGTGTCGTCGACGTAGAGGCTGGTCTCCTGCTGGAAGATGTCGAAGTCGGCGCTCACGGCGTCGACCCCGAGGTCCAGCTCCTGGATCTGCGGATTGAGGCGGGCGACGAGGCCCTCGCTGCGGTTGGTCACCCACACGCTGCCGTCGTTGAGCTCGACCTCGGTGAACGGCTTGCCGTCGTAGCGGTAGGCGAGCACGACGAGCGTGCCGAGCACCAACGTCAGCACGGTCGCCGACGCCGTACGACGCCACGAGCCCCGCGTCCGGCTGCTCATCGGCCCGCCACGCAGACCTGGTCGGACAGCGGCGACGGCGGCGAGCCCACCCGGGACACCGACACCTCGACGCACACGATGTCGCCGGGCTCGACGCTCACGGACCTGCTCGTCGCGTCGGTGTACTCGGGCGCGGTCTCGTCGATGCCGTCCCCGGTGAGCAGGACCTTGAACGTGTCGCCGTCGCGCGGCTCGTCCACGGTCCAGGTGAAGGTCCAGCGGGTGCCCTTCCCCGACTTCGTGACGGCCGGTGCGTCGGGCACGTCGATCGGCTCCACGGGGTCGGCCGGGCCCTCGCCCCGCGGGGGTCCGGTGGTCGGGTCGCCCTCGTCCGCGCTGCCGGCGAGCAGCGCCCAGCCCACGCCGCCGATCACGACCGCGGCGATGACGCCGGCGAGGATCCGGCCGCCGAGGCCGAGCCGCTTCTCCTCGGTCCGGCGCGGGCCCGTGCGCGGACCCGGCGTGCTGCCGCCGGTGTGCGGCGCGGCACCGGGCACCCGGGTCTGCTCGTCGACGGCCGGCTGGTGCGGCGAGGGCCGGTCGTTGACCGCTGCCGGGATGATCACCGAGACCGGACGGATCAGCGTCCGGGCGTCGTTGGGGTGCTCCTGGACGAGCGCCGACGGTGACGCGTCCATCACCTCGAGCCGGGTCGGCGACTGGCGCAGCTCGATCTGCACGTCCTGCAGCTGGCGGCCCAGGACCATCGCCGACACGGGGCGCTTGGCGATCTCGACCGACATCGCGCGGCGCAGCACGTCGGCCAGCGACGCCGGGACGTCCGGGCGCCGCAGCGGGGTGAGCTGGCCGCGCTCGATGCGCCGCATCAGGCTGGCGTTGTCGTTGGGCGCGTCGCGGCGCTCGTACGGCGGGTGGCCGATCAGCAGCGAGTAGAGGGTCGCCGCGAGCGAGTAGACGTCGCTGCGGACGTCATGGCTGTCGGCGAGGAGGGTCTCCGGCGGCGACCACGGGATCGACAGGCCCTGGCCGGCGGCACCCGACTCCCCCACCACCGAGGCAATGCCGAAGTCGGTGAGCAGCGGTACGCCGAAGGTGCTGGTCAGGATGTTGTGCGGCTTGATGTCGCGGTGCAGGATCCCGGCCCGATGGGCGGTCTCGACGGCGCTGGCGATCTTCACGCCGATGTCGAGCACCTCGCCGACCCCCAGCGGCTGGGTCCGGTAGCGCTGCGCCACGTGCGGCGGCGGGCAGAACTCCATGACCAGGAAGGCCCGCCCGTCCGCGCTGACGCCGGCCTGGTAGATCGGCACGATGGAGGGGTGGTTGGACAGCTGGGCCATCACGTTGGCCTCCGCCCGGAACAGCTCGATCGCCGCCCGGTCGTTGCCGCTGCGCAGCACCTTGATCGCGACCTGCCGGGCCGGCAGCTCCTGCTGGTAGCGGAACACGTCGGCGAAGCCGCCCTCGCCGACGAGGTCGACGAAGGTGAATCCGGGGATGTGGGGAGCGTTCTTCGTCATGTCAGACCTGGTCCGGGGCGGGGACGACCGTCGCGGTCAGTCCCTTCGACAGGGTGAGGACGTCACCGACCGCGATCTCCGTGGGCACGCCGTGGTCGAGCGGGAAGGGCGCCCGGCCCTGGTGCGCGAGCAGCGTGCCGTTCGTGGAGGTGTCGATGACGGTGACCCGGACGCCGTCGAAGGCGACCTCGAGGTGGGTGCTGGAGACGTAGGGGTCGTCGACGGTGACCAGCGCCGGCAGGTTCGCGCTGCCACCGACCTGCTGCACGCGCGGGCTGCGGCCGATCAGCACGCGCCGGCGGACCTGGACCACGCGCCCTGAGGAGAGCTGGAGCGCGACCAGCGGACGCAGCGGCTGGATCCCGACCGGCGGCGGGGCCGGTGTGGGCGGGGTGGGCGGGGCGGGCGGGGCGGGCGGGGCGGGCGGGGCTGCCACCGGGGCCTGGCCGGCGCGCAGCGCCTGCAGCTGGGCCGGGGTGATGGTGCGGCCGTCGTGCTCGACCGACGGGTCGGACGACGGGTCGGGCAAAGGAGCGGGGGCGGGTGGGGTCGGTGGGACGGGCACACTGGGCGGCGGGGGCGGGAGGGGCGGCGCAGGAGGCAGGGGCGGCGTCGGGGACGCGGGCGCGGGCGGCGCCGCCGCCGAGGCCGGGGAGCGTCGTACGACGGTGTACTCGTCGACCGGCGCGGCCGGTGCCGGTGCCGGTGCAGCCGGCGGGACGGGCGCCGTCCGGGCTCCCGGGCGCCAGGTGACGCCGCCGCTGCGGACCACGCCACCGGTCAGCGGCAGCGCGGGGCCCGTCGGCGTCGTACCGGCCGGGAGGACCTCGACGACGGCGTCGTCGGCGAGCGCGGCCGACGCCTCGGCCCAGGTGGCGGTGGCAGTGCCGTCGACCGCGAAGCCGTCCACGCGCACGACGAAGGCACCGCGGACGGCGACCCGGACCTCGTCCCCGACGCGGAGCACGGCGGCGAAGTCGGGGAGGTCGGTCGCGATGCCGCGGGAGAGGACGTCGGCGACGGTGCGCGCGTCGAGGTCGCGCTCCCCGAGCGCGGCGACCTCCGCCAGCCGGTCGCCCGGCGCGACCACGACGCCGTCCTCGCCCACACGGGTCGCCAGGTCGCCCGGCAGGTAGCTCGCGCTCATCGGCCCGCTCCCGGCTTCGGCACGGTGTCCTCGCCACGGCGATGGCCCTGCGGATGGCCGTGGGGCTGGCCGTGCGGCTGGCCGTGCAGATGGCCGTCGACGTCGATGACGACCACGGTCACGTTGTCGTGACCGCCGGCGGAGACGGCGGCGTCGAGGAGCGTCATCACCGTTCGGTCGGGGGCCGTCCGCTCGGACAGGATGTGCTGGATCGCGGTGTCCGAGATCTCCGAGGTGAGCCCGTCGGAGCACAGCAGCAGCCGCGACCCGGGCTCGGCCGGCACGAGGGCGAAGTCGGCCTGGGACTCGGTGAGGGCGCCGATCGCGCGGGTGATGACGTGGCGCTCCGGGTGCCCCAGCGCCTCGTCGCGGGTGATCTGGCCGGCGTCGATCATCTCCTGCACGACCGAGTGGTCCTTCGAGATCTGCTCGAGGACCCCGTCGACGAGGGAGTAGACGCGCGAGTCGCCGATGTTGGCCAGCAGCCAGTAGCCGCGGCCGTCCTCGAGGACGTAGGCGGCCACGACCAGGGTGGACCCGGGGGCGGAGGAGAGCTCGGCGGCGAGGGCGGCGACCCGGCGCTGGGCCTCGCAGATGGCGGCCTCGACGTCGTCGGGCTGGACCGCGCGCATCGCGGCGAGCGGCTCGAAGGACTCCACGACCAGCCGGCTGGCTGCGTCACCGCGGGCGTAGCCGCCCATGCCGTCCGCGACGAGGAAGACCGGCGGGGCGACGAGGGAGGCGTCCTCGTTGACCGTGCGGACCCGGCCAGGATGCGTGCCGGCGGCGTAGTGGAGTCGGCTGGCGCTGTCCGGGGAGGACCACGTCTCGGCGCCTGTCGCGCTGACCTGCACCGATCGAACCCCCCGAGACGTCCCTGTGCCCCACTCCCACCACCGTGGGGACGCTGCAGGGCAGCCTAACCCGACGGCCCCGGATCCGCAGAGCAACGGACGACCTGGGACCGATGAGCCCTCTCACATCCGGGATCCGGGCGCCGGCGGGCGGACGGCGCCCGTAGGGTGAGGGGATGAGCCAGAAGCCCGAGGTCGACTTCGTCGACCCCACCCCGCCCACCGATCTCGTCATCACCGACATCACCGTCGGCGACGGCGCAGAGGCCACCTCCGGCAGCACCGTGTCGGTGCACTACGTCGGCGTCGCGCACTCCACGGGCGAGGAGTTCGACGCGTCCTACAACCGGGGTGCCCCGCTCGACTTCCGCCTCGGCATCGGCCAGGTCATCCAGGGCTGGGACACCGGCGTCCAGGGGATGAAGGTCGGCGGCCGCCGCCAGCTCGTCATCCCGCCGCACCTGGGGTACGGCGACCGCGGCGCCGGCGGCGTGATCAAGCCGGGCGAGACGCTGATCTTCGTGGTCGACCTGCTCGCCGTCCGCTGACCCTCGCCGCACCTGGCCCCGACGGGCCTACCAGGGCAGGTCGTCCGGAGCGTCGTCGTCGGCGACCCGGGCGGCCTGCCCCTGCAGCACCACGACGTCGCCCACGCGCAGCTGGCGCCCGCGGCGCGTCTCGACCTCGCCGTTGACCTCCACCAGCCCGTCGGCGATCACCGGCTTCGCGTCGGCCCCGGACTCGACCAGGTTGGCGAGCTTGAGGAACTGCCCCAGCCGGATCGACTCGTCGCGGATCGCGACGTCCACGGGCACCGGGCCCTCGTGCCCCGACTGCCCCGACAGCCCCGACTCCCCCGACTGGTTGCGCTTGCGGCCGAACATGGCCATCAGTGAAGCACCACCGCGATCGCGTGGATCAACAGGCCCACCAGGCCGCCGACGATCGTGCCGTTGATCCGGATGAACTGCAGGTCGCGGCCGACGTGCAGCTCGATGCGCTGCGCGGCCTCCTTGCCGTCCCACCGTTCGATGGTGTGCGTGATCACCGCGGTCAGCTCGGTGCCGTAGCGGTCCACGGCGAAGACCGCGGCGTCGGCCGCCATCCGGTCGAGCCGCTCGCGCAGGGCCGCGTCGGAGCGCAGCCGCGCGGAGGCCGCATCGACCTCGACGAGCAGCCGGCGTCGTACGGCGCCCTGCGGGTCGTCGAGCGAGGACAGCAACGCCTTGCGCAGCGCCTTCCAGAGCGTGATCGCGGTCCCGATCACGGCCGGGTGGTCCAGGACGCGGTCCTTGAGCCGCTCGGCCCGGTCCTGGGTGGCGGGGTTCTCGAGGAGGTCCACCGAGAGCCGGGTGAGCATGGAGTCGAGCGCCCGGCGGGCGCGGTGGCCGGGGGTGTCGCGGATCTCGGCCATCCAGCGCACCATCTCCAGGTGCGCGCGGTTGATGACATAGGTGTTGACGCTCTCGGGCGCCCACCACGGCGCCCGCTCCCCCAGCACCTCGTGCACCGTGTCGGGGTTGCTGACCAGCCAGTCGTGCATCTCCTCGAGCATCAGGTCGACCACGCCGTGGTGGAGGTTGTCCTCCAGCGCCTCGGCCAGGAGCCCCCCGAGCAGCGGTGCGATCGGCTCCTCGCGGAAGCGGGGCACCAGCGCCTCGTTGACGAGGGCCTCGATGTGGTCGTCGCGGACCTTCGCCAGTGCGACGGCGGCGATCTCCGAGAACTCGGTGACGACGCGGTCCGCGTGGGCAGGCTCGGCGAGCCAGTCGCCGACCCGCTGCGCGATCTGCACCCCGAGCACGCGCTCGCGGATGATGTCCTCCTGCAGGAAGTTCTCCCCGACGAACTGCTCGAGGCCCTTGCCGAGGTCGTCCTTGCGCTTCGGGACCAGCGCCGTGTGCGGGATGGGCAGCCCGAGCGGGTGCTTGAACAGCGCCGTCACGGCGAACCAGTCCGCGATCGCGCCGACCATCGAGGCCTCGGCACCGGCGTTGACGAACCCCCACACCCCGTCCCGGCCGAGGGTCGCGGCGAAGACCGCGGCCGCGAGGAGAAGCAGCGAGACCGCCACGGTCCGCATCCGGCGCAGCGCGCTCCGGCGGATCGCGTCGGCGCTGGGGTCGGTGGGGATCAGCGGGCCGGACACGACCACATCCTTGCGCAACCGCAGTGAACGTCCCGGGAGCGCCCCGTGGGCCGGTCGGGAGCGGCGCGAAAACCCGAAGGGGCGGCCCCGGTCTGTGGTCCGGTGCCGCCCCAGGTCGCGGAACCCCCCAGTCACCGCAACCCGCCGAGCTCGTCGCCGATGGGCGGCGTGAGTCGTGCACCCTGACCAACGACGGCGGGGCGCCGAGGTTCCGTCACCTGTCGATCCTCGTCGCGGCCGCGTGACGGATCTGATAACGGGGCTGATGACCGGGCCCAGGACCGGGCCGAGGACCGGGCTGGTTCCGGGCTGAGGACGGCGGCTCGGCGGGCGGGTCAGCCCGTCGTCGTACGACGTCGCGCGGGCACCAGGGCCGCCAGCGCGACGCCGGCGAAGGCGGCCGCCGCGCCGACGACGAAGCAGATCCGGAACGCGGTCTCGGTGGGCACCGCGTGGCCGGCCAGGTCGATGGTGGAGGCGGTCAGGACCGCCGCCATCACGGCCGCGGCCACGCTGGTGCCGATGGAGCGCATCAGCCCGTTGATGCCGACCCCGGACCCTGCCTCACCCGGCGGGACCGACTCGAGGATGAGGGTGGGCATGGCGGCGTACCCGATGCCGATGCCGGCCGAGCTGATGCAGTTGGAGACGAGGAGCTGCCAGGGCGCGTCGGTCAGGAAGATCGCGACGACGTAGCCGAGACCGAGCACGGTCGCACCGATCATCAGCGTGCTGCGGGCACCGAGCAGCCGGATCAGTCGGCCGGACACCGGCGAGAACGCCATCATCACCAGCCCGCCGGGTGCCATCCAGAGGCCGGTCCCGAGCAGGGACTGGCCCAGGCCGTACCCGGTGGCCTCCGGCGACTGCAGGAGGCGGGGTACGACGATCGCCTGGGCCATCATCCCGAAGCCGATCGCGATGGCGGCGAGGTTGGTGAGCAGCACCGGCCGGCGGGCGGTGACCCGCAGGTCGCACAGGGGGTCCGCGACGCGCAGCTCGTAGGCGGCCCACGCGAGCAGCACGACGACACCGGCCACGAGCAGCCCGACCGTGCGGCCGTGGCCCCAGCCCCACTCGTTGCCCTTCGACACCGCGACGAGCAGTGCGGCCAGGCCGAGGGCGAGCCCGAGCGCGCCGACGACGTCGAACCGCCCCGGCACGGCGTCGCTGACGTGCGGCACCAGCAGGATGACCGCGACCGTGACCAGCACGGCGAGGGCGGTGCAGAGCCAGAACAGGGTGTGCCAGCTGAAGTCCTGCACGATCCACGCCGACAGCGGCAGCCCGATGGCGCCGCCGACGCCGAGGGTGGCACTCATCGCGGCCATGCCCGTCGCGGTCAGACGCGGCGGGGTGACCTCGCGCATCAGCGCGATGCCGACGGGGACGAAGCCCATCGCGGAACCCTGGAGCAGGCGCCCGGCGAGCATCGGCGCGAGCGCGCTGCTGAGCGCGCACACCAGCGAGCCGAGCACGAGGAGCAGGGCGCTGGCCACGAGCACCCGCTGCTTGCCGACGAGGTCGGCGAGCCGGCCGGCGATCGGCATGGCGACCGCGCCGGCCACGAGGGTCGCGGTGACCACCCACGAGGCGTTCGCCTCGCTGGTGCGCAGCAGCAGGCCGAGCTCGCCCTGGATCGGGATGACCATCGTCTGGGTCAGCGCGGCCACCAGGCCGCCGAGGCACAGCACGGCCACGGTGGTCAGCGGCGATCCTGCCCGGCCGTCGGCGACGTCGGGAGCCGCGCCAGCGGTCGTGGTGGTTGTCATGGTCAACCAGTCAACGGAGTTGACCGGACGGCTGTCAACGTCGCGGCCGCCCGCGGCCGATGCCCTACGGTCGCGGTGTGACCGAGACCTCCCCGGCCGGGAGCTGCGGGTCGCGCTCGCCGTCTCAGCGGTCCACCCGGGCCAGCTTCTCGGGCGAGCGCACGATGTCGACCCGGGCGACCCGCTCGCCCGCCACCGTCAGGACCACCAGCGACGTGAGCACGCCGTCGTGGCGCACCCCGATCGCGGGCAGCCCGTTGGCGAGCAGCAGGTCGACGTCGGCCTGCCCGTCGACGTACCTGCCGACGATGCCGAGCAGGAAGCGCGCCGCGCGGTCCGCACCGAGCACCGGCCGCCGGGCGGCGCTGACGATCCCGCCACCGTCGGAGGTGACGACCACGTCCGGGTCGAGGGTGGCGACGAGCGCGTCGAGATCGCCGCCCGCGGCGGCCGCGAGGAACCGGCCGAGGACCGCCTCGTGCGCCGAGCGGTCCACCTCGAAGCGCGGCGCCCGCCCGGCGAGGTGCGCGCGCGCCCGGGACGCGAGCTGGCGCACGGCGGCCGGCGTACGGCCCACGACGGCCGCGACCTCGGGGAAGCCCAGGCCGAACAGGTCGTGCAGAACGAACGCGGTGCGCTCCGCCGGCGACAGCGACTCGAGCACGACGAGCAGCGCGTAGCCCACCGTCTCGTCGAGGGTGACCCGGTCGGCCGGGTCGGGCGCGGCGTCGACCCAGGGGTCGACGTACGGCTCCGGCAGCCACGGGCCGACGTACTCCTCGCGGCGCACCCGGGCGGAGCGCAGCACGTCGGTCGCGGCCCGCGCCACCGCGACGGTCAGCCAGCCGGTGAGGTCGCGCACCCGCTCCCGCTCGTCCGCGGCCACGAGGCGCGGCCAGCAGTCGGCGACCACGTCCTCGGCCTCGACCCGGCTGCCGAGG
The DNA here is from genome assembly GCA_035554935.1 of Nocardioides sp. GTDB lineage: Bacteria > Actinomycetota > Actinomycetes > Propionibacteriales > Nocardioidaceae > Nocardioides. The sequence continues at coordinate 17,641 of DATMHM010000101.1, read as the reverse complement.
ATGGCGTAGGCGACCCGGACCATCCGCGGGCGGAGGGCGTCGTACGCCGCCGCCAGCTCCTCCTCGCGCTGGTCAGGCACCGGCCGCCCACTCCTCGAAGGTCTGCGTGCCGAGGGTCGCGCCGTCGCCCGGCAGCAGGCCGCCGGCGGCGACCTGGCGACCGGTCCGCCCCGCCAGCGGGAGGGGTACGACGACCCGCCGCTGCCCACGCCGGCGCAGCTCCGCCCGCACGAGCACGTCCAGCCGCTCCTCGCGCGGACCGGCCAGGTCGGGCAGCAGCCCAGCGGGGCGGTCGACGGCGGCGGCGACGAGGGCGCTCGCCACCTCGCGCGCGGCGACCGGCTGGCTGCGCATCCGGGGCGCCAGGGCCAGCGGTCCCGGGCTGCGGTCGACCAGCTGGCCGGCGAACTCGTGGAACTGGGTCGCGCGCAGCACCGTCCACGGCACCGGGCCCGCCGCGACCAGCTCCTCCTGCCGGCGCTTGCCGAGGTAGTAGGGCAGGTCGACCCGGTCACAGCCCACGATGGAGAGGGCGACGTGGTGGCGGACCCCGGCGCGCCGGCCCGCGTCGAGCAGGTGCGTCGTCGCGGCCTCGAAGAAGCCGACCGACACCGTGCCGCTCATGGTCTCGACGTTGCTCACGTCGATCACCGCGTCGACCACCGTGTCGGCGCCGGCCAGCGCCGCGTCGAGGCCCGCTCCGGTCGTCAGGTCGACGCCGGCGGAGCGGGCGAGGACGACCGGCGTCGCGCCGGTGCGCCGTACCTCCTCCACGACGAGCCGACCGACCAGTCCCGTACCGCCTGCCACTGCGATCTGCATGTCCATGTCAGGTGGACGAGTCGGCGCGCCGGAGTGTGACATCGCTGGCCGGGTCAGTCGCCCCGGGCCTCCAGCGCCGCGGTGAGCATCGCGACCAGGGCCTCGGTCTGCAGGTCGATGGCGCCGCCCTCGACCTCCTCGCCCGCCCCGTCGAGGGCGCGGGCGGCGAGCCCGGCCTTCTTGTCGATCAGCTCCGCGATCCGGATGTCGAGGGTCTGCGTGGCGATGACGCGCCAGGCGGTGACCGGCTCGGCCTGCCCGATCCGGTGCACCCGGTCGATGGCCTGGGTCTGCTCGGCGTCGGTCCACGACAGCTCGGCGAGCACCAGGTTGGACGCGACCTGCAGGTTGAGGCCGACGCCGGCGGCGGTGAGTGAGCAGACCGCGATCTGCACGTCGGGGTCGTTGACGAACGCGTCGATCGCCTTCTGCCGCGCGGACGACGTCTGGTCGCCGCGCACCGAGCTGTAGCGGATGCCGCGCTCGGCGAAGGTCTTCTCGGCCTGGTCCATCACATCGATGTGCTTGGCGAAGAAGACGACCTTCCCGACGTTGCGGGCCAACTGTGCGGTGTAGTCCGCGGCGAGGCCGGCCTTGGCCTGGCCGATCCGGCGCATCATCTCGAAGACGTTCTCGCCGGTCTTGGTCGAGGTGTCCTCACGCTCCCAGCCGGCGACCTGGCGCACGAGCCGGTGGTCGATGCCCTCGACGACGGCGCCGCTGCGACGGGTGGAGAGCGCGGCGTCGTACCGCGCCACCATGCGGCGGGCCAGCTCCTGCTCGGCCTTGCGGATCGAGCGTCCGGCCTCGCCCTCGAGCTCGACCGGCATGTCGGCGACGCGGCGGGCCGGGATGTCGGCGGCGACGTCGATCTTGCGGCGCCGGACGATGCCCTCCTCGATCACGGCGCGACGGGCGGCGGGATAGAAGCCGGGGTCGGCCGGCGTCAGGCCGGTCTCCTCCAGCGCCTCCATCAGGTCGCCCTGCGGGACGACGTCGTCGATCCAGCCCAGGAACTGCCAGATCGCGCGGAAGTCCTCGATGTCGTTGATCAGCGGGGTGCCGGTCAGCGCCATCATCAGCGGCCGCGCGACGCGCGCCCGGATCCGGTTGGAGATCTCCAGGACGTTCTGCGAGCGCTGGGACGACTTGTTCTTGATGTAGTGCGCCTCGTCGACGATCATCCCGCGGAAGCCGTGGGTGCCGAGCCAGCCGACGTGCCGGTCGAGGATCTCGTAGTTGACGACGAACACGTCCGCGAAGCCGTCCGCGTCCGCGCCGTCGCCGTGCAGCACGGTGGTCGTGCGGTGCGGGGTCCACAGCTCGACCTCGCGGGCCCAGTTGGTCTTGACGACGTTGGGTACGACGGCCAGCAGCGGGAACGCACCCGCGGCCTCGGCCGCCAGCAGGGCCTGGGCGGTCTTGCCGAGGCCCGGCTCGTCGGCCAGCAGGTAGGTGCGGTGACCGGCGGCGGCCGAGGCGATCAGCTGCGCCTGGTGCGCCATCAGCTCACGTCCGGCCGGCGCGTGCCGCCCGGTGAGCGCGGTCAGCTGGTCGGCGTCCGGCAGCGGCATGCAGGCCGGCGCGTCGGGGGCCGCGCGCTCGAAGGAGCGGAACAGCGGCTCGAGCAGCTCCCACCCGGCGAGGCGGCGCGGCCGGACCTTCGCGCGGGCATGCTCGAAGTCGGGCGCCAGGAAGGGGTTGGCGAGCTGGCGGGCCTGGACCGACAGCGGGATGACGCGCTTCTCGAGCAGGGCGAGCACCTCGGGGTCCTCGGCCACCGGCTCGGGCTCCGGCTCGGGCGCGTCGACGCCGGCCTTGCGGAGCAGCTCGCGGCGCATCGCCTTGGCCGACTCCGACATCTCGGCGTTCTCGTCGAGCAGTGTGAACAGGGTGCTGTCGCGCGCCGCGGTCTGGGCGAGGATGGTCGCGATGCCGTCGAGGCGCTTGAGCTCCTCGCCGCGCCGGCTGTCGGAGAGTCCGGGGTCGGCCTTCACGCGGGCCCGCTCCTCGCGGGCGAGCAGCGCGACGACCTGGAACTTGGCGCGCACCTCGGGCATCGCGGAGCGCCGTGCGACCGCCGCCTCGACCTCGCGCACCGCCCGCGCGAGCTGCGGGATGATGCCCTCCTCGTTGCGACGCGATCGCGCCGCCTGGGGGTTCCGACGCTGCTGCGTCGCCCCCCGCTGGCCTCCTCGACCCACAGGTGTCCTTCCAGGTGCGGATGTCTCCGCCGGGTTCGACGGCGGCAATCGCGCTGCTGCGGGAGTGCGCCGCTCCGGTGAACATCACCGGGTGTCCGTCGTCGACGACGGCGTCCGGTGGTGGGTCCAGAGTAGCGCACGTCACCCGCGGGCGACCGGAGTCGGGTGCTGCCGTCAGCGAACGCCCGGCTCGAGGAGGCCGGCGAGCCGCTCGAGGTCCTTGGTGGTCGCCCGGCGCATCGCGGCGCTCATCAGCGGCGCCGTGACCCCCGCGAAGCCCGAGGGCCGGCCGGTGTTGGTCAGCGTCATCCGGGTGCCGCCCGCCGCGTCCGCCCACGTGTAGGTCGTCTGCATCGGGAACGGGCCGTCCGCCGTACGCATGACGAGGCGCTCCCCCGGCACCAGCTCGGTCACCTCGTAGGTGTAGGCCAGCCGGCGGCCGAGGAAGTGAGCGACGAAGTCCATCCTGCTGCCGACCGCGACCGGGGGCTCGGTCCGCCACTCGACGGAGCGGATGTTGGCGTACCACTCCGGCGCCCGGGTGGGGTCGCCGGCGAACCCGGCGACCTCCTCCCGCGGGGCCGCGATGACGCGCTCGACGGTGACGTCGACGTCCGCCGGCCCCCGCGTGGGCAGACGGAGGAGTCGGCGCCGGCTGGTCTGCGCTGCACCACGGTGGGGGTCACTCACCCAGCACACACTCGTCACGACCGACGTGTTGGTCAAGCCCCGGGGTCAGCGGTCGAGGGCGTGCCGGCCGATCGCGAGGAGGGTGTCCTCGGGCGTGAACGGGTGGAACTTCGCGGCCCGGACGTCGCGGTAGCACCGCTCGACCACGGAGCCCTTGAAGAAGGCGGGCCCGCCGGCGACCTCCATCGCGATGTCGCACACCTCGATGCCGGCGGCGGCGACCTCGGCCTTGGCGGCCATCACCGCCAGCACGTTGTCGTACGACGGCGCCGGGTCGTCGCCGACGAGGGCGAGCGCGCCGTCGAGCGCCCAGCCGGCGACCCGCAGCCGCGAGCGCATCACGCCGAGCTGCCGCTGGGTGGTGGGGTCGTCGGGGCGGTGGCGGGCCGCGGCCAGCGCGGCGTCGTACGCGGCCTCGGCGACGCCGAGGTAGGCGCCGGTGATGATCGGGAAGGCGATGCTGGAGATCACCTGCAGGGGCGGGTCGAGCACGCCCCAGGGCCGGTTCGCGAGGACCTTCTCCTCGGGGACGAACACGTCGACCAGGTCGATGTCGTTGCTGGCGGTGCCGCGCATGCCCAGGGTGTCCCAGTTGTCGGCGACGGTGACGCCCTCGCTGGCGAACGGGACCGCCATGTTGAGGACCCGGCGGCCCTGCTCGGGGTCGTCGAAGCAGAACATCGTCGACATCACGGTGCCCTCGACGGACTGGCTGGCGAAGCGCTTGCGGCCGGTCACCCGGTAGCCGCCGTCCACGCGGACCGCGTCGCCGTGCGGGTGGGTGTAGTCGCCACCACCGGTGGAGACGAGCAGGATCTGCTCGTCCGCGACCCGGCGCAGGGTGGCCTCGGCGCCCGGCAGGCCGCGGCGGTACCGCCAGGCGGTAAACGCGACCACGTGCTGGTGCATCGAGCTCGCGAGGGCCGTGGAGCCGCAGTGGTGGGCGAGCTCGCGCTGCAGCGCGGCCAGCTCGGAGATCGTCGCGCCGTCGCCGCCGAGCTCGACGGGGACGGCGGCCCGGAGCAGACCGGCGGCCCGCAGCTCGTCGTACGCCTCGGTCACGAAGCTGCCCTCGGCGTCGTGGCGGGAGGCGTGGGCAGCGATGCGCGGGCCGATCTCGGCGGCCCGGGCGGCGGGGGTGAGGTTCGTGGCCGCCTCACCGATCGGCACTGTCGTGGTGGTCATGGGACCAATGTCCGCCCGCCCGGACCGCGCAACCAGTCCACAATTGTGACCCCGCCGGTCCTCGATCCGGACCTCGCCCACGGACCGCCGTCGGACCGCCATCGGATCCGTCGTTCCTCTGGCGGGCACCGGCCGCGGGGAGGACGATGGCCGCATGCCCGACTACGGCAACTACTGTCCCGTCTCGATGGCGGCCGAGGTGGTGGCGGACCGCTGGACGCCGCTGATCATCCGGGAGCTCGTGCTCGGGAACACCCGGTTCAACGACATCGCCCGCGCCCTGCCGGGCATCTCGCGCTCGCTGCTCGTCCAGCGGCTGCGGCACCTGGAGAAGCGCGGCGTGCTGGAGACCTGGCCGGCGCCGACCGGTCGCGGCAGCGAGTACCACCTCACCCCGTCCGGCCGCGACCTCGAGCGGGTCATCGACAGCCTGGGGCGCTGGGCGATCGAGTGGCTCTTCGACGAGCTGCGGCCGCACGACGTCGCGCCGACGACGCTGATGTGGTGGATGCACCGGCGCGTCGACCACGGTCGGCTGCCGCCCGGGCGCACGGTCGTGGAGTTCCGCCACACCGCGCCGGACCCGGTCTCGATCTGGCTGGTGATGACACCGGCCGAGGTGTCGGTGTGCCTGCAGCACCCGGGCTTCGAGACCGACCTGGAGGTGACCGGCTCGACCCCGTCGCTGGCCGACGTCTTCCAGGGCTACTGCTCGTGGCGGGAGGCCGTCGACGCGGGCCGGATCGAGGTCGCCGGGCCGCCACGGCTGGTTCGCGCACTCCCCCGGTGGTTCCTGTGGAGCCCCTGGGCGGAGGTCACCCGCGAGCGTGCGGAGCGGGCCGCGGGGCCGGTCGCCGCCCCCTGACCCGTGCGGCGGCGCGCGATATCCGCTCGCCCGCGCCCGCACGGCTCGACCAGACTGCGACCATGCGCTTCCCCGACGACGTCCCCCGCCTGAGCGACGGCGACGTCGCGCTGCGCGCCCACGAGGCCGGGGACGTCGAGCGGATCGTCGAGCAGTGCGTCGACCCCGCGTCGCAGGCGTGGACCACGGTGCCCGTGCCGTACGCCCGTGCCGACGCCGAGGACTGGATCGGCCGGGTCGTCCCCGACGGGTGGACCTCCGGGACGACGTACGCCTTCGCGATCGAGCGGGCCGGCCGCTTCGCCGGCTCGATCGACCTACGGCTGAGCGGGGACGGCGAGGCGGAGCTGGGCTTCGGCCTGCACCCGGACGCCCGCGGCGACGGCGTGATGCGACGCGCGCTGGGCCTGCTCCTGGACTGGGCGTTCGACGAGCAGGGCATCGAGGTGGTGACCTGGCGCGCGTTCGTCGGCAACTGGGCCTCGCGGCGCACCGCGTGGAGCCTGGGCTTCACGTTCGGCCCGACCGTCCCGCGCCTGCTGCCGCACCGCGGCGAGCGCCGGGACGCGTGGACCGCACGGCTGGCCCGCGACGACCGAGCGCGGCCCCTTGCCGGCGGCCGACGGGACTAGAACCTGTTCTAGGATCGCGGCGTGGGTACCTACGCAGTCACCGGGTCCGCCTCCGGCATGGGCGCCGCCGTCGTCGAGCGGCTCCTCGCCGACGGCCATCGCGTCATCGGCGTCGACGTCAAGCAGGCCGACGTCACCGCCGACCTCTCCACCCCGGCCGGCCGTCGCGCGGCCGCCTCCGCGGTCCTCGAGCAGGCCGGTGGCGTCCTCGACGGAGCGGTGCTCGCGGCCGGCCTCGGACCCGCACCCGGCCGCGACCGCGCGCGCCTGATCGCCGAGGTCAACGTCCTGGGCGTCGTGGAGCTGCTGGAGGCCTGGCGGCCCGCCCTGGCCGCGGCCGACCGGGCCAAGGTGGTGGTCTTCTCGAGCAACTCGACGACCACCGTGCCGATGGTGCCGGGCCGCGTCGTCCGGGCTCTGCTGGACGGCGACGTCGAGAAGGCCGTCGGCACCCTGCGGCTGCTGGGGAAGGCGGCCCCGACCTTCGCCTACGCCGCCAGCAAGATCGCCGTCAGCCGGTGGGTACGACGCCAGGCGGTCACCCGCGAGTGGGCCGGCGCCGGCATCCGCCTCAACGCGCTGGCCCCCGGCGCGATCCTGACCCCGCTGCTGGAGCAGCAGCTCGCCACGCCCGCCGAGGCGAAGCGGATCCGGGCGTTCCCGGTGCCCGTCGGCGGGTTCGGCGACGCCGGGCAGCTCGCGGCCTGGGTCGTCTTCATGCTCTCCGACGCCGCCGACTTCCTGTGCGGCAGCGTGGTCTTCGTCGACGGCGGCTCCGACGCATGGTTCCGGGCCGACGACTGGCCGCGGCCCGTGCCGGCCCGCCGGGTGCGCTCCTACGTCGCGCGGATGAAGGAGTTCCGGGCCGCCGTACGGTCCTAGGAATTGCAGCCGACCGCACACGATCGGGCGAAATCGCCGACAGGGACGGGAAAGCCGCCCTAGGGTGACCGCGCCGTTCTCGGGCGCGTATCCCCCCACCCTGCTCGAGGAGCCCCCATGCGTAGCCCCCTGCCCGCACGCCGGTTCGCACCAGCCGCCGCCCTGGCCCTGGCGCTGACCACCGTGCTGACGGCCTGCAACGACGACCGGTCCGGCGGAGGCGGACGGGACGGCGACGGCCCCGCCGCCGGCGGCGCGGACGCGCCCGGCGACTGGTCGGTCTTCGTCTACATGGACGCCGACAACAACCTCGAGCCCGCCGCGCTCGAGGACCTCACCGAGATGACCGAGGCCAGCGGAACCCGGTTCGTGGTCCTCGTCGACCGCGCCGAGGGCTTCACCGCCGACGACGCGCTCGGCCTCGGCGACTTCACCGACGCCCGGCTGCTGCGGATCGAGGACGGCCAGGTCGAGACCCTCGACTCCCCCGGCGAGCTGAACATGGGCGACCCGGCCACCGTCACCGGCTTCCTGTCCTCCGGCCTGCGGGAGCACGCGTCGGACCACAACGCCTTCGTGGTGTGGGACCACGGCGGCGCCTGGCGCGGCGCGGCGTGGGACGACAGCCACGACGGCGACAACCTGCAGCTGCCCGAGCTGTCCAGCGGGATCTCCGCAGCCCTCGAGCAGGCCGACCACGACCGGCTCGACCTGGTCGGCTTCGACGCCTGCCTGATGGCGGACTTCTCCGTCGCCGAGGCGCTGGCGCCGGTGGCGGACCACATGATCGCCTCGCAGGAGCTCGAGCCGGGCCAGGGCTGGGACTGGACCGGCATCACCGACGACGGCAGCTCCACGACGGAGCAGTTCACCACCCGGATCGTCGACTCCTACACCGAGGCGGCGATCGCCGCCGGCATCCAGGACACCACCCTGTCGGTGCTGGACCTCGACGAGATCGACGCCGTGGGCGAGGCTCTCGACGGCCTCGAGGACGTGCTCTCCGAGCCCGGCGCCGCCTCGATCGTCGGGCGGGTCGCCGCCGCCCGCTCCAGCAGCACGAGCTACGGCCGTGACCCCGACCCGACCCAGGACTATTGGCTGGTCGACCTCGGCAACCTCGCCGAGGGGCTGGCGGGCCTCGACGAGACCGCGGACGTCGCGGCGGACCTGACCGAGGCCATCGACGACGCCGTCGTCAGCGGCCGCTACGGCCCGGCTGCCGCCCGGTCGACCGGCCTGGCCCTCTACTTCCCGGAGAGCGTCGACTACCGCGACCCGGCCTACGAGGGCAGCGCGACCGGTCTGATCGACGCCTTCTACCAGCGGGTGGCCGAGGTCCCGGACTCCGAGCTGCCGCTGTACGTCGACGAGGACCGCCTGCTCGAGGAGCACCAGGTCTCCGAGGACTCCTCCGGGATCGAGCTGTCGGCGGACCTGACGCCGGGCGGCGGCGGCAACGTCGCGTTCACCCGCCTGTTCTGGGGACAGGTGGACATCGACCAGCCCACGAACGTGGTCCTCTTCGGACGCCGCAACGCCGCCATCGAGGGCGACACGGTGTCGGGCTCCTACGACTGGCGCTACCTCGAGGTCACCGACGGCGCCGAGACCACCGTCGCGTTCGCGGACCTCACCTACGCCCCCTCGGGCGAGCTCGCGCGGATCACCGTGCCGATGACGTTCGTCCGGGGCGGCGCCACCGCGCGGGGTCGCATCGTGCTGTCGGTGGTCGACGGCGAGATCGCGGCGGAGACGTTCTACGTCCGGGTGCCCGGTGGCGGCGTCTCCCCGATCACGGTGCAGGCCGGCGACCAGTTCGTCCCGATGCTCGGCCACCGCGACCTGGCCCGTGGCGGCACGAAGTGGCAGCCCGCCACCCAGCGCCTGCTGGCCGCCGACGCGGCCGCGCTGGACTGGACCTACGGCCCGATCCCGCCGGCCGTCGCCGTGATGCTGGGCCTGGCCTTCGAGGGCGTCAACGGGTTCCGCGACTTCGTGTTCTACGGCACCGCGAGCCCGTGAGCAGCGCCACCTGAAACAAGTTGCGCAACTAGTTGCATAGCCCGCCGGGGCGGGGCATGCTGGGGGCCATGGCCCTCGAGCACGCGATCCTCGTGTCGCTGAGCGAACGCGCCGCATCGGGTTCCGACCTGGTGCGGCGCTTCGACGCGTCCATCGGGTTCTTCTGGACCGCGACGCACCAGCAGATCTACCGCGTGCTCGGCCGGATGGAGGCCGACGGCTGGATCCGGGCCGAGGCGGTCCCCCAGGCGGACCGGCCGACCAAGAAGGTCTACGAGGTCACCGACGCCGGCCGCGGCGAGCTCGCCCGCTGGATCGGCGAGCCGACCACGCCCGACGCCATGCGGAGCAGCGTCAGCGTCAAGATGCGCGGGGCGTCGTACGGCGACCGCGCGGCCCTGCTCGACGACCTGCGCCGCCAGCTCGACGAGCACACCCAGCGTCTCTCGCTCTACGAGTTCCTCGCCGCACGGGACTTCCCCGACCCCGGCGCGCTGTCCGGCGCCGAGCTCGACATCCACCTCGTGCTGCGCGGCGGGATCCTGATGGAGGAGTTCTGGATCCGCTGGCTGACCGAGTACATCGACGCCCACACCCCCGGCACCACCGCTGGAACGACCGCTGGAACCACCGAGGAGAACCGATGACCAGCTTCCCCCTGCTCACCACGAAGGCCGTCGTCGGCGGGCTGGAGCTCCAGTCCCGCGCGGTGATGGGATCGATGCACACCGGCCTCGAGGACCGGCCGTGGCACGTGGACGAGATGGCGGCCTACTTCGCCGAGCGCGCGGCCGGCGGCGTCGGGCTGATCGTCACCGGCGGCTACGCGCCCAACGTGCGCGGCTGGCTGCTCCCCTTCGGCTCGCAGATGACGACCCGGATGAACGCGCACCGCCACCAGCGGGTGACCGACGCGGTGCACGAGAACGGCGGGCGGATCGCGCTGCAGATCCTGCACGCGGGCCGCTACGGCTACACGCCGTTCAGCGTCTCCGCGAGCGCGACCAAGTCCCCGATCACGCCCTTCAAGGCGTCCGCGCTCTCGACCCGCGCGGTCGAGCGGACGATCGACGACTTCGTCGCGTCGGCGAGGCTGGCGAGGAAGGCCGGCTACGACGGCATCGAGATCATGGGCTCCGAGGGCTACCTGATCAACCAGTTCCTCGCAGCGCGCACCAACCGCCGTACCGACGAGTGGGGCGGCACCGCTGCGAACCGGATGCGCTTCCCCGTCGAGATCGTGCGCCGGATCCGCCAGGAGCTGCCCGACTTCTTCGTGATGTACCGGATGTCGCTGCTCGACCTCGTCCCCGACGGCCAGACCTGGGACGAGACCGTCGAGCTGGCCCACCGGATCGAGGAGGCCGGCGCGAGCGTCATCAACACGGGCATCGGCTGGCACGAGGCCCGCGTGCCCACGATCGTGACCAGCGTCCCGCGCGGCGCCTGGGTCGACAGCACGCTGCGGCTCAAGGAGGTCGTGTCGATCCCGGTCTGCGCGAGCAACCGGATCAACACCCCCGAGGTCGCGGAGTCGATCCTCGAGCAGGGCATCGACCTGGTGTCGATGGCCCGCCCGTTCCTTGCCGACAGCGAGCTCGTCAACAAGGCCCGCGACGGCCGTGCCGACGAGATCAACACCTGCATCGGCTGCAACCAGGCCTGCCTCGACCACACCTTCCAGGCCAAGCGGGCCTCCTGCCTGGTCAACCCGCGCGCCTGCCACGAGACGACGCTGGTGCTCGGCCCGACCCGGTCGGCGAAGCGGGTCGCCGTCGTCGGCGGCGGTCCCGCCGGCCTCGCGACGGCCCTCAGTGCGGCCGAGCGCGGCCACGACGTGACGCTGTTCGAGGCCTCCGACGAGCTGGGCGGCCAGTTCCGGCTGGCCATGCAGATCCCCGGCAAGGAGGAGTTCGCCGAGACGCTGCGCTACTTCCGCCGCCGGATGGAGGTGGTCGGCGTCAACGTGAAGCTGTCCACGTGGGCGACGCCGGAGCTGCTCGCCGGCTTCGACGAGGTCGTCGTCGCGACGGGCGTCGAGCCGCGCACCCCGGCGATGCCCGGGATCGACCACGCCAAGGTCGTGTCCTACCCCGACGCGATCACCGGCCGTGTCGCCGTGGGCGCGAAGGTCGCCGTCATGGGTGCCGGCGGCATCGGCTTCGACGTGAGCGAGCTGCTGGCCCACCGGCCGGAGTCGCTGGAGGAGTGGAAGGCGCACTGGGGCGTGGCCGACCCGGCCGTCGTACGAGGCGGCGTGACGGACAAGGCGCCGCGCACCCCGGCCCGCGAGGTGTGGCTGCTCCAGCGCAAGGAGTCGGCGCAGGGCAAGGGCCTCGGCAAGACGTCGGGCTGGGTGCACCGCGCCGTGGTCAAGGACCTCGGCGTGCACCAACTCAGCGGCGTGACCTACGACCGCGTCGACGACGCGGGCCTGCACATCACCGTCGACGGCAACCCGCAGGTGCTCGACGTCGACCACGTCGTGGTGTGCGCCGGCCAGGAGTCGGTCCGGAGCCTGTACGACGACCTGCTGGCCGCCGACTTCTCCGGCCGCGTGCACCTCATCGGCGGGGCGGACGTCGCCGCCGAACTGGACGCCAAGCGCGCGATCAAGCAGGGCACCGAGCTGGCCGCGGCGCTGTGAGCACGGCCGGCAGCGGGCCGGCCGAGGCGATGGGGCGCGCTTCGACGCGATCGTGGAGCAGGCCGCCCGAGGCTGACCTGCTCCACGACGTCATGCGGTCACACCGCGGTCACACCCGGGTCAGAACGCCGGGTTGCCGGGGTCGCTCCCGGGGTTCCGGCCCGTCGCACCGCGGTCGGCGTCGGACGGGTTGATCGACCCGCGCCAGCCACCGGTCTCGACACCACGGTTCTCGATGAACTCCTTGAACCGCTCGAGGTCGCCCTCGGTGCGCCGGTCGACGATCTTGAGCGCGTCACCGACCTTCTCGACGATGCCCTCCGGCTCGAAGTCCATCCGCAGCGTCACCCGCGTCCCGCGGCCGGCGGCATCGGGCGCGAACGACACGGTCCCGTCGTTCGTCGTACCGTCCAGTGCGCGCCAGGTGATCCGCTCGTCCGGCGTCTGGTCGACGATCTCGGCGTCCCACTCGCGTTGCACGCCCGCGATGTCGGCGCGCCAGTGCAGGTGGCTGTTGTCGATCTGCCGCACCTCCTCGACCCCCTCCATGAACTGCGGGAAGGTCTCGAACTGCGTCCACTGGTCGTAGGCGGTCCGCACGGGGACCTCGACCACGACGGTCTTCTCGATCGTGCTCATGCTTCGATCTCCTCTCGTCGGGGTTCGCCCCTGCAGTACCCGCCGGGCCGGACCAAAACCGGGGCAAGTCCGGCCTTCGTGCCGCCGCTCTGTCCGTCCGGCCCCGTAGGCTCACGCAGCATGGGCATCGAGTTCCAGGCCGTGAGCAAGACCTACGCCGACGGCACGGTGGCGGTGGCGGAGTTCTCCTGCGTCGTGCCCAGCCACCGCACGCTCGCCCTGGTCGGGACGTCGGGGTCCGGCAAGACCACGCTGATGCGGATGGTCAACCGGATGATCGAGCCGACGACCGGCTCGGTGCTCATCGACGGACGCGACGTGCGCGACCTCGACCGGGTCGCACTGCGGCGCTCGATCGGCTACGTCCCGCAGGCGGGCGGGCTGCTGCCCCACCGGCGGGTCGTCGACAACGTCGCGACCGTCCCGGTCCTCACCGGTACGACGAAGGCCGCCGCCCGCGCGGCGGCGCTCGGGCTGCTGGAGAAGGTCGGCCTCGACCCCGCGCTCGGGCGGCGCTACCCGGCGCAGCTCTCCGGCGGCCAGCAGCAGCGCGTGGCGGTGGCGCGGGCGCTCGCCGCGGACCCCAACATCCTGCTGATGGACGAGCCGTTCGGCGCGGTCGACCCGATCGTGCGCCGCGACCTGCAGGACCAGATGCTGCAGCTTCAGACCGAGCTCGGGAAGACGGTCGTGCTGGTCACCCACGACATCGAGGAGGCGTTCCGGCTCGGCGACGAGGTGGTGATCCTGCGGACGGGCGGGACCATCGCGCAGGCCGGCACCCCGCAGGGGATCGTGGCGGCACCGGCCGACGACTTCGTCCGCGACTTCGTCGGCGTCGGCCGTGCGGAGCGGACCCTGCGCACCGTGGACCGCGGCGGCCGCCGGGTCGTCGTCGACGGTGACGACCGCCCGGTCGGGATCCTGGCCTGAGCGCGGCGACCGGCACCCGGGAAGCACGACGGACGACACGGACATGACCTGGCTCTCGCTCAACCGCGACCTGGTGCTGGACCTGCTGGTCCAGCACCTGCTGCTCGCCGTCCCCGCCGTGCTGGCCAGCATCGTCGCCGCGATCGTCCTCGGCCGCGTCGCCTGGCGCTGGCCGCGGATCGGCACGGTGGTGCTCGGCGTCGCGAGCCTGCTCTACTCCGTGCCCGCGCTGCCGCTGCTCATCGTGATCCCGGTGCTGCTGGCGATCCCGCTGCGCAGCGAGACCAACCTGGTCGTGGCGCTCGCCGTCTACGGCACCGCCCTGCTCGCCGGCACCGCCGCCGACGCGTTCCGCTCGGTCGACCCGCACGTGCGCGAGGCCGCCCAGGCGATGGGCTACTCCCCCACCGGCACCTTCTGGAAGGTCGACCTGCCGCTGTCCCTGCCGGTGCTGGTCTCCGGCATCCGGGTGGTCACCGTCAGCACGGTCAGCCTGGTCACGATCGGCGCCCTGGTCGGGATCTCCAGCCTCGGCTCGCTGCTGACCGACGGCTTCCAGCGCAACATCCGCGAGGAGGTCGCGGTGGGGGTGGTCGGGACGATGCTGCTCGCGGTCGTGCTGGACCTGCTGGTGGTGGCGCTCGGCCGGGCGCTCACCCCCTGGCAGCAGCGGCGCACGGTGGGGGCGGCATGAACCTCTTCGGCGACGCGCTCGCCTGGATCGCCGACGGTGCGCACTGGCAGGGCCGCGGCGGCATCGACACCCGCATCCTCGAGCACCTCTGGGTGACCTTCGCAGCCGTGGGCATCGCGGCGGTGGTCGCGATCCCGCTCGGCATCGCGATCGGGCACACCGGACGCGGCCGGCTCGTCGTGGTCGGGCTGGCGGGCGCCGTACGCGCCGTGCCGACGCTGGGCCTGCTCACCCTGCTCGGCCTCTGGCTCGGCATCGGGATCGAGGCGCCGCTGCTCGCGCTGGTCGCGCTCGCCTTCCCGTCGCTGCTCGCCGGCGCCTACGCCGGCGTCGAGGCCGCCGACGACGCGGCCGTCGACGCGGCCCGCGCGATCGGGCTCAGCGAGTGGCAGCTCGTCACCCGCGTGGAGGTCCCGCTCGGCGCCGACGTCCTGATCGGCGGGATCCGCGCCGCCACGCTGCAGGTCGTCGCGACCGCGACCCTGGCGGCCTACATCTCCGACACCGGGCTGGGCCGCTACCTCTTCGCGGGCCTCAAGAGCCGGGACTACCCGCAGATGCTGGGCGGCGCGCTGCTCGTCGCCGTCCTCGCCCTGCTCCTCGACGTCGCGCTGGGAGCCCTCCAGCGCGCCAGCCGCGGGCACGCGCGTGCCCACGGCGCCCCGACCCGCGACCCCGCCGGGGCCGCTCCACCGAAAGGCTGACCATGACCTCCCTCCGACCGGGACCTCACCAAGCAATTCGTCAGGGAATTCGTCAGGGAACTCGTCAGGGAATCCGCCGTGCCGGACTGGCGATCGTCGCCGCCGGGGCGCTCACGCTCAGCGCCTGCGGCGGATCCGACTCCGACCCCCTCGCCTCCGACGGCGGCGAGGAGGGGACCGTCGTCATCGGGTCCCAGGACTACTACTCCAACGAGATCATCGCCGAGATCTACGCCCAGGCGCTCGAGGCCAACGACGTCGAGGTCGAGCGCGACTTCCGGATCGGGCAGCGCGAGGTCTACCTGCCGGACATCGAGAGCGGCTCGATCGACCTGTTCCCGGAGTACACCGGCCCGCTGCTCATCGCCCTCGACCCCGAGGCGACGGCGACGAAGCCGGACGAGGTCTACGCAGCCCTCGAGGAGGCCCTGCCCGACGGGCTCCGGGCGCTCGACGCGGCGCCCGCCACCGACCAGGACTCCTACGTCGTGACCCGCGAGTTCGCCGAGAAGTGGGACCTGACCACGATCGAGGACCTGGCCGACGTCACCGACCCGCTGGTCTTCGGCGCCAACTCCGAGGCGGAGAGCCGACCCAACGGCCCGAAGGGCCTCAAGAAGACCTACGGCGTCGACGTCACCTTCACGCCCATCGAGGACAGCGGCGGCCCGCTCACCGTCAAGGCGCTCAAGGACGGCGACATCCAGATCGGGATCATCTACACCGCCGACCCGTCGATCGCGAAGAACGACCTGGTCACCCTCGAGGACACCAAGGGCCTGTTCCTCGCCTCCGCGGTGGTGCCGATCGCCAGCGACGACGTGAGCGACGACGCCGAGGAGGTCATCGACGAGGTCAGCGCCGCGCTCACCTCCGAGGACCTGATCGCTCTCAACGCCCGCAGCGTCGACGAGAAGCTGCCGGCGGCCACCATCGCGAAGGACTGGCTGGAGGACGAGGGCCTGCTGTGACCGGGGTCCTCGCCGTCACCGGCTCCACCGGAGCGCTCGGGCGACTCGTCGCCCGGGCGCTCTCGGAGCGCGGCCTCCAGCAGCGCCTGCTGGTCCGCGACCCGGCGCGGGCGCCGGAGCTGCCGGGGGCGGTCGTCGAGCGCACGTCGTACGCCGACCCGGACCTCGCGCGCGCCTCGCTGGCCGGCGTCGGCACGCTGTTCATGGTCTCCGGCGCCGAGGCGGCGGACCGGCTCGAGCAGCACCGCACCTTCGTCGACGCCGCGGCCGCGGCGGGCGTGCAGCACGTCGTCTACACCTCGTTCGCGGGAGCCGCGCCGGACTGCACGTTCACGCTCGGCCGCGACCACTGGGCGACCGAGGAGCACCTGCGCGCGACCGGGATGGCGTTCACCTTCCTGCGCGACAGCCTCTACCTCGACTTCATGCCCGACCTCGTCGGCGAGGACGGCGTGATCCGCGGGCCGGCCGGCGACGGGCGGGTGGCGGCGGTGACCCGGGCCGACATCGCCCGCAGCACCGTCGCGGTGCTCACCGACCCGGCCGCCCACGCCGGCCTGACCTGGGACCTGACCGGCCCCGAGGCGCTGTCCCTCGACCAGGTCGCCGCGATCCTGACGGCGCACACCGGACGGACGGTGACCTACCACGCCGAGACCGTCGAGGAGGCCTACGAGTCGCGGCTGCGCTGGCCGGCGCCGCAGTGGCAGT
Source organism: Nocardioides sp. (assembly GCA_035554935.1). Taxonomy (GTDB): domain Bacteria; phylum Actinomycetota; class Actinomycetes; order Propionibacteriales; family Nocardioidaceae; genus Nocardioides. The sequence goes on along the minus strand of DATMHM010000101.1, from coordinate 1,037 downwards.
ACGACGCCTGGGTGTCGACCTACACGGCGATCGCGAACGGCGAGCTGGCCGGCGTCACCGACCACGTCGAGCGGCTGACCGGGCGCGCGCCCACCGGCCTGGCGGCGTACCTCGCCGATCGAGACGGCTCCTGACCCGGAGGTCGAGGAGGCCGGCCACGGCCGTCTCGAGACCCCCGGGGTGCCCCCATCTCCCCCGGGTACCACCCGGCCATGGACGACGTGATCGACGATCCGACCGACGAGCGCACCGACCTGACCCCCACGGATCGGCCCCTGCGTGCCCTCGTGCTCTGCTGCACGCTGCGCAAGTCCCCGTCCGACTCGAGCTCCGAGCTCCTCGGGCAGCGGCTGCTCGAGCAGCTGTCGAAGCACGGGGTGGAGGGCGAGCAGGTCCGCGTGGTCGACCAGCCGGTCGCCTTCGGCGTCGGCACCGACGAGGGCGAGGGCGACACCTGGCCGCAGCTGCGCCGCAAGATGCTGGACGCCGACATCCTCGTGCTGTCGACGCCGATCTGGATGGGGCAGCCGTCGTCGGTGTGCAAGATGGTGCTGGAGCGGCTCGACGCCGAGCTGTCCGAGAAGGACGACCAGGGCCGGATGCTGACCTACGGCAAGGTCGCGGGCGTCGCCGTCGTCGGCAACGAGGACGGTGCCCACCACGTGTCCGCCGAGGTCTACCAGGCGCTCAACGACGTCGGCTTCACGATCCCGGCGAACGGCGTGACCTACTGGGTCGGCGAGGCGATGCAGGGCACCGACTACCAGGACCTCGACCCCGAGCCGGAGAAGACCGCCGCCACCACGAAGACCCTCGCGGCGAACACCGCGCACCTGGCGGCACTGCTGCGCGGCTCTGCCTATCCGCCGTCCTGACCCGGACGTCGAGGAGGCCGGCCACGGCCGTCCCCGGACGTCGAGGAGGCCGGCCACGGCCGTCCCCGGACGTCGAGGAGGCCGGCCACGGCCGTCTCGAGACGCCCGTAGCCTCTCCGCCGGACCGTGCCGGAGGGGTTGGGTGCATCACCTCGCGGGGTC
>DATMHM010000100.1:0-74366 GCA_035554935.1 Nocardioides sp. | reverse complement strand
CTCCTGACACAGAAAAGCCCCTCGGGCATCGAGGGGCGGCCGCGTCGACGGTCTTCGTCTGGTCGACGCGGCTATCCGAGGAGGAGGCTCATCCGCACACCCGCATGGTACTCCTCCGCGCGCGCCGGACGCTCACTGCTCACCGGTCTGCACCCGCCACAGCGCGGCGTACGCGCCGCCGCGGGCGACCAGCTCGTCGTGGGTGCCGGCCTCGGTCACCCGGCCGCCGTCAAGGACCCAGATCCGGTGGGCGTGACGCACCGTGGAGAGCCGGTGCGCGACCACGATCGTGGTGCACCGCTCGCCCGCCCGGCGCAGGGACTGCTGGATGGCCGCCTCGGTCTCGTTGTCGACCGCGCTGGTGGCCTCGTCGAGGACGAGGATCGCCGGGTCGCGCAGCAGGGCCCGGGCGAGCGCGATCCGCTGGCGCTGGCCCCCGGACAGGGTGATGCCGCGCTCCCCCACCCAGGTGTCGTAGCCGTCGGCGAGCCGCTCGACGAACTCGGCGGCCGCGGCAGCCTCGGCCGCCGCGCGGACCTGCTCCCGCGTCGCCCCGGGCCGTCCGTAGGCGATGTTCTCGGCGACCGTCCCCGAGAAGAGGTAGACGTCCTGGGCGACGTAGCCCATCGAGCCGCGCAGCGAGTCCCAGTCGAGGTCGCGTACGTCGGTGCCGTCGAGCAGCACCTGGCCCGAGCGCGGGTCGTCGAAGCGGAGGACCAGCCGCAGCAGCGAGGACTTGCCGGCTCCCGTGGGGCCCACGATGGCGTGCGTCTCCCCGGCCGGGACGACGAGGTCGAGGTCGTGGAGGACATCGGGGCCGTCGGCGTACCCGGCGCGGACCCCGCGCAGCTCGACCCGTCCCCCGACGGGCCTCGTGAGCACCGACGTGCCCGCCGGTACGTCGACCGGCTCGGCCAGCAGCGCCAGGATCCGCGCCGTCGAGGCGCGGCCCCGCTGGTAGAGGTCGAGCACCTCGGCGATCGCGGTCAGGGGCCACAGCAGACGCTGGGTCATGAAGACGAGCACCGAGTAGAGGCCGAGCTCGAGGTCGCCGTCCAGGGTCTGCCAGCCGCCCAGCAGCAGGGTGCACGTGAAGCCCGCGAGGATCGCCATCCGCACCAGCGGCACGAAGGCCGCCGACGAGCGGATCGCGACCACATTGGCCTCGCGGTAGGCCGTGGACACCGCGGCGATCCGGTCGCGCTCGCGGTCCTCGGCCGTGAACGCCTTGATCGTGGCGATGCCGCTGAGGTTGGCGCTGAGCGCGCCCGAGAGGTCGGCGACCGCCTCGCGCACCCGGTCGTAGAGCGGCTCGAGGCGTCGCTGGAAGAACAGCGACCCGACCACGATGACGGGGATCGGCAGGAAGGCGTAGAGGGTCAGCTCCCACGACGCGGCGGCGAACACCGCGCCGACCAGCAGCACGTTCAGGGCGGTCTGCAGGATCGCCGGGATGCCGAGGTCGAGCATCCGCTCGAGCTGGTTGACGTCGTCGTTCAACGTGGCCAGCGTCGAGCCCTGCGGCCGGGACTCGTGCCAGCCCAGGTGCAGGTGCTGGGCGTGGTCGTAGGCCTCGACCCGGAGGTCGTGCTCGATGCCCTGCGCGAGACCGCGCCACAGCACGTCGGCGGCGTACTCCGACAGGGACTCGATGACCCACACGACGAGGTTGATGGCCGCGAGCCAGCCGAGCTGCGCATGGCGCGACTCCACCCCGAGGAGGTCGCCGACGAACGAGTCGGCGCCGCGGACCACGACGTCGACGGCGGCGCCGATGAGCAGCTCCGGCACCACGTCGGCGACCTTGTTGAGGGTCGACATCGCGACGGCCAGCACGAAGCGGCCACGGAAGCCGCGGTAGCGCCTCCAGAGCGCGCCCAGGGGGCGCTCGATCACCGGGTCCACGGTGTCCCTTCCACGACCGGACGACTTAGGATGACCTTAGTCGGCGGTGCCGGCCTGCTCGGCGGCGGGGCGGGCGCTAGGTTGCAGCCATGACCGTCACCGACCTGTTCCGACTCGACGGCAAGGTCGCCGTCGTCACCGGCGCCAGCTCCGGGCTGGGCGTCGACTTCGCGAAGGCCCTCGCCGAGGCCGGCGCCGACGTCGCGCTCGGCGCCCGCCGCGTCGAGCGCCTCGCCGACACCGCCGCGCTGGTCGAGGCCGCCGGACGCCGGGCGCTCTCCGTCCAGACCGACGTCGCCGACCCCGCCTCCTGCCAGGCCCTGGTCGATGCCGCCATGGCCGAGTTCGGCCGCGTCGACGTCCTGGTCAACAACGCCGGCGTCGGCACCGCCGTGCCCGCGACCCGGGAGACGCCCGAGCAGTTCACCCAGGTCATCGACATCAACCTCAACGGCAGCTACTGGATGGCCCAGGCGTGCGGCCGGGTGATGCAGCCGGGCTCGAGCATCGTGAACATCTCCTCGGTCCTCGGCATCACCACGGCCGGGCTCCCGCAGGCCGCCTACGCCGCCTCGAAGGCCGGCGTCATCGGGATGACCCGCGACCTCGCGCAGCAGTGGACCGGCCGCAAGGGGATCCGGGTCAACGCGATCGCGCCCGGCTTCTTCGCCTCCGAGATGACCGACACCTATCCCCCGGGGTACCTCGACTCCCAGCAGGCACGGATTCCCGCGGGCCGCAAGGGCGACCCGCGCGAGCTGGCCGCGACACTGGTCTTCCTCGCCTCCGACGCGGCCGGCTACGTCACCGGCCAGACCCTCGCCGTCGACGGCGGCATGACGATCACCTGAGGAGGCCGCGAGGGCACAGTTCCGGCACCGAGGCGGGGCGTCTCGAGACGGCCGTGGCCGGCCTCCTCGACGAACGGAGCCGCCGTGGCCGGCCTCCTCGACGAACGAGGGGGCCGGCCTCGACGGGACGGCGTCAGCGGGCCTGGTAGGCCACGACGACAGAGGGACGGGGGAAGCCGTCGGTGTGCGGCCAGGTGCTGGCCGGCTCCTCGAAGGTGGCGCCGTCGACCTCGCCCGGGTGCTGCACCGCCACGAACAGCGAGCGGTCCTCGTCGGTGATGAGCGGGCCGCAGGCCTCGGCGCCCTTCGGAACCGTGCAGAACTGCTGCACCTGGCCGCGGTTCGGGCCCTCGACGGGCACCCGGAACACGCCGTCGTTGCTGCCGAGGGCGTTGCCGTCGGTCGAGATCCACAGGTTGCCAGCGGCGTCGAACGCGACGTTGTCGGGGCAGCTGATCGGGCTCACCCTGGTCTTGTCGAAGCCGCCGAACCAGGTCTCCGCGGCCGCGGGGTCGCCGCAGACGAGGAACAGGTCCCAGGTGAACGTCGTGGCCGCGTGGTCGTCGCCGTCGGGGGTCATCTCCAGGACGTAGCCGTTGCGGTTGCCCTTCGCGCTGGTGAGCGGGGCGCCGATGCTGGCGCGCACCATCGAGCTGGCGAGCGGGTTCGCCTCGTCGGTCGGGAACCTGGTGCCACGGTTGGAGTTGTTGGTGAGCGCCGCGTAGACCTTGCCGTTGACGGGGTTCGGCTCGACGTCCTCGGGCCGGTCCATCTTCGTCGGCGCGACCTTGTCGGCGGCGAGACGGGTGAAGAGCAGGACGTCGGCGACCGACATGCCGTCCACGAACGACTGCGTGTCGGTGGTCAGCGGGATCCAGGTGCCGGTGCCGTCGAACGCGCCGTCCTCGGTGCCGTCGCCGACGAGCCGCGCCACGTAGAGGGTGCCGGCGGTGAGCAGCTCGAGGTTGCTCGCGCGGGCGGCACGGGTGCCGCTGGCGTCGTACGTCCCGGCGGAGACGAACTTGTAGAGGTAGTCGCCGCGCTCGTCGTCGCCCATGTAGGCGACCGCGTGGCCGTCGGCGGAGATCGCGACGTTGGCGCCCTCGTGCTTGAAGCGACCGAGCATCGTGTGCTTCCGCGGGGTCGACGTGGGGTCGAACGGGTCGACCTCGACGACCCAGCCGAAGCGGTGCGGCTCGTGCGGCTCCTGCGAGAGGTCGAAGCGCGGGTCGACCGTGCCCCAGCCGCGACCCGAGCCGCTGATGCCGTAGCGGGCGTACTGCGCGGCGTAGCGAGGGTCGAGGCCGGCGCCCTTGTCGAAGTACTGGTTGAAGTTCTCCTCGCCCGACAGCACGGTGCCCCACGGCGTGGTGCCGCCGGCGCAGTTGTTGAGGGTGCCGAGCACGTTCTTGCCGGCCGGGTCCGCGGTGGTGCGCACCCGAGCGTCGCCGGCGACCGGCCCGGTGAGCTCGAAGGTGGTCGCGTCGTGGATGCGGCGGTTCTGCCGGGCCTGGCCGAGTCCGGCGCGCTTCCACGAGCCGGGGCGGTTGCCACGGACGACCTTCACGACCGACATGCCGTGGTTCGCGATCGCGATCCGCTTCACGTCGTCGGCGCTGTAGGCGCCGGCCGGGAACATCAGCGTCTCGTCGCTGTACTCGTGGTTGACCACGAGCAGCGCCTCGTCGTCGGTGAGCGGCAGCAGGCCGACGTAGTCGCAGTTGTAGCCGAACTGGGTGCGGGCGGCGGCGACCGACTGGGCGCGCACGTCGAAGGCCGGCGCCCCCTTGACGACCGGGTCGCCCCAGCGGATCACGACGTCGTGGGCGAAGCCCCGGGCGGTCACGAAGGCGTCGCGCTTGTTGGGCTCGACGGGCGCGAACACCGCGTTGCCGAGTGCCCCGGGCGCGGTCGGGGCGCCCGGGCGGCGCGGCGCCGCGGTCGCCGCGGCGGCCAGGCCACCGGACTGGACGACACCGCCGACGATCAGGGCGCCGGCGGCAACGCCACCACCGCGCAGCAGGCTGCGGCGGCCGACGGCGCGGGCGATCTCGTCGCGGACGTGGACATGGGCGGTCGGGTTGGGCTCCGGCTGGTCACAGGCGTTGCCACAACGGAAGAAGCAGGTCATGTGGGAGCGCGAACCGTGCCGGTTGCCCTGCGACAGCAGGGTGAGCAGCGGACGGTTCTCGGGGCGCGCAGAAGTCATGGCCGCAGCCGACCAGTCGCCGGTGAACCCGTTCCCGCCCCGAGGTGGCGCCCGGGTGAAGCGCCGGCGACTCCCCGTCGGCGACGGTGGTCGTCACGACGCCCGGAACCACGGCCCGGCTTGACCGCGACCTTCCTCGACTGCCCTCAGCGAACCGGGTGGTGGCTGGTGATCGAGATCCGGTTGAACGCGTTCATGGTGATCGCGACCCAGGCCACCGCGGCGTAGGCGGCGTCCCCGAGAACGGCGCGCGCCATGTCCTCGACATAGATGCGCTCGACCGGCTCCGGCAGCCGGGTGATCGACTCGGCCAGCTGGAGCGCGGCCTGCTCCTGCTCGGTGAACAGCGAGGTCTCCGACCACGCGTCGAGCACGGCGATCCGCCGCTCGGACTCCCCCGCCTCCAGCGCCCGGCGGCGGTGGAGGTCGAGGCAGTAGGCACAGCCGTTGATCTGCGAGACCCGGAGGTTGACGAGCTCGACGAGGATCCGGCCGAGACCGGCCGCCTCCGCGGCGGCCCCCACCTCGAGTGCGAGGTCGGCGGCAGCCTTGTAGGAAGCGGGGTGGGCCTTGTCCAGGAAGACGTGCCGGCGGCGGCCGCCGGCTGCAGGAGCGCTCATGCGGGCCTTCTCATGCCGGCCAGTCAGTGATGTCGTCGTACTCGTGGTGCTTGGTGAGCCACTTCGCGACGTAGGGGCAGTGCGGGATGATCCGCTTGCCCTGGGCACGTACGTCGGCCAGCGCGAACTCAACGACCCGGCCGGCCAGTCCCTGGCCGGCGTAGCTGTCGTCGACCTCGGTGTGGACGAAGTCCACGTGGACGTCGTCGGGCAGCCGGTACTGAGCGAACCCGGCGAGGTCCTCCCCGTCACGGATCTCGTAGCGGTGCATCTCCGGGGCGTGGACGATGGTGATGGCGTTGTCGCCCGCGTCGTCGGTCATGTCGCCATCCTGCCGTGACGCTGGTCAAAACGCACGGAGGCCGCCCGTCGCCGGGCGGCCTCCTGCGTGGTCCGCCAGGATCAGGCCAGGTCGAAGCGGTCGGCGTCCATGACCTTGACCCACGCGGCGACGAAGTCGTCGGCGAACCGGGCCTTGGCGTCGTCGCTGGCGTAGACCTCGGCCAGGGCACGCAGCTGCGAGTTCGACCCGAAGATCAGGTCGGCCGCGGTCGCGGTCCACCGGACCTCACCGGTCGCGGAGTCCCGGATCTCGTAGACGTGCTCCTCGCCCTCCGATGCCTTCACCACCGTGCCCGGGGCGAGCAGGTTGACGAAGAAGTCGGTCGACAACACACCCGGCCGCTCGGTCAGCACACCATGGGCGCTGCCGCCGGCGTTGGTGCCCAAGGTCCGCAGCCCGCCCAGCAGGACCGTCATCTCCGGCGCGGACAGGCCCAGCATGTAGGCCCGGTCCAGCAGCAGCGTCTCCAGCGGCAGCTTCTCACCGGCACGGACGTAGTTGCGGAACCCGTCGGCGCGCGGCTCGAGGACGGCGAAGGAGTCGGCGTCGGTCTGCTCCTCGGTCGCGTCCGTGCGGCCGGGGTGGAACGGGACCGTCACGTCGAACCCACCCTCACGGGCGGCCTTCTCCACACCCGCGGACCCGGCGAGCACGATCAGGTCGGCCAGCGAGATCTTCTTCTCCCCCGCGGCGTTGAACCCGGCCCGGATCTCCTCCAGCGTGCCCAGCACCTGGGCGAGCTGCTCGGGCTGGTTGGCCTCCCAGTCCTTCTGCGGCGCGAGCCGGATCCGGGCGCCGTTGGCGCCACCACGCTTGTCGGTGGTGCGGAACGTCGCGGCCGAGGCCCACGCGGTCGAGACCAGCTCGGCCACCGACAGACCCGACTCCAACACCTTGGCCTTCAACGCCGCCACGTCCGCCTCGTCGACCAGCGGGTGGTCGACCGCGGGCACCGGGTCCTGCCAGATCTGCGGCTCGGGCACCCACGGACCCAGGTAGCGCGAGACCGGACCCATGTCACGGTGCAGCAGCTTGTACCAGGCCTTCGCGAACGCCTCCGCGAACTCGTCGGGGTTCTCCAGGAACCGGCGCGAGATCTTCTCGTACTCCGGGTCGAAACGCAGCGCCAGATCGCTGGTCAGCATCGTGGGCAACTTGTTGGGACCACCATGCGCGTCGGGGATGATCGCCTCGGCATCCTTCGCGACCCACTGCTTGGCACCCGCCGGGCTCTCGGTCAGCTCCCACTCGTAGCCGAACAGGATCTCCCAGAACCGGTTGCTCCACTCCGTGGGCCGGTCGGTCCAAGTCACCTCCAGACCCGAGGTGATCGTGTCACCACCCTTGCCGCTGCCGTGCGCGGAGAGCCAGCCCAGGCCCTGTGCCTCCAGCGGGGCAGCCTCCGGCTCCGGACCCACCAGGTCCGGGTTCCCCGCACCGTGGGTCTTGCCGAAGGTGTGGCCACCGGCGATCAGGGCGACCGTCTCCTCGTCGTTCATCGCCATCCGGGCAAACGTCTCGCGGATGTCCCGCGCCGAGGCCAGCGGGTCCGGGTTGCCGTTCGGGCCCTCCGGGTTGACGTAGATCAGACCCATCTGGACCGCACCCAGCGGGTTCGCCAGCTCCCGGTCGCCGCTGTAGCGCTCATCACCGAGCCAGGTGTCCTCCGAGCCCCAGTAGATCTCCTCCGGCTCCCACACGTCCTCGCGACCGAACGCGAACCCGAAGGTCTTGAAGCCCATCGACTCCAGCGCGACGTTCCCCGCCAGCACCAGCAGGTCCGCCCACGAGACCTGCTGGCCGTACTTCTGCTTCACCGGCCACAACAGCCGCCGGGCCTTGTCCAGGTTGCCGTTGTCCGGCCACGAGTTCAGCGGCGCGAAGCGCTGCCCACCATCACCCGCACCACCACGACCGTCATGGATCCGGTACGTACCGGCCGCATGCCAGCTCAGGCGGATCATCAGGCCGCCGTAGTGACCGAAGTCGGCCGGCCACCACTCCTGCGAGTCGGTCAGCACCGCGGTCACATCACGCTTCAACGCCTCGACATCAAGCCCCGCCACCGCCTCCGCGTAGCTGAACCCCTCACCCAACGGGTTGGACGCCGGCGCATGCGCGTGCAACACCGACAGGTCCAGCTGGTTCGGCCACCAGTCCCTGTTGGACCGGGGACGGTGCGCCTTCGGCTCGGGCGAGTCGAGGGCAGGGTTCTCGCTCTCACTCCCGTCATGCGCGACAGGACAGCCAGACTGGTTCTCGGACATGCTCAACCTTTCGGAGGGTGATCGGTCAGGTGCGGACGGAACAGCCGGGGCAGGTGCCCCAGTAGATGACCTCGGCCTCGTCGATGACGAAGCCGTGGGAGTCGGACGCGGTCAGGCACGGGACGTGCCCGACGGCGCAGTCCACGTCGTCGATCGAGCCGCAGTTGCGGCACACGACGTGGTGGTGGTTGTCGCCGGTGCGCGTCTCGTAGCGCGCGACGGAACCGGCCGGCTTGATGCTGCGCACCAGCCCGGACTGGGTGAGGGTGTGCAGCGAGTCGTAGACGGCCTGGTGCGACACGTCCGGCAGCAGCGCCCGCGCCGCCGCGATCACCGACTCGGTGTCGGCGTGCGGGTGCGCATGGACCGCCGCGAGCACGGCGACGCGCGGCCGGGTCACCCGGAGTGCGGCGTCGCGCAGCTGCTGCTCGAAGTCGGTCTGGTCCATGCCGACCATCCTGCCACTTTTCTTGAATGAGTCAAGACTTCTCGTGGCGCGTGTCCCGGCGCCGCTCCCGGCTGCTCCGGACGTCAGCGGGTACTGCCCCGCCATGGACATCGCAGGAGTGATCGTCATCGGCATCGTGGTCGCGATCTTCATCGCCGGCGGGCTGCTCTGGTCCTTCGTGGCCGACCGGCGGCGCAACGAGCAGGTCGCGCACGACCCCGAGCGGCTCGACCCCGACCCGAACCCGGGCTCCGACCCGAGGCTGCGCCACGACCCGTCAGCGCACCGATTCGACGAATGACGCACGGCGGCGAAGGCTTCCTGCGCCCCACACGCTGGTGGCGGCCAGGATCACCAACGCCGCCAGCACGTAGGCATTGCCCGCCAGGGACTGCACGACGTCCCAGTCGTGCTCGCGCCCGTGGCGGTACGGCGGCCACCAGATCGTCCGCGAGAACGCCACCGCAGCAGTGACCCCCGCGAGGACCCGCGCCCCCGGGAGGCCGCTCAGCCACAGCGCGGCCACCGTCGGCACCAGCCACACCCAGTGGTGGTCCCACGAGATCGGCGAGGCCAGCAGCATCCCGTACGACGCCGTGCACGCCGCGAGCGGACGGGCAGCCGCCACGTCCGCACGCCACAGCAGCCCCGCGGCGAGCAGGGAGACGACGGCCGTCGTACCGGCGACGGCGAGCCAGAGAGCGGTCGGCGGCTCATGCCCCAGCACGCGGCTCAGCGCGCCCATGACCGACTGGTTGCCGGCGTACTCCACTCCCCCGATCCGGCCCGGGTCCCACAGCACCTCCGTCCAGTAGGCCCACGAGGCGGCGGGGGCCGCGACGGCGCCGAAGAGCACGGTGCCGGCGAAGCTGGCGACGGCCGTTCCCGCAGCCCGGCGCTTCCCGACCACCACGAGGAACGCCACGAAGAACAGCGGCGTGAGCTTGATGCCGGCGACGAGGCCGACCAGCCAGCCGGCGTGCTTCCGGTCCGGGCGCAGCACGTCGGCAAGGATCGCCGCCATCAGGAACAGGTTGACCTGCCCGAAGGAGAGCGTCGACCAGACCGGCTCGGTGAGCAGCGCCGCGACCAGCAGCCCGGGGAACAGGCTGTGGAGTAACAGCCCCGTGGGCGTAGCGCCGCCCACCCGAAGCACCAGGTCGAGGGTCCACGCGAGCACCACCACGCACGCCGCCGACCACGCGAACGCGCTCACCCACGTCGGCAGCACCGCGAGCGGCAGCATCAGCACCGCCGCGAACGGCGGGTAGGTGAACGGCAGGTCCGCCACCGGGAAGCGCACGTCGTAGAGGTCGCCGCCGAACAGCGCGCCCGCGCCGAGCTCGTAGACCCGCAGGTCGATGAACCAGTCCCAGCGCCACGCGAGCAGCGAGCTCCACAGTCCGACGCCGACGGCGAGCGCGACGAGGGGACGGCGTGACGTGAGCGGGTCCACGCCACCGACGCTAGGGGCGCCGACCAGGGCTGGCGGAGCCCGTGCGGCCGACGTACGCGAACTTCACCGGATGGCCATCCAGATAGGCCCGACCGTTGGCCCGACCGTTGGCCCGACCGTCGGCCCGACCATTGGCCCGACCGTCGGCCCGACCGTCGGCCCGGGCGCCCGTCGCATGGTCCCCAGCCTCCCTCCGCGAAGTCGGGGCAGCACGGTCCGGCGCGGACTACGCTCCGAGGATGCGCATCCTCGAACGGGAGACGCAGCTCGCCGCGCTGCGCGAGTACGCCGCCGACGCGGCCCGGTCCGTCGGCCGGCTGGTGCTGGTCGAGGGCGAGGCGGGGATCGGGAAGTCCACCCTGCTCGACCAGCTCGAGGCGGAGCTGACGGGGGCGACCTGGGCGTGGGGCGCCTGCGAGGGCCTGCGCACGCCGCGGCCGCTGGCACCGCTGCGCGACCTCGCCGAGGAGCTCGGCGGCGAGCTGCTCGAGGCCTGCCGGGAGCAGGCCCCGCGCGATGCGCTGTTCGACGGCCTGATCACCGCCCTGCGCAGTGCCGAGGGACTCCACGTGCTGGTCTTCGAGGACGTGCACTGGGCCGACGACGCGACCCTCGACCTGCTGCGCCACCTGGCCCGCCGGGTCCAGCGCCTGCCGGTGCTGGTGCTGGTGACCTTCCGCGACGAGGACAGCAGCGCGCGGCTGCGGCTCGCGCTGGGCGAGCTCGTCCGACAGCGCTCGGTGCGCCGGGTGACCCTCCCGGCGCTGTCGGTGGAGGCGATCCGGGCGCTGGTGGCCGGCACGGACCTGCGGCCCGCCGAGGTGCACCGGCTCACCGGCGGCAACCCCTACTACGTGGCCGAGCTGCTCGTCTCGGGACCCGACGGGCTGGCCCGCACCGCCCGCGACTCGGTGCGGGCCCGGGTCGAGGCGCTCTCTCCCGACGCGCGCCGGGCAGTCGAGGCAGGCGCCCTCCTCGGCGCCCGCCTCGACCCGGGCCTGCTCGTCGAGGTCAGCGGTGTGGACGGCGCCGTCTGCGACGAGCTGGTCGCGGCGGGCCTGCTCGTGGTCGACCGCCCCACCCTGCGCTTCCGCCACGAGATCACCCGGCTCGCGGTCGCCGAGACGGTGCTGCCGTTCCACGCGGTCGAGATCCACCGTCGCGCCCTCGCCGCACTCGAGGGGCGCGCCAGCGCCGACCACGCCCGGATGGCGTTCCACGCGGAGCAGGCCGGACTGTCCGACGCCGTCGTCGGGCACGCCGTCCGGGCTGCCCGGGAGGCTGCCGGGCTGAACTCCCACCGGGAGGCCGTCGACCACTACCGCCGGGCGCTGCGGTTCACCACCGACGACGAGGGCGTCCTGCAGGGCGCGCTCGCCCAGGAGCTCGGCCTCCTCGACCAGTGGGTCGAGGCCGAGCAGCTGTGGCGACAGGTGCTGGAGCTCACCCGGCGGCAGGGACGCGAGCGCAGGTACGGCGACGCATTGCAGCAGCACTCGCGCGCGCTGTGGCGGCTCTCCCGCGGGGCCGAGGCGCGGGCGGCCGCCGAGGCGGCCCTGGCCGTCCTGCGTCCCCTGGGGCCCGGCCCCGAGCTGGCGCGCGCGCTGGCCCACCTGGGCGGGATGCTCTCCATGCACGGCGACGCCGCCGCCGGAGCGGTGCTCGGTCGCGAGGCGCTCGCGCTCGCCGAGGACGCCGGCCTGCCCGAGACCGCCGCCGATGCCCTCAACGTCATCGCGTTCGACGAGATCGAGACGGGCGGCGCCTGGGACGCCTCGTTGCGCCGGGCCCTCGAGATCGCCCGGGACTGCGGCGCCAGGAACCAGGCCGGCAGGTGCTACGTCAACCTCTACGGCAACTACGTCGACCTGCTCCGCATCGCCGAGGGAGAGCGCACCTTCCACGAGGGCCTCGCCTACATCGAGGAGCACGAGGTCCCGGTCTACGGCTACTGCATGCTGGCATCGCGCGCCGAGGCGCTGGAGATGACCGGCCGGTGGGCGGAGTCCGTCGCCATCGCTGCGGACCTGCGCGAGGCGGTGATGTCGCCGATCAACCGGATGCACCTCGACCTGGGGCCGACCCGGGTCGCCGTGCGCAGCGGGGCCGCGGACGCCACCGAGCGCCTGGAGCGGCTGCTGCCCGGGATGCTGTCCACGCAGGAGCCGCAGTGGGTCGTGCCGGGACTGCTGCTGCGGGCCGAGTGGCACTGGCTGGCCGGTCGCACCACCGACGCGGCGGACGACGTACGGACCGCCGCCGCCACGGGCGGGAGCCCCTTCCTGCAGGGGCGCACCGGGTTGTGGCTGCAGCGCCTCGGGCTGCCGACACCCGCCCCGACGATGCTGCCGGAGCCGTTCGCGACGCAGCTGTGCGGTCGGTACGCCGACGCGGCGGCTGCGTGGGAGCGGGCCGGCCTGCCCTACGAGGCGGCCCTGGCCCGCCTGGACTCGGGGGACCCGGACCAGGTGCTGGCCGCGCTCGACGACCTGCTGCGCCTCGGCGCCGAGCCCGCCGCCGCGGTCGCCCGGCGTCGGCTCCGCGCGGCCGGCGTACGCCCGACGGCCGCACGGCAGGCGACGCTGGCGCACCCCGCTGGGCTCACCGAGCGGGAGCAGGACGTGCTCGCCCTGGTGTGCGACGGGCGATCCAACGCCGACATCGCCACAGAGCTGGTCATCTCGGTCAAGACCGCCGGCCACCACGTGTCCGCGGTGCTCGGCAAGCTCGGCGTCGGCACCCGGCAGGAGGCGGCGGCCCTCGCCCTGCGCACCGGCCTGGTCGCACCCGATCTCCGCCCGAACGTCGCACAAGATGGGGACCCGGCGGCCGCAAGATAGGGAGATCGCCCCATCCCCCGCCCCCGTGCGCGCTCCTACCTTCGAGGCAACCACTACCGAAGGAGGAGATGGGGATGCCCCTCTTCATGGACGTGCACCACATGAACGGCGAGGTCGGCCTCGCCGACGTGGCCCGGGCCCACATGGCCGACCTGCAGACCCAGGGCAAGTACGACGTCGAGTACCTGCGCTACTGGGTCGACGAGTCCGCCGGCAAGATCTTCTGCCTCGTCGAGGCTCCCTCCGCCGACGCCGCGAGCACCGTGCACCGCGAGGCGCACGGACTGGTCGCCGACGAGATCTACGCCGTGCAGGAGGGGTCGTGATCCGGCGACTGGTCGCACTGGCCTTCACGGCCGGCCTCGTCCTCGTCCCGTCCGCCGCCCTCGCCCACGGCGAGGGGACCTGCACGGACGTGCTGGGCATCGACAACCACGGCGAGCACGTCGTGGGCGACTACGTCCTCGGCACCGGTCACGACGGCGACTGGCCCTACACCGGGGTCGGCGGGTCGATCGCCGGCGAGGGCGCGGACAAGCCGGGCGGTCCCGGGCCGGCCGCGCACTTCCCGGACGGGGTGGCGCCGGGGGCGTCGTTCTGCAACGGACAGTCGAGCTCCCCCGGCATCCACTTCTGAGCAGTGCGGGGCCCGGCAGACGCAGAAGGCCGGATCCGTGCGGATCCGGCCTTCTGATGTCGGTGGAGGTGAGGGGACTCGAACCCCTGACCCCCTGCATGCCATGCAGGTGCGCTACCAGCTGCGCCACACCCCCAACTCGCTGCTCCGCCCTGGGGCGGTGCAACGGGTAGGAATACTAGCCAACCCACCCGAGCAAGGTGAAATCCGGGGGTCGATCCGGCGCGGACCGTCGGGTCAGGCGTTGTAGGAGGCGAGCGCCCACGCACCCGTGGTGCGCTGCTCGAGCACGACCCGGCCACAGTTGCCGAGGGCGCGCAGGTCGCGCGCGACGGTCAGCGGCCAGCCGAGGAAGCCGACCAGGCCGGTGCGGGTCGCGGCACCGTGGGAGACGGCCACACCGCACTCCCCCGGCCCCAGGGCGGCCGCGAGGTCGGTGAGCGCTGCGGTGAACCGCGTCGCGACCTCGGCCGGCGACTCGGCGCCGGGGATGCCGTCCCACTCACCGCTGCGGAAGCGGGCGAAGGCGGCCGCGTCGCGGGACTCCAGCTCGCCATGGGTGACCCCCTGGAGCTCGCCGAGGCGGAACTCCCGCAGCCGCTCGTCGTACGACGGCACGAGGCCGGCCTCCTTCGCCACGATCTCGGCGGTCGCGCTGGCGCGGGCGAGGTCGCTGGTCCAGACCAGCGTCGGGCCGAGGTCGGCGACCAGCGGCGCGACGGCGCGGGCCTGCTCGAGGCCGACCTCGTCGAGCTCGGTGTCGAGCTGGCCCTGGATCCGGTGCTCGGCGTTCCAGGTGGTCCGGCCGTGCCGGAGCAGGACGATCCGCCTCACGGGGACTACTCGGCCACGGGGGGCGCGGACGGCGCGACCGGCCCGTGGACCTCGGCCGGGAGCTCGATGGCCGGGCAGTCGCGCCAGAGCCGCTCAAGGGCGTAGAACTCGCGCTCCTCCGAGTGCTGGACGTGGATCACGACGTCGCCGTAGTCCAGCAGCACCCAGCGGCCGTCGCGGTGGCCCTCGCGGCGGATCGGCTTCGCACCGAGCTCGCGCAGCTTGTCCTCGACCTCCTCGACGATCGCGCGGACCTGGCGGTCGTTGGCGCCGGTGGCGAGCAGGAAGGCGTCGGTGATCGCGAGCTGCTCGCTCACGTCGAAGGCCAGCTGGTCGGTCGCGAGCTTGTCGGCGGCCGCGAGGGACGCGGCGCGGATCAGCTCGACGGCGTGGTCAGTGGCGGTCAAGGGAACCTCAATCAGTGGTCGGGGCCGCGTAGAGCCCGTGCTTGGTGATGTACTGCACGACGCCGTCGGGCACGAGGTACCAGACCGGCTGGCCGGCGTGCTGGCGCTCGCGACAGTTGGTGGACGAGATCGCCAGCGCCGGCACCTCCACCATGGTCACACGGTCGGACGGGATCTTCGCCAACGTCGCGGGGTCCATGTCCGAGCCGGGTCGGGTGCAGCCGACGAAGTGGGCGAGCCCGAAGACCTCGTCCGCGTCCCGCCAGCTGAAGATGTCGGTCAGCGCGTCGGCGCCGGTGATGAAGTAGAGGTCGGCGTCGGGACGCTCCGCACGCAGGTCGCGCAGGGTGTCGACGGTGTAGGTCGGGCCGTCCCGGTCGATGTCGACCCGGCTCACCGTGAACCGGGGGTTCGCCGCGGTCGCGATCACCGTCATCAGGTAGCGGTGCTCGGCCGGGGAGACCTCGCGGTCCGCCTTCTGCCACGGCTGCCCGGTCGGCACGAAGACGACCTCGTCGAGGTCGAACCAGCCCTGGACCTCCGAGGCGGCGACCAGGTGGCCGTGGTGGATCGGGTCGAAGGTGCCGCCCATGACCCCGATGCGGGGCCGCGACGGCGGCCCGGGGTCGGTGGGCCCGGTCACCGGGTCAGCTGTGGTCGCGGCCGCCGCCGAACCAGACCAGGCCGAGCAGCAGCAGGAGCAGGAACGCCAGCGTGCCGCCACCGATGAGCCACGGGTTCACGGCGGGCTCGCCGTGCTCCTCGACGGCGCTGAGGACGACGAGGGCGGTGGCGCTGATCTGGCTGAGCATGCGCGCAGCCTACCGGACCGGGGCGGCCGTCCTGCCGCCGACCGGCCTCACCGGACCGGCTGGGACCCGCGTCAGTGGATGGCGAGGTCGACGCCGAGGAACAGCAGAGTGAAGCGGATCGTGCGACCGACGAAGACGGTAGGGACGAACGCCCACAGCGGCATCTTCAGCAGGCCGCCGACCGCGGCCATGGCGAGCAGCGGCGGGATGCCGACCGACGAGGCCACGAACATGACGAGGATCGCGTAGGCCGGGCGTCCCTTCATCCGGCCGAGCCACTTCTCGTAGCTGGCCTTCACCTTGGGCGAGGTGAGCTTCTTCTGCGCCCACGCGGACTCGGCTCCGCGGCGGGCCGCTTCGTACCAGACGATCTTGCCGATCGTCGCGCCGGCGCCGGCGGCGATCCCGAGGGAGATCGCGGCCGACGTACCGCCCTCGGCTGCGCCGGCGGCGATGATGTAGGCCTCCATCGGGAGGAACGGGAGGAGGGCGGACGCGACGCTGAACGCGAACGTCGTCAGCCACAGGATCATGCCCCTGCGACCTCGCGCTCGGGGATGGGGAGGCCGAGCTGCAGGAGCCAGCGCAGGGACACGCACTTGAGCACCAGCAGCGCCAGCGCGATCAGGGTGCCGAGCCACACCCAGCCCGTGACGAGCAGGATCACGGCGAAGGCGCCCGAGTTGGCCGCCTTGCCGACCCGCGACCAGTTCCAGACGTAGATCCGGCGGTCGACGACGTGGAAGTAGTTGGGGCTGCGGATGGGCCACGCCAGGAAGGCGAGCGACAGGTACATGTCGATCACCATGAACTCGAACAGGTAGATCGCGATCGGGATCCCGATCCAGGTCATCGGGTCGTCGTCGATCCAGCCGCCGGGCTGCAGCCAGACCAGCCCGACGTAGAGCGCCCCGCAGCTGAGCCGGTCGCACATCATGTCGACGACCGCACCCGTCCGGGTCTCACAGTCGCGCCAGCGCGCCCACTCCCCGTCGATGCTGTCGCCGATCCAGTAGACGGCGAGCCCGACGACGATCAGGGTGAGGCTCTCGTCGTACGCCGCCCACACGGCGATCGCCAGGGTGAGGACGGTGCGGACGAAGGTGATGACCGTCGCCCCGGTGAAGAGCCGTTCGACGGAGGGATCGGCGTAGATCCGGTCCGGGGAGCCTGCCATGCCGCGAAACCTACCGGTCGGTGCCGCGCGCACCCGCGCCCGACCCCCGGATGCGTCCGGACTTGGCGAGCGGTTCACCGGGCGGCCACCTCGCGCCTCTACGGTCGCGCCGTGACCTGGCTGGCCGTGGTGTTCGCCCTGGCGAGCGCCGCCACGACCGCGCTGTCGACCTCGACCCAGCACCTCGCGACCGGCCGCGCTCCGGCCGGGACAGGGGTCGTGGACCTCATGCGCTTCCTCGTACGACGTCCGGAGTGGCTCCTCGCGCTGGCACTCGGACCGGTCGGGTTCACGCTCCACGTGCTCGCGCTGGGGCACGGCCCGATCGCGCTGGTCCAGCCGATCGCGATCCTGGGCATCGTGCTCGCGGTGCCGGTGCGCGCGGCGCTCGCCCGCACCTGGCCGTCCCGGGCCGAGCTCGGAGCGGTCATGGTGACGGCACTGGCGATCGCGGTGCTGCTGCTCGCCACCGACGTCCGCGACGCCCCGCACTCCCCCGACCCGCTCGCGTTCCTCGTCGCCTGCGCCGCGGCCGCGTGCGCAGCGTTCGCGGCCCTCGCGTCGGCCGGTGCGGCGTCCGGCCCGACGGGCCGCGCCTTCCTGCTCGGCTGCGCCTCGGGGGTGCTCTTCGGCCTGATGGCCGTGCTGATCGAGGCCTGTCAGATCCGGTTCGACGCCAGCGGCCTCGCGGGCCTCGCGACCAGCTGGCTGCCCTGGGCCCTGGTGGGCGCGGGCGTCGGTGGCATCTCGGTGAACCAGCTCGCCTACCGCTCAGCGCGGCTGTCCGCGTCGATGCCGGTGCTGAACGTGGTCAACTGCCTGCTCGCGCTCGCGTTCGCGCAGGCGGTGTTCCACGAGGTCCCGGACCGGTCGGCAGCCTCCGCGACGGTCTCCGTCATCGCCCTCGCGGCGATGGCGTGGGGCCTGTGGCGGCTGTCGCGGCTCGAGGGGACAGGCGGCTCAGCGCACGTGGCCGTCGCCGATGACGACGTACTTGGTCGAGGTCATCTCCGGGAGTCCCATCGGGCCGCGGGCGTGCAGCTTCTGGGTGCTGATGCCGATCTCGGCGCCGAACCCGAACTCGCCGCCGTCGGTGAAGCGGGTCGAGGCGTTCACCAGGACCGCGGCTGAGTCGACCTCGGCGACGAAGCGCCGGGCGGCCCCCTGGTCCTCGGTGACGATCGCGTCGGTGTGCCCGCTGGACCAGGTGCGGATGTGCTCCAGCGCCGCGTCGAGGTCCGGGACCACGCGGGCCGCCATGTCGAGCGAGAGGTACTCGCTGCCCCAGTCCTCGTCGGTGGCCGCGAGGACGCCGTCGTACGCGCCGAACACCTCGTCGCCGTGGATGGTGACGTCCTGCTCCTGCAGCGCGGCGACCACACGCGGGAGGAACTCGTCCGCGACGTCGGCGTGCACCAGGAGCGACTCGGCCGCGTTGCACACGCTGGTCCGGTGGGTCTTCGCGTTGAGCACGATGGGGAGCGCCTTGTCGAGGTCGGCGCCCCGGTCGACGTACACATGGCAGTTGCCGACACCCGTCTCGATGACAGGGACGGTCGACTCGTTGACGACCGACTGGATCAGGCCGGCTCCCCCGCGCGGGATGAGCACGTCGACGAGGCCGCGGGCCCGCATCAGGGCCTTCACGCTGTCGCGGGTCTCGCCCGGCACCAGCTGGACGACGTCGGCGTCGAGGCCCGAGGAGGCGACGGCGTCACGCAGCACGGCGACGATCGCAGCGTTGCTGGAGCGGGCCGAGGAGCTGCCGCGCAGCAACACCGCGTTGCCGGACTTGAGGCAGATGCCGGCCGCGTCCGCGGTCACATTGGGCCGGGCCTCGTAGATCATGCCGACCACCCCGAACGGCACCCGCACCTGCCGCAGCTCGAGTCCGTTGGCGAGCACCCCGCCGCGGACCACCTCGCCGACGGGGTCGGCGAGGCCGGCGACGTCGCGCAGCCCCTGGGCCATCCCCTCGAGGCGGTCGGTCGTCAGCCGGAGCCGGTCGATGATGTTGGGCGGCGTGCCGTCGGCCTCGGCGCGGGCGACGTCCTCGGCGTTGGCGGCCAGCAGCTCGTCGGCCCGGTCGTGCAGGGCGTCGGCCATCGCGTGCAGCGTGGCGTCCTTCTGCGCACGGGTGGCGAGGGCCAGCCCGCGGCTGGCGACCCGCGCCCGCTGGGCGACCTCGTGGACGGCGACCTCGGCACTCATGGGTCAAGGATAGGTGGGCGAAAAGCGCCGCGGGACGCCGTACCGGAGTACGACGTCCCGCGGGCAACAGGCCGGCTCGCGTCGGCCCCGGGGCTGGCTCAGCCCTTGCGCTTCTCCACCTCGGCGGTGACGGCCGGGAGGACCGAGTGCAGGTCGCCCACGACGCCGAAGTCGACGAGCTCGAAGATCGGCGCCTCCTCGTCCTTGTTGACCGCGACGATCGTCTTGGAGGTCTGCATGCCGGCGCGGTGCTGGATCGCACCGGAGATGCCGTTGGCGACGTAGAGCTGCGGCGAGACGACCTTGCCGGTCTGGCCGACCTGGAAGGTGTGCGGCTTCCAGCCGGAGTCGACCGCGGCCCGCGAGGCGCCGACGGCCGCGCCGAGCGCGTCCGCGAGGGCCTCGACCGCGGTGAAGTCGCCACCGGTGCCACGACCACCGGAGACCACGATCGCGGCCTCGGTGAGCTCGGGGCGACCGGTCGCCTGACGCGGCTGGGCCGCGACGATCTGCGCGGTCTTGGCGGCGTCGGAGATCGAGGCGGCGAACTGCTCGACCTCGCCGGCACCCGCGCCCTCCTCCGGAGCGGCGGCGTTGGGCTTGACCGCGATGATCGGCGTGCCCTTGACGACCTTGGCGTCGACGGTGAAGTTGCCCGCGAACACCGACTGGGTGGTGACGATCTCGTCGCCGTTGACCTGGACGTCCACGGCGTCGGTGATCAGGCCCGAGGAGAGCTTGATCGCCAGGCGCCCGGCGATCTCCTTGCCCTCGGCCGAGGCCGGGATCAGGATCGCGGCCGGGGACGACTTCTCGGCGAGCTGCTGCAGCACCTCGGCCTTGGGGGCCACCAGGTAGCCCTTGATCTCCGCGTCGTCGACGACGTAGACCTTGTCGGCGCCGTAGCCCTTCACCGCGTCGGCGGCGGCAGCGGCCTTGTCGGCACCGCCGATGAAGACCGCCGACGGCGAGCCGATCCGCTTGGCGATGGCCAGCAGCTCGTAGGTGGGCTTGCGGACCGCGCCGTCGACGTGGTCGACGAGAACCAGAACTTCAGACATGTCTATGGGATCCTCTCGGCGCTTCTCAGATGAACTTCTTCGAGGCGAGGAAGTCGACCAGCGCGGTGGCGCCCGAGCCGTCCTCGTCCTTGACGATCTCGCCGGCGGTGCGCGGCGGGCGGGCGGCGGTCGCCTCGACCTTGGTCCACGCGGCGTCCAGACCGACCTCGGACGCGTCGACGCCGATGTCGGAGAGCGACAGGCTCTCGAGCGGCTTCTTCTTCGCGGCCATGATGCCCTTGAACGACGGGTACCGGGCCTCGCCGGACTGGTCGGTCACGGACAGGACCAGCGGAAGCGCGCCACCGATGACCTCGGTCGCGGTGTCGCCGTCACGCTTGATGCGGACCTGGTCGCCCTGGGTCTCCACCACCGCGGCGAGGGTGACCTGGGGCAGGTTGAGGCGCTCGGCCAGCATCGCGGGGACGACGCTCATGCCACCGTCGGTGGACGCGAGGCCACCCACGATCAGCTCCGGGACGCCGATCTTCTCGATCGCCTTGGCCAGCACCAGCGAGGTCGCGACGGCGTCCGAGCCGGCGATCGCGTCGTCCTGCACGTGGACGGCCTTGTCGGCACCCATCTGCAGCGCCTTGCGGACAGCGGCCTCGGCCTCGGCCGGACCGACGGTCAGCGCGGTGACGGTGATCTCCTCGTCGGCGCGCTTCTCCTTGATCTGGAGGGCCTGCTCGACGGCGTACTCGTCGAGCTCGGACAGCAGACCGTCGACGCCGACACGGTCAACGGTGTTGTCCGCCTCGAACTTGCGGTCGCCGGTCGCGTCGGGGACGTACTTCACAAGGACGACAATGTTGGAGAGAGTCATGGTTGTGGCCGGACCGGCCCCTTCCTGTGCATCGTGAGCCCTTCCCCGTAGTCGGGGCAGGGAACAACTGTGGTCCGTTGCCGGACAGCGTCTTGCAGGTTACCGCCCGGTCACGGGCCGCGGGAACCGCATCTCAGTGGACTACCTCACACCCGGGGGACGCTCAGGGGCGGAGGACCCGCTCGAGGATCCGGCCGAGCACGAGGTAGACCACCGACGCGAGCCCGTAGTTGAACAAGGCCGTCTTGACCGCCCCGTTCGGGTCCTCGAACTCCTTGACCGGGTTGTCGAGGTCGAAGAAGCCGAGGTCGAAGGCGTTCGCGAGGTCCCGGACGAACTGGACGAGAGCGTTGTCCTCGTTGGCCTCCAGCGCATAGCTGAACGCCGCGGCCGCGAGGACGAGGGCGAGCGTCACGCAGACGATCCAGACCGTCCGGGCCAGGGTGTCGCGCGCCCGGGCCGTCGCCAGCGCACTCCTGCTGGGCCCGCTCGCGTGGTCGGTCGACGAGGTGGCGCGCTCGCGATCGCCCACGTCGGCCTGCTCGTCCTCGGCCATGCCGCTCACTTCCCTTCGAACGTGGCCTTGCCCGGGCCGTTCTGGATGAACGACTGCATGCCGGTGCGGCTGTCCTGCGTGGCGAACACCGCGGAGAAGTGCTGGCGCTCGATCTGCAGGCCGGTCTCGATGTCGGCCTCGGTGCCGCGGTCGACCGCCTCCTTGATCGCACGCAGGGCGTACGGCGCCGCGGTGGCGAACCGTGCCGCCCAGGCGACCGCCTCGGCGTACACGTCGGCGGCGGGCACGACCCGGTCGGCGAGGCCGATCGCCAGCGCCTCCTCCGCCTTGACGAAGCGGCCGGTGTAGAGCAGGTCCTTCGCCTTGCTCGGGCCGACCAGGCGCGGCAGGCGCTGCGTGCCGCCGGCGCCGGGGATGATGCCGAGCAGGACCTCCGGCTGGCCGAGCACGGCGTTGTCGGCGATGAAGCGCAGGTCCGCGGCCATGGCGAGCTCGCAGCCACCGCCGAGCGCGTAGCCGTTGACGGCCGCGACGACCGGCTTCGGGATGCGGGCGATCGAGTTGACGGCGTTCTGGAGCCTCTCCACCCGGTCGACCATGTCCGTGTAGGACATGTCGGCCATCTCCTTGACGTCGTTGCCGGCGGCGAACACCTTCTCCCCACCCCAGACCACGACGGCGCGGACGTCGGACCGGTCGGTCGCCTCGGTGGCGGCGAGCGTGAGCTCGTCCTGCACCTGGATGCTGATGGCGTTCATCGCCTTGGGGCGGTCGAGCCGGATGGTGCCGACCCCGTCGGACACCTCCAGGCGCACGAACTCGCTGGTCATCTGCTCCCTCTCGATCGGCTCAGGGTGGGGGGGACCCCGTCCCGCATTCTGCCGGTACCCGAACCGCGCGGTCACACGAACCCGGATTCCCGGGCGGGTCGCTCCCCCGGGCCGCGCTCGGCGGGCACGGCACAATGGCCGCGTGACCCCCAGCCTGTGGAGAGCTCTCGGCGAGCAGGCCGAGGTGTGGCCCGGCCGCAACTGGCCGCTCGGCGCGTCGTGGACGGCCGCGTCGACCAACTTCGCGGTCTACGCCCCCAACGCGACCGCGGTGTGGCTGTGCCTGGCGCTCGACGGTCCCGGTGAGGGCGAACGCCGCTACGCCCTCACCGAGCAGTCGCTCGGCATCTGGCACGGCGCGCTCCCGTCGATCGCGCCCGGCACCCGCTACGGCTACCGGGTCGAGGGACCGCACGCGCCGGCGGAGGGGATGCGCTTCGACCCGGACACGGTGCTGCTGGACCCCTACGGCCTCGCCGTGTCGGGTCCGGCGGGCGCGGCGTGGAGCGTGGTGGTCGATCCTGCGTTCGACTGGCAGGGCCAGTCCCCGATCCGCCGTCGGTGGCTGGACACGGTCATCTACGAGCTGCACGTCAAGGGCTTCACGCAGCTGCACGACCGCGTCCCCGAGGAGCTGCGCGGCACGTACGCCGGCCTGGGCCACCCCGTCGTGACCGACTACCTCAACGACCTCGGGGTGACGGCGGTCGAGCTGCTGCCGGTGCACCAGTTCTTCTCGGAGCCCGCACTGGTCGAGCGCGGGACGGTCAACTACTGGGGCTACAACTCGATCGGCTACTTCGCGCCGCACGGCCCCTACGCCGCGAGCGGCGACCGCGGGGAGCAGGTCACCGAGTTCAAGGAGATGGTCCGCAGCCTGCATGCCGCGGGGATCGAGGTGATCCTCGACGTCGTCTACAACCACACGGCCGAGGCGGGGCCGGACGGTCCGACGTACTCCTTCCGCGGCCTCGACGACCGCGGGTTCTACCGCCGGGTCCCGCCGGGCACCGACGGCGACACGGCGTACGACGACACCTACTGGGACGTCACCGGATGTGGCAACACGGTGAACTCCGAGGACCCGCTGGCGCTGCGACTGATCCTCGACTCGCTGCGCTACTGGGTGACCGAGATGCACGTCGACGGGTTCCGCTTCGACCTCATGTCGGCGATCACCCGCACCGCCGGCACCGACGCGATCCGCGTCGACATGGCGTGCAAGCTGCTGATCGCCATCGGCCAGGACCCCGTGCTGCGGCACGTGAAGCTGATCGCCGAGCCGTGGGACGTGTCGATGGACGGCTACCTCGTCGGCGGGATGCCGCCGCCGTGGGTGGAGTGGAACGACCAGTACCGCGACACGATCCGCGACTTCTGGCGCGGGCACTCCGGCGGCACGCAGAAGGTGGCGACCCGGCTGGCCGGCTCGTCGGACCTGTACGCCGACGACGGCCGCTCGGCCTACAACTCGGTCAACTTCGTCACCGCCCACGACGGCTTCACCGTGCGCGACCTCGTCTCCTACGACGCCAAGCACAACGAGGCCAACGGCGAGGACAACCGGGACGGAACCGACAACAACCGGTCGTGGAACCACGGCGTCGAGGGCGAGACCGATGACGCCGCGATCCTCGCGCTGCGACGGCGCCAGGCCGGGAACCTGATGGCCACGTTGTGCCTGTCCAACGGCGTGCCGATGCTCACCGCGGGCGACGAGCGGGGGCGCACCCAGGGTGGCAACAACAACGCCTACTGCCAGGACAACGAGGTCTCGTGGGTCGACTGGACCGCCGACGACGCGTGGCTCGACGTCTACGAGGTCACCAAGGCGGCGCTGCGCCTGCGCCGGGAGCACCCCGCGCTGCGGCAGCGGCACTGGTTCGAGGGGCGGCCCACGATCGTCGGCGGCCCGAAGGACCTGGCGTGGCTGCACCCGTCCGGCCGCGAGATGACGGACGAGGAGTGGCACGACGCCGGGCTCGGCACGGTCGGGATGTTCGTCTCCGGCCGGCCGCTGCGCCAGCCGGGACCGCGCGGCGAGCAGCAGATCGACACGTCGTTCCTCATCTGGTTCCACTCCGGAGCGGAGCCGGTCGAGGTCTACCTGCCCGACAACGACTGGGTGCATGCGGGCACGATCGTGCTCTCCACCGACCCGGGCCTGCCGCCCGGGCGCCGGGTCGAGGTCGGCGAGGTGCTGACGATCGGCGGGCGCAGCGTGGTGGTGATGCAGGAGGCCGACGCCTGAGACGCCGTCGGTCGGGAAGGCCGGCCACGGCCGTCGGTCGAGGAGGCCGGCCACGGCCGTTGGTCGAGGAGGCCGGCCACGGCCGTCTCGAGACCTCTGGCCTTGGTGCCGGGACCTGACCGGCACAGTCGTGCGCGCGGGCTGCGGGGGTCTCGAGACGGTCGTGACCGACCTCCTCGACCAACGAGGTGCGCGGGCTGCGGGTCTCGAGACGGTCGTGACCGACCTCCTCGACCAACGCTCGAGCGACGGCGTCAGGCGAGGGCGACCACGCCGAGCTCGGCCGGGGCGACGAGGAGCGGGTGCCGGGGCACGACCCGGACCGTGTAGCCGAAGGGGCCGGGGCGGCCCAGCTCGATGTCGCCGTCGAAGCGGTGGCGACCGCCGTCGTACGACTCGACGAGGGAGAGCGGCGCGAAGGCGGTCTCGACGAGGTCGTCCTCGGCGTCCACGCGGCCGTGGACGAGCTGGACCTCGACGTCGTCGGGAGCGAGGTCCCCGAGCGCGACGTAGGAGTGCACCGCGAGCCGGGAGCCGACCTCGGTGACGTCGCCGAGCCCGGCCGCCTCGACGTGCTCGACCCGCACCGAGGGCCAGGCCGCGCGGACGCACGCCTTCCACGCCGCGAGGTCGCGCGCGCCGTGCTCGGTCGCGGCGAGGGCGCGCGCGTTGGCCGCGGCGGGGGCGTAGAGCTGCGCGACGTAGTCGCGCACCATCCGGGTGGCGAGCACCTTCGGGCCGAGGTTGGCCCAGGTGTGGCGGAGCATCTCGACCCACCGGCCGGGCACGCCCTCCGCGTCGAGGTCGTAGAAGCGCGGGGTGACCTCGTTCTCGATGAGGTCGTAGAGCGCGGCCGCCTCGAGGTCGTCGCGCTTGTCGGAGTAGTCCTCCAGCCCGTCGGCGGACGGGATCGGCCAGCCGAACTCCGGCTCGTACCACTCGTCCCACCAGCCGTCGAGGATCGACAGGTTGAGGCCGCCGTTGAGCGCCGCCTTCATGCCCGACGTGCCGCACGCCTCGTAGGGGCGCAGCGGGTTGTTGAGCCACACGTCGCAGCCGGGGTAGAGCGGCTGCGCGAGCGCGATGTCGTAGTTGGGGAGGAAGACGATGCGGTGCCGCACGTCCTCCGCGTCCGCGAACCGCACCAGCTCCTGGATCAGCCGCTTGCCGCCGTCGTCGGCCGGGTGCGCCTTCCCGGCGACCACCAGCTGGACCGGGCGCTCGGGGTGGAGCAGCAGCGACTTCAGTCGCTCGGGGTCGCGCAGCATCAGCGTGAGCCGCTTGTACGACGGCACGCGACGCGCGAAGCCGATGGTCAGCACGTCGGGGTCGAGCGCCTCGTCGATCCAGCCGAGCTCGGCCGGCGAGGCGCCGCGTGCCTGCCAGGACTTGCGCAGGCGGCGACGTGCGTCGTCGACGAGCCGCTCGCGCAGGGCCCGCTTGGTCCGCCAGACCTCGGGGCCGGGCACCTTGTCGAAGGCCGCCCAGAACGCCTCCGCGTCGTCACCGTCCGGGTCGGCGCCCTGCGCGGTCGCCAGTGCCACCACCTCCGGGGCCACCCAGGTCGGGGCGTGCACGCCGTTGGTGATCGAGCTGATCGGCACCTCGGCCTCGTCGAACGCCGGCCACAGGCCGTTGAACATCCCGCGGCTGACGTGGCCGTGCAGCTGCGAGACGCCGTTGGCGCGCTGCGCCAGCCGGAAGCCCATCACCGCCATGTTGAACACGCCGGGGTCGCCGCCCTCGTAGTCCTCGGCGCCGAGGCCGAGCACCAGGTCGACGGGCACGCCCGGCGTGGCGCCCTGCTCGCCGAGGTACTGCTCGACGAGGGTGCGGGGGAAGCGGTCGATGCCGGCGGGGACGGGCGTGTGCGTGGTGAAGACGGTCGACGTACGGCCGATCTCGAGGGCGGTCGCGAAGTCGACGTCGCCGCTCCCCTGCTCGCCGACGGTGAGCTCGCGGATCCGCTCGACGCCGAGGAACCCGGCGTGCCCCTCGTTGGTGTGGAACACCTCGGGCTCGGGGGCGCCGGTGATCCGAGAGAAGGCGCGCAGCGCGCGCACGCCGCCGACGCCGAGGAGCAGCTCCTGACGCAGCCGGTGCTCGGTGTTGCCGCCGTACAGCCGGTCGGTGACCAGCCGGTACTGCTCGGGGTTCTCCTCGAAGTCGGTGTCGAGCAGCAGCAGCGGGACGCGGCCGACCGACGCGACCCAGATCCGGGCCAGCAGGTCGGGGCCGCCGGGCATCCGGATCGAGACCGTCGCGCGCGCACCGCCCTCCTCGTGGAGGAGCGAGATCGGGAGCCCGTCGGGGTCGAGGACCGGGTAGCTCTCGACCTGCCACGCCTCGTGGGACAGCGCCTGCTTGAAGTAGCCGTGCTTGTAGAGCAGGCCGACGCCCACGATCGGGGCGCCGAGGTCGCTGGCGGCCTTGAGGTGGTCGCCCGCGAGGATCCCGAGGCCGCCGGAGTACTGCGGCAGCACGGCGGTGATCCCGAACTCGGGCGAGAAGTAGGCGATGGAGCCGGGCCAGGTCCGGTCCGGCTCGGCGGCGCTGGCGCGCTGGTACCACCGCTCCCCCGTGAGGTACGACGCCAGGTCGGCCCGCACCTCCGCGACCCGCGCCACGTAGGCGTCGTCGGCGGCCAGCTCGGCCCAGCGCTCGGCACCGACCTCGCCGAGCAGGCGCAGCGGGTCCCGGCCCACGGCGAGCCACCGGTCCGGGTCGACCTGCTCGAACAGCGCCTGGGTCGGCGGATGCCACGACCAGCGCAGGTTGGCGGCGAGCTCTCCGAGCGCGGCGAGCGCCTCGGGCAGGACGGGGCGGACCGTGAACCTCCGGATGGCACGCATGGAGTCGACGGTAACGCGTCCGATCTGAACGATCCAAGGAGTGCGCGGAGCTCTAGGGTGGTCCCGATGAGCACGCCAGCCCTGCGCTCGGTCGCCGAGCACCAACGCCACGTCGCCGACCTGCTCGCCCGACCGGGGGGTGCGGATGCCTGGCCCGGCGAGGCCGTGCCGCTCGACCGGGCGCGCGGGCGGGTGCTCGCCGAGGCGGTGCTCGCGCCCGAGCCGCTGCCCGCGTTCGACAACTCCGGGATGGACGGCTACGCGGTGCGCGCCGCGGATGTCGCCGGGGCCACGCCGGACGCGCCCGCGCGGCTGCCGGTGGCCGGCGACATCCCCGCCGGTGCGCCGGTCGGGGAGCTCGCCCCCGGCAGCACCCTGCGGATCATGACCGGAGCGCCGGTGCCCCGTGGCGCGGACGCCGTCGTCGAGGTCGAGGTCACCGACGGCGGCACGGAGACCGTGGAGGTACGCGAGCCCCGCGACGCCGGGTCCTTCGTGCGCCGCGCCGGGAGCGACGTCGCCGTCGGGCAGGAGGTCGTGGGCCGGGGTGCCGTGCTCGGCCCGGCCCAGCTCGGGGTGCTCGCCGCGCTCGGCGTCGCCGAGGTCGTCGTACGACGCCGGCCGCGCGTGCTCGTGGTGTCGACCGGCTCGGAGCTGGCCGAGGAGCCGCTCCCCGGGTCCGGGCAGATCCGCGACGCCAACGGCGCGCTGCTGGCCGCGGCGGTCGAGGAGGCGGGCGGCGAGGCGGTGCGCAAGCTGTGGGTCGAGGACGACGTACCGACCTTTCTCGCCCTGCTCGACCGCGAGCTGGAGACCGGCGACATCGACCTCGTGCTGACCTCGGGCGGGGTCAGCGCCGGCGCCTACGAGGTGGTCAAGGACGGCCTCGGGCCGCGTGGCATCGAGTTCGTGAAGGTGGCGATGCAGCCGGGGATGCCGCAGGGCTCGGGGCTGGTCTCCGGGGTGCCGGTGGTCTGCCTGCCGGGCAACCCGGTGAGCTCGCTGGCGTCGTACGAGGTGTTCGTGCGACCCGCGCTGCGCGCCGCCTTCGGCCACCCGCACCCGCGGCGGCCCGTCGTGCGCGCCACCCTCACCGAGGGCCTGACGCCGCTGGCCACCAAGCGGCAGTGGCGACGCGCCCGGCTCGACCGGGACGCGGGGACCGTGACGCCGTGGGGCCCGCCGGGCTCGGGCTTCCTCGGCTGGTTCGCCGGCGCCGACGCACTGATCGACGTCCACCCGGGTACTGCCGCGCTGGCGCCGGGCGACACGGTCGACGTGTGGGACCTGGCCCGCAACTAGCCAGGGGGTTAGACCCCCAACCCCGAGGTCGATAGGTTCGAGACATGGTCGGACGCATCCCCGTGATCGACGTACAGCCGGCGCTCGACGCCGGACCGACCGAGGGACGGCTGCCCGTCAAGGCGAGCGTGGGCGAGCCGTTCCCGGTGAGCGCGACGGTGTTCCGCGAGGGACACGACCGGCTGGGCGCCGAGGTCGTCCTGGTCGGCCCCGACGGCGTACGACGACCACCGGTGCGG
Organism: Nocardioides sp.; assembly: GCA_035554935.1. Lineage (GTDB taxonomy): Bacteria > Actinomycetota > Actinomycetes > Propionibacteriales > Nocardioidaceae > Nocardioides. The sequence continues at coordinate 45,471 of DATMHM010000100.1, read as the reverse complement.
ATGACCGCCCGGCCGCCGGCCGACCGCCACACCGTCGACCGCCACGAGGCCTGGGTGAGCGCCGACGCCGAGGGCGCCTGGTCCTTCGAGGTGCACGCCTGGTCCGATCCGGTCGCCACCTGGGAGCACGCCGCGGGCATCAAGATCCGCGCCGGTGTCGACGTCGAGCTGATGTTCGCCGAGGGCGTGCTGCTGCTGGAGCGCGTCATCGGCGGGCTGGGCAGGACGAAGCAGGACAAGGCCGACGCCGCCGTTCTCAAGGCCGCGGTCAAGGCCGCCCAGGACACGAAGCGGCCCGTCGAGGCCCGCCTCGCGCAGCTCGAGTCGCCGGACCTGGCAGCCGTGCTGGCGGCGCACCCGCTGCGCGACCTGCTCACCGTCGAGGGCCCGTTCCCGTTCTTCGTCGACCGGCCGCGCGCCCTGTTCGGCAGCTGGTACGAGCTCTTCCCGCGGTCCGAGGGCGGCTTCGCCGGGGCAGCGAAGCGGCTGCCGGTGATCGCGGAGATGGGCTTCGACGTCGTCTACCTCCCGCCGATCCACCCGATCGGCGAGGTCAACCGCAAGGGCCCGAACAACGCCGTGGCGGCCGAGGGCGAGCCGATCCCCGAGGACTGGGACGGCTCGCCGTGGGCGATCGGCAGCCGGCACGGCGGACACGACGCCGTCCACCCCGACCTGGGCACCATCAAGGACTTCGACGCCTTCGTCGCCGAGGCCCGCGCGCTCGACCTCGAGGTGGCGCTGGACCTCGCCCTGCAGGCCGCACCCGACCACCCGTGGGTGGCGAAGCACCCCGAGTGGTTCACCACCCGCGCCGACGGGTCGATCGCCTATGCGGAGAACCCGCCGAAGAAGTACCAGGACATCTACCCGGTCAACTTCGACGCCCACCCCTACGACCACCCCGACAGCCTGGCCACCGAGGTGCTGCGCGTGGTGCGGTACTGGATGGACCACGGCGTGCGGATCTTCCGCGTCGACAACCCGCACACGAAGCCGGTGTCGTTCTGGCAGTGGCTGCTCGCCGAGGTGCGCCGCACGGATCCCGACGTGCTCTTCCTCGCCGAGGCGTTCACGAAGCCGCCGATGATGCAGACCCTCGGCGCGATCGGCTTCCACCAGTCCTACACCTACTTCACCTGGCGCACCGCCAAGGTGGACATCGAGGACTACCTGCGCGAGGTGAGCAGCGAGTCCGCGCACCGGTTGCGGCCGAACTTCTTCGTCAACACCCCCGACATCCTCCACGAGTTCCTGCAGTACGGCGGCCCGGCGGCCTTCCGGATCCGGGCAGCCCTCGCGGCGACCTCCTCCCCCACCTGGGGCGTCTACTCGGGCTACGAGCTCGGCGAGCACGTCGCCGTGCGGCCGGGCAGCGAGGAGTACCTCGACTCGGAGAAGTACCAGGTGCGCCGGCGGGACTGGGCCGCGGCGACCGCGCCCGGGACGGTCGGGGCCGACCTCACGTCGTACATCACCCGGCTGAACCGGCTCCGGCGTGCCCACCCGGCCCTGCAGCTGCTGCGCAACCTCACCGTCCACGCCACCGACGCCGACCAGGTGCTGTGCTTCTCGAAGGTCGCGGACAACGACCGCGTGGTCGTCGTGATCAACCTCGACCCCCACCAGCCGCACGAGACGATGGTCCACCCCGACCTCGCCGCGCTCGGGCTGCCGCCCGGGTCGTCGTACACGGTCCACGACGAGCTCACGGGCGACGAGTGGACCTGGGGCGAGCACAACTACGTCCGGCTGGTGCCCGAGCAGCCGGCGCACGTCCTGACCGTGAAGGAGCACGCGTGACCACACCCTCGACGAGCCCGGCGAGCCCCGGGACCGCCGACCTCGCCAGCCAGGTCGTCCTCAACGAGGAGCCGGAGTGGTTCCGCACCGCGGTGTTCTACGAGGTGCTGGTCCGCTCGTTCCGCGACTCCAACGCGGACGGCACGGGCGACTTCCGCGGCCTGACGGAGAAGCTCGACTACCTGCAGTGGCTCGGCGTCGACTGCCTGTGGGTGCCGCCGTTCTTCACCTCGCCGCTTCGCGACGGTGGCTACGACGTGGCGGACTACACCGACATCCTCCCCGAGATCGGGACGGTCGAGGACTTCCACGCCTTCCTCGACGCCGCCCACGAGCGCGGGATCCGGGTGATCATCGACTTCGTCATGAACCACACGAGTGACGCGCACCCGTGGTTCCAGGCGTCGCGGACCGATCCGGACGGCCCCTACGGCGACTTCTACGTGTGGTCGGACACCGACGAGCTCTACCAGGACGCGCGGATCATCTTCGTCGACACCGAGCCGTCGAACTGGACGTGGGACCAGACCCGCGGGCAGTACTACTGGCACCGGTTCTTCCACCACCAGCCGGACCTCAACTTCGACAACCCGGCCGTGCACGACGCGATGCTGGAGGCGATGGCCTTCTGGCTCGACATGGGCCTCGATGGCTTCCGGCTCGACGCGGTGCCCTATCTCTACGAGCGGCCGGGCACCAACGGCGAGAACCTCCCCGAGACGCACGAGTTCCTCCGGAAGGTGCGCCGCTTCGTCGACGACAACTACCCCGGCCGGGTGCTGCTGTGCGAGGCGAACCAGTGGCCGACCGACGTGGTGGAGTACTTCGGCGACCCCGCCGTCGGCGACGAGTGCCACATGGCGTTCCACTTCCCCGTGATGCCGCGCATCTTCATGGCCGTCCGCCGGGAGTCGCGCTTCCCGATCTCCGAGATCATGGAGCAGACGCCGGACATCCCGCCGGGCTGCCAGTGGGGCATCTTCCTGCGCAACCACGACGAGCTGACCCTGGAGATGGTCACCGACGAGGACCGCGACTACATGTGGGGCGAGTACGCCAAGGACCCCCGCATGAAGGCCAACATCGGCATCCGGCGCCGGCTCGCGCCGCTGCTCGACAACGACACCAACCAGATCGAGCTCTTCACCGCCCTGCTGCTCTCGCTGCCCGGCTCGCCGGTCCTCTACTACGGCGACGAGATCGGGATGGGCGACAACATCTGGCTCGGTGACCGCGACGGCGTGCGTACGCCGATGCAGTGGACGCCCGACCGCAACGCGGGCTTCTCCTCGGCGACCCCCGGCAAGCTGCACCTGCCGGCGATCCAGGACCCGGTCTACGGCTACCAGAGCGTCAACGTCGAGGCGCAGCTGGAGAACCCGTCGTCGCTGCTGCACTGGACGCGCCGGATGATCCACATCCGCCGCCAGCACGACGCCTTCGGGCTGGGCACCTTCGCCGATCTCGGCGGCTCGAACCCGACGGTGCTGTCCTACGTGCGCGAGCTGCCCGGCGAAGCCGGGCAGGACGACGTGATCCTCTGCGTCAACAACCTCTCGCGCTTCCCGCAGCCGGTGGAGCTGGACCTGCGCCGCTACGAGGGCCGGGTGCCGGTCGAGCTGATCGGCGGCGTGCCGTTCCCCGCGATCGGCGAGCTCCCGTATCTCCTGACGCTCAGCGGGCACGGCTTCTACTGGTTCCGGCTCACGGATCCGGACACGACCGGGAGGCCCGTGCTGTGATCGACCAGTTCCTCGCCCCGTTCATCGGCCGCAGCCGCTGGTTCGGCGGCAAGGGCCGCGAGTTCACAGTCACCGGCGAGGAGATCGTCGGCACCGTCGGCACCTCCCCCGCGGTGGAGGTCCTGCTGGTGGAGGTCACCTACGCCGAGGGCGACGTCGAGCTCTACCAGCTGCCGCTGGCGCTCCACGACAGCCCGCAGGACCGGCTCGAGCACGCGCTGGTCGGCGTCCGCGACGGGCGGCACGCCTACGACGCCGTGCAGGACCGCGACGCCATGGCGGCCTACCTGCAGGCGTTCTGCGACCCGCCGTCCGACGGCCCGTTGCGCTTCGTCCGGCTCGAGGGCCACGAGCTCGACCCGGACGCGGCCCCGAGCCTGTTCAGCGGCGAGCAGTCGAACTCGTCGGTGTTCTTCGGCGAGGACGCGGTCCTCAAGCTGTTCCGCAAGGTCACGCCGGGCGAGAACCCCGACGTCACCACGCACCGGGCGTTGACCGAGGCCGGGTCGACCCACGTCGCCGCGCTCTACGGCTGGCTCGAGGTGCCCGCTCAGGGCGGGGCCGGCGAGGCCGGCCACGAGGTGCTCCAGCTCGGCATGCTGCAGCAGTTCCTGCGCACCGCGAGCGACGGCTGGGGCCAGGCGCTGACGAGCGTGCGCGACCTGTTCGCCGAGGGCGACCTGCACGCCGAGGAGGTCGGCGGCGACTTCGCGGGCGAGGCCGCACGCCTCGGCGAGGCGCTGGCCGAGGTGCACGCCCAGCTGCGCTCGTCGTTCCCGACCAGCACCACGTCGGCACCCGGCCTGGCCGAGGTGATGCGCCAGCGCCTGGACGCCGCGATCGGCGTCGTACCCGAGCTGCACGAGCACGCCGACGGCGCCCGCGAGGTCTTCGCGGCCGTCTCCGACCTGGGCGAGATCCCGGTCCAGCGGATCCACGCGGACCTGCACCTCGGCCAGACCCTGCGCACCGTCGCCGGCTGGAAGTTCGTCGACTTCGAGGGCGAGCCCGCCAAGACGCTGGCCGAGCGGCTGCTCCCCGACTCCCCCTGGCGCGACGTGGCCGGCATGACCCGCTCCTTCGACTACGCCCCGCACGCGGTCGCGGCGTCGCTGCCGGAGGAGGACCCCGACGTCCTGCACCAGCGCGCGATCCGCGCCGAGGAGTGGGCCCGTCGCAACCGCCGGGCGTTCCTGGCGTCGTACTGCGGCGAGGGCGGGCTGGGCGACGCCGACCGCACCCTGCTGACGGCGTACGTCGTCGACAAGGCGGTCTACGAGTGCGTCTACGAGGCGCGCAACCGGCCCGCGTGGCTGCCGATCCCGCTTGCGGGGATCGCGCGACTGATCGGCTGACGCGACGACGGGGCGGGCCCGTGCCGGTAGGAGCCGACGGGCCTCGCTCAGAGCAGTTCGACCGGCTCCCGGTCGGCCACCCCGGCGACGGCGCAGTCCCGGGTCTCGGTGGCGCAGTGCCAGGCCCACAGCAGCTGGCCGGCGCCGACACCGACGAGGGCGGCGGTGGCGAAGCCGAGGGCGGAGGTGCCGACGTACGGCGTCACGGCCACCGCACAGACGGCGTTGAGCACCAGCGCGAGGAAGGACGACAGGGAGACCACGGCGCCGAGGCGGGCCGGGAAGAGGTCGAGCAGCATCAGCTGCAAGGTCGGGTAGGTCATGCCGTTGCCGAGCGCGATCAGGCTGAGCCCGGCCACCGCCCAGGGCAGGTCGGTGGCGACGGGAGAGGCGGCGACCAGGATGCCGACGACGCCGCCCACGAACGAGGTCGTGCAGCCGATCGAGACGAGCCGGCGGGCCGTGATGCGGCCGGCGGCGCGGCCGCAGAGCCACGAGCCGAGCATCATCATGGCGATCATCGGGACGAAGAGCTTCCAGAAGTCCAACTCGCCCTGCCCGAGCACGTCGACCACGAAGATCGCGGCGCCGCCGATGTAGAGGAACTGGGCCCCGAAGATGAACGCGGTCGACCAGGCCAGCCGGTGGAAGGCGGGCACCCGGGCGACCGACGCCAGTCCGCCGGCCAGCTCGGCGAGGCGCAGCGGGACCCGGTGCTCGCGGGGGTGGGTCTCCGGGAGGAGGAGTACGACGGCCAGCACTAGCGCCACGCCCAGGCCGGCCTGGAAGACGAACACCAGCGGCCAGTCGCCGACCTGCAGCACGAGACCGCCGACGATCGGCCCGACCGCCGGGGCGATGCCGAAGATCACCGCCACCCGGCTCATCAGCCGTTGCGCGGTCGCGCCGGAGAAGAGGTCGCGGATCACGGTGCGGCTCACGATGGTCGCGCCGCCGGCGCTCAGCCCCTGCAGGGCGCGGCACACGAGCAGCCACCCGAGACCCGGGGCGAGGGCGCAGCCGACCGACGCGGCGACGTACACCAGCAGCGAGACGAGCATCACCGGACGCCGGCCGACCGCATCCGAGATCGGGCCGTGCAGGACGCTCATCGCCGCGAACGAACCGAGGTAGACGGTCACCACCAGCTGCAGCTCGGCAGTGCTGGCACCGAAGTCCTCGCCCATCGCCGGGAAGGCGGGGAAGGGCGTGTCGATGCTGAACGGGCCGATCATCGAGAGGAACGCCAGGACGCCGGGTACGACGACCGCGAGTCGCCACCCGAGCCGCTCGCCCGGCCGGGCATCGAGCTGCTGCGTCACGTCCGCCACCGGGCCATCACATCACCCCGGGCACGGACGCGCACCGGCCGGGCGGGCCGCGAGGAGGGGCGTCAGTCGGGGACGAACTCCAGCAGGTCGCCGGGCTGGCACTCCAGCACCCGGCACATCGCCTCGAGCGTGCTGAACCGCACGGCCCTGGCCCGGCCGTTCTTGAGCACCGCGACGTTGGCCGGCGTCAGCCCGACCCTGTCGGCGAACTCCCCCACGCTCATCTTGCGGCGGGCGAGCTCGACGTCGATCCGGACGACGATCGGCATCAGATCACCTCGTCCAGCTCCGACTGCAGGTCCCGGGCGCGCGAGTCGGTCTCCGCAGCCTGGACCAGCAGCATGCGCAGCACCAGCACGAGCAGCGCGACCCCGCCGACGACGAGCGACAGCCCGCAGATGAGGCCGACGACTCCCGGCGCGACCGACTCCCCCGGCGCCAGCACGACGGCCATCGCGAAGGTCAGCACGGCGCCGGTGGCGGTCGCGCCGATCACCACGTCGACGTACCGGAACGCCGCGTGGGAGAAGACCGTGCCGCGGCGCACCATCGTGAGCAGCCGCCACAGGCACACGGCGACCACCTGCAGGCAGACGATGCCGAGGACGACGATCACCACGAGCGGAACCCGTACCGTGGCCGGCGCGTCCTCCAGGTCGATCCAGAGCAGCGGCACCATCAGGCCCTGCACGACGAGCGAGCCGGCGAGGGCCAGTGCCAGCACCGCCTTGAGCGCCAGTACGGCGATCCTGTCCACGTCCACTCCTTCTCTCGACCACCGACGGGAACCACTCGATTGTCACTCATCATCTATCGACAATCAATAGTCATGTGCGACCAGCCGCCCGACGTCGCCGGGCGGCGGCTGCGGGACGGCGCGCCGGGTACTGCGGCATCCGGGCCCCGGCCACGGCACCTGCCACACGTCCGAACCGGCCGACGCCCCCGGACCACCTGATCGCTCGCTAGACTCGAGAGGATGCCGCCCCCAGTGCACTCGACCCTCGGAGAGATCGACCTGCACCTCGTCGCGGAAGGACGCCACGAGCAGCTGTGGCAAGCCCTCGGCGCCCACGTCCGGGACGACCCGGAATCGGGCACCAGCTTCGTGGTGTGGGCCCCCAACGCCCGCAACGTCAGCGTCATCGGCGACTTCAACGGCTGGGACGGCAACGCCCACCGGATGACGTCGATCGGCTCCGGCCTGTGGGAGGCGTTCGTCGCGGGCGTCGGGTCGGGGGCGACGTACAAGTTCGTGGTCGAGGGCGCCGACGGCGTCTGGCGGCACAAGGCCGACCCGATGGCCTTCCACGCCGGGGTGCCGCCGCGCACCGGCTCGCGGGTCTTCGAGAGCCACCACGAGTGGACCGACGCGGAGTGGCTCGCGGCCCGGGCCGGCAAGCAGCCGGTCAACGAGCCGATGGCGACCTACGAGATGCACCTCGGGTCGTGGAAGCGCCACCCCGACGGCTCCTTCTGGAGCTACGACGAGCTGGCCGCGGACCTGCCGGCGTACCTCGCCGACCTGGGCTTCACCCACGTCGAGATGATGCCGGTGATGCAGCACCCGTTCGGCGGCTCGTGGGGCTACCACGTGACGTCGTACTTCGCCCCCGACGCGCGCTTCGGCGACCCCGACGGCTTCCGCCGGCTGGTCGACGCGCTGCACGGCGCCGGGATCGCGGTGATCCTGGACTGGGTGCCCGGACACTTCGCCACCGACGAGTGGGCGCTGGCCCGCTTCGACGGCACCGCGCTCTACGAGCACCCGGACCCGCAGCGCGGATGGCACCCGGAGTGGGGCTCCTACATCTTCGACTTCGGGCGCCCGGAGGTCCGCAACTTCCTGTTCGCCAACGCCCTCTACTGGCTCGAGGAGTTCCACGTCGACGGGCTGCGCGTGGACGGCGTGGCCTCGATGCTCTACCTCGACTACGGCCGCAACGACGGCGAGTGGACGCCCAACCGGCACGGCGGGCACGAGCACCTCGAGGCCGTGCAGTTCCTGCAGGAGCTCAACGCCACCGCCTACAAGCGGGTCCCGGGCATCGTCACCATCGCCGAGGAGTCGACGGCCTGGCCGGGCGTCACCGGCGCGACCTCCGGCGGCGGGCTCGGCTTCGGCTTCAAGTGGAACATGGGCTGGATGCACGACAGCCTGCGCTACCTGCAGAACGACCCCGTGCACCGCTCCTACCACCACGGCGGGATGTCGTTCTCCCTCGTCTATGCGTTCTCCGAGAACTACGTGCTGCCGCTCAGCCACGACGAGGTGGTGCACGGCAAGGGCTCGCTGCCGCGCAAGATGCCCGGCGACCGGTGGCAGCAGCTGGCGACGCTGCGCGCCTACCTCGCCTACATGTGGGCGCACCCTGGCAAGCAGCTGGTGATGATGGGCACCGAGCTCGGCCAGGAGTCGGAGTGGGCCGAGGCCCGCGAGCTCGACTGGTGGCTGCTGCAGAAGCCCGAGCACCGTGGCGTGCAGGACTTCGTCCGCGACCTCAACGCCCGCTACCGCGAGCAGCCCGCGCTGTGGCGGCTCGACAACGACCCCGCCGGGTTCGCGTGGATCGACGCGCAGGACGCCGGGCACAACGTCTTCTCGTTCGTCCGGCGCTCAGCGGAGCCCGGCGTCCCCGACCTCGTGTGCGTCAGCAACTTCGCAGCGGTCCCCCACGACTACCGGCTCGGCCTCCCGGCGGCCGGCGAGTGGGTCGAGCTGCTCAACACCGACGCGGCGTCGTACGGCGGCAGCGGGGTCGGCAATCTCGGCACCGTGCAGGCCGTCGCGGCGGGTCCGCTGGAGGCCCGGGCGCCGGGCGGCAGTGCGGCGTACGCCGACCTCGTGCTGCCCCCGCTGGCCACCCTCTGGCTGCTGGCGCCCACCGCCGGGCAGACACCGGTCCACTAGGGTTCGGGCTGTGCCCGAGCAGCCCGAGATCAGCCACGCGACCGTCGACGACGGCGTGGCCCGGCTGACCTGGACGTCCGACCTGACCGAGCGCGGCTGGCAGGCCGCGGTCGACGTCGTACGACGCCAGGTGGCCCAGGCGCTGACCGACCACGAGCGCGTCGAGGTCAAGGTGGCGGTCGACGACGTGGAGGCGCAGCGGGTCGCGACCTGGTCCGGCCTGCGCAAGGAGGGCGTCCAGCGCGGCCGCACCGGCGACGTGGTCGTCTATGCCCGCCTCGTCGACGACGTCCCGGTGCACGAGCCGGGGGGCTTCCGGGCGCTGCTGAACTCGTTCCTGCCGCGCAAGCGCGGCATCGCGCAGATGCTCGTGCGCGACGACTCGGGCGAGGGCACCGGCGGCGACCCCCGCGTGCTGATGTGCCAGCTGACCTACAAGGCGGACTGGGACCTGCCCGGCGGCGTGGTAGAGGTGGGCGAGTCGCCGCGGGAGGCGGTGAGCCGCGAGGTCGAGGAGGAGCTCGCGCTCGAGATCCCCGCGGGCCGGCTGCTGCTGACCGACTGGCTGCCGCCGTGGGGCGGGTGGGACGACGCGCTGTGCCTGGTCTTCGACGGCGGCGTGCGTCCTGCCTCGATCGTGTCCCGGGTCGTCCCACAGGACCGCGAGATCAAGTCCGCCGCGTTCCTCACCCTCGACGAGGTCGACGAGCGGGCGGCCGACTTCACCGCCCGGCGGGTGCGAGCGGCGCTGGCGAGCCTGGCGGGCGAGGGTCCGTCGTACTCGGAGTCGGGCCGCTGACCTGCGGTCCACCAGCCGGATTCGTGGTCGATCCGGCGCCGGGACGACGAATCCGGCTGGTGCGTGACGCCACGAGCACCCCGAGCACCAGCAGCGACCCGCCGGCGAGCTCCCCGGCCGAGGGCACCTCGTCGAGCAGCAGCCACGCGGACCCGATCGCGACCGGCGGGACCAGCAGGATCCACGGCACCACGGCCGCCGAGGGGTTGCGCGAGAGCAGCCCGTTGAAGATGCCGTAGCCCACCAGCGACGCCAGGCCCGCGGTGTAGAGCGTCGACACTCCCGCCTGCCACCCGAAGGCGGCCACCCCGTCCGCGACGGCCTGCGGCCCGTCGACCACGAGCGAGAGACCGACCAGCGGGACGGGTACGACGAGGGCGGACCACACGGTGAGCGACAGCCCCCCTGTCGCGCCCGACGCGCGGGAGACGACGTTGCCGATCGCCCACATCAGCGCGGCGACGAGGCAGAGGCCGAGCGCGAGCGCCGGGACGTGCCCGCCGCGACCGAGGCCGACGACGACCAGCCCGGCGGCGCCGAGGACCACGCCCGCGACCTGCGGGCCGGTCGGCCGCTCGCGCAGCGCCACCGCCGCGATCAGGATCGTCAGCACGACCTGCGCCTGGAGCACCAGCCCGGCGAGGCCGGGCGGCATCCCGGCGTCCATCGCGACGTAGAGGAACGCGAACTGGCCCAGCGACATGAACGTGCCGACCGCGACGATCGTGCGCCAGGGCACGGGCGGACGCGGGAGCAGGAATACGGCCGGGACCAGCACCGCGAGGAACCGGGCGGCGAGGAAGAGCAGCGGCGGGACGTCGCCCATCCCCCAGTCGATGACGACGAAGTTGAAGCCCCAGATGACGGCGACGAGCGCGGCGAGGGCCTGGTCGGTGCGGTTCACCCGTCCATCGTCGCGGCGCCGACCATGAAGCACCAGCGAATAGTTCTACGCCATTCGATGTAACGTTGCTGCATGATCGACCTCGACGCCCTCGCCGGCCTGCGCGCCGTCGCCACCCACGGCTCCGTGGTCGCCGCGGCGGCCGCGACCGGGTTCACGCCCAGCGCGGTCTCCCAGCAGGTCAAGCGGCTGGAACGGCAGACCGGCGTGCCGCTGCTCGAGCGGGTCGGCCGCGGCGTGATGCTGACCAGCCACGGACAGCACCTCGTCGACGCGGGCGAGCGGGTACTCGCCGACATCGAGCAGCTCGAGGCCGGGCTCCAGCAGCGGGCCGGCGTCGTCACCGGCCGGGTCCGGCTCGCGGCGTTCTCGACCGCGATGCGCGGGCTGATCGCGCCGGTCGCCCGCGAGCTCCACGACCGTCACCCCGACCTGACCCTCACCCTCGACGAGCGCGAGCCGTGGGACGTCGTCGACCTCGTCGCCAGTGGCCAGGTCGAGCTCGGCATCGTGCACCGCTGGGGCGGGGTCGCCCTCGCCGTGCCCGACCACGTCGTCAGCACCCGTGTCGCCAGCGACCTCGCCGACCTGGTGGTGCACCGCGACGACCCGCTGGCCGGCCGCTCGCAGGTCACGCCGCACGACCTCGCCGACGTCGGCTGGATCGCCACCCCGGAGGGCACCATCTGCCGCCAGTGGCTGTCCCGGATGTACGACGGCACCGGACGCCCGCCGCGGATCGCGCACGTGTCCGCAGAGTTCGACTCCCACCTGGCGCTCGTGCGCGCGGGGCTCGGCGTGGCGCTGGTCCCGCGGATGGGGCGCGCGCCGCTGGGCGATGACCTGGTCGCCGTACCCGTCGTGGAGCCGCAGCCGGTCCGCCTCGTCGACGCGCTGCACCGGCGCACGATGGCGGACTCCCCCGCCGTCCAGGTCGTGCTGGCGGCGTTCACGGTCGCCGGTGGTTGACCGCGCACCATGCGGAATCGTGGTCAGGAGGGCCGATCGGCCACGATTCTGCTGGGTGGAGCGCCGGCCAGGGCCTCGCGCGCCAGGTAGGTCGCGCCGGCCACCGCCGCCGGCATCACGAGGATGCCGCCGAGCGGCACCAGGAAGCAGGCCTGGACGCACACGCCGAAACCGAGCATCGCGCCGCGGTGCTGCTTCATCAGGGCGTTGCGGGCCGCCCGGTCCATGCCGCGCGCCTCGAGCGGTCGGGAGACGAGCTCACCGGCCAGCAGCCGGCCCGCGAGCACCAGGCCGAGCGTGAAGCCGACCACGGCACCGACCAGCGGCAGCAGGCCGATCAGGAAGACCAGGACCGCCGTGCCGATGCCCAGCAGGACCAGGCCCAGGCCGTCGAGGATCCCGCGCCACCAGCCGACGCCGCTGGCGGGCACGTCGCCGCCGAGCGAGAGCTCGACCTCCTTCCAGATCTTCTCGTAGAAGGGGTCGCCGACCGCGAGCGTGAGGCCCGTGAACGTGACGACCGCGAGCATCGCGGCGCCGGCCAGGACCAGCAGGAGCAGCAGCACCCGGAAGGCGGAGCGGATCGTGTCGCTCCAGTCGTCGGCGAACGGCGTCGCCCAGTCGATGACGTCGTCGGCGTACATCACCAGCACGACGAACGCCGTGACCACGAGTGCCGCCACGATCAGCGCCGGGATGATCCCCAGCAGCATCAGCCGCGGCCGCTCGCGCCAGAGGCGGAGACCGCGGAGCAGGAACCCGGCGCCCCTCCCGAATCCCATGCGCGACGACCCGTCTGCCCGTGGAGCCGGCGCGGTCAGTAGAGCGCCGAGGCGAGGGCCTGGCGGCCCTTGAGGACCCGCGGGTCCTCGTTGCCGACGGCACCGAACAGGCCGAGCAGGTGCTCGCGGGCGCGGTCCCGGTCCTTGCCGGCGCTGCGGCGGACCAGCTCCACGAGCCGGGCGAACGCGTCCTCGACGTGGCCGCCGAGCATGTCCAGGTCGGCGACGAGCGTCTGGGCGTCGACGTCGTCGGGGGCGGCGGCCGCGGCCGCCCGGGCTGCGTTGAGGTCGACGCCGCGGGTGCGCTGCAGCACCTTCGCCATCGCGAGCCCGGCCGCGGCCTCGTGGTCGGCGGGGTTGGCGTCGACGAGCTTCTGGTACTCCGCGACCGCGGCGTCGATGTCGCCCGCCGCGAGCGCGTCCTGCGCCGGCGCGTAGCGCGGGTCGACGTCCGGCTCGCCGTCCTCGCCAGCACCGGCGGGCGCGGCGCCACCGAAGGCGTTCGGCTGGTGCCGGCCGGCGATGCCCTGCGCGGTGAGCTGCTGCGCGAGCTGGTTGAACAGCGCGCGGATGTCGTCGATCGGCGCGGCGCCGGGGATCGGCTGGGTCGCCGGGCGGCCGTCGAGGATCACCAGCATGAGCGGCACCTGCGGGATCTGCATCGCCTGCGCGATCTGCGGCACCGCGTCGACGTCGATCGTCGCGGCGAGGAACCGGCCGTCGTACTCGTCGGCGACGGTGGCCACGTCGCGGGCCAGTTGCTCGCTCTCCGGCGACTGGGACGGCGAGTGGAAGACGAGCACCACCGGTGCCGTCATCGACGCCTGGAGCACGGTCTCGAAGTTGGTCTCGTCGACGACCACGGCGTACGCCGAGCCGGCGCCTGCTCCGGCACCGGCTCCACTGCCGGGCGCACCGGCGGGAGCGGCCCCGCCGGCAGGCGGCGCCGGCCGCTGCTTCAGCGCCGAGAGGTCGATGGCTCCGGGACGGGAGAACGGCTGCTGCGTCATGGCAGCGAATCCTACGGAACGAGGCTCAGTTCGGGACCCGGGGGCCGCGCAGGCCGGAGCGCTGCACCACGCGCTGGATCGCCAGGTCGCGCTCGTCGGGGCGGCCGACGTAGCGGATGTCGCGCAGCCCCTGCTCCTGGGCCGCCGACTCGAAGCAGAAGTGGCCGAACCCCAGGATCCGGCCGTGCAGCGGCTTCTTCACCGAGATGTCGAGGATCCGGCTCAGCGGCATCGTCGCCAGGCTCTGCGACAGCACGCCGTGCACCCGGAAGACCCGCATGTTGGTGATCACGAAGCGGTCGCGGAGCACGGCCAGCCAGCCCCATCCGGCGTGCAGCAGCAGCCCGACCGCGACGACGATGAGGAGCCAGGCGACCTCGACCGGCACGACCCAGCTCGCCACGAGCAGCAGCAGCGCGAGCACGCCCTCCGCACCCGGGCGGAGGTAGGCGAACCAGTGGTGGGTGACCTCGTCGACGACGACCTCGCCCTCGTCGCGCAGGAGGTGCTTGCCGATCCGCGGGTCGCCCAGCCGCAGCACCAGCCCGGTGACGAAGCTCATCGCGACATCCCGGTCCGGCTCCCGGCTCAGAGCTCGGCCACGAAGTCGATGACCCCGTCGAACGCCTGGGTCGTCAGCGACCAGCCCTCGCCGGCCACGTCCTTGGAGGTCGTGGCGAGGCCGCTCGGGTCGGTGAACATCCAGAACCCGAGGAACACGACCACCACGACGGCGATGAGCTTCTTGGCGTCCATGGTGGGCGTCTCCATCCTGGTGCGGGCGTGCGGGGAAGGCACAGGTCGACACATTCGTACCAAAGTCCCCGGTCCACGCGTGGGAGGCACGCGGCGGCAGGCCGCCGGCAACCGTCAGCAGGCGCGGTCGAGCCCGTTGTCCGCAGTCGGCTCCGGTACGCCGCCGCCGAGCCACGCGTCGAAGAACCCGCTCAGGTCCTCGTCCGTGCGGGCGTCCGCGAACGCCTCGAACTGCGCGACCGTGGCGTTGCCGTCGTGCCGGGCGACGGCCCAGGCGCGCAGGGTGCTGCGCAGCCAGGTCTCGCCGAGCCGGTTGTGCAGCGCCGCGAGCACCATGGCACCGCGGTCGTAGACGGCGGTGGCGAAGATCTGCGCGGCGCCGGGGTCGCGCAGGTCGAGCCGCCAGAAGCCGTCGTCGGGGTAGGAGCACTGGGCGCCGTACTGCGAGCGCAGCCAGGAGGCCACCGACTGGCCGCCGTGCCGCGCGTCGTAGGCGACCTCGGCGAAGGTGGCGAAGCCCTCGTTGATCCAGATGTCGCGCCACGTGCTGACCGAGACGCTGTTGCCGAACCACTGGTGGGCAATCTCGTGCACGATGACGCTGGGGTAGATCCAGGCGCCGTACGTCGGGCGGGTCTGGTTCTCGAGGGCGAAGCCGACGTCGAGGCTCGTCACGACGCCCCCCGTCGAGGTGAACGGGTAGGGCCCGAGCCAGGCCTGCAGCCAGTCGGTGATGCCGGCCGTACGACGCAGCGTCCGCAGCGCGTCGAGCCGCACCCCGCTCGGCAGCCGCTCGGACACCGCGTTGTGGTAGCGGATGCCCTGGCGGGTCCGGCCGCTCTCGAGGACGAAGTCGCCGGCGGCGAAGAAGGCGAGGTAGGTCGCCATCGGGTCGCTCATCCGCCAGTGCGTGGTCGCGCGGCGACCGCTGACCGTGCGTCGCACGTAGGTCCCGTTGCTGACCACGCGCTTCCCGCGCGGCACGGTCACCCGGATGTCGAACAGGGCCTTGTCGCTGGGGTGGTCGTTGGACGGGAACCACCACGGCGCCATGTGCGGCTGGTTCATGGTCACGACCTCGTAGCGGTTCGCGAGCCAGTTCCGCTCCCCCGCATAGGCGACCCGCCCGGGCTGCCCCTGGTAGGCGACGTCGACCCGGAACACCGTGCCTGCCGGGATCGTGCGGCCGGGCAGCACCCGCAACTCGTGCTGGTTCGGCCGCGTGAACCGGACGGCGCGGCCGTCGATGCGCACCGCGGTGGCCGGCAGCAGCAGGTCGAGCGAGAAGCTGGTCAGGTCCTGCCGGGCCTTCATCGCGATCACTGTGCGACCGCGCAGGCGGCGCTCGGCGAAGTCGTAGCCGACCAGGATGTTGTAGCGGATCGCGTTGGTGCCGCCGTTGCCGTCGAGCGTCCAATAGGGGTCCGGCCCGGTCAGCGAGCCGGCACCGGCCCGCGTCACCGGCGCGGCTGCCCCGGCCGTGACGGCGGTCGTGGCCGAGACTGCCTCGGCCCACGGGACGCCGGCCGGGGAGCGGTCCGCCGCCGCACACGCGAACCCGGGCGCCAGCAGCAGGATCACCAGGGGCAGGAGGAGCCGACGCACCGGATCAATCTACGGGCTCCGATATTCGGTTGTGCCCGGAACCGGATGTCCGGGACCATCGACCCGTCGTGACCTGTGCCCGCGCGATCGCGCGGCCCGTCGAGAGGAGCGTGACATGTCCATGACTGTCGCCGGCCTGCCCGCAGACCGCATCCCCTCGACCCACAGGAGCACCCGAATTGTTCCCGGAGCACCTCTCCGCCGACGTCGCTGACGTCACCCGCACCACCACCCGCGACGCCGCCGACACCACCGATGGACCTGGCGGCATCGATCCCCGGTTCGTCTTCGACTTCGACGCGTACGACGACCTCGAGCCCGGCCAGCGCTGGTCGACCTGGCTCTCCGTCGAGCCGCTGTCCCGCGGCCCCGAGCCCCGCCCCGACTGGGTGGTGACCTCGCAGGGCGCGATCGACACCGACCTCGGCATCCTCAAGACCGGCAAGGAGGCCGACGTCTTCCTGCTCGACCGGACCGACCCGCACGACCCCGGCTAGTCCGTGGTGATGGCGGCCAAGCGCTACCGCGCACCCGACCACCGCAGCTTCCACCGCTCGGCGTCCTACACCGAGGGCCGCAGCATGAAGCGGTCCCGCGACGAGCGCGCGATCAAGCGCAAGAGCACCTTCGGCCGCGAGGTCGCCGCCGCCGAGTGGTCCGTCTCGGAGTGGACCGCGCTCAACCGCTGCTGGGAGCTCGCCGTGCCCGTTCCCTACCCCGTGCAGGTCGACGGCACCGAGATCCTGATGGAGTGGATCACCCACGACGGCGACACGGCGCCGCGGCTGGCCCAGACCCGCCCGGACCCGGCGCTGCTGGCGTCGTACTTCGACCAGCTGCGCGACGCCCTCGCCACCCTCGTGCAGGCCGGGCTGGTGCACGGCGACCTCTCGCCCTACAACATCCTCGCCGCGGGCGAGCGCCTCGTGGTCATCGACCTGCCCCAGCTGGTCGACCTGGTCGGCAACGCCCAGGGCTTCGACTTCCTGCTGCGCGACTGCACCAACGTGTGCACGTGGTTCACCCGGCGCGGGCTGGAGGTGGACCCGCAGGAGCTGTTCGGCGAGCTCATGGCCCACGCCTTCTGACCATGGGACCCGGGCAGCCGGGCGGCCTGGTCCAGCCATTTCCGGTCACCAGGACCGCCCGGCACCCCGGGCGGCCTCCGCGGCTTGGATGGGCACGTGAGCATCGAGGAGCGCCTGCAACGACTCGAGGACGCCTGGGAGATCACCCAGCTCATCGCCTCCTACGGACCGCTGGTCGACGCCGGCGAGGCCGTCCGGGTGGCGGACCTGTGGACCGAGGACGGCGTGTACGACGCCGGCGAGCTCTTCATGGGCAGCCGAGCCGAGATCGACGAGATGGTCCGCTCGGACGCGCACCAGGGGCTGATCGGCAGCGGATGCAGCCACTTCCTGGGGCCGGCGCAGGTGAGCGTCGACGGCGACCGGGCGGTCGCGGTGTGCGAGTCGGTGCTGCTCGTGCGGCACCACGGCAAGGTGCTCCCGGCGCGGATCGGCGCGAACCACTTCGAGCTGGTCCGCACGCCCGACGGCTGGCGCACCACCCGTCGCACGACCCGCGGGCTGGACGGCAGTGCCGACGCCCGCGAGCTGCTCGCCCGCACCGGCGTGCTGTGACCGGCGCCCCGCCGAGCGGAGGATCTCCTCGAGGTTCGGCGGCGACCGGGTAGCGTCGCGGACCGTGAGGAGCATCCGCAGCCGGACCGTCGTCGTCCAGACCCGGACGCCCGCCGACGAGCAGTGGCAGGCGCAGGCCCAGGCCGAGGCCGGCGACCACCTGGCCGGCCTCGACGTCACCCGGACCACGCTCTACTCGCCCGCCGACCTCTACGACGGGCCCGACTACACCGGGACCTTCGATGCCCGCGCCTACCGGTGGACGCGGGCGGCGTGCGGCCCCGCGGACGTCCTCGCCGAGGTGCTGCACGACCAGGCCATCGACACCGCCCTCGCCGCGTGGGTGCGCGACCGCTCCCTCGTCGGGGTCATGGGCGGCCACGCGGCCGACCGCGGTACGCCGGCCTACGCCGACGCCGCCCGCCTCGGCGCCCTCGTCGGCACCCGGCACGTCGTGGCGACCGGCGGTGGCCCCGGCGCGATGGAGGCGGCCAACCTCGGCGGCCGGATGGCCGGTCTGCCCGACGCGGCGCTCACCGAGGCGGTGGAGCGGCTCGCCGCCGTACCGTCGTTCCGGCCGTCGATCGACGCGTGGGTGGGCGCGGCCAGGGACGCCCTCGCCCTCAGCCCGGACCCGCGGCCCTCGCTCGGCGTGCCGACGTGGCACTACGGGCACGAGCCGCCGAACCTGTTCGCCACCGACGTCGCGAAGTACTTCCGCAACGCGCTGCGCGAGGCGATCCTGCTCCAGGTCTGCGACGCCGGCATCGTCTTCCTCCCCGGCGCTGGCGGCACGGTGCAGGAGATCTTCCAGGACGCGTGCGAGAACTACTACGCCCCCGAGGACGCCGTCGCGCCGATGGTGCTCGTCGGGCGCACCTACTGGACGCACACGCTGCCGGCCTGGCCGCTGCTGCAGGCCCTCGCCCGCGGCCGGGCGATGGAGCCGCACGTCCACCTCGTCGACACCGTCGACGAGGCGGCCGCGCTCTTCGAGTGACCGGCCGCCCGATCCGGCCGCCCGATCAGGCCGCGCGGTACGACGCCCGCTCGGCCCCGCGCTGCCCGATCACCGCACGGTAGTGCTCGAGCAGCTGCTCGTTGATCGCCGACCACGACCGCTCCTGGACCGACCTGAGCGCCGTGCCCGCCATCGCCCGGCGCAGCGCGGCGTCCGAGACCAGCCGGTCGACGGCGGCGGCGAGCTCCCGGCCGTCGCCGGGGCGGTAGAGCAGACCGGTGGCGCCGTGCGCGACGACGTCGACCGGGCCGCCGGCGGCCGGCGCGACCACCGGGACTGCGGACGCCAGTGCCTCCTGGGCGGACTGGCAGAAGGTCTCGTAGCGGCCGGTGTGGACGAACACGTCGAGCGAGGCGTAGGCGCGGCTCAGCTCGTCGCCGTGGATCAGCCCGAGGAAGGTGGCGCGGTCGCCCAGCAGGCCCTTGAGCCGCTGCTCGTCCGGGCCGCCGCCGACCACCACGAGGCGGTGGCGCTGGTCGTCGGCGAGGTGGGTGAGCAGGTCGAGCTCCTTCTCGGCGGCCAGCCGGCCGACGTACCCGACGAGCAGGCGGCCGTCGGGGGCGATCCGCTGCCGCAGCGCCTCGTCGCGGTGGCGCGGGTGGAAGGCGGCGAGGTCGACGCCACGGCCCCAGCGGTGCACCTCGGGGACGCCGAGCCCGCGCAGCTGGTCGATGCTGGCCGTGGACGGGGCGAGGGTGCGGTCGACCTGGTGGTGGATGCGGCGGGTCAGGCCGGCCATCGCGCGCACGCCGCCGGGCAGGTCGTAGCGCTCGGCGAAGCCGACCAGGTCGGTCTGGTAGATCGCGACCGTCGGGATGCCGAGCTCGGAGGCGGCGCGGGCCGCCTGGTAGCCCAGCGTGGCGGGCGAGGCGATGTGCACGACGTCGGGGCGGTACTGCGCCATCAGCTGCCGCAGCCGGCGCCGGGTCTCGAGGCCGAGCCGGAAGTCCGGGTAGAACGGCAGGTTCGCGCCGCGCGCGCGCCGGACGCGGAAGCCGGCGTAGCTGTCGGGTCCGGTCGGGGCGACGAGCTGCGCGTGGTGACCCTGCGCCGCGAGGTGCTCCAGGACGCGGCGGACCGAGTTCGTGACGCCGTTGACCTGCGGGAGGAAGGACTCCGCGACGACCAGGACCCGGAGCCTTGCCGGCCGGGCAGCAGGCTGCGCGGTGGACGGCGCGATGGACTGTGTCATGGCTGCGACGCTAGGAACGCCGGCGCAACGAACCGCCACGGCCGCGGGAGTGTCCGGCGACCGCCACGTGAACGATGGATGCACGAAACCTTCACCAGATCGACACGTGACCCGGCTCACCCGATCCTCGTTGGCGCGGTGTGGAGCTCTCCCGTCGTGACCTGATCCGCAAGACCATCGCCGCCGGCGGGCTGGCCGCCGCCGCGACCACGCTGCCCGGCGTGCTGCGCACCTCCCCCGCCGCCGGCTCCCCCGCGACCGGCACCCTCGCCCGGACCCTGACGACCGGCACCGCGAACGCGCAGGGCTACCGCCCGGTGATCTCGGTCGCCGGCGAGGCGCACCAGACCCGGACCGGCCTCGGCGTGCTCGCCGGCGACGGCCGCGCGACGCGACGCCAGGGCCTCGTCGCGTTCGTCCAGCTCAGCGACATCCACATCGTCGACGCCCAGTCGCCGCTGCGGGTCGAGTGGACCGACCGGTTCGACGACCCCAGCCCGCTGCCCGCGACGGGACTGTTCACGTCGGCGTACCGACCCCAGGAGATGCTGACCGGCCAGGTCGCCGACTCGATGGTGCGCGCCATCAACCGGATCGCCACCGGCCCCGTCACCGGCAAGCCGCTGGCCCTGGCCATCCAGACCGGCGACAACTCGGACAACTCCCAGCTCAACGAGGTCCGCTGGAACATCGGCGTCCTCAACGGCGGCCAGGTCCGCGTCGACTCCGGCAACCTGTCCCGCTGGGAGGGCGTCGCCGACAGCGCGGCCGCGACGTGGGACACGGCGTACTGGCACCCGCACGGCGCCCCCGCCGGCAAGCAGGTCGACCGGCCCACCGCCGAGTACGGCTTCCCCGTCGTGCCCGGGCTCCTCGACGCCGCCCGCCGGCCGTTCGAGGCGGAGGGCCTCGACATCCCTTGGTACTCCGTCTTCGGCAACCACGACGGCCTGGTGCAGGGCAACTTCCCCACCAGCACGCTGCAGCTGAACCTGCTCGCCCTCGGCGCGCTCAAGGTGATCTCGCCACCGGCCGGCCTCAACCCCGCCCAGCTCTTCGACGACCTGACGACCGACCCGGCCACGGTCCTCACGAACCTGCTCGGCGGCGCCGGCAACACGGTCGTCCGCGCCGTCACCCCCGACCTCAACCGCCGGCTGCTCACCCGCAAGCAGGTCGTCGAGCAGCACTTCGCGCTCGGCGGCGCGCCCTTCGGGCACGGGTTCACCAGCACCAACCGGCAGCAGGGCACCGCCTACTACCACTTCGACCAGGGCAGCTTCCGGTTCGTCGTGATGGACACCGTCAACCCCAACGGGTACGCCGACGGCTCGCTCGACCAGACCCAGTTCGACTGGCTGACCGCGCTCCTCGCCCAGTCCACCGACAAGGTCGTGCTCGTGTTCAGCCACCACACCTCGGGCACGATGGCCAACCCGTTCGTGGCGACCGGCGGCGACACCGAGCCGCGGGTCTTCGGCGACGCCGTCCTCGACGCGCTGCTCGCGCACCCGCAGGTCGTCGCCTGGGTCAACGGCCACACCCACACCAACCGGATCACCCCGCGGCCGCGCCCCGAGGGCGGCGGGCTGTGGGAGATCACCACCGCCTCGCACATCGACTGGCCGCAACAGGCCCGGATCATCGAGGTCGCCGACAACGCCGACGGCACCCTGTCGATCTTCACGACCATGGTCGACCACTCCGGCCCGGTGTCGGCCGGCGCCGGGACGAACAACCCGACCCAGCTCGCCGGCCTCGCCCGCGAGCTCGCCGCCAACGACTGGCACGACCACAGCGGCGGCACCGGCACCCCGGCCGACCGCAACGTCGAGCTCCTGGTGGCCAACCCGCTGGCCTGACCCGTCGTTGGTTCGCTGCGCGGCCTCCTCTACCAACAATCGGACTCAGCCGATCGGCAGCAGCCAGGAGCGCTCCTGCCCGTACGCCGTGAAGCCGGCCCGGCGCAGGATCGGACCGGAGGTCTCCACCCGGCCCTTCACGACCGCGAGGTCGCAGCCGTGGTCGAGGGCGTAGCGGAGCCGGGCGGCGAGGATGGCCCGGTAGACGCCCCGCCCCCGTGTCTCCGGCAGGACGACCCCACCCCAGAGCCGGCCGTCCGCCCCGGCGACGGTGATCCCTCCGGACCCGACCGGGCGGCCGTCGAGGTACGCGACGACGGCTCCCCCACCTCCGCCGCGGACCTTGGCCTGCTCACCGGGAAAGACGGCCTCGAGCGCCGCGCGGTCGGTGGCCGTGCCACCGAACACCTCGGCGGCCAGCGTCACGGCGTCGGCGAGGACGTCGAGGCGGTCGCTCCAGCGCAGCTCCACGTCGGGCGCCGGCTCGAGGTCACCGGGATCGAGGCCGGCCAGCCCGAGCGCCAGTACGTCGACCGTCTCGTCCAGCTGCGCACCACGGCCCACGAGCCCGGGCTCCAGCCCGTCCGGGGCGTCGAGCCGGACCCACCACGCCACCTCGGCGGACGCCGGCACGGCCGGGTCGACCATGGGCCGCGCCCGTTCGAGGACCTCGTCGATCACGTCGTCCACCGGCCGGCCGTCGTACGTGCGCACCACCTGCAACGGCCGCTCGGTCCAGTCCGGGTGGCGGACCAGCAGGTACTCCTCCGCCTCCGCCCGCGGTGCCCCCGCCGGCACGAACACCCAGGCACCGCTCGCTGCCAGCACCCGGTCCCGAGGCGGTGGGGTCATGACGCCATGGTCCCAGAGCGACCCCCTCGCTTCGGACGACGTCGCGGGTCGAGCAGGCCGGGCTATCGTCGTGGGATGACCGTAGGGACGATCGCCGGGCTGTGGCGGTACCCCGTGAAGTCGATGGGCGGCGAGGAGCTCACCTCCTCCGTCGTGGATCACCGAGCGTTCCATGCCGACCGGTTGTGGGCGGTGCGCGACCTCGAGCTGAAGGCGGTCACCACGGCGCGCCGCCTGCCCCTCCTGCTCGGGTGCACGGCGCGCTTCGTCAGCGAGCCGCCCGCCGGGGTCGGCCCCGGAAACGTGACCGACGTCGTGGTGACCTTTCCGGACGGCACCGAGGTGCAGAGCACCGATCCGGACCGGATGGACGCGCGCCTGTCCGAGCTGGTCGGCAAGCGGGTGGCCCTGGTGCCACTCCCACCGCTGCACGACAAGGCGGCGTACCGGGGCGTCATGGCCTCCAAGCGCGACATCCGGCAGCAGTGGGACCTGGCGCCCGACGAGCCGCTCCCGGACTTCACGATGTTCCCGCTCCGGAAGATGGCCGAGCTGGCGGTGTACGCCACCCCGATCGGGATGTTCGCCGACGCCTACCCGGTGCACGTCGTCACGACCTCGGGCCTGGCGGCCATGGCCCGGCACGGCGGCGACTTCGACGTCCGCCGCTTCCGCCCGAACATCCTCGTCGACACGCCAGGCGACGGTCTCCCCGAGCTGGAGTGGTTCGGAGGACGACTGCGCTCGGCCGACGTGTCGATCAGTGTCGAGATCCCGGCGATCCGCTGTTCGGTGCCGCTCCGGGAGCAGCCCGGGTTGGGAGCCGACCCGGCGGTGGTCAGGACGCTCTCCCGACACGGCGACCGGTGCTTCGGCGTCTACGCCGACGTGGCGGCCGGCGGCACGCTGACGGTCGATGACGACGTCACCTTCACCGCACCGGACCCGTCGAGCGTGGGGCGTCCGGTGGATCGACTCGCGGAGCGGCTGCGCCGCTCCACCATCCGCACGGGCACCAGGCTGATGCGCCGGTAGCCCGGACCCGTCAGCCGTTCGACGCAGCGAGCTGTCCGCAGGCGGCGTCGATCTCGCTGCCGCGCGTGTCCCGCATCGTGGCGGCGATGCCCCGGGCCTCGAGGCGGCGGAGGAACTCGTCCATGTCCTCCTCGCGCGAGCGGGTGAACTGCGAGCCCGGCACCTCGTTGAGCGGGATCGGGTTGACGTGCACCCAGCTCGTGCCGCGTCCCTCGTCCGAGAGCACGTCGGCGAGCAGGTCGGCCCGCCAGCCCTGGTCGTTGATGTCGCGCATCAGGGCGTACTCGATCGAGACCCGTCGGCCGGTCTTCGCGAAGTACTCGTACGCCGCGTCGACGGTCTCCGCGACGGAGAAGCGGGTGTTGATCGGCACCAGGTCGTTGCGCAGCTCGTCGTCGGGGGCGTGCAGCGACAGGGCCAGGGTCACCGGGATGCCCTCGCCGGCGAGCTGCCGGATCCGGGGCACGAGCCCGACGGTGGAGACCGTCACGTGGCGCGCCGACAGGCCGAGCCCGGACGGGGCCGGCTCGGTGAGGCGTCGTACGGCGCCGAGGGTCGCCTTGTAGTTCGCCAGCGGCTCGCCCATGCCCATGAACACCACGTTGGAGAGCCGTCCGGGGCCGCCGGCGACGTCGCCGCTCGCCATGGCGCGGGCGCCGACGACGACCTGGTGCACGATCTCGGCGGTCGACATGTTGCGCTGCAGGCCGCCCTGGCCGGTCGCGCAGAACGGGCAGGCCATGCCGCAGCCGGCCTGGCTGGAGATGCAGATGGTGGCGCGGTCCTTGTAGCGCATCAGCACGGACTCGACGAGCGAGCCGTCGAAGAGCTTCCACAGCGTCTTGACGGTCTTGCCGTTGTCGGCGCTCTGCTGGCGGATCGGGTCCATCAGGTCGGGCAGCAGCGCGCCGACCAGCTCGGCGCGCTGGGCGGCCGGGAGGTCGGTCATCTCGGCGGGGTCGTGGACCAGCCGGCCGAAGTAGTGCGTGGACAGCTGCTTGGCCCGGAAGCCCGGCAGGCCCATCTCGACGAGCAGGTCCTTGCGCTCGTCGGTCGTGAGGTCCGCCAGGTGCCGGGGAGGCTTCTTGCGCCCTCGCGGCTCGGCGAGGACGAGGGGAAGCGGGCGCGGCTGGTCGGACATCACCACGATTCTCCCACCGGCCGAGGCGTCGGCCCAATCGCGCGGGCGTCGGCGTCCGCGGGGGTCAGGCGTCCTTGCTCAGCAGGAACCACAGCACGGCCGCCGCGACGCCGCCGACCACGATGATCGTGGCGACCATGCCGAGCAGCATGTAGCGCGCGAAGCGGCGCGTGTGCCGCGGCACCAGCAGCGCGATCGGCACGACGAGCAGCAGCAGCACGAACGGGAAGAGCTGCTCCGCGCGCTCGTAGCCGGCGATGCCCTTGATGATCGCGCCGTAGAGGCCGGGCACCACGATGATCGAGACCATCCCGGTGAAGAAGCCGGCGAGCGGGAAGAAGACCGGGTGCCCGCGATGGAACCAGTCGGGGCGACGGGACCGGTCGGCCCCGTCGGTGGTGTCGTCCGCGACGGGGCGGCCCTCGAATGACTGGTTCATGTCGGGGCGATGTTATCCGGGTGTCGTCCGGAACGAATTTCCCGGCGGCTCCCAGCAGCCGTGAGGCGTCCGGCAGCCCTGCTGGCGACGAGGCGCGCCGACCTGTGAGAGTAGGCGGGTGACCAACCCGCACACCGACCCGTACGGCGAGCCGCCGGCCGACCAGCACCCGGCGCTCACCTACAGCAGCTACCTCGCCCTCGACGACGTCCTCTCCGCGCAGCACCCCCGCTCGGACGAGCACGACGAGCTCCTCTTCATCGTGATCCACCAGGTCTACGAGCTGTGGTTCAAGCAGATGCTCCACGAGCTCGCCGGCCTCCAGCAGCGACTCGAGGCGGGCGACACGCCGCGCTCGCTGCACACCCTCGGCCGCGTGCTCGCGATCCTCAAGGTCGCCGTCGCGCAGGTCGACGTGATCGAGACGATGACGCCCCGCCAATTCACCAGCTTCCGCGGCCGCCTCGACGCGTCGAGCGGCTTCCAGTCCGAGCAGTTCCGCGAACTCGAGGCGACCCTCGGCCGCCGCGACCGGCGCGTCTTCGAGCACTACCCCGAGGGCAGCGCCGGCCGCGAGCGGATCGCGGCCGCGATGGCCCGCCCCTCCGTCTTCGACTCCTTCCTGCGCTACCTCACCACGCAGGGGTACGACGTCCCGCCGGACGTGCTCGAGCGCGACCTCACCGTGGCGTGGGAGCCGTCGGTGGCGGTCCAGCACCTGCTGCTGGTCGCCTACGGCGACGACGGCGAGGCGGCCCAGGTGGCCGAGCGGCTCGTCGACCTCGACGAGGGCCTGCAGGAGTGGCGCTACCGCCACGTGAAGATGGTCGAGCGGACCATCGGCGCCAAGCCCGGCACCGGCGGCTCGTCCGGCGCCACCTACCTGTGGAGCACGGTGACCCACCAGCTGTTCCCCGACCTGTGGGCGATCCGGAGCCAGATGTGAGCCTGGCCGGACACTACTCCCGGTTCCGGGTCGCCGACCGGCTGCTGCTCACCGGCCACTCGCACCAGGCCTGGCCGGACGTGGCCCGCGACGCGGTGCTGGAGGCGTGGGACGACGCGGCCCTCGAGGTGGACCAGAAGTGGGACCGCGCCCAGCAGCGGGCCGACCGGCTGCGCGACGGCGTCCGGTCCCTCCTCGGCGACCCGGGTGGCGAGGTCGCGCTGGGCGCCAGCACCCACGAGCTGGTGGTGCGCTTCCTGTCCGCGCTCGACCTGTCGGCCCGGCCGCGGCTGGTCACCACCGACGGCGAGTTCCACTCCGCGCGCCGCCAGCTCGACCGGCTCGCCGAGACGGGCCTGGAGGTGGTCAAGGTCCCGGCCCAGCCGGTCGCCACGCTCGCCGAGCGCCTCGCCGCGGCGGTCGACGACCGCACCGCCGCGGTCGTCGTCTCGTCCGTGCTCTTCGAGACCTCCCAGGTGGTGCCGCACCTCGACGCCGTCGCCGGGGCGTGCGCCCGCAACGGCACCGAGCTGCTCGTGGACGCCTACCACCAGCTCGGCGTGGTGCCGCTGTCCCTCGACGACGCCGGCCTGCGCGACGCGTGGGTCGTCGGCGGCGGCTACAAGTACCTCCAGCTCGGCGAGGGCAACTGCTTCCTGCGCCTCCCCGGCCACGCGACGGGACTGCGTCCGGTCGTCACCGGCTGGTACGCCGAGTTCGGCGAGCTCGGGCGGACGCCGTCCGGCTCGGTCGCCTACGCCACGGGCGCTGCGGGGTTCGCCGGGTCGACGTACGACCCGACGAGCCACTACCGCGCCAGCCGGGTGCTCGACTTCTTCGCCGAGCAGGGCTTGACGCCCGAGCGGCTGCGGGAGGTCTCGCTGCACCAGCGCGGCCTGCTCGCGAGCACCTTCGACGACCTGGACCTGCCCGACGCGGTCGCCACCCGCGACCGGGACACCCCGGCCGAGGGGTTCGGCGGCTTCCTCGCCGTGCTCAGCCCGCACGCCGCGGAGCTGCAGGCGTCGCTGGCGGCCCGGGGGGTCCGCACCGACAGCCGGGGACCGCACCTGCGGTTCGGCCCGGCCCCGTACCTCACCGACGAGCAGCTGGTCGCCGCGATGACGACCCTCGGCGAGGTGGCTCAGAACACCGCGTAGTGCAGCAGCAGCCAGATCGGCGCGATCGTCGCGAGCAGCGAGTCGAGCCGGTCCATCAGGCCGCCGTGGCCCGGGATCACCTGGCTCATGTCCTTGATCCCCAGGTCGCGCTTGATGACCGACTCGCACAGGTCGCCGAGCGTGGCCATGACGACCGCGATCAGTCCCAGCGCGACGCCGATCCACCAGTCGCCGTCGAGCAGGTAGACGACGAGCGCGACGCCGGCACCGACGGTTGCCAGGGTGGAGCCGGCGAAGCCCTCCCACGACTTCTTCGGGGAGATGACCGGGGCCATCGGGTGCTTGCCGAACAGCACGCCCGCGACGTAGCCGCCGATGTCGGAGGCGATGGTCACCAGGATGAACGTGACGATGCCCTGGACGCCCTTGTCGTCCAGGCCGCCGCCGGTCCGGCCGCCCTCGGCGAGCATCAGGGCCACGAACGAGCCGAGGAAGGGCACGTAGACCAGCGCGAAGACCGACGCCGTGGCGTTCTTGACGTAGCCGTCGACGCCGCGGCGCAGCAGCCACAGCATGATCGCCAGCGCGCTGACCGCGGTCGCGGTGACCAGCGCCGCCGAGCCCGACACGTAGGCGACGACGACCATGACCACGCCGCCGACCATGAGCGGCTGCTCCGGCAGGTCGATGTCCTTGGCGAGCAGCCCCTTGCGCAGCTCCCAGATCGCGACCACGACAGCGATCGCGACGATCGCCATGAAGGCCGGCTTCCAGAACAGCAGCGACGCCGCGATCGCGCCGAGCAGCACGACCGCGGAGATGATCGCGGCCTTCAGGTCGCGGCCGGCGCGGCCGTGGTCCTTCTTCGGGGCAGCATCCTGCGACGACGGTGTCGAGGTCATGCCGGTGGCGGGGAGTGCTCGAGGATCAGACCTCGAGCAGCTCCGCTTCCTTGTTCTTGAGCAGCTCGTCGATCGCGTCGGTGTGCTTCTTGGTCAGGCCGTCGAGGCGCTTCTCGGCGCCGACGACGTCGTCCTTGCCGGCCTCGCCGTCCTTCTCGAGCTTCTCGAGGTTCTGCTTCGCCTTCTGGCGGACCTGGCGCACGGCGACCTTGCCGCCCTCGGCCTTCTCCTTGGCGAGCTTGATGAACTCCTTGCGGCGCTCCTCGGTGAGCTCCGGGAACACGCAGCGCAGCTGCTTGCCGTCGCTGGACGGGTTGACCCCGAGGTCGGAGTCGCGGATGGCCTTCTCGACGTTGTTGAGCGCGCCCACGTCGTACGGCGACACGATGATGATCCGCGCCTCGGGGGCCGTGAACGAGGCGAGCTGCTGGAGCGGGGTGGGCGTGCCGTAGTAGTCCACCATGATCTTGCTGAACATGCTGGGGTGCGCCCGACCGGCACGGATCGCCGCAAACTCCTCGCGGGTCGCGTCGACCGACTTGCCCATCTTCTGGTCGGCCTCGTTGAGGATGTCGTTGATCACCGGTTCTCCTTCGTCGCCTTCTGCCTGCTCAGCTGCTCAGCCTGCGCTGACCCGCGTGCCGATCCTCTCACCCTGGACCACGCGCAGGATGTTGCCCTCGGGCTCCATGCCGAAGACGATCATCGGCAGCTTGTTCTCGCCGCACAGGGCGAAGGCCGTCTGGTCCATGATGCGCAGGCCCTGGCTGATCGCGTCGGTGTAGGTCAGCTCGTCGTACTTGGTGGCCGTCGGGTCCACGTTGGGGTCGGCGCTGTAGACGCCGTCGACGCCGCTCTTGGCGACCAGGACGACGTCGCACTTGCTCTCCAGCGCGCGCTGGACGGCGACCGTGTCGGTCGAGAAGTAGGGCATCCCCATGCCGGCGCCGAAGATGACGACCCGGCCCTTCTCCATGTGGCGGATCGCGCGGCGCGGGATGTAGGGCTCGGCCACCTGGCCCATCGTGATCGCGGTCTGCACGCGGGTCTCGACGCCCAGCTTCTCCAGGAAGTCCTGCAGCGCGAGGCAGTTCATGACGATGCCGAGCATGCCCATGTAGTCGGCCCGGACCCGGTCCATGCCGCGCTGCTGGAGCTCGGCGCCGCGGAAGAAGTTGCCGCCGCCGGTGACGACCGCGATCTGCACGCCGGCGTCGACGACCGCCTTGATCTCGCGCGCGATCGCTTGGACCACGTCGGGATCGACGCCGACCTTGCCACCCCCGAACACCTCACCGGAGAGTTTCAGGAGGACTCGCTTGTAGCCGGGCACCGGGGTCCTTCCGTGTCAGGAGCTGGTCAGGAGCGTTGTCGAACAGCGGAGCCGAGGTTACCGCGACACGGTGGGCACGCCCTAATGGCCTTCGCCCTCGGCGCGGCCGACCATGTCGTCGTACCACCGCACGTAGCGGCGCCACGCCGGGCCGCGGTCGGCGTCGATCGAGAGGACCAGCTCGTCGCGGGGCAGCGACGCGGACCCGAAGTTGTCGCTGCCGGTCACGATCCGGCGGTGGCGTACGCCGTCGGCGTCGGTCCACGCGAGCAGGCTGAGCTTGCTGTGGACGTCGTCGCCGTTGTCGAACGCCGCGTCGTGCACCTCGACGCCGGCGTCCTCGAGCGTCCGCACGATCTCGCGGCCGATGTGCAGCGCGATCACCTGGACCCGCGCCCCGGCACGTGCCTGGTCGGCCACGATCCCGGCCAGCCGCCGCCCGCGCTCGCTGTGCCAGGCATACATGGCGAACCGCAGGACCAGCCCGTCGGAGGGCAGCTCGCGCAGCATCGCCTGGACCGGATCGGTCGTCAGGTCCCAGCCGGGGAAGAACCAGGCCCGGTCCGTGCCGAGGACCGGCGCGAAGCCGGGCCCGCGGGGCGCCTCGAGGCCGACCTGGTCGCGGAAGTCGCGGTCGAAGGCGCGCCACACGTCGCGCCGATCGACGAAGACGTACATGTCGCTGTACTGCTGCGTCGAGTAGTAGGACAGGTTCGCCGAGCCGACCATCACCACACGGCGGGAGTCGCCCACCCTCGTGAAGGTCCACGTCTTCTGGTGCGTGGCCGTCCCCGGGCCGCGCCCGGAGCCGCTGGACAGGTGGATCCAGCTGTCCCGTCGCCGGTCGGTCCCGACCTCGTCCGCCAGCTTCGCGACCGCCCGGAAGTCCTTCGACGCGAACCTGTTGGCGATGACCTGGACCGACACCCCGCGCCGGTGTGCGTCGACGAGCGCGTCCGCCACCGGGTGCAGCGAGAACGACCGGGTGATGATCCGGATCCGCTCCCCCGCCGGCGTGTGCGCGACCAGCTCCAGCAACCGGGCGACGACCGGGTGCTCGGCCGCCTGCGTGTCCGGGTCGTCGACCGGTACGCCGAGCACCGGGCCCGGGCGGACGTCGTACGGCCCCGCGACGAAGCCGGCCGGCGGGTCGCCCGCGGACGGCTCGTCCGAGCGTGCGCCGGTGCACGCCGGGGCCGCGAGCAGGAGCAGCACGGCGAGCGCCGGCCCGAGCCGGCGTCGTACGACCGTCACGTCAGCGGACCCGCTGGACCCGGCGGCGGTGCTGGTTGCTGTTGTCGCCGTCGATGTTCGAGTCCCTGGTCTTCGAGATGTGGCCGACCTTCTCCTCGCCGCCCTGCACAGGCTGCGCCTCGATGATCGTGTCCCGCTCGAACTCGTGCGACTTGTCGGTGTTGCGGTAGTAGCGGTAGATCAGCCAGTAGGTGCCGACGGCACCGGCCGGTCCGGCCGCGAGCAGCCACAGCGGCGCGTCGTCGCCGGCCATCACCAGCAGCCCGGGCACCAGTGCCGGCAGCAGCTCGGCGATCATGCCGTCGCCACCAGGAACGCACCGGCGACGCCCTCGAGGAAGGTGCCGACGGTGAACGCAGCCAGGATCAGCTTCGGCTGCGACACCGGGATGCTGCCCATGGTCTCTCCTGTCCGGGCGTTGACCGCGATGTAGTGCAGGAGCCCGTTGCTCTCCTGCTGGTAGGAGTAGAGCCACACGGGCAGGTACATCGACACCCAGCGCGAGCCGCCGACGTCGACCTTCTCCTGCTCCCAGCGCACGCCGCGGCCGAACCGGCCCAGTGAGCCGCGGACCTCGGAGCGGCCGATCGACAGCAGCTGGTCCTCGAGGACCGGCTTCATCGCCTCGACGTTGCGGTCGCGCTTCTCGCTGGTGAAGCCGACGAGATAGCTCGCGTTCCACTTCACGGCGTTCTTCGTGTCGAACGGCAGGATCGAGTTGACGATGTTGTTGGTGTTCGCCGAACCGAACTCCGCCCGCTCCGCGGCACCCTCGACGGTCAGGTCGTCGACGATGAAGGACACCCGCCGCTCGACCTGGTAGACGTCGGCGGCGTAGTAGGTCACCCGGTTGTCGCCCTGCTTCTCGGTCCAGCGCCGCGTCTCGACCTCGCCCTTGCCCCAGTAGCTGGACTCGGCGCGGGCGTCGATCACGAGGTAGGGCAGGTAGACGCCGAGCACGTTCTCCGGCACGAACTCCTGCTTGAACCTCTTGTGCGCGAACAGCCGCCGCTTCGACGCGAACGCGCGGATCTTCTCGACCGCCTCGTCCTTGGTCATCCGGAACGGCAGCACGGCGTCGGGTACGGCGCCATTGGGGATCTGCTGGTTGACGTTGAGCGTGTGCCGGCACCAGTGGCAGCGGGCGTTCA
The DNA here is from genome assembly GCA_035554935.1 of Nocardioides sp. Classification (GTDB taxonomy): domain Bacteria; phylum Actinomycetota; class Actinomycetes; order Propionibacteriales; family Nocardioidaceae; genus Nocardioides. The sequence goes on along the minus strand of DATMHM010000100.1, from coordinate 13,612 downwards.
GCGCATGGGCCGTGTCGACGACCACCTCGGCACCACAGGCCTCGCACTTGAAGGTGAGCATGTCGGCGGCGTCGGCGGCGATGTCCTCCGCCCCGCTGGCGATCACGGTGCCCTCGAGCTCGTCGATGCCCACGCCGAGGCCGAACTCCTCCTCGACGCGCGCCTCCTGCCACTCGTTGCGGCAGAAGAGGCACACCAGCATCCCGGTCGACCCGCGCAGCCGTACGTCGGTGGAGCCGCACTTCGGGCAGCGATTGAGCCCGTCCTTCAGCGACTCGTTGACGGTCTCGATGCTCGGCGTCGGCTCCGGCCCGGCCTTCGCCGCCGCCAACTCCTCCTCCAGCGACAGCGGTGGCCCGTCGAAGGCCGGCTGCTGCGGTTCGACCGGATCCTGCGTCACAGCCCCAGCGCCTTCGCCTTCGCTGCGTCGTAGTCGGCCTGGGTGATCAGGCCGGCGTCGAGCATCTCCTTGGCCCGCTTGAGCACCACCATCGGGTCCTCCGCGGCGGGGGCCGCCGGAGCAGCCGGAGCGGGCTGGGCGGGCGGGGCGGGCTGGGCGGGCTGCTGCTGCTGTTGGACCGGCTGCTGCAGGCCGCCGAGGCCCATGCCGCCCGTGGCCATGCCCATCCCGATCAGGCCACCCGGGCCGGCGTTCTCGCCCGCGGCCTCGATGCCGGCCGCCACCGACGCCTGCAGGTTGGAGTTGCCGCGCGAGCCCGACAGGGCGTCGGCGCGCTGGACGTTCTTCAGCAGCTCGCGGGTGTTGGCGTCGTACTCGATCGAGACGATGGCCGTCTTGACGATCTCCAGACCGCGGTCGGTGCGCCACTGGTAGTTCTGCTCGACCGCCGCCGACAGGGACTGCGCGAAACCGATCGAGTCCTGCTGGAGCCGCGCGATCCGGTTCCCCTTGGCCGGGTCGTTGGTGTACATCGAGAAGGCCGGGGCCAGCGAGCCCACGACCTCGTTGAACAGCTGCTCGCCCGCCGGGTTGTCGATGTCGGTGAAGTCGAAGAACCGGCGACCCCCGATCACCTCCGCAGGCACGAAGTTGCGGATGAAGGTGAGCGGGTCGGTGATCTTCAGCGTGTAGGTGCCGCGGGTGATCGCGCCGACCTGCGTGTTGAGGAACGCGTCGTCCCAGTAGATCTCCGACTGGGTGCCGAACTTGTTGTTCGGGAGCTCCTTGAGCGTCACGAACACGGCGTTCTGCTGGGCGGAGGGACGGCCGCCGAACTTGAACCGCTCCCAGCTCTGCTTGATGACGGAGTCGACGAGACCGCCGCCGGAGAAGACCGACTGTGAGGCCGGCTCGTCGGAGTTCCAGATGTAGGCGCCGGGCTCGGCGGCGAAGCCGGTGAAGGCGCCGTCCTCGAGCAGGACCAGCCCGTAGCCCTCGGGGACCACGATCTTGGAGCCGTTGGTGATCACGCCCGCCGAGCCGTCGGTGTTGCTGCCGCGGCCGGCGTTCTGCCCCTTCGCCACGGCCGGGAAGAGCGCCACCGTCGAGCCGACGCCGTCGGGAACGCCGTAGAAGTCGAGCCACTGGTCACCGAGCGTGCCACCGATGGCACCGATCGCAGCCTGAATGAGTCCCACTTGACGTTCTCCTTCACCCTGACGCGGAAGCGCGCCCGCGGCGGTGCGGGGCGCAGGTCACCCGAACATGTCCGGTCACCGGACCGGACAAACCTACCCCGTCAGCCCTGCCCGCACTGGCGAAAAATACAGACGGCCGGTGGTCACACGAGGTGACCACCGGCCGTTGCTGTGGACCGTGCGGTCAGGCGCCGACCTCGAAGCGGGCGAACCGCTTCACCGAGGTGTTGGCGGCGTCGAGGACGGCCTTGACCGTCTTCTTCGACTCCGACACCGACTCCTGCTCGAGCAGGACGATCTCCTTGAAGAAGCCACCGAGGCGGCCCTCGACGATCTTCGCGACGGCAGCCTCGGGCTTGCCCTCCTCGATCGTCTTCTTGGTGAGGACGTCCTTCTCGGCCGCGACCAGGTCCGCGGGGACCTCGTCGCGGGTGAGGTACTGCGCCTTGAGCGCCGCGACCTGCATGGCAGCGCCGCGGGCGGCGGCCTCGTCGCCGTCGTACTCGACGAGCACGCCGACGGCGGGCGGGAGGTCGGCCGCACGCTTGTGCAGGTAGACCGCCACGGGGCCGTCGAAGTAGGCCACGTTGCCGAGCTCGATCTTCTCGCCGATGGTGATGGCGAGGTTCTCGACGACCTGGCCGACGGTGCTGTCGCCCAGCGGCAGCGCCTTGGCGGACTCGGTGTCCCCGGCCTTGCCCGCGTCGACCGCCTCGGCGATCTGCTGGGCGGCCTTGATGAACTCGTCGTTCTTGGCGACGAAGTCGGTCTCGGACTTGAGCTCGATGAGCGCGCCGCCGGCGTTGGCCACCAGGCCGGCCGAGGTCTCGCGCTCGGCGCCGCGGGCGGCGGCCTTGGCCGCACCCTTGACGCGCAGCAGCTCGACGGCCTTGTCGAAGTCGCCGTCGGTCTCGTCGAGCGCCTTCTTGCAGTCCATCATTCCGGCGCCGGTCAGCTCGCGGAGCTTCTTGACGTCAGCAGCAGTGAATGCCATGGATCCCTCTCTCGGAAGATCGTGCGAAGTGGGGTGGAGGGGCTCAGGCCTCGGCCGGAGCGTCGGCGGCCGGGGTCTCCTCGGCAGCAGCCTCGGCGGCCGGGGCCTCCTCGGCAGCGGCGTCGGCGGCGGGCGCCTCGGCGACCGGAGCGTCAGCAGCGGGGGCCTCGGCGGCAGGCGCCTCGGCGGCAGGGGTCTCGGCACCCTCGAGGAGCTCACGCTCCCACTCGGCCAGCGGCTCCTGGGCGGTGGCGCTCGACGTACCGGCACCGGAGCGGGCCATCAGGCCCTCGGCTGCGGCGTCGGCGATCACGCGGGTGAGCAGGCCGACCGCGCGGATGGCGTCGTCGTTGCCCGGGATCGGGAAGTCGACGTCGTCCGGGTCGCAGTTGGAGTCGAGGATCGCGATGATCGGGATGCGCAGCTTGCGCGCCTCCTCGACCGCCAGGTGCTCCTTGTTGGTGTCGACGATCCACACCGCGGAGGGGGTGCGGGTCATGTCGCGGATACCGCCGAGCGACTTGTTGAGCTTGTCGCGCTCGCGGCGCATCTGGAGGAGCTCCTTCTTCGTGCGACCCGAGCCGGCGACGTTGTCGAAGTCGATCTCGTCGAGCTCCTTGAGGCGGTTGATCCGCTGGTGCACGGTCGAGAAGTTGGTGAGCATGCCGCCCAGCCAGCGCTGGTCGACGTAAGGCATGCCGACGCGGGTCGCCTGCTCGGCGATCGCCTCCTGGGCCTGCTTCTTGGTGCCGACGAACATGATCGTCCCGCCCTTGGCCACGGTCTCCTTGACGAAGGCGTAGCTGCGGTCGATGTAGGCCAGCGACTGCTGCAGGTCGATGATGTAGATGCCGTTGCGGTCCGTGAGGATGAACCGCTTCATCTTCGGGTTCCAGCGACGGGTCTGGTGTCCGAAGTGGACGCCGCTCTCGAGGAGCTGGCGCATGGTCACGACAGCCATGATGTTTTCTCCTGTGTGGTTTTCAGTTCGTTCCTGTCGCCTGCGCGTGATCCGACCGCCCGCACCAGGGGTGCTGGCGGACTGAGGATCGACGCCCACGGGCGGCCGGGCTCCGCGCCTGGTGGGGGCGGGGCCCGTCGTGGTCTGCGGACGAGCGAATTCCGGTCCAGGGCGGACCGGTGCAGCCAGCCTACGGCGTACGGCGTCCGCTGTTCCAATTGCCGGCACGAGCCGTCCACAGGCAGGGCCGGCGACCGGTTCGTCCACAGCCCGCGGCTGCCCGGACCCGTCGGCACCCGCCGGCGCGGCACGATCGCCGGGTGCACCCCGTCCTCGCCCCGCTGACCGCGGTCCTCACCGTCCTCCTCCTGCTCGGCGCACCCGAGCCGGCCCACGCCGGCACCGACCCGGTGGGCGTGTGGCCGCTGCACCCACAGCCCGACGTCGTCGACCGCTACGACCCGCCGGACCAGCCCTGGGGCGCCGGCCACCGCGGGGTGGACCTGGCGGGGAGCCCGGGCCAGCCCGTGCGCACCGCCCTGCCCGGGACGGTCGCGTTCGCCGGCCGGATCGCGGGCCGCGGCGTGGTCGTGGTCCGCCACGGCGACACCCGGACGACCTACGAGCCGGTCGCTGCGGGCGAAGGCCTCGCCGTGGGCGACCAGGTGGCGGCCGGCGACGTGGTCGGCAGCCTGGGGCTGACCGGTTCGCACTGCTTCCCCCAGGCCTGCCTGCACTGGGGCTGGCTGCGCGGCTCCACGTACCTCGACCCGCTGCGGCTCGTCGCCGGCGGCCCGGTCCGTCTCGTGCCGCTCGCCGGTCTGGCCCCCACCGCGCTGGCCCCCACCGCGCTGGCCCCCACCGCCCTGGCCCCCACCGCACTGCGCCTGCTCGGGCCGCGGCCGGCGCTCACGCTCGCGGATGTGCTTGCTGGTAGGCCTGCCGGAGCCGGTCGGTGGTGATGTGCGTGTAGCGCTGGGTCGTGGCGAGGGAGGCGTGGCCGAGGAGCTCCTGGACCGAGCGCAGGTCGGCGCCACCCTCCAGCAGGTGGGTCGCGGCCGTGTGCCTCAGGCCGTGCGGGCCGAGGTCGGGCGCGCCCTCGACGTCGGCGAGGTGCCGGTGCACGAGGGTCCGCACCGCCCGCTGGTCGATCCGGCCGCCCCGGGCGCCGAGGAACAGGGCGGGTCCGGACCCGGGCCGGACCAGCTGCGGGCGCCCGGAGACGATCCAGCGGTCGAGCGCCGCCGCGGCCGGGTGACCGAACGGGACGGTCCGCTCCTTGCGGCCCTTGCCGAAGACCCGGACCACGTTGCGGTCGCGGTCGAGATCGTCGAGATCGACGCCGCACAGCTCCCCCACCCGCATTCCGGTGGCATAGAGCAGCTCCAGCATCGCGACGTCGCGCAGGCCCACGGCGCTCCCGTCGTCGGCGAGCTCCGCGGCCGCCTCGACCAGCCGCCGCGCCTCGTCGACGCGCAGCACGTCGGGGAGCGTGCGGTGCGGCTTCGGCGAGCCGAGGGCGCTCCCGACGTCGCTGCCTGCGCGCCCGGTGCGGGCGAGCCAAGCCGTGAAGACGCGGGCGGCGGTGGCCCGGCGGGCGAGGGTCGTGCGGGAGAGCCCGCTCGCCTGCTGACGGGCCAGCCAGCCACGCAGGCTGCGCAGGTCGAGCTGGTCGACGCCGGCGAGGCCGAGCCGGTCGGCGTGGTCGAGCAGCCCGCCGATGTCGGTCAGGTAGGCCCGGACGGTGTGCGGTGCGAGGTCCCGCTCGGAGACCAGGTGGCGCTCGTAGTCGCCGAGCACGCGCACGGCCCACTCCGGGAGGAGGTGGTCGTCCGCGGCAGTGCTCACCCGGTCATCGTAGGAGCGCTGGCGCCGGACCCGGGTCAGGCGCGAGCCTCGGCAGTGAGCCGCCAACCGGTGGGCAGCAGCTCGACCAGGCCCTCCTGGGCCATCTCCTCCAGCAGACCCTCGGCCTCTCCGGGGTCGAGTCCGGCGACCCGGGCGATGGACGCGGTGGGCGCAGGCGTGGCGACGGGGACCGCGTCCAGGACCTGGCGGGCCACCGGGGTCAGCCGGTCGCGCGGCGTCTCGGGCGCGCGTGGCGGCGTCAGCAGGTCCTCCCCCGCCCCACCCACCAGCTCCAGTACGTCGGCCCCGCTGGTGACCAGCGTCGCGCCGCCCCGGCGCAGCAGCTGGTGCACGCCCTCGGAGGCGGCGCTGGTCAGCGGACCCGGCGTCCCCATGACGACCCGGCTGAGCTGCTCGGCCCAGCTCGCGGTGCTGAGGGCACCGCTGCGCACCGCGGCCTCGACCACGACGGTGCCCCGGGCCAGCGCGGCGATGAGCCGGTTGCGGGCCAGGAAGCGGATCCGGAACGGGGCGGCGCCGGGCGGCGCCTCGGAGACGAGCGCATGGTGCTCGGCGAGGTGCCGGAACATCGCGCCGTGGGCAGCGGGATAGATCCGGTCGACGCCGCAGGCGAGTACGGCCACGGTCGTCCCGCCCATGCTCACCGCGCCACGGTGGGCCGCGTAGTCGATTCCGAAGGCGCCCCCGGAGACGACCGGCCGCCCGGCGCCGCCGACGACCGCCGCGATGTCGGCGGAGACCTGGTCGCCGTAGGTCGTCGAGGAGCGCGAGCCGACGACGGCGACGGAGTCCCCGAGCTGGTCGAGACGCAACGGCCCGCGCACCCACAGGCCTACGGGGACGCCGCCGCGCTCATGAAGGGTCCCGGAGTCGGCGAGGTCGTCGAGCTGCGCGGGCCACTCCGGGTCCCCCGGTACGACGAACCGCACGCCCATCGACTGCGCCTGCTCCAGCGCCCGGGCCGGGTCGGCGCTCGCCAGCCGCGCAGCGGCGGCACCGAACTCGGGCCGGATGTCCGGCTGCTCGCGCAGCACCTCGAGGAAGCGGTCGGCCCCGAGCTCGCGGGTGAGCCCGAGGGCCCGCAGGTCGCCGGGCTCGACGACCAGGCTGATCGTGGCGCGGGTGAGCCGCTCCGCCTCGGTGGCGCTGGTGACGATGCCGGTCATGCCGCGCCCTCCGTCCCGCGCACGGTGCGCAGGTCGAGCGGTTGCCCGGTCCGCAGCCGCAGGGCGACCGCGACCTCCTCCGGCCCCGGCTCGACGTCGCGGCCCAGCCGCACGGAGCGGAGGTCGGCGACGGTCCAGGCCACGCGCTGCACCCGCACCGCGCCACGGGCGCTGAGCCGGCCGGCGAAGGTCTCGGCATCGATGAGCCGCTGCGCGACCGGGTCGACCGGCCAGCCGTCCTTGAGCCGCGGACTCGGGACCTGGGCGTTGAGGCGCCAGCCGTGGCCGGCGTACCGCTGGAGCTGTCGCTCCCGGGCGGCGGCGACGCGGGCGCGGACCTCGGCGGAGCCCTCGGCCGACTGGAACGGGTCGTGGCTCGCCGGCGAAGCGGGCTGGACGTGGCGGACGATGTCGATCCGGTCGGCGATCGGCCCGGACATCCGGGCCTGGTAGCGCCGCCGGACGGTCTCGGGGCAGGTGCAGCGGCTGGTGCGCACGTTGGCCGTCCAGTTGCCGCACGGGCACGGGTTGCTCGCGACCACGAGCATCCCGCCGGCGGGCAGGGTCACGGACTCCTCGCGGCGCGCGATCGTGATCTCCCCGTTCTCCAGCGGCTGGCGCAGCGCCTCGATGACGTCGGAGCGGAAGAGCGGGAACTCGTCCATGAACAGCACCCCACAGTGCGCACGGGACAGCTCCCCCGGCTGGACCCGACCCTGCCCGCCGCCGATCACGCTGGCCTTGCTGGCGTCGTGGTGCGGCGCGGCGAAGGGCGGGCGCACGACCATCCCCTGCCCCGGATCGAGCACGCCGGCCAGCGAGTGCAGGGCGGTCAGCTCGAGCGACTCCTCGGCGGTGAGGTCCGGGAGGATGGTCGGCAGCCGCTCGGCCAGGCTGGTCTTCCCGCAGCCCTTGGCACCGGACAGCATGAGGGCGTGCCCGCCGGCGGCGGCGACCTCGGCGGCGTACTTCTCGTCGAGCATGCCGCGCAGGTCGGCGAGGTCGAGCTCGTCGAGCCGGTCCGCGCCCCGCCAGCTGATCAGGTGCGTCCCGGAGGCGGCCGCGACCGGCGGCGCCTCGGGCGGCACCTCCCCCGCGAGGGTCGCGACGACCTGCGCGAGCGACCGGACGCCGAAGACCGTGAGCCCCGGGACCATCATCGCCTCGTCGGCCTGGGGCTCCGGGACGACGAGTCGCGTGATGCCGCGCTCGCTCGCCGCGAGCGCCATCGGGAGCACGCCGACGGCGGGGCGCAGGCTGCCCGCGAGGGTGAGCTCGCCGACGAACGCCGTACCGGCGAGGTGGGCGTGCTGGACCTGTCCGGTCGCGCCGAGCACCGTCATCGCCATCGCGAGGTCGAAGTGGGTGCCGGCCTTGGGCAGGTCGGCCGGCGAGAGCAGGATCGTGGTCCGCATCTCCGAGGGCCACCGCAGGTCGCTGTTCATGATCGCCATCCGCACCCGGTCGACGCCCTCACGGAGGGCGGCGTCGGCGCGGCCGACGACGGTGATGCCGGCCTGTCCGGTCGACACGTCGGCCTGGACGTCGATCAGGTGCCCGCGGGCACCGTCGAGGGCGACGCAGTGCGTCATCGCGAACGGCATCTCAGACCAGTCCCCGGACGTGGTCGACGACCGCCGCGCCGCGGCGGGGCCGGAGCACCGCGACCAGGTCGACCCGGATGCCGTCGGGGCGCACCCGGCGGTCCGCGGCCCAGCGCTCCCCCAGCCGCTTGAGCCGGGCGAGCTTGTCGTCGGTGATCGCCTCGTGCGGGGTGCCGGCGCTCAGGCTGGTGCGGGTCTTGACCTCGCACACCACCAGCGTCGTGCCGTCCCGGAGCACGATGTCGACCTCGCCCTCGTCACACCGCCAGTTCCGCTCGAGCACCACGAGCCCGGCCTCGGCGAGGTGGCGCGCCGCCACCTCCTCGCCATAGACCCCGATCGCCTTCCGTGCCTGCGCTGTCGTCGTCATGGCGCACAGCGTCCTCACCCGGGTCGACGGACGGCACCGTCCCCGGCGGACCCTGTGGACCGAGACTCGTTTCCACAGCCGCCCCGCCGTCCAGGTGTCGGTCGGCGGGGCAGGAGTGACAGATGGGGTCAGCCGACGAGGCGGACGCCGTTGCAGGTGGGCGTCGGCACACCGAACACGTCGGCGCCGCCGAGCTGCAGCCCCAGCAGGTCCGACAGCGGCGTGATCACCGCACCCTGCAGGGCCGTGAGCAGCGGGTTCAGCGAGGCGGCCACGCCCGACAGGACCGGGTTCAGCACGGTGCCGTAGAGCCCGTCGGCGTCGACGACGGCCTTCGTCTGGGTGCCGAGGAGGCCGTAGTGCACCGTCATCTTCGTGGTGCCCGACGTCTGCGCGCCGGTCGGGCCGAGGATGATCCCGCTGCCGCTCCCGACGGGCGTCGTGTAGCCGCCCGGGAGCGGAACGGTGACGTCCTTGTCGAACGTGCTCGCGGCCGGCGAGCTGGCCGTGACCGTCAGGCCGGTGTCGAGCTTGATCTCGGGCGGGTTCAACAGGCTGCCGAGGCCGAGCAGGCTCAGCACCTGGCTGAGCAGCCCACCGCTGCCGGTCAGCGGCACCGAGACGCTCAGGTGCGCTCCCAGTGTGGCGCGGACGCTGATGCCGCCCACGACGGCCGAGGACAGGCCGACCCGGATCGAGTCCGGACCGAGCTCGTTGCAGGACACCGCACGCAGCTCCGCGATCGCCCGGCCGAGGTCGATGTCGACGGTGACCTGGGTCGGGTCGAGCAGGACCCCGACGTTGGCGAGGCCGAGGATGGAGACGTTGATGGTCTTCGCCGGGATGGAGCCGGTGATCCGGAGCCGGACCTGGGCGGTCTCGTTGACCGTGCCCTTGCGGCCGCACCTGGTCTGTGCGGGCTCCACGACGGTGAGCGTCGTGGTCGTGCTGACCAGGCCCGGCAGGGTGATGCCGAGGTTCGGGATCTCGATGGCGTGGCTCTGGTTGGCGACCATGGCGGCGCCGGTGACGAGGTCGAGCACGTTGACGGAGGCGTCGAGCGCGGCGGCGTCGCTCGGGCCGGCGTCGACGATGTCGGCGATGCTGATCGACGGCGTGCCGGCAGCGACCTGGAGCGAGCGGAGCACGTTGGCCTCGGCCAGCTTGCCCTGCGAGTCGAGCACCCTGGCTGCGGCGACGAACAGGTCGGCGACGGCGACGCCGTCGAGGTGGAGCAGCTCCTCGACGGTGCCGACGCCGAGGCCACCGACCTCGACGAGCTCCAGGAGCGAGACGTTGGCGCCGGCCAGGCCCTGGTAGCTGATCAGGTCCAGGTTGAGCGTGCTGCCGAGCAGACCGCCGAGCAGCGGATTGAGCAGGGTGCCCTGGGCGCTGTCGAGGGAGGCGATGAAGGAGCCGATCCGGAAGCAGGCGGACTCGACCGACTCCGCGACGGCGCGCCGGCCGGCGTCCCCGCTCGCGACGCCGGTGACCCCACCGAAGGCGAAGTCCACGCTCGTCCCCGCACGCACCTCGACCGCGGTCGGTACGCCCTCGGCGCCGACGGGTACGAAGTCTCCGCCCTGCATCGTGCCGAGGTCCCACACCAGGTCCGGCGCGTCGCCGATCGTGTCGGAGTTCCGGGCGACGCTGCGTGCCATGGCCGCGTCCATGGTCGGGGCCAGCTGGGTCCTGGTCCGGCCGTCGAGGTGGCGAGCCAGGTCGAGCGCGACGACGTCCGCCAGCGCCTGCATGTCGCGGCGGGCGGTGCGCTGCATGCCGAGGTCGACGGCGAAGGCTGCGATCAGCACCAGCACCATCGTCAGGCCGACCCCCATGATCACGGCGGCGGCGCCGCGCTCCTCCCGACGGCGGAGCGGGCGATGCATCAGCTCACCCTCGCGACGGCCGAGTAGGCCAGCCGGTCCGGGAGCACGATGCCCACGCCGGGCACCGGCAGCAGCGGGTTGGCCTCGTAGGCGTAGTCGATGGTGACGGTGGCGCACAGGACCGAGGCAGGCTCCCCGTCGCACTGGGCGATGACGACGCTGCAGGTGCCGACGTCGGCCAGGTTGCGCTGCAGGGGGCCGTCGGCATCGGCGCAGGTGACCCCGTAGGAGTCGAGGGCGTCGTTGACGGCAGCCACGGCGTCGTCGTCCCGCTCACCGGCGACCTGGGCGACGGCGGCCGCGCGCGCCCCCTCGGCGGCGGCCTGGCTGATCGCCTGGCGGAAGCTGAGCATGTAGCCGTAGCTGATGATGCCGAAGACGAGGAGCAGCAGGATCGGCATGATCAGCGCGAACTCGACGGCGGCCGCTCCTCGAGCATCGCGTCGCGCGCGAGCGCGACCCCACCCCAGACAACGCCCCATCGGTCGGCCTCCCCGCCCTTGCTCCCATGACGCCCCCGGATGGCGATGGCTGCAGGCTAGTGGCCCCGGCACGACACAGGAACGTTTCCCGGATGATTCGGCCCGTCCGGGCGGGCACTGCTAGTCCGATGTGACTACGTCACTCACGCCATCAGGACCTCGGGACGTCGAGCCCGCAGGTCGTCAGGCCGTCAGTCTCGGCCGGGCGCAGGTGGCGTGGACGCCGTACACGTCGGCGCCGGCCAGGCGCAGGCCGATCATCCGGGCCACGGGGCCGATGAAGTCGGTGTTGATGTTCGAGATCAGCGGCGTCAGCGACTTCTCGAAGAACCCCTTGCCGTCGGTGACGAGAGCACTCGTGATGAGCGAGGTCATCGCCGTCGTCGCGGAGAGCTCGGCAACCTTGCCGCCGATCTTCACCGAGAGGACCGTCGCGACCACCGTCGCAGGGTCGAGCGTCATCGGCGACCCGGTGGAGATCGGCGTCTCGTCGTTGGGCGGGATCGAGAGGTCCGCCGAGGCCGTGCCGCCGCTGATCGCGGTGCCGATGCTGAGCCGCACGTCGACCTCGATCGCGACCTTGCTGTTGAGGCTGAGGACGCCGAGCAGGCTGGTGACGAGCGGCCCCAGGCCGAGGTCCTGCAGGGCCTTGAGCTGCACGTCGCCGACCACCGAGACGTTCGTCTCGAGGCGGTACGACGCCAGGCCGGTCGAGACGTCGACGCGGAACGTCGACGGGTCGGACGCCGTACCGTCGCCGCAGTGCACGACGGGCGGGCTGACGACCCGTCCCGTCCCCGACCCGGCGACCACCTGCAGGGACCCCGTTCCCTTCGCGGTCTGGACGGTGCCCAGGCCGGCGATGTTGAGGCTGGGCAGGTTGGTGAAGGTGATGCCGACGGTGCCGTCGAGCTGGGACGTGTCGGCGACCGCCAGGTCGGAGTTGGGCGGTCCGCAGGCGAGCTCGGCAGCGGAGACGAGGTAGATCGCGCCCGTGAACTGGAAGCCGACGCCGGGCACCCCGCCCTGGATGTTCGGGACGCCGAGGAAGTACTGCCCGTCGGCGAGCCGCGCCGAGCCGACGAGGTCGAGCACGTCCAGCTCCACGGCGAGGGCCGCCACGTCGGTCGGTGCCACGTGCAGCACGTCGGCGAGCATGATGGAGCCGACGTCGGCGGTGACCGTCGAGGACAGGATCTTCGTCAGGGCCTGGAGCGCGACGGTGTTGTCGCCGGGCTCGTTGGTCAGCGCCTCGATCGTCGCGGAGATCAGGTCGTCGTACTGCACGGCGCCCGACAGCAGCGCCTCCGGGCTGCCGAACACGGACGTGGCCGCGAGCTGCCCGAGCCGCAGGTCCGCGACCGCGAGGCCCTGGTAGGAGACGAGGTCGAGGTTCACGCCGAGCAGGTCGTTGAGCGGGTCGACCACGGTGGTGTCGCCCGCGCGGACGGCTGCGACGAACGTGCCGAGGCGGAAGCAGGTCGTCGAGGAGCTCTCCGCCGCGGCGCTGCGCGAGGCCGACCCGGAGTCGTTGCCGGTCACGGCGGCGAAGGCGAAGCCCACCTCGGTGCTCGCCACGACCCGGACCGCGGTCGGGACGCCGCTGACGAGCTCCTCGAAGCCGGCCGGCTGCATCCGGCCGAGGCTGTAGTCGATCACGGCGCCCTCGCCGACGGCGTCGGTGTTGCGCGCCATGCTGCTCGCCAGGGCGGCGTCCAGCTCGGGGGTCAGCTCGTCGATCGTGCGGCCGTCGAGCTCGCGCGCGAGGTCGAGCGCGACCAGGTCGGCCACCGCTTGCATGTCGGAGCGGGCGACACGCTGCAGGCCGATGTCGACCACGAAGGCCGAGCCGACCAGCAGGACGCCCAGCACGAGCACCATGACCAGCGCGACCGCTCCGCGCTGGTCCCGCTGTCGTGCACGCCGATGCCAGAGCCGCAACGTGGTCCTCCCGAAAGACTCACCGGGCGCCCGTCAGCGCCCTACAGCAACGTCGGCCGCGGGACCGCCCTTCGCAAGCAGGTTTCCCGAAATCAGGACGAAGTCCCGACCGGGGTACCCGATCGGCCCGGGATCAGGACTTCGGCAGCTCGAGGTCCGACGTCGCGAGCTCCTCGACGTTGACGTCCTTGAAGGTCAGCACCTTGACGTTCTTGGCGAACCGGGCCGGGCGGTACATGTCCCACACCCACGCGTCGGTCATCGAGACCTCGAAGAAGACGTCGCCGGCCTCGGTGCGCGCCTTCACGTCGACCTGGTTGCACAGGTAGAACCGCCGGTCCGTCTCGACCACGTACTTGAAGATGGAGACCACGTCGCGGTACTCCCGGTAGAGCGTGAGCTCCATCTCGGTCTCGTACCTCTCGAGGTCCTCGGCGCTCATCGGTCCTCCTGCGGCTCGTCCACCTGGTCCGGCCCGTCTCCGGCGTCGGGATCGACCCTAGTCGGCTCCTCCCCGGGGCACGGTTCCAGCCCGGCGGCGCGCCGCACGTTGACGAACCGCATCCGGTGCTCCGGGGACGGGCCGTGCTCGAGGAGGGCCGCGGTGTGGACCTCGGTGATGTAGCCCTTGTGCGTCTTGAAGTCGTACGCCGGCCAGCGCGCGTCGAGGTCGGCAATGATCCGGTCGCGCGTCAACTTGGCCAGCACGCTCGCAGCGGCGATGCACGCGGCGACCC
>DATMHM010000099.1:0-24540 GCA_035554935.1 Nocardioides sp. | reverse complement strand
TCGAGGGCCAGATCGTCACGAACTGGAAGCAAGCTTTGGGCCAACTCGCGATCGCCTACCCCGACCGCATCAACCCCTACCTGTAACCGAGAAACCAACCACGAGGAACCGATCGCTTACACAGAAATCTTGACAAGCTCGGCGGGATCGATCCGGATCCCGCCGCTGCGCCCGACCTCCGTATAGACCGGCACCCCGGCTGCGCTCAGCGCCTCGACGTCACGGTAGATGGTGCGCACCGACACCTCCAGTGCGGCCGCCAGCTCCGAAGCCGATGCACCGCCTCGCAGCTGCAGCCGCACCAGCAGCTCGACAAGACGGCTCGCACGCACACTCGCAGCCTAGACAGAAACACTGATACTAGTTGTCAAGGTAAGGCGGCCACGATGGTCTCGCGCATCGGCGCACCCGTCACGGATCTCTCGAGAGGCAATGCCCATGTCCCACACCTTCGTCAATCCCGCCGGACTGCATGACCCGGTCCCATTCGGCTACAGCCACACCGCTGTCGTCCCCGCCGGCGCCGAGTTGGTGTTCGTCTCGGGGCAGTACGGCTCGGGTTCCGACGGCGAGGTGGTCTCGACCGACTTCGCCGCACAGGTGACGCAGGCGTTCACCAACCTCGAGGTGGCCTTGGCCGCGCACGGGCTCGACCTGAGCCATGTCGTCCAGCTGCGGACCTACGTCGTGCAGCCCGACTTCGAGAAGCTAGGCGTCATCGGCCAGGCCGTCGCCCAGCGGTCCGGCACGACCCCACCGACGCAGACCGTGATCGGGGTCGCTGGCCTGGCCACCCCAGACATCGTCTTCGAGGTGGAGGCCGTGGCTGTTCAGAGCTGAGGTGGCAGCCATGAAGTCGGACGATCAGGAGGTTGGGTGTCCGATGCAGCTGCTCGTGACGATCGGCGTGTACGGATTCACAGCGGACACGTTCCTGCAACGGCTTCGGCAGGCAGAGGTCGGGTTGCTGCTCGACCTCCGCCAGCGCCGCGGCGTACGCGGTCCGGAGTACGCGTGGGCGAACTCGCTGCGGCTTCAAGAAGCGTTGGAACAGGCAGGCGTCGACTACCAGCACCATCGTGAGCTCGCCCCGACCACCGAACTCCGCCACCTCCAGTACGCCGAGGACGCCCGACACGGCGTCGGCAAGCGCAATCGTCGAGCCCTGGCCCCGGAGTACGCGCGGCGCTACACCAGCGAAGTCCTCGACCTCATGGACCTCGAAGCGATCCTGGCTCACCTTCCGAACCAGGGGACCGCGGCGCTGTCCTGCGTCGAACGCGACGCGGAAGCCTGCCACCGGTCGCTGGTCGCCCAGCGGTTGATCGAGCAGCACCGCCTCACGGTCAAGCATCTGACTCCCGACGACCACGGATGACAACGGCATTGCCGCCACACCATGAGCGACCAACACGCTCGTGAGGAGAGCGGCGCCCGCTGCCGGCATCACGTGGTCCGCGCGCAACTCGACCATCGCAACGCTCACCCACGTCGACCAGTGCCCCGGGACCCCGGGGGCTGGGTCACAATGGGGCGTGGCCGGCGAACGTACCCATCCCATCCTGCCGTGCGCCAGCCTTGACCAGGCTCTCACCTTCTACAACGCCCTCGGCTTCGCAGTCAGCTACCAGCAGCGGCGACCGAACCCCTACGCCGTCGTGGAGTTGGACGACATCGTCATCCACCTTTCGGGGATCGATGGCTTCGATGCGGCGAACTCGTATGCCAGCGCGATCATCACCGTCCCCGACATCGCCCGACTGCATCAATCGTTCACCGAGGGCCTGCGCCGAAGCTACGGGAGCGTCCCGACCGCGGGCATCCCGCGTCTGCTCCGACTCCGTCGCAAGGCAGGGACCGCAACCGGGTTCAGCGTGATCGACGTCGGAGGGAACTGGCTGCGCTTCTACGCCCTCGGCGCCTCCGAAGACGAGACCCCGCGATCAGGCCTGGCACGGGTGATCGATGTGGCCGCACGCCAGGGCGACTCGCGCGGCGATGAAGCCCGCGCCATTGCTGTTCTCCAGGCCGGACTCCGCCGCTATCCCGATGCACCGCCCGCGGAACGAGATGAGGCACTCGCCTATCTGGCCGAGTTGACCGAGCGAGCCTCTGCGTCCCCGTAGGCGGATCCACCTGCGGCACAGATGCGGGACGGCGATACCGGCCGCACCTTGACACGTCACTCGCGGTATGACGCAGCCTCGTGGCAGGTGCAACGCATGGGAAGCGACAGAGTCGCCGGAAGTCCGAGGAGGATTGGTCGTATGCGCCTTGCAGATTTCGCTGACCTCGCGCAACAGTGCCGCGAGAACGGTTACGGGTTCGCCGAGTTCCGACGACAGGACCTGGTCATCGACCTGCGCTGGCCGGCTGACGTTCTTGAGCAGTGGATCTACGACCACGCAGGTAATGGCTCCTTCCTGCGGGACTACGAGAACGTCGAGCTTTCACGGGTCGGCTGGCAGGTCGAAGCGTTGTCGGTCGACACGTTCATGGCGATGCCAACGGGGCCATCGGACGCGGACGCCATCGAGCACTTCGCTGCCGACCCCGATCACTGGATGGCCGTGCGCAACCAAGGTGAGCATCTGGGAGTGGGGCTTGCTTGGGATGTCCACGGCACCTGGAAGCGCTGGCCGATCATTCTCGACCGTGCCCTCCTGACGCCGGCTGAGCACGGCCTTCAGCTTGTCGAAGGACGCAACCGGGTCGGCATCCTGCGCGGCCGCCAACGGCAAGGAAAGCGGTTCTCCACTGGGACCGGTACACACGGTTTGCCGTAAGGGCCAGGGATGACCGGCGATATGTACGCATCGACTGCCAGGGCCGCCGCCTGAGATAGGTCAACCCACCTGAGGGCGTCGTCTTCCGGGTCGTGGACCGCCCCGAAGAATGGAACCGTGCTCTCACGCCACAGCGTGAAGTCTGCAGCCTCACCCGGTATGACCCACTGCTCCTCGTGAAGGAAACTCTTCCCAGACTTCACCTGGACGCAGATCACTCCGCCGGTGACGTCCGTCCCATCCACGAGGTCCACGAATGCGTCGCGCCCGATGTCATTCTCGGTCTCGACGCGCTGCACAACGATGTTGGCGGCCTCGAGGATGGCTTCAAGCCGCCGATAGCCAGCCTTTCCGCGTGCCCGAGTGGGCCGCGACTGCTTACGCGGACCACGGTCATCGATGCCGCCTGCCTCATGTTTCACCTGTAGACCGTCGCACCTCCACGGGAACAGAACGGCCAACCGGCGCGATCCCTGACCCGTGTATGGCGCAGGCGCTATGCCGACTGGGGGCGCGACTACCCGGGAAGGGCGAGTTTGCTCCCCACCTCTGGCGCACCAACCCTCGGGGGCGACTGTCGGCGGACGGATCGCGAATACCGAACCCCTCCCACGGGAACGACGCAGGCCAGCGTGCCTGCGCCTCTGGCCGGTGTCCGTTTAGCCCGTCCGGTGATGTGTTCCGGTGAAGGGGCCCTATTCGAACGGGCCGCCGTGGCCACGAGGCGGGGGCCATCGCCTACCTTGACGAACGAGCCACTGATCGACCGATCTCGCCAAACTGTCCCGCGGGCGCGTCGTCAATCTTCCCTGCATCCCGACACCTGGCCGTGCCGCTCGAGGTGGCGGTGCTCGTGCTCGACCCGCGTGCGGCCGGGGCCGGCGGCGGTGAAGGTCACCTCGACCTCGCTGGACTCGGCAGGGTCGGTGACGACCTGCCACGACGGGGAGATGTCCCAGCTGATCACGAACCGGTGCGGCGGCTCGAACGCGAGGACGCGCGCCCACCTGCAGACCGAGCCGTTCTCGCCGCGGTCGTAGACGTGACCGCCGACGTGGGTCTCGAAGACGGTCTCGACGATGGCCTCGGGGGCCAGCAGGTTGTGCTCGCGGGGCTTGATCCGGTCGAACTGGCCGGTGAAGACCTCGAAGGCGCGGTCGACGGGCGCCTCGACGGTGACGTCGAAGCGCACCGCCTCGCTCTGGGTGGTGCTCATGGGCTCTCCTCGGTTCGGGGCTCGCTCTCCACGAGCCGCTTGAAGTTCGCCAGCGTCGCGCTCCAGAAGGTCTCCAGCTCCGCCCGCATCTCGCGCAGCCCCTCGGGGTCGGCGCTGTAGATGCGCCGGGTGCCCTCGGCCCGCACCCGCACCAGGTCGGCGTCCTTCAGCACCCTGAGGTGCTGGGACACCGCGGGGCGGCTGACCGGGAGCTCGTCGGCGAGGTCCGTGACCGAGCGCGGCCGCACCGACAGCCGGGCGAAGATCTCCCGCCTGGTCGGATCGGCCAGTGCCGTCCACGCATCGACTGCGTCAGTGGTCACGAACCGTAAGTTATCACTTACGGAGCGGCGTCACCAGGGCCTCGGCCGACCGGTGCAGCTGCCGTCGAGCGGCGTACGACCAGCTCGGGCTTGAACATGTACTCCTTCGGCGGGATCGGCTCGCCGACGATCGCGTCCGCCACGGCGGCGACCGCGGCCGAGCACATGGCCTGCACCGGCTGGCGCACGGTCGTCAGCGGCGGGTCGAGGAAGCCGATCAGGATCGAGTCGTCGAAGCCCACGACGGACACGTCCTCGGGCACGGACAGCCCCGCGTCGCGGGTCCCCCGGACGGCCCCGATCGCCATCAGGTCGGACGCGCACACGATGCCGGTGGCACCGCGCTCGATGAGGCTGCGGGCGGAGGCCGCCCCACCCTCGACGCTGAAGAGGCCCTCCTCGACCCAGGTCGACGCCTCCTCCTCGGAGATCCCGAGCAGCCGCTGGGCGGCGGCGAGGAAACCGGCCCGCTTGCGCCGCGACGGGACGAACCGGCGCGGGCCGGTGGCCAGCCCGATCCGGCGGTGCCCGAGCTGGACGAGGTGGGCGACGGCCAGCTCCATCGCGGACGCGTCGTCGGTGGAGAGGAAGGGCGCGTCGATGTCGTCGGCGTAGCCGTTGACGAAGGCGACCGGCATGCCCCGCTCGACCAGCGCGCGGTAGCGCTCGTGGTCGGCCGAGGTGTCCGCGTGGCGGCCGGAGACGAAGATGATGCCCGCGACGCCGTGGTCGAGCAGCGACTCGACGTACTCGTCCTCGGAGATGCCGCCGGGCGACTGCGTGCAGAGCACCGGGGTGTAGCGGCGCCGGGCGAGCGCGTCCTCGATCACCTGGGCGAAGGCGGGGAAGATCGGGTTGTCGAGCTCGGGGACGACCAGGCCGACCAGGCCGCCGCTGCGGCGGCGCAGCTTCGAGGGCCGCTCGTAGCCGAGCACGTCCATCGCCGTCAGCACCGACTGCCGCGCGGCCTCGCTGACGCCCGGCTTGTCGTTGAGCACACGACTGACCGTCGCCTCGCTGACGCCGGCCTCTCCTGCGATGTCCGCGAGCGTGCCCATGGCTGCATGAAACACCCTCTTGCAGCCGTCTTGCAACCACTTCCATTTCCTGCAAGATGTTGCTACGGTCCGTGACGGCCGTCACAAGCGGCCGTCCACCGGTCCCCGACCGCTGTTTCCCAAGGAGCCCTCATGCGTCGCACGCTGCCCGGCATCGCCGGCATCGCTGCTGCCGCCCTCGTCCTCGCCGCCTGCGGCGACGGCGGCGGCGACACCGACACCAATTCCCAGAACGACGTCGACCCCGCATCCCTGTCGGCCGAGCTGACCTGGTGGGACACCTCGGACCCCACCAACGAGGGTCCGGCGTTCAAGGAGCTGATCAAGAGGTTCAACGCGGAGTACCCGAACGTCACGATCAACTACCAGTCGGTCCCGTTCGGCGAGGCCCAGAACAAGTTCAAGACCGCCGCCGAGGCCGGCGAGGGTGCGCCCGACATCCTGCGCGCCGAGGTCGCCTGGGTGCCTGAGTTCGCGGCCGCCGGCCACCTCTACGCGCTCGACGGCACTCCCCTGCTGGAGGACACCGAGTTCCTCGAGACGCCGCTGTCGTCCAACGTCTACGAGGACAAGACCTACGGCGTCCCGCAGGTCACCGACACCCTCGGCCTGATGTACAACAAGGAGCTCTTCGAGAAGGCCGGCATCGAGGAGCCGCCGACCACGTGGGACGAGGTCGAGGAGGCCGCCACCGCGCTGAAGCAGGAGGCCGGCGTCGAGGGCATCTACATCAACAGCGGCGGCTACTTCCTCCTGCCGTTCATGTACGGCGAGGGCGGCGACCTCGTCGACACGGAGTCCGAGAGCATCGTGGTCGCCTCGGACGAGAACAAGGCCGGCATCCAGGCCGCCCAGGACCTGATCGAGTCCGGTGCCGCACCCAAGCCCGACGCCAACGACTCCTACGGGACGATGATGACCCTCTTCAAGGAGGGCAAGGTCGGGATGATCATCAACGGCCCCTGGGAGGTCGCGAACATCTCGAGCGACCCGAAGTTCGGCGGCTTCGAGAACCTCGGCATCGCTCCGGTCCCCGGCGGCTCCGAGGGCGCGGGCGCCCCGGTCGGCGGCCACAACTACGTCGTCTACTCCGGCATGGACGAGGCCAAGGCGGACGCCGCGATCGCGTTCATCGAGTTCCTGACGTCCGCCGAGTCCGAGGCCTACATCGCCGACGAGCTCGGCCTGCTCCCGACCAACGCCGAGGCCTACGAGCTGATCGAGGACAACGAGCGGGTCATCGCCTGGCAGTCCGCGCTCGAGGTGTCGGTCGCGCGGCCGTGGATCCCCGAGGGCGGCCTGTTCTTCGCGCCGCTCGACGAGATGGCCACCCGCGTGCTGGTGCAGGGCGCCGACGTCTCGAAGACGCTCGACGACACCGCCGACAAGTTCAAGTCGGACGTCGTTCCCGAGTACGACCTGCCGTGACGCTGACGACCACCGCGGGGCCCGGCCACGAGCCGGGCCCCGCCCGTCGGGCCAAGCGCGGGCGCGGCCGGCGGCTGCTCGACCGGCACTGGTACGCGTGGGCGATGGTGCTGCCCACCGTGCTCGTCCTCGGGGCACTCGTGCTGTACCCCCTGTTCCAGGGCGTCTTCCAGTCGTTCACCGACCTCAACGAGACCAACAGCCGCGACGTCATCTGCACCAAGACGCTCGGCGGCGGCGAGGAGTGCGCGGAGAACCCCGACCGCGCCCAGTTCGTCGGCCTCGACAACTACGTCGACCTGCTCACCGGCGAGCGCGGCGACTTCTGGCTGCTGTTCGTGAACACCGTGGTGTGGACCGTCGCGTGCGTGTTCCTCCACTACACCATCGGCCTCGGCCTCGCCGTCCTGCTGAACCGGGCCTTCCGCGGCCGCAGCCTCTACCGCGTGCTCCTGATCGTGCCGTGGGCGGTGCCCGCCTTCGTCAGCGCGTTCGCCTGGAAGTTCCTGTTCAACCCGCGATTCGGGCTGATCAACTCGCTGCTCACCGACCTCGGGCTCGACCCCGTCGACTGGTTCAACCACCGCTGGACCGCGATGTTCGCGGCCATCGTCACCAACGTCTGGCTGGGCGTGCCGTTCATGATGGTCGCCATCCTCGGCGGCCTGCAGTCGATCCCGTCGGACCTCTACGAGGCAGCCGAGATGGACGGCGCCTCGGCGTGGCAGCGCTTCCGCCACGTCACCCTGCCCGGCCTGCGCCCGGTCAGCTCGACGGTGATCCTGCTCGGCACCATCTGGACCTTCAACATGTTCCCGATCATCTTCTTCGTCACCGGCGGCGAACCCGCCGGCGAGACGGAGATCCTGGTGACCGGGGCCTTCCGCGCGGCCTTCGAGGGGCTGCGCAACTACTCGCTCGCGGCGACGTACGGCGTCCTCATCCTCTCGATGCTCGTGGTGTACGCCGCGATGTACCGCCGCGTCCTCCGGAGCAAGGGAGAAGTCTGGTGAGCCGCCGTCCCCGCGGCCGCGAGGAGCGGAGCATCGTCGCCTCGATCGGCCTGCACGCGACCCTGCTGGGCGCCGTCGTGATCGCGCTGTTCCCGGTGGTGTGGGTCTTCCTGGCCTCGCTGAAGCCGAAGAGCGCGATCCAGTCGAGCGAGATCGCGCTGTTCGACCAGCCGAGCCTGGAGAACTACCGCCGGGTGCTCCTCGACACGAGCTTCCCGACGTGGTTCCTCAACTCCGTGGTCGTCGCCCTGTTCACCATGGCGATCGGGATGGCGATGTCGGCGACCGCCGGCTATGCGTTGAGCCGGTTCAACTTCCCGGGCAAACGCGGCCTGATGTGGCTGTTCCTGATCACCCAGATGTTCCCGGTCGCGATCCTGATCGTGCCGATCTACACGATCATGGCGAACCTCGGCCTGATCGACACCAAGGCGTCTCTGGTCATCGCCTACTGCACCGTGGCGGTGCCGTTCTGCACGTGGATGCTGCGCGGCTACTTCGACACGATCCCCCGCGACCTCGACGAGGCAGCCGCCATCGACGGCCTCGGCCCGTTCAAGACGTTCTGGTACGTGATCCTGCCGCTGGCCCGGCCGGGCCTGGCTGTCACCGCGTTCTACACGTTCCTGACGGCCTGGGGCGAGGTCGCCTACGCGATCGCATTCACACTCAGCGACGACAAGCTCACCCTGGGTGCCGGCCTCCAGCAGTTCGTGCCGCAGTTCAACCCCCAGTGGGACCTGCTGACCGCCGGCGCCGTGCTGATCATGCTGCCGGCGTCGCTCGTCTTCTACTTCGCCCAGAAACACCTCGTCGCCGGCCTGACCGCCGGTGGCACCAAGGGATAGGAGTCCCATGTCCACCCCTGTCGTCTTCGACGCAGCGTCCCGGGTCTACCCGGGATCCTCCACCCCCGCCGTGGACAGCCTGGACCTCGAGATCCAGCCGGGCGAGTTCCTCGTGCTGGTCGGCCCCTCGGGGTGCGGCAAGTCCACGAGCCTGCGGATGCTGGCCGGCCTGGAGGACGTCACCTCCGGCGCGATCCGCATCGGCGACCGCGACGTCACGCACCTGCGCCCCAAGGACCGCGACATCGCGATGGTCTTCCAGAGCTACGCCCTCTACCCGCACCTGACCGTCGGGGAGAACATGGGCTTCGCGCTCAAGATCGCGGGCGCCCCCAAGTCCGAGATCCAGGCCCGCGTCGCGGACGCGGCGAAGGTCCTCGACCTGGAGCCCTACCTCGACCGCAAGCCCAAGGCGCTGTCCGGTGGCCAGCGCCAGCGGGTCGCGATGGGGCGCGCGATCGTGCGCGAGCCGCAGGTGTTCCTGATGGACGAGCCGCTGTCCAACCTCGACGCCAAGCTGCGCGTCTCGACCCGCACCCAGATCGCCGCGCTGCAGCGCCGGCTCGGGATCACCACGGTCTACGTCACCCACGACCAGGTCGAGGCGATGACCATGGGCGACCGGGTCGCGGTGCTCAAGGACGGCGTGCTGCAGCAGGTGGCCGCCCCGCTGGAGCTCTACGACCGGCCGGCGAACGCGTTCGTCGCCGGCTTCATCGGCTCCCCGGCGATGAACCTCGGCACCTTCCGGGTCGAGGACGGCGCCGCCCTCGTCGCGGGCGCCCGGGTGCCGCTCCCCCGCGCCACGACGGCCGCCCTCACCGAGGGCGAGGTCGTGCTCGGCTTCCGCCCCGAGGCGCTGGAGATGGTCCCGGCCGGCACCGAGGGCGCCTTCCCCGTCGAGGTCCTCGTCGCCGAGGAGCTGGGCTCCGAGGCGTTCCTCTACGGAACGCTCGCCGCCGAGCTCAAGGACCCGCAGCTGGTCGCCAGGGTGGCGCCGCGCAGCGTGCCCGAGAAGGGCAGCACCGTCCACTTCCGGATCCTGCCGGAGCGGCTGCACGCGTTCTCCGTGAGCACCGGCGAGGCGCTGCCGACCAGCTGACCCGACGTCCACCCGACCTCCAGCCAACCCCCGTGAGCGAGTCCGTCCTCGTCGTCGGCCCGGTGTCGTGGAACCGCATCGTGCTGCTCGACGAGCTCCCCGAGCCGGTTCCGCACACCGTCCTCGCCCGCGACTCCTGGGAGACGCTGGGAGGTACGTCGGCCGGCAAGGCCCTCGGGCTCTGCGGGCTCGGCAGGGGCCGGCCCGGCGCCGGCCGTGAGGTCGTCCTCGCGACCCAGCTCGCCCCGGACCACCGGGGCGGGCTGGTCCGGTCACTGCTGGAGCGGGCGGGGGTCCGGGTCCTCGCCGGGGACTCGCCCGTGACCGAGCGGCACCTCAACCTGATGACGCCGCGCGGCGAGCGGGTCTCGATCTACCTCGCGCAGCCGCCTGCGCGCGACGGCGGCTCGACGCCGGACCCGGACGAGGAGGTCCGCGCAGCGATGGCCGACGCGGCGGTCGTCGTACTCGACCTCGCGCCGGAGTCGCGCCGGCTCGTGCCGGCGGCGCTGGCCGCGGGCCGGCCGGTCTGGACCGACCTGCACGACTACGACGGCACCGCCGCGTTCCACCGGCCGTTCCTCGAGGCGGCCGACGCCGTCTTCATGAACGCCGACGCGACCACCGACCCCCTCGCCCTGCTGGAGCGTTGCCTGCGCCACGGGGCGTCCTTCGCGGTCTGCACCCTCGGCGCGGACGGGGCCCTCGCCCTGGACCGCACCGGCCGCGTGCACCGGGTGGCCGCCGTCCCCGTGGACGTGGTCGACACCAACGGCGCGGGCGACGCGTTCTTCGCGGGCGCGCTCGACGCGCACCTGTCCGGCGCCGAACTGCCGGAGGCGCTCGCGGCCGGGGCAGCGCACGCCTCGACCGTGCTGGCGAGCCGCCACCTGCACCCGGCGCTGGACGAGGTGCTGGACGAGGTGCTCGCCCGACCCTGATGGGTGACCGGGGTCAGGCGCGGCGGCCGGTCGAGCCGCGCAGGACCAGCTCGGGCTGCACGACGAACTCGGCCCGGTGGGCGGTGTTGCCGTTGATCTCGTCGAGCAGCGCGTCGACCGCGGCGGCGCCCATCGCGTCGACGGGCTTGCGCAGGGTCGTGAGCGGCGGGTCGGTGAACGCCGTCATCGGGCTGTCGTCGAAGCCGACGACGGACACGTCGCGCGGCACCTCCAGCCCACGGGCGCGGACGGTCCGGATCGCCCCGAACGCCATCACGTCGCTGCCGCAGACGATCGCCGTACACCCGCGATCGAGCAGCGCTGCGGCCGCGGCCTGCCCGCCCTCGACGGTGAAGAGCGAGTGCTCGACGAGGCCGGTCACGTCGAGGCCGCGGCGCGACATCGCCTCGGTGAAGCCGTCCACCTTGCGCGCCACCGGCACGAAGCGCGGCGGGCCGAGCGCGAGCCCGATCCGCTCGTGGCCGAGCTCGGCCAGGTGCTCGACCGCCATCCGCATCGCGGCGGCGTCGTCGACGGAGACGAAGGGGGCGGAGATCCGGTCGCTGAAGCCGTCGATCAGCACGAACGGCACGCCCCGCGCGGCGATCCGCGTGTAGCGCTCGTGGTCCGCCGTCGTGTCGGCGTGCATCCCGGAGACGAAGACGATACCGGTGACGCCTCGGTCGACGAGCATCTCGACCAGCTCGTCCTCGGTGGAGCCGCCCGGCGTCTGGGTGCACAGCACCGGGATGTAGTCGTGGCGCGCGAGGATCTGCTCGATCACCTGCGCCAGCGCGGGGAAGATCGGGTTGCTCAGCTCGGGAGTGATCAGCCCGACGAGGCCGGCGGTGCTCCGCCTCGGCCGGGCGGAGCGCTCGTAGCCCATCGCGTCGAGCGCGGCGAGCACGTTCTGCCGGGTCAGCGCCGAGACGCCGGACTTGCCGTTGAGGACGCGGGAGACCGTCGCCTCGCTGACGCCCGCGCGGGCAGCGACGTCCAGCAGCCGCGGACCGGCCTCCCGCGGGTCGTCCATCAGCTGGCCCACCACGCGGTGGTGTCCGGCGGCAGCACCGCGTCCGCGCCGTCGGGGGTGTCGTGCACGTCGACGTCGGCGGAGCCGATCAGCAGGCGGCCGGGGGCAGGCATGCGCACATGCTCCCCGGTCACGTTGACGGTCACCACCACCGGGTCCCCCTCGGACGTCGTACGACGGAAGGCGAGCACGCCCGCCGGCGCGTCCAGCCACGTCAGCTCCTCGGCAGCACCGAGGGCCGGCTCGGCCCGGCGGATCGCGAGCGCGGAGCGGTAGAACTCCAGCGTCGACCCGGCGACGCCGGTCTGGGCCTCGACGCTGAGCCCCGCCCACTCGGCGGGCTGCGGCAGCCAGCTCGGGCCGCCGGCGGGTCCGAACCCGTAGGGGGCCTCGGTCCCGGACCACGGCAGCGGCACCCGGCAGCCGTCGCGGTAGCCGTCCTGGCCGTCCTCACGGTGGAACGACGGGTCCATCCGCACCTCGTCGGGCAGGTCGGTGACATCGGGGAGGCCGAGCTCCTCGCCCTGGTAGACGTAGGCCGACCCGGGCAGGCCCAGCATGAGCAGCGTCGCCGCCCGGGCGCGGCGCAGGCCGAGCTCGCGGTCACCCGGCGTCACCATCTGGATGCCGAGTCCCGGCGGGTTGGCGAAGCGCGTGGCGTGCCGGGTGACGTCATGGTTGGAGAGCACCCACGTCGCGGGCGCGCCGACCTCGCCCATCGCGCCCAGCGTCAGGTCGACGATCTCGCGGAGCGCCGTCGCGTCCCAGTCGGTGCAGAGGTAGGAGAAGTTGAACGCCTGGTGCAGCTCGTCGGGGCGGACGTAGTTGGCGGCGCGCTGCAGCGTCGGGGTCCACGCCTCGGCGACGAAGATCCGCTCGCCGTCGTACTCGTCGAGCACCCGGCGCCAGTCGCGGTAGATCTCGTGCACGCCGTCCTGGTCGAAGAACGGGGTGACGCCGTTGCCCAGCAGCTTCAGCTGCTCGGCGCCGCCCACGTCGGGGAGCCCGGCCTCCTTCACCATCCCGTGCGCGACGTCGATCCGGAAGCCGTCGACGCCGAGGTCCAGCCAGAACCGCAGGATCGAGCGGAACTCGTCGTGCACGGCCGGGTGCTCCCAGTTGAAGTCCGGCTGCTCGGGGGCGAACAGGTGGAGGTACCACTCGCCGTCCGGCACCCGGGTCCACGCCGGGCCGCCGAAGATCGACTCCCAGTCGTTCGGGGGGAGCTCGCCCGCCTCGCCCCGGCCGGGCAGGAAGTGGAACCTCTTGCGCGAGGTCGCGCCCGGCCCGTCGCGCAGCGCACGCTGGAACCACTCGTGCTGGTCCGAGCAGTGGTTCGGGACCAGGTCCACGATCACCCGCAGGCCCAGGCCGTGGGCGTCGGCGATCAGCGCCGTGACGTCGGCGAGGTCGCCGAACATCGGGTCGACGCGGCGGTAGTCGGAGACGTCGTAGCCGCCGTCGGCCTGCGGGGACGCATAGAACGGGGAGATCCAGACCGCGTCGACGCCGAGGTCGCGCAGGTAGGGCAGCCGCGAGCGGATGCCGGCCAGGTCGCCGATCCCGTCGCCGTCCGCGTCGGCGAAGCTGCGTGGGTAGACCTGGTAGATGACCGCGGTGCGCCACCACTCGTGGTCGCGGTGAGCGAAGGCGTCGGGGCGCGTGGCGCCGGGGTTCAGGTCGTTCATCGCACGTCTCTCGTCCGGGTACGACGACCGCGGGCTCCGCGGCCGGGTCAGGGCGTGGAAGAGCATACTGCAAGAATCGCGCAAGTCGAACGCAAGTTGCAGCATTCCCTTGCAGGAGCTCGCCGGCGACACCTATCCTCGCCGCCGTGACCACCCCAGCCCCCGTGGCGCCCGTCGTGATCGGCATCGACGTCGGCGGCACCACCATCAAGGCCGCCCTCGTCGACCCGGGTACCGGCGAGCTGGCCTCGGAGCGGCGCGTGGTCCCGACCCCGCGGCCGGCGACCCCCGCGGCCGTCCTCGACGAGGTCGCCGCACTCGTCGCGGACCTCGCCCGGCACCCGGTCGTGCCGGTCGGGGTCGCGCTGCCCGCGGTGGTGCGGGACGGGGTCGTCGGGTCGGCCGCCAACATCGACGCGAGCTGGATCGGGCTCGCCGTCGAGACGAGCCTGCGCGAGCGACTCGGGAGGCCCGTCGTCGTGGTCAACGACGCCGACGCCGCCGGCGTTGCGGAGGCGACCTTCGGCCCGGTCGACGCGCGGTGCGGGGTCACCCTCGTCACGACGCTCGGCACCGGGATCGGCAGCGCGCTGCTCGTCGACGGCACCCTGGTGCCGAACACCGAGCTCGGGCACCTCCCCGTGGACGGGGCGCCGGCCGAGCGGCTCGCGGCGACCTCCGCGATGCACCGCGACGGGCTGTCGTGGGAGGCGTGGGCGGAGCGGCTCACGACCTACTACCGGACCGTCGAGCTGCTGCTCGCCCCCGACCGGATCATCGTCGGCGGCGCGGTCAGCGCGAGCGCCGACCGCTTCCTGCCGCTGGTCCGGGTGTCCACTCCCCTGGTCGCGGCGACCCTCGGCAACGACGCCGGCGTCGTCGGCGCGGCGCTCCTGGCGCTGCGCCACGCACCTGACGGATGGGCTGTCCCCGGTCGCTGGGCGCAGCCCATGCGTCAGGTGCGTGGGTGAGCTGCCGACGAACGGGTCGGGAACCCGGCCCGATCGGTCAGGCCCGCGCCCGGCCGACCACGCTCCGGCCCGCCTCGACGACCTCGTCGGCCTGCAGCAGCACGGCCGCGGCGGCCGGCCCGAGCGGGACGTAGCTGTCGGCGCTCGCCACCCTGGCGAGGGGTACGTCGACGCCGGCCTCGACCAGGGCGGTGAGCACCCCCTCGCCGACTCCCCCACTGGCTCGGGTCTCGTCGACGACGAGGACCGCTCCTGCGCTCCGCGCCGCCGCGACCAAGGCGTCGACGGGGAGCGGGGCGAGCCACATCAGGTCCAGCACGGTGGTGGCGACCCCCTCGGTCTCCAGCACCTGTGCGGCGGTCCGGCTGAGGTGCGCGCCGTTGCCGAAGGTCACCAGGAGCAGGTCCGTCCCGTCGCCGTGCACGGCGACGTCACCGGGCCGGAACACCTCGCTCGGGTCCGGGGTCGCCAGCCACTGCCCGTCCCCGTCGGCGAGGTCGCGCGTGTGGTAGCGGGCGATCGGCTCCAGGAACACCACGACCCGACCCTCGGTGCGGGCCAGCTCGAGGCAGCCACGCAGCAGGCCGGGCGTCAGGGCCGGGTGGCTCGGGACGGCGAGCACGAGGCCGGGAATGTCGCGCAGCACCGCGACCGAGTTGTCGTTGTGGAAGTGCCCGCCGAAGCCCTTCTGGTAGGCCAGTCCGGCGACCCGCACGACCATCCCGTTGTCGTACTGCCCAGCGGAGAAGAACCGTAGGGACGCCGCCTCCCCGCGCAACTGGTCCTCGGCGTTGTGCAGGTAGGCGAGGTACTGGATCTCCGGGATCGGCGTGAAGCCCGCGAGGCCGGCCCCGAGCGCGGTGCCGAGGACGGTCTGCTCGTCGAGGAGCGTGTCGAAGACCCGGGTCGGGCCGAAGGTCTGGAACAGCCCGCGGGTCACGCCGTAGACGCCACCCTTCACCCCGACGTCCTCGCCGAAGACCAAGACGCCGGGGTCGTTCGCCAGCTCCTCGGCGAGGGTCTGGTTGATGGCCTGGGCGAGGGTGAGGCCGCCACCCGAGCCGCCGCCCGGGCCACCGCCCGAGCCGTCGGCGCCCGGTGCCGGCACGTCGGTCAGCCGCACCGTCGTACGGCGGCCCGCACCCAGGCGCAGCGGCGCGACGACCTCGGCGCGCGTCGCGAGCGGCGGCTCGGAGCGGACGTCGGCGGCCACCTCCTCGACCTCGGCGCGGAGGGCGTCGTACTCCTCGAGGAGCCGGGCGGGAGTCCGCACGCCGCGCTCGACGAGCACCCGGGCGGTCGCGAGCAGCGGGTCGCGCTCGAGGTCGGCGGCGATCGCCCGCGGGGTGCGGTAGGCGATCTCGACGTCGGACCCGGCGTGGCCCATGAACCGCACGGCGTGCAGGTGCAGGACTGCGGGGGCCCGGGTCTCGCGGACCTGCGCGAGCGCGTGTCGCGCGACGCCGAGCAACGCGACCGGCTGGTCGCCGTCGACCTCGAAGTAGGGCAACCCGGGGACGGACCGCAACGCGGTGCCGACCCAGCCCTGAGGCGACGGCGTGCTGATGCCGAGTCCGTTGTCCTCGCACACGAAGAGGACGGGGCAGTCCTTCTTCCGGTGGGCGAGGTAGGCGGCCGCGTTCAGCGCCCCCGCGGCCGTCGAGTGGTTCAGCGACGCGTCGCCGAAGCTGCACACCACGACGGCGTCCTCGGCCCAGCCGGTCTCGCGGCCGGTCGCCGCGGCGAGGCCCAGCGCGAAGCCCAGCCCGACCGCGCGCGGGAGGTGGGAGGCGATGGTCGACGTCTGCGGCACGATGCCGAGCGCGGGGTGCCCGATCACCTTGTGGCGGCCGCCGGACATCGGGTCCTGGGCCGAGCAGGTCAGGCTCCGCAGGGTCTCCCGGACGGGGTCGACCTTCCCCGACGCCAGCGCGCGGGCGGCATAGAACCCGCCCGACCGGTAGTGCAGCAGCGCCGGGTCGCCGGGCCCGGAGAGCAGCCCCAGCGCGGCGTTCGACTCGTGTCCCGCCGAGCCGATCGTGTAGTAGCCGGCGCCGTCGCGCTGCAGCTCGCGCGCGGCCAGGTCGAGGTGGCGGCTGGTCGCCTGCGCCCGGAACAGCGCGAGCAGGTCGTCGACCATCGGCGTCGCGGCCGGCGCGCTCGCGGCGGCCGGCCCCTGCATCCGTCGTACGGCGTCCTGGAAGTGCTGCTCCACGGGCTCCATGGCCCGACCATGCCAGCAGCCGGGCGGCCTGCAAAGGCGCCGAGCCGCCTACTTCTTCACCCGCACCGAGTCGCACCCCAGGAACGTGTAGCGGCCACCGTCGGGGGCGTCGTACTTGCCCTTCAGGCACGCCTCCGTGTCCCCGATGTCGAGCCCGGAGCTGGCCGGCTTGAAGTGCAGCACCAGGTCCAGGTCGCCGTCACGCGTCCGCTCGTCGAGCTCCCACGAGTCCGACGGGTGCCCCTGCTCGTGGACCTCGGGAGCACCGGTCGGCGTGGCGACGTTGAACAGGCCGGACCGCAGCCCCCAGAGCACGGACAGCGGGTCGATGCTCGTCGCGTCGAAGGCCAGCGGGAGGCCGTACTCACCGGCCTCGGTGGTCAGTGCCGCGAGCGTCGCGTCCGTGTTCAGGTTGATGGTGTTCGGGAAGCCCTTCGGCCGCACGTTGATCGCGATCGGGACGACGCAGTCGATCTGCGCGCTGACCGTCCGCGTGTTGTCGGTCAGGTCGGGGTCGACGTCGACCGGGGCGTTCCGCAGCGCGATCTCCGCCTCGAACTCGACCGTCTTCACGCCCGGCGTGCTGCAGCTGACCGACGCGGTGAACTCGACGGTGCGCGGAGCGCCGACCGCGAGCGCGTTCTGGGCGCTGCTGCTGGTCGCCGGCACGACGGTGACGCCTGCCCCTGCGGTCGCCGTGGCCGTGACCACGGTGTCGATCGGCGACGACGGACCGGCGTTGGAGATGCCGACCTCGAGCTCGACGTCCGCGGGCTCCCCGATGAGCACCTCGAGCGGGCTCGTCAGGGCGGCGGAGTCGACGGACACGTCGGCGACGGCGATCACCCTGGTGCTCGCGGACGCCGTGTCGTTGCTGGCGGCCGGGTCGGGGCCGGCGAGGTTGTCGACGCTCGCCGTGGCCGTGATCGTCTTGGGTCCGCCGTTGAGGTACACGAGGTCCGCGGGCACGTCCGCCTCGATCTCGAAGGACCGCTCGTCGCCGGGCATCAGCTCGCCGAGGTTGCACCGGACCGTGTCGCCCGGCAGCGTCACGCACGGTACGTCGGTCGTCACGCCGGTCACGTCGTCGGGGAGGTCCACGGTGACCTCGGTGGAGGAGGCGGGCGAGGGCCCCTCGTTGCTGGCGGTCGCGGTCCAGGTGAGCGACGTGCCGGCCGCGACCGGGTCCGGGGCGTCGGTCAGCGTGACCCCGACGTCGGTGGTGTTGAGCAGCTGCTGGAGCTGCAGCATCTCCTCGAGGGTGGGCAGCGGGTCGTCCTCGATCTCGCCGGCCTTCTCGCTCCCGTCGGCGTTGGGGCGGATCGGCAGCTGGACGTTGGCCCAGTCGTCGTACCCCTTGAGCTTGTCCGAGCTCGAGCCGGAGGCGCAGGCGCGCGGGTTGCGCTCGTCCTGCGTGGTCGCCGGGTTGTCCGGGCTGCTGTTGTTGATGTTGATCGCCGGGACGGTGCTGGAGTCCGGCGGGCTGCCGTCGCCGAGCCAGTCGATCGGGGCGTTCATGTTGCCGGGCGACTTGGCGCCGGTGCGGTTGACGTAGGTGAACCGGTTCGCGTTGTCGGTGCCGTCGAGGACCGTGTTCTCGTCGAGGTCGGCCTCGTCGAGCTGGCCGGGGACCACCCCGCGACTGCTCCCGTCGAGGGCCACCCGTGGCGGCGAGAAGTCGAGGATCGTGCCGCCGCCGACCCGCGCGATGCCGAACTGCAGGTCGTAGTTCATGTTGCTGACGTAGTTCGGCTTGCAGTGGGTGTTCTCGAAGCCGCCGTGCCGCAGGTTCAGGTTGTGGCCGAGCTCGTGCAGGATCGTGCCGCCGTCGTGGTTGTACTCCACGAAGTGGTAGCCGCCGATCGTGCCCTGGCCACCGCTCCCGCAGCCGGTGTCGGGGCCGGCGCCGTCGGTGTCCGGGTCGTTCGAGGTGGAGATGGCGTAGCGGAAGATGCCCTTGCGGACTGCCGCGAAGTTGGCGTTCTCGGCCGCCGTGAACGCCGCGTCGAGGCCGCAGTTGTTCAGCGCAGCGACTGCGTTGCCGCCGCCGAGGTTGTCACCCACGAGGCAGTCCGGGTCGGCCCCGTCGGCAAGCCCGTCGCCGTCGTTGTCGGTGCCGTTGTTGCAGTTGGTCACGATCGGGTCCTCGACGCTGGCGTCCAGGTAGCGGCAGTCGGGGTCGGCCCCGTCGACCGCACCGTCGCCGAGGTTGTCGATGCCGTCGGTGCACGTCCCGGCCGGCTGGCCCTCGCGGGCATTCGGGTCAACAAGGGCACCGGTGTCCACCCGCAGGTTGATCCCGTTGACCCCGTCCGGGTTGGTCAGCGGGGCGGCGGCCATCGCTCGCTTCATCGCCAGGATGCTCGCTCGCGACGGCGTCTGTCCGAGCGTGTAGTCGAGCTCGAGGAACAGGTCCTTGTGGTCGACCTTCGCACCCAGTGCGGGCAGGTCGACGTCGACGGTGCCGTCGGCGTTGCCGTCGTACCCGTTGCGCTCCCAGCCGTCGAGCAGACCGTCCCCGTCGAGGTCGCCGTTGGCGGAGTCGACGCTGATGTCGAAGCAGAGCTTGACCGCCTCGCCCCCGTCGCCGGTGACGCAGTTGTCGGGCCAGGCCGCTCCACCGCTCCACCGGCCGGTCTCGAGGTCGATGGTCAGGGTGACCTCCTCGCCGTCACCGGCCTTCACGTCCAGGCGGTCGTCGTCGGACTCGAACACGCCGGTGTCGGCGCAGAACGGGGTGTCGCACTCGTCGTGGTCCCACACGGCGAGGGTGACGCGGCCCGTCGGCACGTCGTCGACGGTGAATGGCGAGACGGTGCCGGTGATCGCCCAGAACGGCTTGATCGACGCGTCGTCCTCGATGTGGGTGTCGAAGCTCGGTCCGTCGGTCCGGAAGGCGCCGACCGTCCCGGTGCCGAACTCCACCCCGACATACATGTCGGCGTCGCTGCGGCCGATCCCGTCGAGGTCGTCACCGACACCGGTCACCTCGGTGACGGTCACGGTGACGGTCTGCGGATCGGTCACCGCGCGCGCCTGGGTGTCGACGCTCAGCACGGCGAGCGTCGAGGCCACGAGGACGAGCGCGGCAGGCAGGGGCGTACGGGTCAACCTGTGCATGGGGAGCTCCTCGGTCGGACACTGCACATGTCGCGTCTCCGCGGCCGCGACCTTCGCGAAGTTACGCCCCTCGTCCGCTTCCCACATGGTCAGGAATGACCATCTGGTGGCAGCTTTTCCGTGCAGTCAGCGCGCCATGAGGCGCTTGGTCACCCGCAGGCTCAGCCTGGACGGGGTGACCCGGCTCGGCGAGAAGAACGCCCGGACCAGCGGACCGCCGGGCACGACCGACCGCTTCCCCCGGTCGGCGGCCTTCAACGCGTCGGTCGCGACACGCTCCGCGGACACCCAGACTGCCTTGGGCAGCTTCTCCGCGAACGCGGCGTCGTTGGTCTCCTGGAACTCCGTCGGCACCGGGCCCGGGCAGACCGCGGTGACCGTCACGCCGGTGCCACGGACCTCCGCGCTGACCGCCTCGGAGAGGAAGAGCACGTGTGCCTTCGCGGCGGCGTACCCCGCGTTGTAGGGCAGCGGCTGGAAGGCCGACGTGGACGAGAGGTTGAGGACGGCTCCCCGCCCCCGCTGCACCATGCCCGGCAGGAAGCGCGCCATCAGGTCCACGACGGCCTCGACGTCCACGCGCACCTGCTGGATCTCGCGCTCGCGTGCGGACTCCACGAAGGGCTCGTAGACGCCGAAGCCCGCGTTGTTCACCAGGATGTCGACCTGGCCGAGCTCCTGCAGCCGCTCCTCGAGTCGGTCCCGGTCGGCCGGGACCGCCAGGTCCGCGACGACGGGTACGGCGCGGTCGGGGCCGCCGAGCTCGGCGCACAGCCTCTCGAGGCGGTCCTGCCGGCGAGCCACGACGGCGACGCGGTGGCCGCGGCCCGTCAACTGCCGCGCGATCGCCTCACCGATGCCGGAGGACGCTCCCGTCACGACGGCGAGGGAACCGGGGGTCGGGTTCGGCAGGCTCATGGGCGGTACGCCACGATGCCGCCGGGATCGCCGGGCAGCCCGGCCAAGTCGGAGGCGCCGCCGCCGTTGCAGGGCGCATAGACGGTGTTGCGCGCGACCGCGACCCCCGAGCCGACGCCGAGGCACTCGCCGGCCTGGCCGGCCGCCGCGATGAGCGACCGGGACAGCACCGCGCCGGTGGCGGCGTCGGACGCCACCAGGAATCCTGCGTCGTTGACCGCATAGGTCACGCCGTTGGCATGGGTGATCGGCCCGTAGGAGAACATCCCGAGCTCCGTGGAGGACACCCATGCCACGTCACCGGTGTCCCGGTGCAGCTTGAACACCAGGTTCGGGGTCGCCGGCACGTAGAGGTGGCTGCGGTCGACCGCCGAGGTGGCGCCGTTCATGAACGGCCCGGCCGTGCCGACGAACCGCCGCCAGTCGCCGGCCATCGTGTCGGCGTACGCCACGTGGACGACGCCGGACTTCTGCAGCGCGGCGACCTTCAACCGCCCGTCCCGGCCGTCGACGAAGAGGTTGGGCGAGGCCCCGAAGTCGAAGTCCAGCTCGAGGCACTCCGCCGAGGCCGAGGTGTCGACGAAGGTCGGTGGGTCGACGCTGAGCATCTCGCCGCTCGCGCCGCACACGGGGTTGTTCGGGTAGCCGATGATCCCGTCCAGGTCGGCGTGCTCGCTCACGCCCTGGTACGCCGCCACCACGGTCCCGAACGAGGATCGCCTCGGGTGGGCGTCGACCTTCAGGATCGCGTTGTTGTAGGGGTGCTGGCGGCTGTGGCCGTCGGAGTCGGCCGTGCCGACGTACAGGTGCTGGGTGGCGGGGTCGTACGCCGCCGTGGACCAGATCCCGGTGCCGCCGAACCCCATCGCGTACTCCGCCTCGGTCAGCGAGTACGCCTTCCTCACCACGTGGCCCGAACGCGCGTCGAGGAAGTACATCGGCACCCGGGCGCCGTCGCCACCACCGCCCGAGAGCGCGACGAAGAGCAGTTCGCGCTCGCCCGCCGTGAACGCCACCGGGGTGGCGTTGATGAAGGTCCCGTTGTCGGCGTCGCCGTCGTCGAGCCGCACGCTCGCCCAGCGCAGCTTCCCGCTCGCCGCGTCCATGGCGATCGCGGACGTGCCGGTCGCGATCGTCTCCTCCGTGACGACCGGGGCGTTGCTCCGCGAGCCCTGGCTGACCGCCGCGTACACCAGGCCGTGGTCGACGGTGAGACCGAGCACGGACCCCTCGATCCGCCGGTGCCAGACCAGCGCGCCGGTGTCGGCGTTGAGCGCGATCACGTCGCCGCGGGTACCGAGGTAGCCCTCCCCCAGCGCGATGTAGACGCAGCCGTGGGCGACGACCGGCGTCGACCGCATCCCGCCCGGCGCGCCGACGGCGGCGCCGGAGAACGACCACGCCGGCCGGAGTGCTGCGGCCTGCTGCGGACCGATCACCCGCTCGGCCGGCTGGGACCGGGAGTTCGCCAGGTCCCCGTTGAGGCTCGGCCACGCGCCGCCGGGATGGTCCGGGCTGGCGCACCCCGCGCCGGGGACCGCTCCGGTCGCCGTACCGGGACTGCCGGCCAGCAGGCCGAGCCCCACCACCAGGGCGGAGGCCAGTGGGACGGCGGCGCGGCGCCATCGCGGGAGATGGGTCGATGTGTGCATGGGCGCTCCGTCGTCGGCCCGAGACGCTCACCGGGACAACGCCGCGGGAGGCCAAAGGTGACGCGCGCCACACCGACGACATGTCAACACGGCATATCAACACGACGTTGACAACATCATGTTGACAACACGGTGTTGACCGGCGTAGCAATCTCGCATGACCACACCCGAAGCCGCGCACGCCGAGCGCATCGGCCAGGCCCGCGCCCACCTGCTGGCCGCGGGCGCCGAGGGACTCGCTCCTCGCCCGTGGCAGCACCGCACCCAGCCACCGGACGACGTCGACCTGGTGCGGTACGCCGCGTGGCTGGCGCGCGAGCCCGACGTCGAAGCCGAGGTCGTGCTGGCGGGTGCGCGCCTGCTCGCCGAGGCGAGGTCGGAGCTCGACCGGATCGAGAGCGCACTCCTGTTCGCCGCGCGCGCGGCCGGGTCGACCTTCCCCGAGCTCGCCGAGGCGCTCGGGCTGCGCTCCGCCCAGGCGGCACAGCAGCGCCTGGGCAGGATCTCCGCGCGAACCGACGGGTCGGGCCGGTGACGACCCTGGTTCGCCTGCACGACGCCGACGAGCGGTGCGGGGCGAAGTCCGCGACCCTCGGCACCCTGCTCCGCGCCGGGCTCGACGTCCCGCCCGGACTCGTCATCGCCGATGTCGCCGCCCCGGAATGGAGGCCCCACCTGGCCGGCGCCCTCGACACGCTCGGGCCCGGCCCGTACGCCGTCCGGTCCTCGGCGCTGGTGGAGGACGGCAGCGACGCGTCGTTCGCCGGTCAGCTGCACACCTGCCTCGACGTCTCGGCGGAGGCGGTGCCCGATGCGGTCGCCCGGGTGGCGACGTCGCTCCACGCTGCCGGGGTCACGGCGTACGCCGCCCGGATCGGCCTGCGCGCGTCCGGGTCGGTTCCGGTGCTCGTGCAGCAGATGCTCGCACCGCAGGCGTCGGGCGTGCTGTTCACCCGACACCCCGTCACCGGCGCCAGCCAGTGCGTCGTCGAGGCCGTGCGCGGCCTTGGCGCGCGCCTCGTCGATGGCAGCTGTACGCCGGAGCGCTGGATCGTCACGGACGGAGAGCCCGTCCTCGAGCAGTCGCTGCCCGAGCCTGCACTCTCGGCCGGACAGGCAGCCCGGCTCGCCCACCTCGGCCAGCAGGTCGAGGCGTTCCTGGGCTCCCCGCAGGATATCGAGTGGCCCTGGCGCAGGGGCGGCCGCGGGTGCTCCAGTCACGCCCCATCACCCGCCCCGGATCGGGGCCTCGCGGCCGACGCCCGTTCCCGGCCGGCGAGGTCATCGCCGCCGGCACGCCCGCCAGCCCGGGCCGTCGTACCGGTGATGTCACGGTCGTGCGGGACCTCGACGACTTCCCGCGGTTCCGCCCCGGGGACGTGCTGGTGTGCCGCGAGACCTCGCCGGCCTGGACGCCGCTCCTCGCGATGGCGAGCGCGGTCGTCACCGAGACCGGAGGCATGCTCGCGCACGCGGCCATCGTGGCTCGCGAGTTCGGCATCCCGGCGGTCCTGGCCGTCGACGACGCGATGCGACTGCTCGACGACCGGGACCCGTCGTCGTCGACGGCGACCTCGGCATCGTCAGCGAGCCGCTGCCGCACGAGGTCGGGCGATGACCCGTCGAAGCGATCCTGCGCTCCTCGTCCTCCATGCCGTCCGCACCCTCGGCTACGCCGACACCGCGCGGCTCGCGAACCGCCTGGACCTGCCCGAGAGCGACGTGGCAGAGCACCTCCTCGACGCCCAGGCCCACGGGTGGGTCGCGTGGTCGAGCTTCGGTGGCGAGGGCGGTTGGTCGCTCACCGGGAAGGGGAAGGCGTACGGCGAGCAGGTCCTGGCCTCCGAGCTCGACGCCACCGGCGCCCGCCCGGCCGTGGCGGACACCTACGACGGGCCCTACCCCCGGATCTTGGACACGGGTGTGATTACGCGGCGGTCGGCAGCGTAGCGGCCCGGCGGGCCTCGTAGGTGGACGGGGACAGGTAGCCGCACCAGGTGTGACGGCGGCGGGTGTTGTAGCGGACGAGCCACTTGAAGGCCTGCCGGCGGCAGGTCAGCTCGTCGGTCCAGCAGGCGGCGTCTTGGAGGACCTCGCGCTTCATGGTGGCGTTGAACGACTCCGCGAGCGCGTTGTCCGCGCTGGATCCGACGGCGCCCATGGACTGGGTGACGCCGAGCTTCTTGCAGAGCTTGGCGTAGGCCTTGGAGCAGTAGACC
>DATMHM010000098.1:0-18333 GCA_035554935.1 Nocardioides sp. | reverse complement strand
TCTCCGTGGCCAGCTCGTCCGTCCTCGCCGAGGAGGTCATCGGTCGCCCCGTCTCCGAGGCGCTCGGGAAGTTCGAGGCGATGCGTGCGATGCTCACCTCGAAGGGCGCCGTCCGTGGCGACGAGGAAGTCATCGGCGACGGTGTCGCCTTCGCCGGCGTCGCGAAGTACCCGGCCCGCGTCAAGTGCGCGCTGCTCGGCTGGACCGCCTTCACCGACGCCCTGGCCCGTGCCGGCGTCGACATCTCGACCACCAGCCTGAACCCCAGTTCCACCTCCCCACAAGGAGCTTCGTCATGACCGAGACCACCACACCGACCAACGTCGCCGACGTCGAAGAGGCGCTGCGCGATGTCGTCGACCCCGAGCTCGGCATCAACGTCGTCGACCTCGGCCTCGTCTACGGCATGCACGTCGACGAGGGCACCAACCTCGTCCTCGACATGACGCTCACCTCGGCCGCCTGTCCGCTGACCGACGTCATCACCGACCAGACCAACTCGGCCCTCGAGGGCCTGGTCAACGACGTGGCGATCAACTGGGTCTGGATGCCGCCGTGGGGCCCCGACAAGATCACCCCCGACGGCCGTGAGCAGCTGCGCGCCCTCGGCTTCAACGTCTGAGCACCCGGCCCGACCGGGGAAGTTCCGGCACCGTGCCCGAGGTCCTCGTCCCCACCGCTCGCTGGGTGCGCTGGTTCGACAACTTCCAGGCGTCCCACGGCGCGACCGACCTGCGGGTACGTGACGGCGCGTTGCGTGGCGACGCGGTCGACGGGTCCTGGTTCGAGGCGCGGCTCCCCTTCTCCCGACCGTACGACGGCCCGCCGGCGATCCCCGCGCTGGCGGACGCCGCGGCGACGTCCGGCGCGGGGGGCGCGTGGGGCGTGCTGCTGGTCCGCAAGGGTGGCTTCGCGCTCGCCCGGGTCGTCGACGGCCGGATCGAGGAGTCGAAGGTCGGACAGCGCCACGTCCAGGGGCGAACCAAGGCCGGGGGCCAGTCCCAGCAGCGCTTCGCGCGGCGCCGGGCCAACCAGGCGCGGGAGGCCTACGGGGCCGCGGCCGACCACGCGGCGCGGATCCTCACCGGGACGACCCGGGTGGTGGCAGGGGGAGACCGCACCGCGGTCGAGGAGGTGCTCGCCGATCCGCGGCTGCGCTCCATCGCGGTCGTCGGCCCGTGGCTCGCCGTACCCGATCCGCGGCGGGCAGTCCTCGATCGGGCGGTGCTCGACGCCCAGTCGCTGGTGGTGACGGTGGAGAACGCCGGCCCGGTCAGAGGGCCAGGGTGAGGAAGACGCTGTTCGGGTCGAGGAGGTAGCCCTCGAACGGGCCGCACTCGTCGAAGCCGCGCGCCGCGTAGAGGGTGCGTGCCGGCGCGAAGTAGTCCTCCGTGCCGGTCTCCAGGCTGATCCGACCGTGCCCGCGTCGCCTCGCCTCCGCGACGACGTGGTCGAGCAGCCGCCCGGCGACACCACGACGGCGGGCCGCGGTCGCGGTGCGCATCGACTTGAGCTCGGCGTGCTCGGGGGAGAGGAACTTGAGCGCAGCGCAGCCGAGCAGCTCGTCGCCGTCGCGCGCGGTCCAGAACGTGACGCCCGGTGCGGTGAGCGCGTCTGGGGCGAGGGCGTGCACGCTCTCCGGCGGCGAGGTCGCGTACATGTCGGCGAGGTGCTCCTGCAGCAGGGCGAGGACGTCGGGCCGGCGGGGGTCGTCGGTCGCGATCAGCACCCGTCCAGTGTCCGGCATGACCGACGTCACCAGGTGAGGGGCCCTTGGTCACCGGTGCGCCGGATCCCGGCCCTGGCGTCGTACTGCGGGTCTAGCCTCGACGCGTGGAGAGCCCCGTGATCGAGGTCCGTAACCTCGTGAAGACCTTCGGCATCTTCCGCGCGCTCGACGGGCTGGACCTCACGGTGCAGCAGGGTGAGGTGCACGGCTTCCTCGGGCCCAACGGTGCCGGCAAGTCCACGACGATCCGGGTGCTGCTCGGGCTGCTGCGCGCCGATTCCGGACGGGTCCGCCTGCTCGGCGGGGACGCCTGGACCGACGCGTCGGCACTGCACCGGCGACTGGCCTACGTGCCCGGCGACGTCAGCCTGTGGCCCAACCTCAGCGGCGGCGAGACCGTCGACCTGTTGATCCGGATGCGGGGCGCCGACCCCCGGGCCTCGCGCCGCGACGAGCTGATCGAGCGGTTCGCGCTCGACCCGACGAAGCGCGGCCGTGCCTACTCCAAGGGCAACCGCCAGAAGGTCGCCCTGGTCGCGGCCTTCGCGACGGACCCGGAGCTGCTGATCCTCGACGAGCCCACGTCCGGGCTCGACCCGCTCATGGAGCAGGTGTTCAACGACTGCGTCGGGGAGCACACGGCCCGTGGCGCCACGGTGCTGCTGTCGAGCCACATCCTGAGCGAGGTCGACCGCCTCGCGGACCGCGTCACCATCATCCGCGAGGGCCGGGTCGTCGAGACCGGGCGGATCAGCGAGCTGCGCCACCTCAGCCGCAGCCGCATCGTCGCGAGCCTCGCGGGCCCGGCGCCGGGTCTCGCCGGCACGCCGGGTGTGCACGACCTGGTCGTCGACGGCCCGCAGCTGTCCTGCACGGTCGACCCGGAGGGACTGCCGGTGGTGCTCGCGGCGCTCACGGCAGCGGGCGTCACGGCGCTGACCAGCACGCCGCCGACGCTCGAGGAGCTCTTCCTCGACGCCT
This sequence comes from Nocardioides sp., assembly GCA_035554935.1. GTDB lineage: Bacteria > Actinomycetota > Actinomycetes > Propionibacteriales > Nocardioidaceae > Nocardioides. The sequence continues at coordinate 15,623 of DATMHM010000098.1, read as the reverse complement.
ACCGCGACCGGGCGGGCGTGCGGCGATGATCCCGATGACGAGTCCGCCGTTCGCCGCGGGCGCCGACCGGTCGACCACCCGTGGCTGGCCGGTCCTCCTGCGCCTCGCGCTGCGGCAGGACCGCGTCGTCGCGCCGGTGTCGATCGCGGTCCTGGTGCTGATGAGCGTCGCCTCGGCCGCGGCGACGCCGGGCCTGTACGCCGACGAGGCGGCCCGGGTGCACGCGGCGAGCGCCATCAACGCGAGCCCGGCGATCGTGGCCCTCTACGGACCGGTCCTCGACGTCACCAGCGTGGGCGAGCTGTCCATGAGCAAGATGACCGTCCTCTACGCGGTGTTCGTCGCGGTCCTGTTCATCGTGCTGGTCAGGCGGCACACCCGGGTGGAGGAGGAGAGCGGGCGCACCGAGCTGGTGGGCGGCACCGCGGTGGGCCGGGACGCACCGCTGCTCGCCACCGCGGCCGAGGTCGTGCTGCTCGCGGGCGTGCTGGGGCTGCTGACGGCGGTGGGCAATGCGCTGGCCGGCCTCGAGGTCGTCGGCTCGCTGGCGTTCGGCGGGGTGTGGGCCGGCACGGCGCTGGTCGCCGCCGGGATCGGCGCCGTCGCCGCGCAGGTGTCGGCCAGCGCGCGGACCTGCGCCGCCGTCGCGGCCGGGACCGTCGGCCTGGTTTTCGTGCTCCGCGCCGTGGGCGACACCGGCCCGGCGTGGCTGAGCTGGACGTCGCCGCTGGGCTGGAACACGCAGGTCCGGGCCTACGGCGATCAGCGGTGGTGGCTGCTCGGCTGCTACCCCGTGCTGGCCGTGGCGCTGCTCGCGCTCGCCGTGGCGCTCCGGGCGCGCCGGGACCTCGGCGCGGGTCTGGTCCCGGCCCGACCCGGCCCGGCAACCGGCTCGCCGCGGCTGGCCGACGCGCTCGCGCTGGCGCTCCGGGTGCACGGCACGACCTTGGTGTTGTGGACGCTCGGGTCGGCCGCCCTCGGCGTGCTGTTCGGGATGATCGCACCGGGCATCGGCGACCTGCTCGACTCGGAGGTCGCGCAGTCGGTCATCGACGAGCTGGGCGGCGCGCTCGTCGCGGCGATCCTGTCGATCGACGCCGTCGCCCTCACCTACTTCGCCGTCACCGTGGTCAGCCACGCAGGGCGGGACGAGCAGGACGGCCGCGCCGAGGTCGTCCTGGCGACCGCGACCAGCCGTGGGCGCTGGTTCACGGCGTCGACCGTCGTGGCGCTCGCCGGCACCGCGTGGCTGCTGGTCGTGACCGGGATCGGCCTGTGGGTCGGGTACGTCGCCGCGGACGGACCCGGCGTCGGGAACCTGGTCGTGGCCGCGCTCGCGTGGGCGCCCGCCACGTGGGCCGTGGGCGCGCTGGCCGTGCTGTCCCTGGCCGTCCGACCCCGGTGGACCGTCCTGGTCTGGGCCTGGCCCGGTGCGTTCCTGGTCCTGGCGCTGCTCGGTGAGCTGCTCGGGCTGCCGTCGTGGCTGACCGGCCTGTCGCCGTACGCCCACGTGCCGTCGGTGCCGGCCGAGTCCTGGGACTGGGGGAGCGCCGCCGGGCTGACCGCGGTGGCGGGCGCGGTGCTGGCGCTCGCGTGGTCCCGGTTCAGGGTGCGTGACATCGGGTAGGGCATGGCCTAGTTTCAGCGCCATGTGGCAGCCCGAGCCCGACTGGGTGGCGATCCCCGGCGGAGCCGGGACGTCGACCGTCGGCGTCTGGCGCACGGCGTACGGCGGCCGGCCGGTCCTCGTGAAGCGGCTGGCCGCGCCCCGGCCCGGCGACCCGGCGACCCTGTCCGACCGGGCGCACGTCGGCTACTGGCGACGTGAGGCCGACGTCCTCGAGACCGGCCTGACCGCCACGACGCCAGGCCTGCGCGCGGTCGCGGCCTCCGTGGAGGAGGACGAGGAGGGGATCACGATCACCCGCGACTGGGTGGAGGAGGCGGCGTCGAGCGGGCTGTTCCTCGCCCTCTCGATCGGCCGGTTCGCGGGCGCGCCCGTGGGGCACCCGGCCTTCCTCGCGAACGACCTGCTGCGGGACCGCCTGGCGCGGGTCGCCTTCCGCGGCGGGTGGCCGACCCTCGCGCGCACCACCGTCGCCGACGTGGCCGAGCACCTGTGGACCCGGCGCGAGGTGATGCTGACCCTGCTGGACGGCCTGCCCCAGGTGCCGCAGCACGGCGACCCGACGGCGCGGAACATCCCGGGCCGCGACGGTGACGACGCGATCGCGATCGACTGGGGGACGCTCGGCCACGGGCCGGCCGGCGGCGACCTGGGCTACCTGTCCCTGTCCGCGCGCGAGGAGTTCGACCCGCTGCTCGACGCCTACCTCCTCGGCCTGCCGGACGGCACCGCCGACCGGGACGCCGTGGTGCTCGGTGCGCAGGTCGTCGCCGTCTACACGGCGCTCAGCCGTGCCGAGTGGGCTCTCGCCCGGGTCGCGACCGGCGAGGGTGCGCTGGCCGCGAAGTTCCGCCATCCCGCGGTGGCGCCGCACCTGCGCACGCTCCAGCGCACCTTCGGGCACATGGAGGCGCTGCTGGCGCTGTGACGGTCGGTCGCAGGGCCGGTCCCGGACCGTCTCAGGACCGGTCTCAGGACCGGCCGAGCACCTCGTCCCTCGACGCGTCGAAGGTGTCGCACGAGGCGACGTCGCCACCCTCATAGCCCACCCGGAACCAGTGCATTCGCTGCTCCGACGAGCCGTGGTTCCACGTCTCGGGATTGGTCTGGCCCTGGGTCTTGCGCTGGATGTGGTCGTCGCCCACCGCCGCCGCGGCGCGCAGCGCGTTGTCGATGTCCTGGTCGGTCAGGTCCAGCAGCAGCACCTCGCCGCTGGCGTCCTCGGTGGTCGTGGCGTGCTGGGCCCACAGCCCGGCGTAGCAGTCGGCCTGGAGCTCGAGCCTGGTGGCGTCGCTGGTCGGGCCCTGCTGGGTCCGGACCTGGTTCATGAAGCCCTGGAGGTTCGAGATGTGGTGGCCGTACTCGTGGGCGAGGACGTAGAACTCCACGAACGGCTCGTCGGGCGCTCCCAGCTCCGGCTCGAGGACGGTGTCGAAGAACGTCGTGTCGAGATAGATGCCGAGGTCGGCCGGGCAGTAGAAGGGCCCGACCGCGGAGCCCGCCTGGCCGCAGGCGGTGGACACGCCTCCGGAGAAGGTGGTCAGTGACGAGATCGGCTCCCAGCGCTCCACGTCCTGGCCGGACCAGAAGTCCGTGAGCGAGTTCTCGATCGCGACCCGGGCGCAGTCCTGCGACTCGTTCGCGTCCGCGCCGGTCTCGCAGCCGTCGTAGCGCGTCGTGTCCTGGGTGTCGCTGAGGCGGCTGGGGGAGTAGACGGCACCCAGTCCGCCGCCCCCGCCACCGAGCCCGAGGTCGACGCCGGCGCACCGGGCGACCAGGAAGAGCACGAGCAGCAGGACGATGCCGCCGACGCCGCCGCGTCCGGTCGGCAGCGGGATGCGCATGCCGCCGCCCCCGAGACCACCACCGCCTCCGCCACCGCCGGACCCTGCGTCGCGGACCCGGGACCGGTCGAGGCGTGCCTTCGGATTGAATCGGACCACGGCAGCACCCTAGGGCAAGCCGTCGCGGTTTAGGGGGAGCGAAAGCCGCCGTGGGAGAATCCGGCACGTCATGATCACGGTGCACCAGCTCGAGGTTCGCGTCGGTGCGCGGCTCCTCATGGAGAACGTCAGCTTCCGCGTCGGCCCCGGCGACAAGGTCGGCCTCGTCGGCCGCAACGGCGCCGGCAAGACCACGCTCACGAAGGTCCTCGCCGGAGATGTGCTGCCCGCATCGGGCAGCGTCACCAACGCGGGCGAGCTGGGCTACCTGCCCCAGGACCCCCGCGTGGGCGACCCCGAGGTGATCGTGCGCGACCGGATCCTTTCCGCGCGCGGACTCGACGACGCCGTACGACGGATGCGGGCCGCCGAGGTGGCGATGGCCTCCGAGGACCCGAACGAGCGGGACCGCGCGTTCCGCAAGTTCCAGCGGGCGCAGGACGAGCTCGACGCGGGCGGTGGCTACGCGGCCGAGACGGAGGCGCTGCAGATCGCGCAGAGCCTGGGCATCCCGGACCGGCTGATGGACCAGCCGCTGGGCACGCTCTCCGGCGGCCAGCGCCGCCGCGTCGAGCTGGCCCGGATCCTGTTCTCGAGCGCCGAGGTGCTGATCCTCGACGAGCCGACGAACCACCTCGACGCCGACTCGATCACCTGGCTGCGGGACTGGATGAAGTCCTACAAGGGCGGGTTCATCGTGATCTCCCACGACAACGACCTGCTCGAGGAGACCGTCAACAAGGTCTACCACCTGGACGCCAACCGGGCCGTCATCGACGTCTACAACATGGGGTGGAAGAACTACCTCACCCAGCGCGAGACCGACGAGGCCCGCCGCAAGCGCGAGCTGATGAACGCGCAGAACAAGGCCAAGACGCTCACCGACCAGGCCAACAAGATGCGCGCCAAGGCGACCAAGGCCAGCGCCGCGCAGCAGATGCTCAAGCGGGCCGAGAAGCTCCTCGACGGGGTCGAGGGGGAGCGGCAGTCCGACAAGGTCGCCGCGATCAAGTTCCCGACACCGGCCGCCTGCGGCAAGACGCCGCTCTCGGCCCACGACCTCTCCAAGTCGTACGGCGCCCTGGAGATCTTCACCGCCGTCGACCTGGCCATCGACAAGGGCTCCCGCGTGGTGATCCTGGGTCTCAACGGTGCTGGAAAGACCACGATGCTGCGCATCCTCGCCGGCGTCGACAAGCCCGACACGGGTGAGGTCGTGGCAGGCCACGGCCTGAAGGTCGGCTACTACGCGCAGGAGCACGAGACGCTCGACGTCGCCCGGACGGTGCTGGAGAACATGCAGTCCGCCGCGCCCGAGCTCACCGACACCGAGGCGCGGTCCGTGCTCGGCTCGTTCCTCTTCTCCGGCGACGACGTCCACAAGCCCGCGGGCGTGCTGTCGGGCGGCGAGAAGACCCGTCTCGCGCTCGCCTCGCTCGTCGTGTCCGCGGCCAACGTGCTGCTGCTCGACGAGCCCACGAACAACCTCGACCCCGCCTCGCGGGAGGAGGTGCTCAACGCGATCCGCCGCTACGAGGGCGCGATCGTGCTGGTCACCCACGACGAGGGCGCCGTCCACGCCCTCGAGCCCGACCGGGTGCTGATCCTCCCGGACGGGGTCGAGGACCTCTGGAACAACGAGTACGCCGACCTGGTGGCCCTGGCCTGATCGCTGGCCGCTACTCCGTCGCGATCGCGGCGAGCACGTTGAGCCGGGCGGCACGGACCGCCGGGACGACCGCGGCCAGCACGCCCACCACGACGGCGATCGCCAGGAACGTCGCCAGCTGACCGAGCGGCAGCCCGAGGCTGGTGAGGTCCTCCGACAGCGCCTGCTGGAGCAGAACGCCGATCACCAGGCCGAGGGCCATGCCGAGCACCGCGCCGAGGACCGCGATCGCCACCGACTCGAGCGTCACCATCCGCCGCAGCTTCGCGCGGCTCATGCCGACCGCCCGGAGCAGGCCGATCTCGCGGGTGCGTTCGATGACGCTGAGTCCCAGGGTGTTGACGATGCCGATGACGGCGATCACGATCGCGAGCGCCAGCAGGCCGTAGATGATGTAGAGCAGCTGGTTGACCTGGCCGCGGATCTCCTCGGCGAACCCCTGCTTGTCGAAGACCCCGACGATCGGCACCGACGCGGCGGCCTCGTCGACGGCGTCGCGCACGGTGGCGGGGTTCGCGCCGGGCTCGACCAGGATGCTGATGGTGGTGTCCTGGCGGCGGATGCCCGCCCGCGCCAGCTCCTCGAGCGGAATGCTCACCTCGCCGGTGACCTCGCTGCCCTCCACGACGCCGACCACGGTCATCTCGAGGGAGCGCCCGCCCTGGAAGCCGAGCTCGATCGGGTCGCCGACGGCGAGCTCCATCTCACGCGCGACGTCCGTGGAGACGACCGCCTCCGCGCCGCTGACCGCCTGCGTGCCCTCGACGACGTCGAGGTCGTAGATCGCATCGAAGGCGTCGTCGTTGCCGGTCACCAGCACGCTGTCGTCGCCGGTGCCGCCGTCGACCCGGGCCGCCGCCCACTGCTGCCGGCTGACCACGCCGACCCCGTCGACCTGCTCGATCGCGTCGCCGATCTCCGTCGAGAACGGGATGAAGGTGCTGCTCTGGACCAGCAGGTCCGCGGTGAACTGCTCGTCCACGACGTCGTCGACGGACTCGTTGAGCGACGCGGCGAGCACGCCGATCGTCGAGACGAGCGCGAGCCCGATCATCAGTGCCGACGCGGTCGCGCCGGTGCGACGCGGGTCGCGCAGTGCGTTCTCCGCCGCGAGCTGTCCGGTGGTGCCGAAGAGCCGCGCGAACACGAAGCGGCACGCCACGAGCACCGGTCGGCCGACCACCGAGCTGATCGCCGCGATGGTGAGGATCCAGAGCACGGCGCCGACGCCGATCCAGGCCGCGTCGGACCCCGGGGCGCCGGCGACGCCGGCCACGGCGAACCCGGCACCGATCGCCAGCACCACGGCACCGACGAGGCTGCGGCGACGCAGCGAGCCGCGCTCGGGCGTCGCGTCGTCGCGCATCGCCGCGACCGGCGCGACCTTCGCCCCGCGCCGGGCCGGCAGGTAGGCCGCCGCCATGGTGACGCCGATGCCGACGAGATAGCTCGTGAGCACCGTGCCGCCCGTCAGGTCGAGCGCGTCACCCGCGATGTCGAGCCCGACGGAGCGGAACAGGGCAGCGAGCGATCGCGCCAGCAGCAGGCCGAGACCGATCCCGGCGGTGGTGGCGACCACTGCCAGCACGAAGGCCTCGAGGAGCACCGACCGGGTGACCTGGCCACGTCCGGCACCGAGGGCGCGCAGCAGCGCCAGCTCCCGGGTGCGCTGGGCGACGAGGATCGAGAACGTGTTGACGATGATGAAGCCGCCCACGATGACGGCGATGATCGCGAAGACCAGCAGGAACGTGTTGATCACCCCGAGGAAGGACCCGACCGCGTCCTGCGACTCGGCCGCCACCTGGTCGCCGGTCACCGCCTCGAAGCCCTCCGGCGCGACGGCGGAGGCGGCCGCCACCAGCTGGCGCTGGGTGACCCCGTCGGCGGCGGTCAGCGAGATCCGGTTGAAGACCTCCTGGCCGCCGAGGAAGATCTCCTGGGCGGCCTCGGTCGAGAAGACGAGCAGCGTCGCGCCCGCCGTACCGCCACCGTTGAACTCAGCCGTGCCGACCAGTCGCGCCGTGCGGTCGAGCTGGCCGAACGGCGCGAGCAGCCGCACCTCGTCGCCGACCTCGTAGCCGCCGGCCTCAACCGCACCGTCGTCGAGGACGATCTCGTCGGTGCCGGAGGGCCAGCTGCCCGACGTCAGGACCAGCGCCTGGCCGCCCGCCATGTTGGGGGCGTCGTGGTAGTTGAACGCGAGGGTGGGTGCGCCCGTGCCGCCGACCAGGGTGCCGTCGCTGGCGAGCAGGCTCATCCCGAAGCCGAGGACGTCGCCGTCGGCGCGCTCGACCTCCGGGAGGTCCTCGAGCGCGGCGACGACAGCGGGGGAGAGGGTCAGGTCGGACTGCCCGGAGACGCCTCCCTCGAACTCCTCGGTGTCGACGGCCCGGACCACGCCGTCCGGCGTGGAGCCGTTGATGATGCCGTCGAACGTGGAGGAGAGCCCGTTGCTGAAGACGAGCACGCCGGACAGGAATGCGACGCCGAGGATCACCGACAGCCCGCTCATCAGCAGCCGGACCTTGCGCGCGAACAGGTTGCGCAGGGTGAGTCGCAGCATCTCAGGCCGGTCCTGCCGCGACGGCCTGCAGCGCGGTCATGTGCTCGAGGATGGTCTCGCGATCGGGTGCCACCAGCTCGTCGACGACCCTGCCGTCGGCGAGGAAGACGACGCGGTCGCAGTACGACGCCGCGACGGCGTCGTGCGTCACCATCACGATCGTCTGGTCGAACTGGTCGACGCTGCGGCGCAGGAAGCCGAGGACCTCGGCGCCGGAGGTGCTGTCCAGGTTCCCGGTCGGCTCGTCGGCGAACACGATGGACGGCTTGCTGACCAGGGCGCGGGCGCACGCGACCCGCTGCTGCTGGCCGCCGGACATCTCCGAGGGCCGGTGCCCGAGCCGGTCGCGCAGCCCGATGGTGTCGACCACGGTGTCGAACCACGCCTGGTCCGGTCGCCGGCCGGCGAGGCTGAGCGGGAGCAGGATGTTCTCCCGCGCCGTCAGCGTCGGAACCAGGTTGAACGCCTGGAAGACGAAGCCGATCTCGTCGCGGCGGAGCGCGGTGAGGGCCTTGTCCCTCAGCCGCGAGAGGTCTGTGTCGCCGATGAGAACCTGTCCCGAGGACGGGGTGTCCAGCGCGGCGAGACAGTGCATCAGCGTGGACTTGCCGGAGCCCGAGGGGCCCATGATCGCGGTGAACTGGCCAACGGCGAGGTCGATCGACACGCCGTCGAGCGCGCGCACCTCGGAGTCGCCGGAGCCATAGACCTTGCGCAGGTCGATGGCGCGCGCGGCGACGCGCTGGCCGGACGAGGACGAGGACGAGGACGAGGGGGGGCCTGGGGGGCGGCTGCCGTCATGGTCCCCAGCCTGCCCGATGCCGCCGACGACAGCATCCGGAAATCCCCTGACCCGCCCCTGGTCCGCGCCCGGTCCCGTGCCGCCCCGGTCAGGGGAGCAGCAGGCAGGAGTCGCCGAACTCGTGCCAGAGGTAGCCACTCCCGCTCGCGGCGTCGTACGCCGCGCGGGCGAGCTCCGCGCCCGCCACGGCCTCGACGAGCAGCAGGTGGGAGGCGCCCGGGTCGTGCCACCCGGTGACCAGTCCGTCGACGACCCCTGGCGGGTGGGCGGGTGTCACGACGCGGCTCGTCCAGCCGCTGGCGGCGACCACGCGGCCGTCCCCGTCGGCCCCGTCGGCCCCGTCGGCCCCGTCGGCGATGGCCGACTCCAGGGCCCGGGTGGCCGAGGTGCCCACGGCCACGACGCGACGCCCGCGCCGCCGGGCGAGGTTCACCTGGTCCGCCGTCGACCGGGGCACGACGAACCGCTCGGCCTGGGGCGCCTCGCCGGCCTCCTGCGAGGACACCCCGGTGTGCAGCGTGATCGGCGCGATCACCACGCCGCGGGCCACCAGTCGGGCGACGAGGTCCGGCGTGAACGGACGCGCTGCGGACGCCATCTCCGCGCTGCCCGGCACCCGGGCGAACAGGGTCTGGTAGTCCTCGAGCGGGAACCGCTCGTCCAGGTAGCCGTAGGCGATCGGTCGGCCATGGGCCCGCGCCGTCCGGTCGAGCGACGTACCGCTGGCGCGGGCCTGCCAGAGCCGGTTGCCCACCCCGGCCGGCGACGACCCCGCCTCCGGGTAGGGCGCGACCAGCCGCAGCGTGGTGCGCCCCGCCGCCAGCACCAGCCGGTCGCCGGCCCGGGCGTCGAGCACGCTCCGCTCGGCATCCGGCGCCCGCCGTACCTCGACGACCCAGGTGCCGTCGTCCAGCGGCGTGGCGACGTGCACGACGACGGCCCCGTGCCGGTCGGAGACGGCGTCGATCGCGCCGGCGACCGTCGCGGAGTCGTTGACGACCAGCACGTCACCGGCCGTCAGGTGCTCGTCGATCCGGTCGAAGCGGGTGTGCGCGACCTCGGTGCCGGCGGGGCCGGAGCGCGCGACGAGCAGGCGGACCCGGTCCCGCGGGACCCCGCGTCGCTCGGGCGGCCGGCCCGCGAAGGCGGCCACCGGCCGCTCGAAGGTGAAGTGGGGACGCTCGTCGAGGAGGAACACCGGCTCATCCGCCTGCGCCCACGGGCACCGCGACGTCGGTCGCGCGGTAGCGACCGGACGGCGGCCGCTGGTCGACCAGGGCCAGCAGGTGCGGCACCACGGTCTCCGGCAGCGGCCGGTCCGAGATGTCCTCGCCCGGGAACCACGCCTGGTGCAGGTCGGTGCGCATGTCCCCGGGGTCGATGGCATAGGCCGCGATCGCGGGGTTCTCGGCGCCGAAGGTCAGGGTGAGGTGGTCGAGGCCCGCCTTGGCCGCGCCGTAGAGCCCCCAGCCGGCGTAGTGCTCGACGGCGGCGTCGGAGGAGATCGAGACCAGGACGCCGGCCGATGCGACGAGGGCCGGGAGCAGGAGCGAGGTGAGCACCAGCGGCGCGCCGACGTTGTGCCGCCACACGTGCTGCAGGTCCTCGGGCGTCACGTCGGCCAGCAGGCGGTGCCGCGTGCTGCCGCTGGCGGGGCCGAGGACGCCCGCGTTGTTGACCAGCAGGTCGAGCCTGCCGAGGTCCGCGACCGCCGCCGCGAGGTCGGCGCGGTGACCCGCGTCCGTCACGTCCCCCGGTACGGCGACCGCGCGATCGCCCCACGGGGCGGCGGCCGCGGCGAGGGCGCTCGCGTCGCGCCCGTCGGTCACGACGCGCCAGCCGGTGTCGGTGAGGCCCGCGACGAGGGCCCGGCCGAGGCCACGGCTCCCTCCGGTGACGACGGCGACCCTGGACAGGTCTTCGTTCATGGCAGTGCTCCTTCGATGGTGGAGTCGCCATCCTGAAACCTGAAGTTCGGTTGAGGTCAAGGCCGGGGGGTGCCCGGTTGTGCCAGAGTTGCCCCATGGCCAAGTACGTGGGGGCGATCGACCAGGGCACGACCAGCACCCGGTTCATGGTCTTCGACCATGCGGGCACCGAGGTCGCCCGGCACCAGCTGGAGCACCAGCAGCTGCTACCGCGGGCCGGCTGGGTCGAGCACAACCCGGTCGAGATCTGGGAGCGCACCTCAGCGGTGGTGAAGACCGCGCTCGGCAAGTCCCGGCTCGACGCATCCGACCTCGCTGCCGTCGGCATCACCAACCAGCGCGAGACCACCATCGTGTGGGACCGCCACACCGGCCGGCCGCTGCACAACGCGATCGTGTGGCAGGACACCCGCACCGACGCGATCGCTGCGGCGCTCGATCGCGACGGTCGGGGCGACGTCATCCGGCACCGCGCCGGGCTCCCGCCGGCGACGTACTTCTCCGGCGGGAAGCTGCAGTGGATCCTCGACAACGTGCGCGGCGCGCGGGAGGCGGCCGAGCGGGGCGACGCGATCTTCGGCACCCCCGACACGTGGGTGCTCTGGAACCTCACCGGAGGCCCCGACGGCGGCGTCCACGTCACCGACGTGACCAACGCCAGCCGCACCATGCTCATGGACCTGGAGACCCTCGACTGGGATCCCGAACTGCTCGACGCGCTGCGCATCCCCGCCGCGATGCTGCCCGAGATCCGCTGCTCCGCCGAGGTCTACGGCACCGCCGACGGGGTGCTCGCCGGGGTGCCGGTGGCCAGCGCCCTCGGCGACCAGCAGGCCGCCCTGTTCGGGCAGACCTGCTTCCAGCCCGGCGAGGCCAAGTGCACCTACGGCACCGGCAGCTTCCTGCTGCTCAACACCGGGGCCAGCCCGGTCCCCTCCCGGCACGGCCTGCTCACCACGGTGGCCTACCGGATCGACGGCCACCCCGCCGTGTACGCCCTGGAGGGCGCCATCGCGGTCACCGGCTCGCTGGTGCAGTGGCTGCGCGACAACCTCGGCCTGATCTCCACCGCCCCCGAGGTCGAGGAGCTGGCCCGCACGGTCGACGACAACGGCGGCTGCTACGTGGTGCCCGCCTTCTCCGGGCTCTTCGCCCCGCACTGGCGCAGCGACGCCCGCGGTGTCATCGCCGGGCTGACTGGCTACATCACCAAGGGGCACCTGGCCCGCGCCGTGCTGGAGGCGTCGGCCTGGCAGACCCGCGAGGTGGTCGACGCCATGAACGCCGACTCCGACGTGGCGCTGCGCCGGCTGCGGGTGGACGGCGGGATGACCGGCAACACCCTGCTGATGCAGTTCCTCGCCGACGTCCTCGACGTGCCGGTGGTCCGCTCCCGCATCACCGAGACCACCTGCCTCGGCGCCGCGTACGCGGCCGGCCTGGCGGTCGGCTTCTGGCCGGAGCTGGGCACGCTGCGCGCCCAGTGGCGGTCGGACGCGCAGTGGACGCCGGAGATGGACCCGGCGCACCGGGAGCAGGAGCTGCGCAACTGGCGCAAGGCCGTGCAGCGCACCCTCGACTGGGTGGAGTGAATCAGTCCCAGCGGTTGCCGGTGAGCTTCTCGTAGACCTCGACGTAGCGGGCCCGGGTCGCCTCGACCACCTCGGCCGGCACGTCGGGGGCGGGCGGCTGCCGGTCCCAGCCGCTGCCGGTGGCCCAGTCGCGCACGTACTGCTTGTCGAAGGAGAACTGGGCGCGGCCCGGCTGGTAGGACTCGGCCGGCCAGAACCGGGACGAGTCGGAGGTGAGCAGCTCGTCGGCGAGGACCAGCGTGCCGTCCGGCGTCCAGCCCAGCTCGATCTTGGTGTCGGCGATCAGGATGCCCCGGTCGGCGGCGATCTCGGCGCCCCGCCGGTAGACGTCGATGGTGATCTGCCGCAGCCGCTCGGCGGTCTCCGCGCCCACCTTGTCGACCACCTCGGCGTACGTGATCGGCTCGTCGTGCTCGCCCTTGGGCGCCTTGGTCGACGGGGTGAAGATCGGCTCGGGCAGGATCGACGCCTCCACCAGGCCGCGGGGCAGCTCGACACCGGAGACCGCGCCGGTGCGCTGGTACTCGGCGAAGCCACCGCCGGTGAGGTAGCCGCGGGCGACGCACTCGACCGGGACCATGTCCAGCCGCCGGCAGCGGATCGCCCGCCCGGCGAACTCCGCCGGCACGTCGGTGGCGGAGATGACGTGATTCGGCACCAGGTCGGCCAGCTGCTCGAACCACCACAGCGACAGCGCGGTGAGCAGGCGGCCCTTGTCCGGAATCGGGGTCGGCAGCGCCACGTCGTAGATGGAGATGCGGTCGGAGGCGACCAGGATCAGGTCCTCGCCGTCGGCGTAGACGTCCCGAACCTTGCCCGAGTGCAGAAGTTCCACGGCGCTAGTACACCATGGGTCACCGGGCCGCCCGGTGCGGCCACCGGCCGTCCCGCCCCGGAGCGGGTTTTTGGCTTGCCGTGGTGGGTGAGGTCCCCTACCGTCCAGTTCCGCGCCTCCCGGTGCGCAGGCAACGGCTACTTCCGCTCATAACGGGGAGCCGCGGGTTCGAATCCCGCCGCCGCCTTTGGGCGGTGTCGACCAGTGGCCCAGGTCACCTAGGCGCCGTCGCCGCTCCGATCTCGGGAGGCGCCCAGCACGCCGCACACCACGCTGATCCCGGGTGTGCGGCGTGATCGTCTTCCTCATGATCACCGGACGGCAAACTCCGTTGCCCGGCCACCGGTGCCGCGCCTAGCGTCGTGCACGCACTTCCCGGTGCGAAGGCGACGGTTACATCTCGGAGGGGTCCACGACCCCGGTGAAGAGCCCGTCCGTCGCCGGCTTCCGATCTCGGGAGGCGCGACCACACCGCACACCCGGTGCGCAGGCGACGGCTACTTCGGGATCCGCAGGTTGGGGGTTCGAGTCCCCCGAGGCCCTCGGGCCGATAGCTCAATCGGACAGAGCGGCGGACATGTCCGTCGCCGACCTTCGATCTCGGGTGTGCGGTGCGGTGGCGTCCTCCCGCCTTGACCGACACGGGGGACGTGATGGCCAAGTTCAACCTCAAGCTGCGCCAGAACCCGAGCAGGGCCGACGGGACCGTGACCGCGGAGGGCGGGCCCGGGTTCACCCGCGAGCCGCGCGCCGAGCTCTTCCTGCTGGCCGTGTCGAACATGGTCGGCGAGGACACCTTCTATGAGGGCGCCGCCGGCCGGGATGCCCGCTTCCGTGACCTGGTCGCCGCCGTCGCGGTCGCCGACCCCGACTGGTTCGCCCGGTTCGTGCCGTGGCTGCGCACCGGCGCGATGCTGCGGTCGGCGTCGGTGGTGGCGGCCCTGGAGGGCGCACGCGCACAGGTCGCGGCGGGCGTTCCGGGTTCCCGGGCGGTGGTGAACGCCGCCCTGCAGCGTGCCGACGAGCCGGGCGAGGCGCTGGCGTACTGGCTGGGCCGGCACGGCCGGGCACTGCCGAAGCCGGTCAAGCGGGGCGTCGCGGACGCCGCCGTGCGGCTGTACCACGAGCGCAGCCTGCTCAAGTACGACTCGGAGAGCAGCGCCGTGCGCTTCGGTGACGTCATCGACCTGACCCACCCGGCGACGAAGGACGGGCGACAGGGCGACCTGTTCCGGCACGCGCTGGACCGGCGCCACAAGCGCGACAACCCGCTGCCGGCCTCGCTGACGGTGCTGGCGGCCCGGGCCGAGCTCATGGCGATGCCGGTCGAGCGGCGGCGGGAGGTCACCGACCCGGCGGCGCTCCGCGCGGCCGGGATGACCTGGGAGGCCCTCGCGGGCTGGCGGCAGACCACCATGGACGCCGCCGCGTGGGAGGCGATCATCCCGACCATGGGCTACCTGGCGCTGCTGCGCAACCTGCGCAACTTCGACCGGGCCGGGGTCAGCGACGCCGTCGCCGGGACGGTGGCCGCCACGCTGGCCGACCCCGGTCAGGTCGCGAGGTCGCGCGTGCTGCCGATGCGTTTCCTGTCGGCGTACAACGCGGCACCGAGCCTGCGGTGGGCGTACCCGCTGGAGAAGGCGTTGCAGCACGCGTTGGTGAACGTGCCCGCACTGGACGGTCGAACGCTCATCCTGATTGACACCTCGGGGTCGATGACCAGCGGGTTCAGCAAGGACGGCACACTGCGCTGCTGGGACGCGGCCACCGTGTTCGGCCTCGCGCTGGCCGCTCGCGCGCAGGACCCGACCGTGGTGTCGTTCTCCAATGCCAGCCGGGTGTTCCCGATGGTGGCGGGCGAGTCGGTGCTGGCGGCCGTACGCCGGTTCAAGGACGGCGGCTACTTCTACGGCGGCGGGACCGAGACCGAGAAGGCGGTCCGGACGCACTACGACCGGCACGACCGGGTGGTCATCCTCACCGACGAGCAGGCGCACTGGCACGGCTCGGCGGACGTGGCGGCAGCGGTGCCCGCACGGGTTCCGGTGTTCACCTGGAACCTGGCCGGATACCGGGTCGGGCACACCCCGACCGTCGGGAACCGGCACACGTTCGGCGGTCTGTCCGACGCCGCGTTCGCGATGATCCCGCTCATCGAGGCCGGCTCCCGCGACCGGTGGCCGTTCTGATGTCCGCCCGTGGCGTCGACCTCGCGGGGCCGACGCCGCGGGCGGTGCGGGACGGGCGGCGTTGACACCCCTGCCCGGCGCCTGTGTAAATGGTCCGTCCGCAGCAGCCGCCCGCACCCCGGGAGAAACCCGTGCGCGCACCGCAGTCCGTATCCCGCCCCGGCGTCGACCGGCGGCGGCTGCTCGGCGCGCTGACCGGGCTGCCGCTGCTCGCCGCCGGGCTGTCCGGCTGCGGCCCGGAGGAGGACGCCGCGGTCGACGACGGCCCCATCGAGCTGTCGGTGTTCTGGTGGGGCGGGGCCCGCCGGGCCGAGGCCACCGAGAAGGCGCTGCGCCTCTACTCCCAGCAGAACCCCCGGGTCAGCTTCCGGGTGACCTGGCAGGGGCTGACCGGCTACTACGACCGGCTGGCCACCCAGGCGACCGGCGGCAACGTGCCCGACCTGTTCCAGATCGACGACACCCTGCT
>DATMHM010000097.1:0-6834 GCA_035554935.1 Nocardioides sp. | reverse complement strand
CGCGGGGAAGGTCGCGCCGTGGCGGGCCGAACGGGTCGCGGACCTCACCCGCCCACTCTCGGCTGAGGCAGCGGCGTTCGTGGACCGGCACCTCAACGCCGCCATCGGTGGCGTGGGGTGGAAGCAGCTCGAACGCCTCGTGGCGGAGGCGGTCATGCGGTTCGATCCCGAACGTGCCGAGGCGGAGCGGCAGAAGGCCGCCGACCAGCGCAGGTTCGGGCCCGATGAGGTGGACGAGTACGGGCAGGTGCGCTGGGACGGTGTCCTCGACGCCGCGGACAGCCTCGACCTCGACCAAGCGATCTCACGTGAGGCGGAGATCCGGGGCAGGTTCGGGGACGACTCACCGCTCGACGTACGACGGTCCAAGGCAGCCGGTGCGATCGCACGACGCGACCTGGCGCTGGACCTGCTCATCCATGACGAGGAGACCGGGGAGGTTGTTGCGGAGGCGCCGGGGCGGAAGGTCGTGCTGAACGTGCACATCACCGACACCAGCCTCGTCGAACTCGTCGACGGGGACCTGGGAGGAGGGGCTGCGGGGGTCTCGAGACGGCCGTGGCCGGCCTCCTCGACCAACGAGGACCACGGGGCCTCCTCGACCAACGAGGCGGGGGCGGCCTCCTCGACCAACGGGGTGGGGCGGTGTGAGGAGACCGGGATGCCGGTCACGATCGGACAGATCAAGGAATGGCTGCTCGCCCGGCACACCACCGTCACCATCCGGCCGGTGATCGACCTGGCCGACTGCGTGCCGGTGGACTCATACGAGATCCCGGACCGGCTCAAGCGCAGGGTCCAACTAAGGGACCACACCTGCCGGTTCCCCGGCTGCCCACGACGGGCGGTGAAGTGCGACATCGACCATCACACGCCCTACGCGCAGGGCGGACCGACCTGTCCGTGCCAGCTCGTTCCGCTCTGCAGACGACACCATCGGGCCAAGACATTCTCACTGTGGCGGTACGTGATCATCGCGCCCGCCCACTACCTGTGGATCAGTCCGTCCGGACGGCACTTCCACGTCGGACCACTGGGGACGACGGCGCTCGAACCGCCGCGGCGGCTGGATCCCGACGACTACGACGGGTACTGACCACCGCGCCCCGCACCCCGCCCACCCGGCGGGGACACAGGCATGCCTGCCGCCTCTCGCGTTGGTCGAGGAGGCCGGCCACGGCCGTCTCGAGACCCCGGGCCACGGTGCTGGAACTCGCCCCCCCGTTGGTCGAGGAGGCCGGCCACGGCCGTCTCGAGACCTCTGGCCGCAATGCTGGAACTGGCCCGGTCCGGCGTTGGGCTGCGGGTGGTCTCGAGACGGTCGCGGGCGACCTCCTCGACCAACGCGATGGCCACCTCGGCGGAGCCCGGTGAGCCGGCATCGCGGGCGCTCGGCCGGAGCTGCTTCGCCGATGCGCGACACGGGAGGGGTGCCAGCCCATAGGGTTGCTCCGACCCACGCCCCCGAGGAGGTCCCATGCCCGTCCCTGCTGCGCTCGTGGCCGCGTCCGCCGCCGGGCCGGTGCTCGACATCGCCGTCGTGCTGGCCCTGCTCGCGCTCATCATCGTCGTCGCCCGGCTCGCGGGCGCGGCGGTCGCCAAGGTCGGCGTACCGCCCGTCGTCGGCGAGATCGCCGCCGGTGTGCTGCTCGGTCCCAGCCTGCTGGGCGTGGAGCTGAGCGGCGAGCTGTTCCCCACCGACCAGCGCGGCTTCCTCGACGTCCTCGCGCGGGTGGGCTTGGTCCTGTTCATGTTCGTGGTCGGCCTCGAGCTCGACATCTCGCTCATCAAGGGCCGGGAGAAGGTCGCCGGCGCCGTGTCGGTCTGCTCGATCCTCCTGCCGTTCACGCTCGGCATCGGGCTGGCCCACATCTTCGTCACCAGCGACGCCACCGAGGCGTTGAAGCCGGACGGTGCGGACTTCTGGCCGTTCGCGCTGTTCATGGGCGCCGCCATGTCGATCACGGCGTTCCCCGTGCTGGCGCGCATCCTCACCGATCGGCGGATGCAGCGCACCGAGACCGGAGGACTGGCGCTGGCGTGCGCGGCCACCGACGACATCATCGCGTGGACCCTGCTCGCCGTCGTGCTGGCGATCGCGGGCGTCGACGGGGGGCACGGGCACCTGCCGAGCTGGGCGATCTACCTCGCCATCCCGTTCGTCCTGCTGGCCGTCCTCGTGGTCCGGCCCGCACTGACCGGGCTGACCCGCGCCTACCACAAGGCCGGCGAGCTGACGCCGACGATCCTGACCGTCGTGCTGGTCGGGATGCTGCTCTTCGCGGCCACCACCGAGGTGCTCGGCATCCACTACATCTTCGGCGCCTTCCTCTTCGGCGCGATCATCCCGCACGAGCAGGCGGCGGCCCTGCGCCACGAGATCCTCGTCCGGCTCGAGCAGATCTCGGTCCTGCTGCTGCTCCCGGTCTTCTTCCTGATCTCCGGCCTCAAGGTCAACATCCAGGGCCTCGGCGCCGAGCACATCATCCCTTTGGTCGCGATCCTCGCGGTCGCGATCGTCGGCAAGTACGTCGGCGCCTACGTCGGCGCCCGGCTGCAGAAGGTGCCGCACTGGCAGGCCAGCTCGCTGGGACTGCTGATGAACACCCGGGGCCTGACCGAGCTGATCATCCTCAACGTCGGCCTCGAGAAGGGCCTGCTCAGCGAGGAGCTGTTCACGCTGATGGTGATCATGGCGCTGGTCACCACCGTGATGACCGGTCCGCTGCTGTCGTTCACCTACCCGCAGCGCCGGGTGGCGCGCGACATCGCCGAGGCGGAGCGGGCCGCGCTCGGCGAGGAGGCCGTCGACCGGATCCTGGTGCTCGCCCAGGACGGCCAGGACGAGCGGCACCTGGTCGACCTCGCGCTCGGGGCGCTGGCCGGCGCCCGGCCGGCGGAGATCGTGATCGCGGACCTGACCCCGCAGGGCCGGGCCCTCGAGGTCGGCAGCGGCATGTCGCTCGACCTCGCCGAGATGGCTGCCGCGATGGAGCGCCAACAGGTGCTGGTGCACTACGGCGAGGAGCGCGGCGTGCCCGTCCGGGTGATCGCCCACCCCAGCGCCGACGTCGAGCAGGACCTCGTCGAGCTCGTCGGTGTGCTGCGCCCGCAGGGCTTGGTGGCGTGGTCGAGCGACCCGTCGCTCGCCGCCGTGACGGCCGCGAACGAGTCGCCCGTGGTCGTCGCCGCAGCCGGTACGACGGCCGCGGACCCGGACGCCGCGGTGGTCGTGCACGCCAGCGGCGACATCGACGGCGACGCCGCGCTGCTGCTCGGGGCCCGGCTCGCGGTGGTGCGCGGCACCACGCTGGACGTGCGCGGCGAGGGCCGCCGGATCACCGCTGCGCGCGCCGCGCTGGCCGCCCGCGGGGTACCGGTGACCGAGGCCGCGGCCGAGGCGGGCCCGCTGGCCGCCGTACCGCTGGAGCTGTCGGGGTTCTCGGCGTCCGGCCCCGGCACGCGGGTGCGCGCGGAGCTCGACGCCGCGCCGACCGACTTCGCCACCGTGCCCCTCGGCGAGGTGGCCGCACCCGCCTGACGCGTCAGTTCGAGCCGTCGGTCAGCTGCTGGCGCCGGCGTGCGTGTTGAACGCGAGCGTCCGGTGCCCGATCCGGACCCGGGTGCCCTGCACCAGGACCTGCTCGGTGCCGGGCGGCATCCGGACCCAGTCCGGGGTCTTCGGCACGTGCACGAAGGTGCCGTTGGTCGAGTTGTTGTCGACCAGGACGACGTCCCAGCCGCGCATCTCGAGGCGGGCGTGCACCCGGGAGACCTGGTTGGACTGGTCGATGATCGGCAGCGGTCGGAAGTCGCCGGCCGCGACCCGCTCGTCGACGTTCGGGTCCCGGCCCAGCAGGTAGGGGGTGTCCAGCTGGAAGACCGAGCCGTCGTCGAGGACGATCACGCCGAGCGGCGGGCGCGGGCCGTTCACGAGCACCGGCGTCTGCTGGACCATGTTGATGCCGCACACCGAGCAGAACAGGACCCGCGGGTCGTTGAAGTGGCGGTTCTTGCAGTAGACGCCGCGCACCTGCTCCTGAGCGTCGTCCTCCATCACCTGCGAGGCGTCCTCGACGATCGGGAGCGGCTCGAAGTCGTCCATGTCCTCGTCGACCTCGCTGATCAGCACGGACTGGAAGCTGACCTGCTCGTCGGCCGGCGTGGGCGGCAGCGGGCGGCCGGCCGCCGGGAGCCCGGGTGCCGGGGGAGCGGGCGCCGGGGGAGCGAGCGGGGCGTCGGCGACCTGCGCGGGCCCGGCGACCGGGACCGGCTCGGGGTCGCCCACCAGCACGGGCTCGGCCGGGGTCGGCGTCGCGACATCAGCGGCCATGACGGGCTCCGCGACAGCGGGGGCGGCCACGTCGAGCATGCTCTCCCCGGTGCCCTCGCCCACGCTGAAGGAGCCGGCGGGGACCACTCCGCCGTCGAGACGGTACGACGATCCGTCGGCCGGGGCGGAGGCGCCGGCCAAGCTGGCGCTGATCGAGCCGACCGGCCACGGGATCAGCCGCTCCACCCACGCGAGCGAGTCGGCGCCGGAGATCGCCTCGCCGTCGACCGTGACGGTCACGTCGCCGTCGACGAACACGGCGAGGCCGGTGGTGTGCGGCGCGATGGCGGCGAACCCGGGGGACTGCTCGACCGCGGTGGAGAGCATGAGGGCGTAGCCCCGGACCAGCTGGCGTCCCTGGCCGCCGTTGGCGGCCACCATCCGGGCGTGCTCGAGGTAGGGCTTGACCACGTCGGGGTCGGTCGACCCGACGAGCAGCACGACGGGGCCGATCCGGGCGAGGGTGCCCTCGCCGGGGCCGGGCACGATCGTCGCGCGGGACCAGTCGTCAGCAGTTGCAGCAGCCATGGGCGTCACACGATCCTTCCACCGAAGAAGCGCCAGCGAATGAAGGGCACTCGCATGGGTCCGTTGGTCCAGACCCAGATCACGAGCCAGATCACCGAGAAGTCGATGAAGAAGGCCCAGAAGTCGGGCACCCCGTCGATGCCCGGCACCAGCTCGAGGTCGAGCAGGAGCCACACCAGCGCACCCTCGTTGACGGCGGTGATCAGGCCGAACATGGTCGGCCAGTCCTTCTCCCACCGGAACTGCTGGATGCCGTGGTAGATCAGCTCCCACACGATGCCCAGCACGAGCACCGCGGCGAGGATGATGAAGGTGGTCCGGTAGTCCGGGTCGCCCGGCAGCACCGGGGTCAGCGCCAGGGTGATCAGGCTGCCGAAGACGACGAGCATGAAGACGCGGGTCTGGATCCGGCCGTTCAGGGTGGGCAGCATCAGCGCACTCCGGGGGTCGAGGCGGACAGGTCGCAGCGGTCGGTCACGGCGTGCTCCCCGCCAGCCACTTCCACCACTGCACGGTCGAGCGGACCGGTCCGATCCGCTTGCAGAAGCCGCGCTTGTGCAGGTCGCCGTAGATCTCCTGCGCCGCGACCTGCAGGCCCAGGAACGTGTCGACGCCGGGGAAGTAGCCGCCGAGCGTGGTGGCGCCGGACGCATAGATCGTGCCGTTGCCGGACGCCGTACCGATCAGCTCGAAGCTGCGGTCGACGTTGAGCCGGCCGACCGGGTTGCGGCTCGCGCCGCCGTGGTCAAGCAGGTCCTTGAGCAGGCGGTGCTCGGCGATGTCCGCCTCGAGGCCGGTGCAGTCGATGACGAAGTCGACCTCGAGCGGGACCACGCCCTGCGCGGTGCGGACCTGGTTGAGGATCCGCTCGCCGCTGGGCTCCATCGCGTCGACCGTGCCGACCACGCAGTTGTACCAGCCCTCGCGCCGGCCCTGCTTCATCTGCCGCTGCCAGCTCTTGCGCCAGGGGGTGTTGGTGCCGCCCATCCGCTTGTAGAGCTCGGCGCGCTGCTCGCCCTCGAGGTTGCGCACCTGCGCCTTGAGCTGCCCGCCCCACACCGACTTCGGGTAGTTGAAGCCCTGGTAGGCCCAGCCGTCGCCGCCGCGCCGCCGCATCGTCACCCGGGTCCGGCCGCCCCCGGGGCGCGGGTCGGACTCGTTGCCGTAGCCGTCGTTGGTGCCGTTGATGTAGGTCCGGAACAGGTGGACGATGTTCGTCTGCGCGCCGTGCTTCTCGCGGTCGTCCATCAGCCGCTGCAGGATGCGCGAGGCGACGATGCCGCCACCGCGCACCAGGACGGTGCTGGGCTTCTGGACCAGCCGCTCGTAGACGTGCTCGTGCGCCTCGTAGGCGTTGACGATGTGCTGGTAGTCGTTGTTCTCGGTGCGGTAGCGCTGCAGCTCGGGCAGGAACTTCAGGCCGGGGTAGCCCACGGCGAGGTGGACGTACTGCGAGCGGAAGGCGACCCGCTTGGTCGCGGAGGCCCCCTCCGGCGGGGTGAGGATCGTGAAGTAGCCGCCGCCGTAGCGCCGGCGCACGATCCGCACGAGGCCCTTGACCAGCATCTCGTCGTAGTTGATCCGCTTCGACTCGCGCTCGAGCTGCTCGAACACGTTGCCGGCCTTGGGCGTGTAGTAGTCCGAGAAGATCGGCTCGGTGAACAGGCCCCACAGGACCTTGAGGTCGAACTTCTTCACGCCCTCGGCGAAGCCGTACGACGGGAAGCCCCAGATGTTGTCCGGCCGGGACGCGGAGTCGGACCGGATCCGCTCGGGGCGCGGCACCTGGGACACCCGGGTGAGGTACTCGTAGGTCTGCCACGGGAAGTCCAGCGTGCTGAGCACCCGCATCTGGGAGGTCGGCACGCCCGCGATGCGGAGGTAGTCGACCGTCACGAAGCTGCCGATGCCGCCGCCGACGGTCACGAACGGGACGTCGACGATCGGGATCCCGGCCGCCGCGACGAGCTCGT
>DATMHM010000096.1:0-21767 GCA_035554935.1 Nocardioides sp. | reverse complement strand
CTCGCGGCACACCCACTCGAGGGCCTCGGCGGCCTTCTTCGGGTTGGTGATGATCGGGGTGATCAGGTGCGGCACGCCCTCGTAGGCGTTGAGCTCGACCCGCTTGGGGTCGACCATGATCATCCGCACCTCGTCCGGCGTCGAGCGCATCAGCACCGAGGTGATCATCGAGTTGATGAAGCTCGACTTCCCGGAGCCGGTGGCGCCGGCGACCAGCAGGTGCGGCATCTTCGCGAGGTTGGCGACCACGAAGCCGCCCTCGACGTCCTTGCCGAGGCCGGACACGAGCGGGTGGTGGTCGCTGCGGGCGACGTTGGAGCGCAGTACGTCGCCGAGGGAGACGATCTCCTTGTCGGAGTTGGGGATCTCGACGCCGACCGCTGACTTGCCGGGAATCGGGCTGAGGATCATCACGTCCGAGGTGGCCACCGCGTAGGCGATGTTCTTCTGGATGTTGGTGATCTTCTCGACCTTGACGCCGGTGCCGAGCTCGATCTCGTAGCGGGTGACCGTCGGGCCGCGGGTGTAGCCGGTGACCTGGGCGTCGACGTTGAACTCGTCGAGCACCGTCTGCAGCCGGGCGACGACCTCGTCGCTGGCCTTCGACCGGGCACGGTGCGGGTCGCCGGGCTTGAGCGCGCTGGCGTCCGGCAGCGTGTAGACGATGTCGCCGGACAGGGCGAGCTGCTCGACCCGCTGCGGCAGGTCGGCGTGCGGCGGCGGCTCCAGCTCGCCGTCGTCCTCGACCGGGGCGGCCTTGCCCAGCCGGCGCCGGATGAGGGCGTTGGAGCCGGCCTGCGGGTCGACCGGCTCGGCGTCGGCGTCGGTCGGGTCGTCGGACTCGCCGGCCAGAGGTACGTCGATCGGCTCGAGGAGCTCCATCGACTGCTCGGCCGGCGTCTCCTCCGCCTTCCTGCGGCGCTTCTTGCGGGGCTCGGCCAGCACCGGGCTGTCGTAGGCGGGGTCGCCCATCCGCTCGAACGTGTCGTCCAGGCGGATCGGCTGGGTGTCCTCGCCGTCGTGGTCGTGGTGGCGTCCGAGCATCAGGTCGCCGAGGTCGCGGAGCCGGTCCGGCACCCGGTAGAGCGGGGTGGCGGTGATGACCAGGATCCCGAAGAACGCGAGGAGCGCGAGCAGCCCGACGACCAGCGCCGGCGAGCGGAGCAGGTCGAGGAGCAGCGCGGAGACGACGTACCCCACCGCTCCCCCGCCCTCGCGCAGCGCGGAGGTGTCGCCCTGCACGGGCTCGGGGGTGCCGTTGGCGATGTGGACGATGCCGAGCAGGCCGAAGGACAGGGCGGTCCAGCCGATCACCTGCCGGCCCGCGGGGCCGTTGCCGACCGGGTCGCGCATGACCCGCCAGCCGGCGAGCAGAACCAGGAGCGGCACGAACCAGCCGATCTTGCCGACCGTGCCGGAGACCGCGGCGCGGGTGAAGTCCATGACCCCGCCGGGAACCTCGAACCAGACCGCGGTCGCCACGACGAGGGCGAGTCCGCACAGCAGCAGCCCGAACCCGTCCCGGCGCTGCTCGGGCTCGATGTCGCGGGCACCGTGGCCGATGCCGCGGGCGACCGCGCCGATGGTGTGCGCGAAGGCCAGCCAGATCGCGGTGACGCCCCGTCCCAGCGCGGTGAACGCGCGCAGGACCGGCCCCGGGCCGCTCCGGACGGCGCGCGGAGCCGGCCGCCGCGAGGAGGTCGACTTCTTCGCGGCTGGCTTCTTCTTGGTCGTACCACGGGATCGCGAGCTGGTGGTCTTCTTCGCCCCGGAGCGCGAGGAAGGGGTGGTCCTGCTACGCGACGCCGTCGGGGAAGACGTACGGGTCGCCATGCTCACAACCTACCCACAAGTCCCATGAGTCACAGGGACAACACGCGCGGTGGTTTCCGGGGTGCATGAATCACCGCTGAAGAGGTGAAACCTGCGCTTCTCGGCCGTTGCAACGGGCAGGAAGCGCAGGAATCACCGGTGAACCGGTGATTCCTGCGTCAGGCCTCCACGACCACCGGGATGATCATCGGCCGCCGCTTGTGCGTGTTGCTCACCCAGCGACCGATCGTGCGCCGCACCACCTGCTGCAGCTGGTAGGTGTCGGTGCTGCCCTCGTCGAGGGCCCGGTTGACGGCGTCGATGATCGGCTGCTTGATGGACTCGAAGTCGGAGTCGGCCCAGGCGTGGCCGCGGGCGTGGATCTCGGGCCCTGCCGACACCTTCCCGGACACCGAGTCGACGACCACGATGACGGAGATGAAGCCCTCCTCGCCGAGGATCCGGCGGTCCTTGAGCTCGGACTCGGTGACGTCGCCGACGGACTGGCCGTCGACGAAGACGTAGCCGCACTCGACCTTGCCGACCACGGAGGCGACGCCGTCGACGAGGTCCACCACGACGCCGTCCTCGGCGTAGACGACGTTCTCCACACCGGTCTGCTTCGCCAGGTCGCCGTTGGCGAGCATGTGCCGGACCTCGCCGTGCACGGGCAGCACGTTGCGCGGCTTGACGATGTTGTAGCAGTAGAGCAGCTCGCCGGCACTGGCGTGGCCGGAGACGTGGACGAGGGCGTTGCCCTTGTGGACCACGTTCGCGCCGAGGCGCGAGAGGCCGTTGATCACGCGGTAGACGGCGTTCTCGTTGCCCGGGATCAGGCTCGAGGCGAGGATGACGGTGTCGCCCTCCTCGAGGTGGACGAAGTTGTGGTTGCGTTGCGCGATCCGGGCCAGCGCACTCAGCGGCTCGCCCTGCGAGCCGGTGGAGATCAGCACCTGGCGCTCGGGGGCGAGGTCCGCCAGGCCCTTGGCCTCCACCATCACGCCCGGCGGCACCTTGAGGTAGCCCAGGTCGCGGGCGATCGCCATGTTGCGAACCATCGACCGGCCGACGTAGGCCACCTTGCGGTTGTGCTTGACCGCTGCGTCGAGGACCTGCTGGACGCGGTGCACATGGGAGGCGAAGCAGGCGACGATGATCCGCTGGTCGGAGTCGGCGAAGGCCTGCTCGAGGACCGGGGTGATCCTGCGCTCCGCGGTCGTGAAGCCCGGTACGTCGGCGTTCGTCGAGTCGGTCAGGAAGAGGTCGACGCCCTCCTCCCCCAGCCGGGCGAAGGCACGCAGGTCGGTGATCCGGCCGTCCAGCGGCAGCTGGTCCATCTTGAAGTCGCCGGTGTGCAGCACGAGCCCGGCGCCGGTGCGGATCGCGACCGCGAGCGCGTCGGGGATGGAGTGGTTGACCGCGACGAACTCGAGGTCGAAGGGACCGAACGAGATCCGGTCGCCCTCCTTGACCGTGTGGAAGGGCGTCTGGCGCAGCCGGTGTTCGCGCAGCTTGGAGTTGACCAGCGCGAGGGTCAGCTCGGAGCCGACGAGCGGGATGTCCTGCCGCTCGCGCAGGAGGTACGGCGTCGCGCCGATGTGGTCCTCGTGCCCGTGGGTCAGGACCAGCGCCTCCACGGCGTCGAGGCGGTCCCGGATCGCGGCGAAGTCAGGGAGGATCAGGTCCACGCCCGGGTGGTGGTCGTCGGGGAACAGCACGCCGCAGTCGACGATGAGCAGCCGGTCGTCGTACTCGAAGACGGTCATGTTGCGGCCGACCTCGCCGAGGCCGCCGAGCGGGATCACCCGCAGGCCGCCCTTGGGCAGGGCCGGCGGGGCGGACAGCTCGGGGTGCGGGTGCGACATCAGAGGAGGCCCGCCGCGGCGAGGCCGGCGCGGAGGTCGGAGACCTCCGCGTCGTCGAGCGCGAGCAACGGGGACCTGACGTGTCGGTTCGGCAGCACGCCGACCAGCTCGAGGGCGGCCTTGGCGGTCGTCGCGCCGTAGTTCGGCACGCCCATCACCGCCTCGTAGGCCGGGATCAGCGTGGTGTGGATCCGCAGCGCCTCGGCGTGGTCGCCGGACAGGAATGCCTCGATCATCGCCCGAAGCTGGATGCCCGCGACGTGGCCCACGACGGACACGACGCCGACCGCGCCGTAGGCGAGGTAGCCGAGGGTGTTGACGTCGTCGCCGGAGTAGACGGTGTAGGCGAGGTCGACCAGCTGCGCGGTCCGGGCGATGTCTCCGGTCGCGTCCTTCACCGCGACGACCGACTCCCAGTCCTTCGCGGCCAGGTAGGTCTCCAGGCCGATCTTGGTGCCGGTGCGGCCCGGGACGTCGTAGAGCATCACCGGGACGCTCGTGGCCTCGACGACCTGACGGAAGTGGTTGAGCACGCCGGGCTGACTGGGCTTGTTGTAGTACGGCGTCACGAGCAGCAGCCCGTCCGCGCCGACCTTCTCGGCCTGCTGGGCGAGCTCGACCGAGTGGCGCGTGTCGTTGGTGCCGATGCCGGCGACGATCTTCGCGCGGTCGCCGACGGCGTCCTTGACGGCGGCCAGCGTCTCGCCGTCCTCGGCGCCGGTGGTGGTCGGCGACTCGCCGGTGGTGCCCGAGACGACGATGCCGTCGTTGCCGTTGTCGACCAGGTGCTTCGCCACCTTCTGGACCCCGTCCAGGTCGACGGAGCCGTCCTCGTGGAACGGCGTGACCATCGCGGTCAGCACGGTGCCGAAGGGTGCAGAAGTCATGTCGGCCAGCCTATCGCCAAGCCGCCGGATGACCGCGACGCCGGTCGCTCACACGTGCGGCAGCACCTCGGCGGCGACCAGGCGCAGGTGGTCCAGGTCACCGAGGTCGAGGATCTGGAGGTAGATCCGCTGCGAGCCGAGCGCCGCGAAGCGCTTGATCCTCTCGACCACCTCGTCCGGGGTCCCGGCCAGCCCGTTGACCCGCAGCTCGTCGACCTCGCGCCCGATGGCGGCCGCCCGCCGGGCGATCGTCGCCTCGTCCTCGCCGACGCACAGCACCAGCGCGTTGGACCAGGTGATGGTGCCGGGGTCGCGGCCGATCTCCTCGGCAGCCCGCCGCACGCGCGCGAACTGGAGTGCGGTGAAGTCCTCGTCGACGAACGGCAGGTTGAACTCGTCGGCGTACGCCGCCGCGAGCGCCGGGGTCCTGCGCGCCCCCTTGCCGCCCACGACCAGTGGTACGCCGCCGCGGTGGCCGCCCGTCTGGACCGGCTTCGGCAGCGCGGGGCTGTCGGCGAGCCGGTAGTGCGCGCCGTCGAACGCGTAGCGCTCCCCGACCGGCGTGGTCCACAGCCCGGTGATGAGCTCGAGCTGCTCGCCGTACCGCTCGAAGCGCTCCTTGGTGTCCGGGAACGGGATCCCGTAGGCGGTGTGCTCCTGGGTGAACCAGCCGGCGCCGAGCCCGAGCTCCACCCGCCCGCCGCTCATCTGGTCCACCTGCGCCACCTGGATCGCCAGCACGCCGGGGTGCCGGAAGGTCGCGCTCGTCATCAGGGTGCCGAGCCGGATCGTGCTGGTGTCGCGGGCCAGCCCCGCCAGCGTCGTCCACGCGTCCGTCGAGCCGGGCAGCCCGTCGCCGCTCATGTGGAGGTAGTGGTCGGAGCGGAAGAACGCCCCGAAGCCGAGCCGCTCCGCCTCGAGCGCCACGGCCAGCAGGTCGTCGTACGTCGCACCCTGCTGCGGTTCGGTGAAGACACGGAGCTCCATGGCCACCACCCTGCCAGCCGTGCCAACCCCCGGCGACGGGGGCGCGGTCCCCCGGCACCCCGCCCCATCCGTCCACCCGACCACGCCGAACAACCGGTGTGGGCTTCAGCAGCGACCTGAGGGCGTGGTCGATCGGCGTGAGTGCGCCGTGGAGCGTGTCGCACCACCGGGGACTCGACCTCGCCGAGGGCCGGCTGCCCGCGATCACCCGGGAGCGGGTGCCGACGCGACACGGGACCGTCAAGGTCCGCGTGCAGCGCCCGCGCGAGGCGGCCGGAGCGGCCGTCGTCCTGCACCTGCACGGCGGGGCGCTGGTGATGCGCCATCCCCGGATGGACGACTTCTGGGCCCGCTTCGTCGCCGACCGGGTGGGCGCGGCGGTGGTCAACGTCGACTACCTCGTCGCGCCGCGGGTGCGCTACCCGGTCGCGCACGAGCAGGTGTACGACGTCCTCGCGTGGCTCGGGGCGCACGCCGGCTCCTGGGGCCTGGACGCCGACCGGATCGCGATCAGCGGGTTCAGCGCCGGCGGCAACCTCGCCGCGTCCGCCTGCCTGCAGGCGCGCGACGCGGGCACCGCCATGCCGCGGCTGCAGCTGCTCGGCGTGCCCTCGCTCGACGTCAGCGACGACGTCCGCGCGAAGTCCTCGCCACTGCGGAGCCCGATGG
This sequence comes from Nocardioides sp., assembly GCA_035554935.1. Classification (GTDB taxonomy): domain Bacteria; phylum Actinomycetota; class Actinomycetes; order Propionibacteriales; family Nocardioidaceae; genus Nocardioides. The sequence goes on along the minus strand of DATMHM010000096.1, from coordinate 15,547 downwards.
TCAGCCCCGAGCTGCTCACCCTGGTGCGGGACACCTACTACCGCGATGCCGCGCGGCGCGGCGAGCCCTTCGCGTCGCCCCTGCTGACGCCCGACGTGCGCGGGCTCGCGCCCGCCGTGGTCGTCACGGCGGAGTACGACGCGCTGCGGGGCGAGGGCGACGCCTACGCCCGGCGCCTCGCCGGCGCAGGCCTGCTCGTCGCGCACCACGTCGAGGCCGCCCGCGACCACTACTTCCTGCAGGGCGGCACGACCGCTGCCAGGACCCGGATGGACTGGATGGCCGCGCACCTGCGCGAGGCGCTGAGCCCCTGAGAGCCATCCGCGACGGAGGTCAGGAGCCGCCGCAGGCGAAGACCCGCTCCCACCACACGATGGTGAAGCCGTCGCGCGGCTCGCGGCGCACCTCGTGCCACCGCTTGCCGCTGAACTCGGGGTAGTGGGTGTCGCCCTCGGGCGCGCGCGGGATCTCGGAGATGATCTGCTCGTCGGCGTACGGCATGGCGGCGGCGTAGACGGCCGCTCCCCCACCGATCATCACCTGCCGGTCGGTGGGCTGGTCGGCGAGGATCCGGTCGGCGAGCTCGAGGGCGTCGGTGATCGAGTGGGCCACCTCGACGCCGTCGGCGGAGTACGACGGGTCGCGGGTCAGCACGATCGTGGTCCGTCCGGGCAGCGGCTTGCCGATGCCCTCGTGGGTGGTGCGGCCCAGGACCAGGACGTGGCCGAGGGTGGTGGTCTTGAAGTGCTGGAAGTCCTCGGAGATCTTCCAGGGGATGTCGGCGTCGGCGCCGATGACGCCGTTCTCGGCGACGGCGGCCACCATCGTGACCCGCCGTCCGGCAGGGGTGCTCATCGTCGTCCTCAGACCGCGATCGGGGCCTTGATGGCCGGGTGCGGGTCGTAGCCCTCGACCGCGATGTCCTCCAGCTCGAAGGCGTCGATCTCGGTGACGGCCGGGTTGAGGACCAGCGTGGGCAGCGGCCGCGGCTCGCGGGTCAGCTGCAGCCGGGCCTGCTCGAGGTGGTTGGAGTAGAGGTGCGCGTCGCCGAGGGTGTGCACGAAGTCGCCGACGCCGAGCCCCGCGACCTGCGCGACCATGTGCGTCAGCAGCGCGTAGGACGCGATGTTGAACGGCACGCCGAGGAACACGTCGGCCGAGCGCTGGTAGAGCTGGCAGCTGAGCCGGCCGTCGGCGACGTAGAACTGGAACAGGCTGTGGCACGGCGGCAGCGCCATGTCGTCGACCTGGCTCGGGTTCCACGCGGAGACGATGTGGCGGCGGCTGTCGGGGTTGGCGCGGACCTGCCGGATCACCTGCGCGAGCTGGTCGATGTGGCCGCCGTCGGGCGTCGGCCAGGAGCGCCACTGGGCGCCGTAGACCGGGCCGAGGTCGCCGTTCTCGTCGGCCCACTCGTCCCAGATCGTGATGCCCCGCTCCTGCAGCCAGCGCACGTTGGTGTCGCCGCGCAGGAACCACAGCAGCTCACCGAAGACCGACCGCGTGTGGATCTTCTTGGTGGTGACCAGCGGGAAGCCCTCGCTGAGGTCGAACCGCATCTGGTGGCCGAAGACGCTCAGCGTCCCGGTGCCGGTGCGGTCGCCCTTCTCGGTGCCTTCGTCGAGGATCCGCTGGACGAGGTCGAGGTACGCGCGCACGCGCCTCAGGGTAGTCCGCCGGGCCGGGCCGTCAGAGCGCGACCGTCCCGTGGATCGTCGTCAGGGTGTCGCCGCCGACCCAGATCGTGCCGTGCTCGTCCGTGCGCACGTGGACCCGGCCGCGTCGCCCGAGCGCGGTCCCCTGCGCGGCGACGTACGACGACGGCAGCACCGTGCCCGCGAGCCACTGCGCGAGCGAGGCGTTCAGCGACCCGGTCACCGGGTCCTCGGTGATGCCGGCGGCGTGCGGCACGAAGGCGCGCACCTCGACGGCGCACTCGGAGCCCTCGGGCCACGGCCCGACGACGCCGACGTCCACCGGCAGGGTGGCGTAGTCGGGGGTCAGGGCGAGCACCTCGGCGGCGGAGGCCATTCGGACGCCGACCCAGCCCGGCCCGTTGTCGGCCCAGGCGATGTCGAGGACGTCGTCGCGGGTGATCCCGAGGGCGACGACGATCCGGTCGACGAGCTCCTCGTCGACGGGGCCCGAGCGCAGCAGGGGCGGAGCCGCGAAGGCCAGCCGGTCGCCGGTGCGGGCGAGCTCGACGAGGCCGACCCCGCACTCCTGCACGATCCGATCGCCGGCGGCGACGCCACCTGCCTCGAGCCAGGCATGGGCCGAGCCGAGGGTCGGGTGTCCGGCGAACGGCAGCTCCATCGACGGCGTGAAGATCCGCAGCCGGTAGTCGGCCGCCGGGTCGGTCGGCGGGAGCAGGAACGTGGTCTCGCTGAGGTTCGTCCAGCGCGCGAAGCGCTGCATCTCCTCGTCGGTGAGCCCGTCGCCGTCGTGCACGACGGCGACGGGGTTGCCGAGCAGCGGCAGGTCGGTGAAGACGTCGACCTGCCGGAAGGGGCGAGGCGTCATGCCGACAGCGACATCGGGCCGTAGACCTGGCGGTCGAGCTCGAACAGCGTCACCTGCGCGACGCCCAGCTCGGCCAGGTCGGCCCAGATCTCGCCGATCCACGACTCGGCGTCGCCCTGGCTCGGGAACGCCTGGTCGGCGTAGTCGGCCGCGGCGTCGCCGGTCAGGACGACCTCGGCACCGGAGGCGTCCTCGAGGCGCCAGTGCCAGGTGTCGTCGGAGGGCCGCTGGAAGGCGCCGGACGACGTGGGCTGCTCGGGAAGGTTCATCATGTCAGCTCTCCCGCACGGACGGCTGGACGAAGGGCGGCTTGGTGACCTGGAAGACCTCGGGGCGACCACGGACGTCGACCATCACCTCGGCGTCGTCATTGACCGCGGTGGCGACCAGCGCGAGCGCGATGCCCTTCTTCAGGGTCGGGGAGAAGGTGCCGGAGGTGACCTCGCCCAGCGGCACGTCCTTCAGCAGCCGCACGCTCATGTGCGGGCGCGGGATCGCACGGCCCGTCGAGACCAGGCCGACGAGCTTGCGCCGGGGGCCGGCCTCGCGCTCGGCGAGCAGCTTGTCGCGGCCCCAGAAGGCCGGCTTCTTCCAGCCGACCGCCCAGCCGAGCCGGGCCTCGTTGGGGGTGATGTCCGGCGAGATGTCCTGCCCGTGCAGCGGGTAGCCCATCTCGGTGCGCAGCGTGTCGCGGGCGCCGAGACCCGCCGGCACGAGGCCGTGCTCGGCACCGGCCGCCATCAGCGCGTCCCACAGTGCCGGCGCGACGGCCGACGGCGCGATCAGCTCGTAGCCGCGCTCGCCGGTGTAGCCGGTGCGGCACACGATGATCCGGGCGTCCGGGTCGGCATCGACGTCGCCGGCCTCCCAGGACGCCTCGACGAAGGTCAGGTAGTCGTGGCCGACGGGCAGGCCGACGCCGGCGACCACCTCGTCCGACTTCGTGCCCTGGATCGCGAGCACGACGAAGTCGCGGTGCTGGTCGACGACCTCGATGCCCTCGGGCGCGGCCTCGACCAGCCGGCGGCGTACCTCCTCGTTGTTGGAGGCGTTCGGGACGACGAGGACGTGCTCGTCGTCGCGGTAGTAGGTGAAGACGTCGTCGACGATGCCGCCGGTCTCGTCGTCCACGACGAGGCTGTACTGCGCCTTGCCGGGGCCGATCCGGTGCAGGTCGTTGGTGAGTGTCGCGTTGAGGAACTCCACCGCGCCGGGGCCGCGCACCACGAGCTTGCCGAGGTGGCTGACGTCGAAGATGCCGACCCCGCCGCGCACCGCCGCGTGCTCCTTGACGACGCCGGTCGGGTACTCCAGCGGCATCAGCCAGCCACCGAACTCGGAGAACTTGGCGCCGAGCGCCTCGTGCCGGTCGTGGAGGGGGGACTTCAAGGGGGTCGCGTCGGCCATGGTCGGGAATCTATCCCCTCGGGGCCTCGATACCCTGAGCCGGTGACGACCTTCGCCCTCCGTACCGCCAGCCCTGCCAAGACGAGGGCCGAGGCGGTCGTGGTGGGGGTGCTGCCCGACGGGAAGCTCGCGGCCGGCGCCGAGGACGTGGCGGCGGCGTACGGGCGCAAGCTGTCCGGCCTGCTCGCCACGATCGGCGCCAAGGGCAAGCCCGGCGAGGTCGCGAAGGTCCCCACCGGCGGCACCATCGCCTCTCCCCTGCTCGTGCTGGTCGGCCTCGGCAGCGACCCCGGCCCGGACGCGGTGCGCCGCGCCGCCGGCAACGCCGCCCGCGCTGTCACGAACGCGGCCTCCGTCGCGCTCGCGCTGCCCGGCGACTCGGTCGACCTGGTGCGCGCGGCCGTCGAGGGCTACCGGCTCGGCAGCTATGCGTTCACGACCTACAAGAGCCAGCCCGGAACGCCGACGGCGCCGGCCGAGATCGTGGTGCTGAGCCCCATCGCGCGGCGGTCCGAGGTGGTCGAGGCCGTCAAGGAGACCCACGCCCTGGTCGACGCCGTGGTCGCCGCACGGGACTGGGTCAACACGCCGCCGGCCGACCTCACGCCGCCGGCCTTCGCCGACGCGATCGCCGCCGCGGTCAAGGACGTCAACAAGCAACTGCCGTCCGGCGGCGCCCGGATCGAGGTCGACGTGCTCGACGAGGCCCGGCTGGCCGAGCTCGGCTGCGGCGGCCTCCTCGCGGTCGGCGCGGGCTCCGCCGCGGCGCCGCGCCTGGTCGAGCTGACCTACGCACCCAAGGAGGCCGTCGCGCACGTGGCGCTGGTCGGCAAGGGCATCACGTTCGACTCCGGCGGCCTGTGGATCAAGCCGGCCGCGAGCATGGCCACCATGAAGGAGGACATGGCCGGCGCCGCCGCCGTCGTCCAGGCCACGATCGCCGCCGCCCGGCTCGCCCTGCCCGTGCGGATCTCGGCGTTCGCCGCCCTCGCGGAGAACATGGTCGGCGAGGCGTCGATGCGGCCCGGCGACGTGCTCACCACCTACGACGGCACCACCGTCGAGGTCACCAACACCGACGCCGAGGGCCGACTGGTCCTGGCAGACGCGCTCGGCCGGGCGGTCGAGCGCGAGCCGGACGTCGTGGTCGACATCGCGACCCTCACCGGCCACATGGTCCTCGCGCTCGGCGACCGGATCGCCGGTGTGCTCGGCGACGACGCCGTCGTGGCCGAGGTGCTCGCCGCCGCCGAGGCGGCCGGGGAGGACGCCTGGCCGATGCCGCTCCCGGACTTCATGAACGAGCGGATCCGCAGCAGCAAGGTGGCCGACCTGGCGCAGTACGACGGGATCCGCTGGGGCGGGGGCCTGTTCGCCGCGGCGTTCCTGCGCGAGTTCTCCGGCGGGCTGCCGTGGGGGCACATCGACATCGCCGGCCCGACGTTCAACAAGGGCGGCCCGACCGGCCACCTGGCCAGCGGCGCGACCGGCTACGGCGTGGCGACGCTCGTCGAGCTCATTCGAGGCCGAGGTCGCGCCGGGTCTGCTCCTTCTGGGCCTTCCTGACCCGGGAGTTGTAGTCCCGCATCCGCTGCGGCACGCCGACCACGGCGGCGTCGTACGACGGGATCTGCAGGCGGTTGCAGAAGTCGTGGGCCCACTTCACCGACGGCACCCGGCGGCGGGTCCACTCGCCGTCGTGGGCGACCAGCAGCAGGGTCACCTCGCTGACGGCGGTGCGCGGCTCGACGAAGCCCTCGACGCCGCGCCGCTCCTGGACCCACGTGCGCAGGTGCCCCTCGTCGGCCCGGTCGGAGGCCCGGACACGGGTGGAGCCCGTGCGTGCAGCATCCCTCGCGGGGTTACTCATGCGTACCCTCGCGCCACCTCGGAACCGGTCGAACAAACCCATGCTTCCAGTTTGCCCGAACCGTGGGTGACCCGTTGCGAGTTGCCTCACCCGAGGTGCAAGGATGGCTCCCATGGCGACCGAAGTCACTCTCCCCGCGCTCGGTGAGTCCGTCACCGAAGGCACCGTCACCCGCTGGCTCAAGCAGGTCGGCGACCAGATCGCGATCGACGAGCCGCTGCTCGAGGTCAGCACCGACAAGGTGGACACGGAGATCCCGTCCCCCGTCGCCGGCACGCTGATCGAGATCCGGGCGAACGAGGACGACACGGTCGAGGTCGGCGCGGTGCTGGCGGTCGTCGGCGAGGCGGGCGAGGGCGGCGGCGAGGCTCCGGCCCAGGACGCCGCCCCGGCCCAGGAGGCCGCGCCGGCGCAGGAGTCCGCGCCGGCGCAGGAGTCGGCACCCGAGCCGGCCCAGGAGGCCCCGGCCACCCCCGCCGCTCCCGAGACCCCGTCGGCGCCCGAGGCCCCGGCCGCTGCGGCCCCGGCCGGTGGCGCGGCGAGCGGTACGGCGGTCACGCTGCCCGCGCTCGGCGAGTCGGTCACCGAGGGCACGGTCACCCGCTGGCTCAAGCAGGTCGGTGACGCGGTCGCCGTCGACGAGCCGCTGCTCGAGGTCTCCACGGACAAGGTCGACACCGAGATCCCGTCGCCCGTCGCCGGCACGCTGCTCGAGATCAAGGCCTCCGAGGACGAGACCGTCGAGGTGGGTGCCGAGCTCGCCATCATCGGCTCCGGCTCCCCCGCCGCCGCACCTGCTGCCCCGGCCGCTCCCGAGGCGCCGGCTCCCCAGCCCACCCCGGAGCCCGCCGCGCAGCCGACGCCCGAGCCCACTCCCGAGCCCACGCCGCAGGCGGTCGACAACGCCCCGGCACCGGCCGAGCCGGCTGCTCCGGCCGCTCCGGCTCCCCCGCAGCACGCTGCGTCCGCCACCCCGTCGCCCGCAGTCGCCCAGGCCGCCGCGGCGAGCGTCGCCGACGAGGGCCCCGGCTACGTGACCCCGCTGGTCCGCAAGCTCGCGGCCCAGCACGGCGTCGACCTCGCCAGCGTCACCGGCTCCGGCGTCGGCGGCCGGATCCGCAAGCAGGACGTGCTCGACGCGGCTGCTGCCGCGAAGTCCTCCGGCGCGAGCGCAGGCTCGGCTCCCGCCGCTGCCGCTCCGGCTGCGGCTGCCCCGTCGGCCGCGCCGTCCCCGCTGCGCGGCCAGACGGTCAAGGTCACCCGGCTGCGCAAGATCATCGCCGAGCGGATGGTCGAGTCGCTGCAGGTGTCGGCGCAGCTGACCCAGGTGGTCGAGGTCGACGTCACCAACATCGCCCGGCTGCGCGAGAGCAGGAAGGCGGAGTTCCAGGCACGCGAGGGCGTGAAGCTGACCTACCTGCCGTTCTTCACCAAGGCGGCGATCGACACCCTCAAGCAGCACCCGGCCCTCAACGCCAACCTCGACCTCGAGAAGGGCGAGATCACCTACTACGACCGCGAGAACGTCGCGTTCGCGGTCGACACCGAGAAGGGCCTGCTCACGCCGGTCGTCAAGGACGCGGGCGACCTGTCGATCTCGGGCCTCGCCAAGAAGATCGCCGACGTCGCCGAGCGGACCCGGACCAACAAGATCGGTCCGGACGAGCTGTCCGGCGGCACCTTCACGATCACCAACCTCGGCAGCTTCGGCGCGCTGTGGGACACCCCGATCATCAACCAGCCGCAGGTCGCCATCCTCGGGCCCGGTGCGGTGGTCAAGCGTCCCGTGGTCATCGACGACGAGGACCTGGGCGAGACGATCGCGGTGCGGCACATGGTCTACTTCGCGCTGACCTACGACCACCGCGTGGTCGACGGCGCCGACGCGGGCCGCTTCCTGCGCGACCTGAAGAAGCGCCTGGAGGCGGGCCAGTTCGAGGTCTGACCGGCTGACCGCCGACCGGCACGCGTCGACACGAGCGAAGGGCCCCGTCCGCCGGACGGGGCCCTTCGCCGTACTGGCAGGCTTGCGGACATGGCCCTCTCCGTCGTCGTCGCCGGTTCGTCAGGATTCCTCGGGCAGCACCTCGTGGAGGAGCTGCGGGACCGGGGGCACGCCGTCACCACGCTCGTACGGCGACCCGCCCGCGGCGGCGAGTCACAGTGGGACCCGCAGGGCGGCCGGGTCGACGCCGGGCTGGTGCAGGACGCGGACGTCGTGGTCAACCTCGCCGGCGCGCCGCTGATCGGCAATCCGCACTCGAAGAAGTGGGCGCGGGACGTGCTCAGCTCGCGGGTCGCGACCACGACCCTGCTCGCGGAGACCGTCGCCGCCGCGACCCGGCCGCCGGCGCTGGTCAACGCCTCCGGCGTCAGCTGGTACGGCGACCACGGCTCCGCGCCGCTGACCGAGAAGTCGGACACGCGGGGCCACGCCCTGCTCACCCGGGTGGCGCGGGAGTGGGAGGCCGCGACGCAGCCGGCTGCGGACGCCGGGGCGCGCGTGGTGCGGCTGCGGACGGCGCCCGTGCAGGACCGCAGCAACCCGCCGCTGAAGATGCAACGCCTGCAGTTCCTGGCGGGGCTGGGCGGGCGGCTCGGCTCCGGCGAGCAGCACTACCCGCTGATCTCGCTGCGCGACTGGGTCGGCTCGACGGTCTTCCTCGTCGAGCACCCGACGGCCGCCGGGCCCTTCAACCTGTGTGCGCCGACGACGCCGACCAACGCCGAGTTCACGGCCGCCCTCGCCCGCCTGGTGCACCGGCCGGCGCTGTTCACCGCACCCTCGCCGGTGCTCCGCCTCGCTGCCGGCGAGATGGCCCCGGAGCTGCTCGGCTCGCTCAACCTGCGCCCGCAGGCGCTGCTCGATCTCGGGCACGCCTTCGCCGACGAGACCGTGGAGGCGGTGCTCGAGACCGGCCTCACCTCGCGGTGACGGTCGCGAGCAGCCACCGGCCGGCGGCCCGCTGGAACACCAGGCGGCGCGTGGTCGCCCGGTCCCGCGGCAGCGCGGTCTCCCGCCCGCCGGCGACGGCGACCGCGCCCGCGAGCCGGTCGGTGACCAGCAGCACCAGCCGCCGCGCGGTCCGCTCCTCCAGCACCACCGCCAGCACCTGCATCGTCATCCGCTCCACCCGGACGCCACGGCGGTTCCACCGCCGCAGCATCGCCGCGTCGTGCCGGCCCGCCGCGGAGTCGCGGACGTAGAGCCGCAGCAGTGCGGCGACGTCCCCGCGCGCCCACGCCACCGCACGCGACCGGTCCCAGTTGCGGAGCACGGCCAGCGAGTCCACGGCACGGACCACGCCGACGTCCCGCGCGGCGGGAGCGATCACCGCGACGGGCGCGGCGGGCGTCGTACGGGAGGAGGCGGGGCGGTCGCCGACCGCCGCCCACACGACCAGGCCGCTGACGAGCACGACGAGCAGCGCCGCGCCCGCGACGACGCCCTGCGCTCCCGAGATCCGCATGGGTCGATCATCCGCCAGGACGGCCGGACGTGCAGCCGGTCATCCACAGGCCCGGGAGTACATTCGGGGGCGTGACCGCCGAGCCCGCCACCGACCCGCACGACTCCGCCGCCCCGGCTCCGTTGGCTCCCCCGGAGTTCCGCGAGGTCGGCCTCGGCGCCGACGCACTCGACTACATGGCGGCGTGGGACGTGCAGCGCGAGGTGCACGCGCAGGTCGTCGAGGGTACGGCGCCCGCGACGGTGCTGCTCCTCGAGCACCCGCCGGTCTTCACGGCCGGCAGGCGCACCCGGCCCGCGGACCGGCCCGCCGACCCCGGCGGCGCACCGGTCATCGACGTCGACCGCGGCGGCCAGATCACCTTCCACGGTCCCGGCCAGCTGGTCGGCTACCCGATCGTCCGGCTGCCCGACCACGTCAAGGTGGTCGACTACGTGCGCCGCGTCGAGGAGGCGCTGATCGCGGTGTGTGCCGACTTCGGGATCGAGACCGCGCGCGTCCCCGGCCGCAGCGGCGTCTGGCTCCGGGCCGACCCCGCCACCGGCCGCGCCGAGCGCAAGATCGCGGCGATCGGGATCCGCGTCAGCAAGGGCGTGACCATGCACGGCTTCTCGCTCAACTGCGACGTCGACATGGGCTGGTACGACCGCTTCGTCCCCTGCGGCATCGACGACGCCGGCGTCACCTCGCTGACCGAGGAGCTGGGCCGCGACGTCCCGGTGGCCGAGGTCCTCGCCTCCGTACGACGCCACCTCTCCGACCTGCTGTCGTGGGGCCCCTACGAGGCGACCCCGGACTACGAGCCCCGTCCAGACCCGGCGAAGTCCGGTCGGGTGACTCCCGACGTCGGCGTGGCGGTCCTGAGCTACCCCGCCCGCTGACGCCATACTCGGTATCTACGGCCCGCCGGGGCCGTGGGGACCGGGAGGACACGGGTGAGCGACCTCGTCATCGAGACCAGCGGACTGCGCAAGGAGTTCCGCAGCCACCGGGGCGGCCTGCGTGTCGCCGTGCAGGACCTCGACCTCGCGGTGCCCGCGGGCGGGGGCGTCCACGGCTTCCTGGGCCCGAACGGCTCCGGGAAGACCACGACGATCCGGATGCTGCTCGGCCTCGCCCGCCCGACGGCCGGCACGATGCGGCTCTTCGGCGAGCCGGTGCCCGACCGGCTGCCGCACGTCATCGGCCGTGTCGGCGCGGTCGTGGAGTCCCCCAAGTTCTCCCCCAACTTCACCGGCCTGCTCAACCTGCGGCTGCTGGCCGACGCCATCGGCGCGCCGCGGTCGCGGGTCGACGCGGCGATCGCGACCGTGCAGCTGACCGGCCGGGAGAAGGACCGCTACAAGTCCTACTCGCTCGGCATGAAGCAGCGGCTCGCGATCGCGGCGACCCTGCTGAAGGACCCCGACCTGCTGATCCTCGACGAGCCGACCAACGGCCTCGACCCGGCCGGCATCCGGGAGATCCGCGAGACCATCCGGGGCCTGGGCGAGGCGGGCGTCACCGTGCTGCTGTCCTCGCACATCCTCGCCGAGGTGCAGCAGGTGTGCACGTCGGCCACGATCATCGGCAACGGTCGACTGCTCGCGTCGGGACGCGTCGAGGACCTGCTCGGCTCGAGCACGAGCCACCGCGTCGTCGTACCCGATCCGCCGCAGGCGGTGGCGGCCCTGATGGCCGCCGGCCTCGACGCAACCGCCGAGGCCCGCGCCGTACGGGTCGAGACCGAGGACGCGGCGCGGATCACGCAGGTGCTCGGCGAGGCCGGGATCTGGCTGAGCGAGCTCACCCCGTTGCGCCCCGACCTGGAGACGTTCTTCCTCGCCCTCACCGGCTCCGAGCAGCTGGGAGGCCAGGCATGATCCGGCTGGTCGCCGTCGAGCTGCGGCGCTACCTGCACCGCCGTGCGGTGCTGCTCCTGCTGGTCGCGTGCGTCGCCGTCCCCGTCCTGCTCGGCACGGTTGCCGTGACCGAGACCGCGCCACCGTCCGACGCCGAGATCGCCTTCGCGCAGCGGCAGCTGGAGCAGGACCGGGCTGCCTCCGACTACAGCCAGATCGTGGCCGACTGCGTCGCGAGCCCGGCCGACTTCGGCCTTCCCGGTCTCACCGGCGCCGAGCTCGAGGAGCAGTGCCGGGCGCAGGTCGAGCCCCAACTCGAGTGGTACCTCGACAACCGTCGCCTCGACCTGGATGACGAGCGTCGCGGCTCCGGGGCGGCGGTCGCGTCCTTCCTCGCGATCCTCCTGCTGCTCGCCGGCACCACCTTCACCGGTCACGACTGGGCGAGCCGCTCGGTCAGCAACCAGCTGCTGTTCGAGCCGCGCCGCGGGCGGGTCTGGGCCGCCAAGGCGGTGGTGGTCACCGGTGCGGCCCTCGTGGTCGGAGCGATCGTCATGACGACGTACTTCGCCGGCCTGGGCCTGGTCGCCAGCTCGCGCGACGTGCTGGCGGACGGCCAGCTGCTCGATGCCTTCCAGATGGGGTGGCGCAGCGCAGGCGTGGCCGCCGTCGGTGCACTCCTCGGGTTCTCGCTCACCACCCTGTTCCGGAGCACGGTCGCGACGATCGGCCTGCTGCTGGGCGTCGCGGTCGCGGGCAGCCTGCTGCTGGCGGCGCTGGGCGTCGAGGAGCGCTGGAACCCGGCGATCAACCTGGCCGCTCTGGTCCAGGACGGTACGACGTACTACTCGGAGTCCGCGTGTGTGGAGGATCCCGGGATGGAGGGGCCGCTCGACGAGGACGGGTACTACCACGAGCCGTGCACGGAGGAGGTCACCTTCGCGGACGCGTCGGCCTACGTAGGGTCGTTCGTGCTCGTGGCGGGGGTGGCGTCGCTGGTCTCGTTCCGGCGCCGCGACGTGCCCTGAGCGCGACCTGCCCCGAACAGGCTGTCGGGGCTACTGGCCGGTCGGATCGCGATGCCGGGAGCGCATCGGGTGCGGAGTACGCTGACCGGGTGACTGCAGCACCCGAGGGACGCAAGCTTCTCCGCCTCGAAGTCCGCAACGCGGAGACCCCGATCGAGCGGAAGCCCTCGTGGATCAAGACCCGGGCGAAGATGGGCCCGGAGTACACCGCGCTGCAGAAGCTGGTGAAGTCCGAGGGCCTGCACACGGTGTGCCAGGAGGCGGGCTGTCCCAACATCTTCGAGTGCTGGGAGGACCGCGAGGCCACCTTCCTGATCGGCGGGGACCAGTGCACCCGGCGCTGCGACTTCTGCCAGATCGACACCGGCAAGCCGCAGCCGCTGGACCGCGACGAGCCGCGACGGGTCGCGGAGTCGGTGCGCTCGATGGAGCTGCGCTACGCGACCATCACCGGCGTCGCGCGTGACGACCTGCCCGACGGCGGGTCGTGGCTGTACGCCGAGACGGTGCGCGCCATCCACGAGCTCAACCCCGGCACCGGGGTGGAGAACCTGATCCCGGACTTCAACGGCAACCCCGACCAGCTGCTCGAGGTGTTCGAGTCGCGTCCTGAGGTGCTGGCCCACAACGTGGAGACGGTGCCGCGGATCTTCAAGCGGATCCGGCCGGCGTTCCGCTACGAGCGCTCTCTCGACGTGCTGACCCGGGCCCGGGCGTTCGGGCTGGTCACGAAGTCGAACCTGATCCTCGGGATGGGTGAGACCCGGGAAGAGGTCTCGCAGGCGCTGCGGGACCTGCACGACGCGGGCTGCGAGCTGGTCACGATCACGCAGTACCTGCGCCCGTCCGTGCGTCACCACCCGGTCGAGCGGTGGGTGAAGCCGGAGGAGTTCGTCGAGCTCGCGGCCGAGGCCGAGGAGATCGGGTTCGCGGGTGTCCTCTCGGGACCGCTGGTCCGTTCGTCGTACCGCGCCGGACGTCTGTATCGTCAGGCGATGGACGCGCGCGACGCGCGCGCCGAAGCCACCGCCTGAGGAGAACGCAGCACCCCATGTCGAACACGCCCGTCGACCCGTCCACCATGAGCCGCCGCCGGCAGATCCTCGAGACCTACCGGATGTCGCGAGAGGTCGACCCGGCGATCCGCTGGTGGATGCTCGGATCCTTCCTGCTCTTCGGCGGCCTCGGCTTCCTTCTCTTCCACTTCGTGCTGCCCGGCAGCGGCACGTTCAAGCTGATCCTGACGATCATCGGCACGCTGCTGATCGGCCTGCTCGCCGTGATGATCGTGTTCGGCCGCCGCGCCCAGAAGGCCGCGTTCGCGCGCCTCGACGGCCAGCTCGGCGCCGCGGCCCGTGCGCTGTCGATGCTGCGCCGCGGCTGGCTCGTCGAGGAGGTCGTCGGCTTCACCAAGCAGCAGGACATGGTCCACCGCGTCGTCGGCCCGCCGGGCATCGTCCTGGTCGCCGAGGGCAACCCGAGCCGGGTCAAGGCGCTGCTCGTCAGCGAGCACAAGAAGCACGAGCGCGTCGCCGGCGACTACCCGGTGCACGACGTGATCGTCGGCAAGGAGGAGGGCCAGGTCCCCCTCAACAAGCTGGTCCGCCACGTCCAGAAGCTCGGCCGCCAGGTCAAGCCCGCGGAGATCACCGAGCTCCGCCAGCGCCTGCGCGCCCTCGACGCCCAGCGCCCCAAGGTCCCCCTCCCCCGCGGCCCCGTGCCGACGTCGATGAAGGGCATGCGCGGCAACCTCCGCGGCCGCTGACCTTCACCTCGTCGTTGGTCGAGGAGGCCGGCCACGGCCGTCTCGAGACCCCCGCAGCCATCCTCCACAACCCACCCCCGCCCGGTAGCACCCCCGTTGGTCGAGGAGGCCGGCCACGGCCGTCTCGAGACCCCCGCAGCCCTCCTCCACAACCCACCCCCGCCCGGTAGCGCCCTCCGCCCGGATCGGGATAGCGTCTCGACCGCGTCCCAGGTCCGGGCGCAGCACCTCTCGGGAGGACCCATGCCCACGCTCCGCGCCGCCGCCCTCGGGCTCGTGGCCGTCCTCGCCCTGTCCGCCTGCTCCGACGACGGCCCCGACGCCGGCGACCCGATGAGCACCTGGACCCCGTCGGGGACGATCGAGAAGCCGTCCGAGACTCCGACGCAGAAGCCGACCGAGCCCGCACTCCCCAACGCCGCAACCAAGGCGACGGAAGCCGGCGCCCGGGCATTCATCAAGTACTACTTCGACCTGATCAACTACGCGCAAGCAACCGGCGACGTAGGGGCGCTGCGGTCGCTATCCGGCCCCAACTGCGACGCATGCGCAGGGATCACCAAAAATCTCCGAGACTTGTACAAGAACGACGGTCGGATCGAGGGCGGCACCAACGCCGTGACAATCCTCAAGGCCGCGGAGCTGTCAGACCCCGCCGGCTCCGCTTTCGGATACCGGCTGGAACTCGAGGTGGCGCACGATGCACAGACCATCTACCGACCATCAGCGCCGGACGACGACCGCCCGGCTGGATCCGACAATCTGACTGCTGCCCTTTTCTGGGCCGACAACAGCCGGTGGCGACTCGATGTCCTCAAGGTCGGATAAATGGCCCTCGTCACCGCAGCCGTGGCCGTCGTCGTGCTGGTCGGCTCCTCCGGATCCCCTCAAGCAGGGGATCCACAGCCATCGCCGGGCCTCACCGCGGCAGCCGAGGAAGACAGCTTCATCATCGAAGCCGCCGAGGAGGGCATCCGCACCGGTGCTGCCGCCAGCGCTGAGTTCGTGTCCTCTCATAGTGCGGCGGCGCAGCCGTCGTTCTCGGGCGGCACCTTGGCGTGCGAAGGCGCGCAGCAGATCTCTGACTCGCTGACAGATGACTCGGAGTTCTCGTTCTGTCCGGGTCCTCGGGAAGCCCCCGAGGCTCTGACCATCGGCCTCATCCGCCGCGCATTCGCCGAGCTCAAGCTTCCCGCCGGCACCCTCGTCATCGAGCCACCCGACGGCCTCACCCTCGTCAACTTCGACACGAACTTCTACACCACCAGCACCAACCCGATCAGCCACACCGTCACCCTCCTCGGCCGCGCCGTCACCCTCCAGGCCACCCCCGACACCTACACCTGGAACTTCGACGACGGCCAGAGCCTGACGACCAGCCAGCCCGGCGCGCCGTACCCCCGCCTCGACATCACCCACAACTACCTGCGCAAGGGCAGCTACCGCCCCAGCCTCTCCACCACCTACACCGGCCGCTACCGCGTCGGCACCGGACCCTGGCGCCAGATCCCCGGCACCGTCACCATCGACGGCACCGGCCAACCACTGCGCGCCATCGAGGCCCAACCCAAACTCGTCGGCTACTGACAGCCGCCGTTCCGACACACTCAACGGCGGCGATTGTCCACAGGCACGGAACCAGC
>DATMHM010000095.1:0-4059 GCA_035554935.1 Nocardioides sp. | reverse complement strand
CTGGATTTCCACAGACTCGCCACGGTCGCGATGACCAGCGTTCCGATGATGACCGTCAGCGACAGCCAGATGGGGATGTGCGGCGCCCAGTGCACCGGCTCACCGCCGTTGATGAACGGAACGTTGTTGGTGGCCAAGGCTTCCAACACGAGCTTGACGCCGATGAAGGCGAGGACGGCGGCCAGGCCGACCGACAGGTAGACCAGCCGGTTGAGCAGCCCGCCGAGCAAGAAGTACAGCTGGCGCAGGCCCATCAGCGCGAAGACGTTGGCCGTGAAGACCAGGTAGGGCTCCTGGGTGATGCCGAAGATCGCGGGGATCGAGTCGAGCGCGAAGAGGATGTCGGTGACACCGAGCGCGATGATCACGATCAGCATCGGGGAGACGAAGCGGACGCCGTTCTCGTGGTACCAGAGCTTGAGGCCGTGCCACGCCTCGCCGACCCGCATGTGGGTGCGGGCGAACTTCACGACCGCGTTGTCCTCGGGGTGCTCGTCCTCGTGGCTGCCGTAGGACTTCACCAGGCCGTAGGCGGTGTAGACCAGGAAGGCGCCGAAGATGTAGAAGACCCAGCTGAAGTTCTCGATCAGCGCGTAGCCCAGCGCGATGAAGATGCCGCGGAAGACGAGCGCGAGGACGATGCCGACGAGCAGCGCCTCCTGCTGGTACTTCCGGGGGACCTTCAGCGCCGACATCAAGATGATGAAGACGAAGAGGTTGTCGATCGACAGCGAGTACTCGGTCAACCAGCCGGTGTAGAACTCGATGCCGTAGTCGTGGCCGTGGTGCAGCCAGATGAAGGCGCCGAAGGCGACGGCAGCGCCGACGTAGAAGGTGAGCGCGATCGCGCACTCCTTCATGGTCGGCTCGTGCGGGTCACGTGCGATGACGACGACGTCGAACAGCAGCACGGCCACGGTCGCCGCGATCGTGATGGTCCATTCGAGGGTGGTCACGTCCATGGACAGGTCCCTTTCAGGGGCGTGGAGCGTCAGCATTGCGCCCGAGGTCTCTTCCGCTGCCGCGGCGATCGCCGTCCAGCAGCCTACGGGACCGGACCTGACGGCACTGTCTGGTCGTGATGACGATCCCGCAGCGAAGGAGTACTCCCCCCTGGTGGCGTCATCCTCGCACGGGCGCGGGTGGCCGTGCGAATCGCGCGACCCGGGCGGGCGTCACGGCAGGCCGGTGACCCGGGCCATCGTCGCGAGTTTGGCACCGGTCTCCCGGACCTCGGAGGCGGGGTCGGAACCGGCGACGATGCCGGCGCCAGCGAAGAGCCGGAGCCGCGGCCCGTCCACCACGGCCGCCCGGATGGTGACGGCGAACTCCCCGTCGCCCCGTGCGTCGACCCAGCCGACGCAGCCGGCGAACCAGTCCCGGAGGTCCCCCTCGAGGTCCGCGATGACGGCGTTCGCGGCCGCCGTCGGTACGCCGCCCACGGCGGGGGTCGGGTGCAGCAGCTGGGCCAGGCGCAGCGCGCTGGGACCGTCGTCCCCGGCGGCGAGACGGGCCCGGATGGGGGTCGCCAGGTGCCAGAGGGTGTCGGTGGACATCAGCTCCGGCGTCGCGGGGTATTCGATCTCGACGCAGACGTCCTTGAGCGCGTGGACGATCGCCTCCACGACGAAGGCGTGCTCGGCGAGGTCCTTGCCCGACTGCTGGAGGCCGTCGGCACGGCGTGCGTCCTCCGCGGGGTCGGCCGAGCGTGGCACGGATCCGGCCAGTGGCGTGCAGGAGATCTCCCGCCCCTCGCGGCGCACCAGCAGCTCGGGGCTGGCGCCGACGAGGATCGGACCGCACTCGGGGCCCCCGCCCGCTCCGTCACCGGCGACGAGCGGGACGCTGAAGACGTAGCGCCCGGGACGGGTGGTCAGCAGCCGGTCGATGATCTCGGCCGGGACGAGCGGCGGCTCGCTCATGACGTCGAGGCAGCGACCCAGCACCACCTTGTGGAGGTCGCCGCCCGAGATCCGCTCCAGCGCTGCCGCCACCATGCCGGCGTACTCCTCGGCCGTGGGGAACTCGGTGACCTCGTAGGTCCGCTCGACGGTCGTGTCGGTGGCAGGGCGCTGCAGCGCGTGCTCCGCGCCCACCACGAAGTGGGCGAGCCCGGGGGCGCCGGCGGCGAAGGAGAGTGCGCACAGCGCCCGCTCCCCCGGCTCGACGCCCGCGACGACGGCCTCGGCCCACGCCGGGTCGGCACCGTCCGGGACCTCCCACGTACGGCGGATGCGGCTGGCGACGTACGCCTCCTCGCCGGAGGCGAACAGCAACGGTCGCGAGGCGAGAGCCGCTGGCGTGATCGGGTCCCCCACCATGGGGACCAGACTAGTCCTCGGCCCCACAGGGGACGCCGAGCGCCTCGAGGCGCTCGCGGCCGCCGTCCTCGGCGGTGAGCACCCAGACGCCGGCGTCGGTGAGCGCGAAGGTGTGCTCGTAGTGCGCGGCCCACGACCGGTCGGTCGTGACGACCGTCCACTCGTCGGCAGCCACCGCGGTGTCGTGGGTGCCGAGGGTGACCATCGGCTCGACCGCCAGCGCGATCCCGCGCTTGAGGCGCGGGCCGCGACCGGCCCGGCCCTCGTTGGGCACGTCGGGCTCCATGTGCATCTCGGTACCGATGCCGTGACCGGTGTAGCCGTCGACGATGCCGTAGTCGCCCTGGTCGCGGACATAGGACTCGATGGCGTGGGAGATGTCGCCCACCCGGCCGCCGATCCGCGCCGCGGCGATACCCCGCCACAACGACTCCTCGGTGACCCGCATCAGCTCGCGTACGTCGTCGCGCACGTCGCCGACCGCGACGGTGACCGCGGCGTCGCCGTGCCAGCCGTCCACGATCGCGCCGCAGTCGATCGAGATGACGTCACCGTCCTCGAGGACCCGCGGCCCGGGGATCCCGTGTACGACCTCATCGTTCACGGAGGCGCAGATGCTCGCCGGGAAGGGCGGCTCGCTGTAGCCCAGGAACGACGGGATCCCGCCCTGGTCGCGGATGCTCGCCTCAGCGAGCGCGTCGAGCTCGGCCGTGGTCACGCCGGGCGCGACCGCCGACTGGAGGCGCTGGAGCGTGCGACCGACCACGAGGCCGGCCGCACGCATCGCACGGACCTGGTCGGGACCCTTGATCTCGATCCGGTGGTCGAAGAGCAACGGAGCCGGTTCAGCTCTCGGGGATCTCGTCGAGCGCGGCGAAGATCCGCTGCTGGACCTCGTCGATCTCGCCCATGCCGTCGACCGAGACCACGAGGCCGCGCTCGCCGTAGACGGCGATCAGCGGCTCGGTCTCCTCGGCGTAGACCTCGAGGCGGCGCCGGATGACGTCCTCGGTGTCGTCGGCGCGGCCCTCGATCTCGGCGCGCTTGAGCAGGCGGCCGATGACCGCCTCGGTGTCGACGGTGAGCACGAGCACCGCGTCGAGGCGGTGCCCGGTCTCCTCGATCATTGAGTCCAGCTCGGTGACCTGCGCGAGGGTGCGCGGGTAGCCGTCGAGCAGGAAGCCCTTCTCGGCGTCCGGCTCCGCGATGCGGCCGCGGACCATGTTGTTGGTGACGGAGTCCGGCACGTACTCGCCGGCGTCCATGTACTTCTTGGCCTCGATGCCGAGCGGGGTGCCCCCGCTGACGTTGGCCCGGAAGATGTCACCGGTGGAGATCGCCGGGATGTCGAAGTGGTCGGCGACAGCGGTGGCCTGGGTGCCCTTGCCGGCGCCCGGGGGGCCCATGATCAGAAGCCTCAACGCAGGAATCCTTCGTAGTTGCGCTGCTGGAGCTGGCTCTCGATCTGCTTCACCGTGTCGAGGGCGACGCCGACCATGATCAGGATGGACGTGCCGCCGAACGGGAAGTTCTGGTTGGCATCGATCAGCACGAACGCGATCAGCGGAACGAGCGAGATGACGCCGAGGTAGAGAGCGCCCGGCAGCGTGATGCGGGACAGGACGTAGGACAGGTAGTCCTGGGTCGGCTTGCCCGCCCGGATCCCGGGGATGAAGCCGCCGTACTTCTTCATGTTGTCGGCCACCTCTTGCGGGTTGAAGGTGATCGACACGTAGAA
>DATMHM010000094.1:0-65080 GCA_035554935.1 Nocardioides sp. | reverse complement strand
TCTCGTGCTGCACCTCAACGGCATCCTGAGCGGCGGCACCGGCACGGTGCGGGTCGCCGGACTGCCCGTGGGCCGGGAGCACATGGCTGAGATCCGGCGCCGCGTCGGCATCGTGTTCCAGGACCCGGACGACCAGTTGTTCATGCCGACGGTCCGCGAGGACGTGGCGTTCGGCCCCGCCGCGGCCGGGCTGAAGGGGCCCGAGCTGGAGGCGCGCGTGGACCGGGCGCTGGAGCGGGTCGGCATGGCGGAGTTCAAGGACCGCCCGCCGCACCACCTCTCCTTCGGGCAGCGGCGCCGGGTGGCCGTGGCGACCGTGCTGGCGATGGAGCCGGAGATCCTCGTCCTCGACGAGCCCAGCTCCAACCTCGACCCCGCCTCGCGCCGCGAGCTCGCCGACATCCTGCGCGGCCTCGACGTGACACTGATGATGGTGACCCACGACCTGCCCTACGCGCTCGAGCTGTGCCCGCGCTCGGTGGTCCTCAGCGACGGCCGGGTGGTCGCCGACGGACGCACCTACGACGTGCTGACCGACGAGGCCCTGATGCGTGCCCACCGGCTGGAACTCCCGTGGGGCTTCGACCCGCGTTCGATCGCCATTGATAGCCTGCCCGGGTGAGTGAGACTCCCTCTGACATCGAGCGCGAGATCGAGGAGGCCCGCGAGCGCCTCGCGGGCACCATCGACCAGCTGCTCTACCGGTCGCACCCCAAGACGATCATCGGTCGCGAGGTGGCGCAGGTGAAGGCGCACTACGTCGACGCCGGGACGGGGGAGCCGCGCACGGACAACATCCTCAAGACGGTCGGCGGCGTGGTCGGCGTGATCGCCCTCTTCGTCGTCGTCCGCAAGCTCACCCGCTGACCGGGGCCGTGTCCGACAAGACCCCCATCAAGATGCTGCACGACCGCATCTTGTGCGAGACCGACACCGAGGACGGCGAGCGCCGCTCGTCCGGCGGCATCGTCATCCCCGCCACCGCGGCCATGGGCGCCCGACGCCTGGCCTGGTCGCGCGTCGTGGCCGTCGGCCCGCACTGCCGTGCCGTCGTCGCCGGCGACAAGGTCCTCTACGACCCCGAGGACAAGGCCGAGGTCGAGGTGTCCGGCGACGTCTACGTGGTGATGCGCGAGCGCGACATCCACGCCGTCGCGGCCGAGCGGCTCGCCGACGAGGCCGCCGGCCTGTATCTCTGAATCTCGCCGAGCGTGTCTCTCCGGCGCGTCGAGGAGCGGCACGCTGCCGGTGCGGTTGCCGCGTTGCACCACCCGGCCTCGCCCCGCGCCGATACCCTCGACGCCGAGGGACCTGCCCCGCAGGCCCATCAGCACCGTTCGGGAGGGATGACGTGGCCAAGGTTCCGGGACGCGACCAGCGCGCGCCGATGGAGCGACTCGTGCGGATCGCCGCGATGCTCCAGGAGCGCCCCGAGCAGGGCGTCAGCGCCGACACCCTGGTCCGGGTCGCCGGGTTCCACGGGGACGCCGCACGCGACCAGCTCAAGCGGGAGATCCGCTACCTCGAGGACCAGGGCTGGCGGATCGAGAACGTCGCCCCGCAGGGGGAGACGGCCGTCTACCGGATGACCACCGTCGACAACCGGCTCCGGGTGAAGCTCTCGCCCGAGCAGCAGGCCGCGCTGCGCCGCGCGGTCCTCCTCGCTGATCGCGCCGACCTGGTGCGCCGCCTCGGGCTGCCCGAGTCGTCGCAGCCGTCGTCGCAGCCGGCAGGAACTCCGGCGGCGTCCGTCCGGGCAGCCGAGCCGGAGGCGCTCAGCCTGGTCGTCGACGCGGTCAAGGACGGCGCCGTGCTGCGTTTCGGCTACAAGGGCACGCCGCGGGTCGTGCACCCCGAGTCGCTGCGCAACCACAACGGCACCTGGTACCTCCGCGGCGTCGAGGACACCGATCCCCACGCCCAGGTCAAGACGTTCGTCGTCTCGCGCATGGTCGACGCCGACAGCGACGATCCCCACACCGCGCGCCCGGTCCCGGCAGCCCACCACACCGGCCTGCACCCGATGTCGTGGGAGATCGACCCGCCGGTCGAGGTCACCCTGCGCGCGCTCGCGCACTTCGAGCCCGACGTACGACGTTGGCTCGGGGAGCCGCTCTCGGTGGAGCCGGACGGTGCGGACGCGGTGCTGATCCGCTACCGCGTGACCCACCGGGCCGCGCTGCGGGCCCGGCTCAACGAGCTCGGGGAGCGGGTCCGGATCGTGGGGCCGCCCGAGGTGCGTGCCGAGGTGGTTGCCGCCCTGGACGCGGCCCGAGGGACGGAGGAGGCATGACCCAGCCGAAGTACGCCGCCCGGATCGCCCGGCTGCCGGAGGTGTTCGCCCGCCTCGCCCGGCACCCCGAGGGGCTCGCCCTGGCGGCGCTGGCCGCCGAGTTCGACGTCCCGGTCGCGGAGCTGCGCGAGGACCTGCTCGCGTTCTACACCGCCGACCTCGGCGGGGAGTGGCTGCTGACCCGGCCCGACGTCCTGGAGTTCCTCGGCCCCGACGGGCGCACCGAGGACCCGGGGACGGCGGGCGTCGTCCGGCTCTCCGCCGACGGCCCGATCGACCTCGGCGTGGAGTACGTCGACGCCGGCGAGCTCGGTCTCGTCTACACCGCGGCCCTGGCCCTGCTCGACACCGAGCCCGACAACGTCGAGCTGGGGGAGGCGATCGACGTCCTCGCGGAGACGATGTTCGGCGAGCGCAGCAGCGACGACGCGCCCGCGGTCCCGGCGGCGCGGTCGTGGAACCGGCTGCTGCCGGAGCTGCGGCGCGCCCGCGACGAGCAGCGGCGCGTGCGGATCGTCTACTCCCGCGCCTGGGACCCGGGCGTCTCCGAGCGCGACATCGAGCCCTACCAGCTGGTGCAGACCCGCCGGGGCTGGGAGGTCGACGCCGGGCCGCCGGACGCCGACGGCCGGCTGCGGACGTTCCTGCTCTCCAACATCCGCTCGGCGGACGTGCTGGAGGACGCCTTCGAGCTGCCCGACGACCTCGGTGACCGGCTCGTCGCCCAGCGGGCGACCACCACCGTGAAGGTGGTGCTCCCGCAGGGCGCGCGCTGGGTCGCGGACTTCTACGCCGAACGCGTCACCTTCGTGCGCGACGACACCGAGTCGGTCGAGGTCGACCTCGAGCTGCTGCCGCCCCTGGAACGGCGGGTCGGCCGGCTCCTGCTCGCCGCCGGCCCCGAGGCGTTCGTGGTCGAGCCGGTCGAGCTCGCCCACGCCGGATCGGTCGCGGCGGAGGAGCTGCTGCTCCACCACACGTCCTGACCTCCCGGAGGTGAGACGGCGATGCCGGCGATGTCGGCGCCGTCGTCTAGCCTCGAACCGAGCAGCTCAGGACGGGGGCTGTCCCCGGGTCGACCCGACCCATCGCGCAGGAGGTCCCCGTGCGCCCGCAGAGCCCCGTTCTCGTCACCCTGGACGACGGCGTCGTCCCCGGCCTGGTGCTGAAGGTCGCGCCCGACGGCCAGTCCGTGCTCGTCACCTACGAGGAGGACGGCCGGGTGTCGACCGGCTGGATGCAGATCGACAAGGTCGGGCCGGCCGAGAGCCAGGGCGTGTCCTAGCCGGATCCGTCGCGCCCCACCTGACCAGCCGCCTGCGACACCTTCGCCTCCCCGCGGAAGGACGCGGACGTGCTGTCGACCAGCTCCTGCGCGATCGCGCGCAGCTTGATGTTGCTCGTCGACGACGCCCGGGTGAGGAACTGGAACGCCCGGTCCTCCGGGATCCGATACCGCTCCATGACGATCCCGACCGCCGTACCGATCGCTTGGCGGCTGGCCACCGACTCCTTCAGCTGGTGCTCGTGGCGCGCCCGGCCGAGGGCGATGGCGGCGTGCGCGGCGAACAGCTCGCCGAGCTGTACGGCGTCGGGGTCGACTCCCGGCTCGACCGAGTAGAAGTTCAGTCCGCCGAGCGTGCCCGCCTCGGTGTAGAGCTGCAGGCCCATCTGGGCCTGCAGGCCGCGGCTCTCCACCTCGACGACGTAGCGCGGCCAGCGGGTCTCGGTCGCGACGTCCTCCATGACCGTCACCCCGCCGTTGGTGATGGCGTCGTAGCAGGGCCCCTCCCGCAGCTTGTACTGCAGCTCGTCGACGTCCCACACGAGCGGACCGGTGCCGGCCCTCGTCTCGATCCGGCCGTTGCCGTGGGTCACCGAGATCCCGACGTGCTCGAAGCCGGGGACGGTCTGCTGGGCCGCCCGGACGATCGCGTCGAGGGTCTCCTCGAGCGAGCCCGGGCTGTTGATCGCCTGTGCGGCCTCGGTGAGCGCGGCGGCGATCGTGCTGTGGTCGGTCACGGTGACTCCCGGCTGCGTGGTACGGAGGCGGTCAGGGGTGGGCGATGCGGTCCACGCGGTCGTGGTAGCGGTGCCCCGCGAGTCCACCGGCTGCCGCCGCCGCGAAGGTCGCGACGAGCAGGACGGCGAGCGCGATGAGGCCACCCGTCGTCGCCGTGTCGGTGGGCAGCGGGAAGCGGGGGAGGTCCACCCGGTCGAGCAGGTTGTACTCGCTGCCGAAGAGCCAGCCGAGCGCGCCTGCCGCCACGGTCAGGACCAGGCCCAGGACCCACACGGCCACGCCCTGCCGGGCGCCGTCGAAGCGCGACATGCGGCCGGCGACGTACCCTCCCGCGAAGTAGGCGAGGGCCATGATCGCGACGAACGCGATCGCGACACCGAGGCTGACCGCGCCGGCCTCGCGCTCGGCGTCGGACTGCGTGAAGTCGGTCGTCTCGCCGACGGCAGCCGCGATGGCGCCGGCGATGCTCGTCAGCAGCACGGCCATCGCGATGGCGACCAGCCAGCCGAAGAACGCGGCCCCCATGTTGACGCCGCCGAACTCGTCGTGGGCGTGCTGCTCCCCGAGCGTCTCGCGGTCGCGGTGGGTGAGGTGGTGGCCACGGTCGACGTGGTCGTCGTGCTCATCGCGATGGCCGCGGTCGACGTGGTCGTCGCTGTCGTGGTGGTGCCGGCGCCACGGGCGCAGGCCGTGATGGGTGTCGTGTGCCATGGGAGTTCCTCCTCGCCGGCGCGCACACGTGCGCGCCACCGGCCTCGTCGGATGCTTCGACAGGCGGTACCCGTGCTGGTCCCGGCCACACGTCGGCGGGCAGTGATCCGGGAGGTCCGAGAACGACTCCGGCCGGACTCCGAGGAGTCCGGCCGGTCATCTGGGGTGAGTAACGGGACTTGAACCCGCGACATCTGCGACCACAACGCAGCGCTCTACCAGCTGAGCTATACCCACCATGGCCCTGAGGCTGGGGATGAGTGTAGACGGTGGCCGTCCCGAACTAGGAATCGGTGCCCGTATCCGCCGTGCCGAGGCCGGTGAGCGAACCGCCGTGGCGGGCGGCGGCCTCCTTCGCGGCGTCGCTGTCGGGGCCCGGGAGGGGCACGAAGACGGTGTCGCGGTAGTAACGCAGCTCCTCGATGCTCTCCTGGATGTCGGCGAGCGCACGGTGGTTGCCCCGCTTCGTCGGCGCGTTGTAGTAGGCCCGCGGGAACCAGCGCTTCGAGAGCTCCTTGACCGAGGAGACGTCGACGATGCGGTAGTGCAGGAAGGCGTCGAGCCGGGCCATGTCGCGGGCGACGAAGCCACGGTCGGTGGCCACCGAGTTGCCGGCGAGGGGAGGTCGGCTGTCGGGGCCGCAGTGCTCGCCCAGGTAGGCCATCACCTGGTCCTCGGCCTCCTGCAGGGTGACACCGTTCTCGAGCTCGGCGAGCAGCCCGGACGACTCGTGCATGGTGCGGACGAAGTCGATCATCTGGTCGAGCGCCTCGCTGGGCGGCTTGATGATCACGTCGACGCCGTCGCCCAGCACGTTGAGGTCGAAGTCGGTCACGAGCGCCGCCACCTCGATCAGGGCGTCGTTGACGAGGTCGAGCCCCGTCATCTCGCAGTCGATCCACACCAGTCGTTCGCTCACGATGCTGCACCCTACGCCCTGGCAGGGACGTCCGACGTGGCCGATCGCGTTCCCACCCGCGTTCTCAGCAGGCGCTCAGCGGGGCCGGTTAGCCTCGCCCTCGTGAACGGGACACTGGCCTGGGTGGGTCTGCTCGCCCGGCTGGTGACGGGCGGCGTCTGGATCGTCGCCGGCGGGCTGAAGGTCACCGAGCCGGACGCGAGCATCGCTGCGGTCCGCGCCTACCAGCTGCTGCCCTCGTCGGTGGCCGAGGCGGTCGGCCTGGCGCTGCCTGCAGTCGAGGTGGCCGTGGGACTCGCCCTGGTCGTGGGGGTGCTGACGAGAGCGGCGGCGGTGGCGTCCGCCCTGCTCTTCGCGGCCTTCATCGTCGGCATCGCCTCCGTCTGGGCGCGGGGCATCGAGATCGACTGCGGCTGCTTCGGCGGCGGGGGCGCCGACCCCGGCGCATCCTCGGCCTACCCGTGGGAGATCGCCCGCGACGCGGCGCTGCTCGGCGCCTCGCTGCTCGTGGCGGGCGTACGACGGACCCGGCTCGCCCTCGATTCCGTACTGTTCCGCCGGCCGGCCGACGGTGCCGCCGCACTCGAAGGAGAAGGAAGCTGATGTCGAAGAGCTCGAAGGCCACTGCCCGCGCGCAGAAGGCCGCCGAGATGCGTGCCGCGCAGGCGAAGCGGGAGGCCCGTCGCCGCCTCCTGACCATCGGGGGTGTGGTGCTCGCGATGGTCCTGATCGTCGGCGGCGCGATCGGCGTCAGCCTGCTCACGAAGAAGGACGTGGAGGCGACCGCTGCCGGAGCCAGCGACTACGGCGTGACCATCGGCGAGACGGACGCGCCGCACGAGGTGATCATCTACGAGGACTTCCTCTGCCCCTTCTGCGGCGCGCTCGAGGCGGAGACCCGTGACGACCTGGCCGAGCTCGCGGCCGAGGGCAAGGTGCTCGTCGAGTACCGCCCGTTCGACCTGCTCAGCCAGAGCTTCGGCGACTACCCGATCCGCGCCGCCAACGCCTTCGCCGTGGTGCTCGAGGAGTCCGGCCCGGAGGTGGCCAAGGAGTTCCACGACCTGCTCTTCGAGAACCAGCCCTCCGAGCAGGCGCCCGACTCGCTCTCCGACGACGACCTGGTCGACCTCGCGGTCGAGGCGGGCGCCACCGAGTCCGACGTCCGCGCTGGCATCGAGGACCTCGCGCAGGAGGACTGGGTCACGGCGGCGACGAAGGAGGCCAAGGACGCCGGCGTCACCGGCACGCCCACGGTGCTGCTCGACGGCGAGGTGTTCGACGACGGACGCACCGTGCAGGACCTCGCCGACAACCTGATCGCCGAGCTGGACTGAGCGCCCTAGGGTGGGCGTCGTGCTCAGCCAGTTCATCGCGGGCCTGCCGAAGGCCGAGCTCCACGTCCACCACGTCGGCTCGGCCTCGCCGCGCATCGTGTCCGAGCTGGCCGAGCGCCACCCGGGCACGGTGCCGTCCGACCTGGCGCTGCTGCGGGACTTCTTCGCGTTCCGCGACTTCGCCCACTTCATCGAGGTCTACCTCGCGGTCGTGGACCTGGTGCGGACGCCGGAGGACGTGCGCTACCTGACCTACGAGATCGGGCGCGAGCTCGCCGAGGGCCAGCTGGTCCGCTACGCCGAGCTCACCTGCACGCCGTACACCTCCGTGCTCCCCGACGACCCCGGACGCGGCATGCCGATCGAGGCCTACACGGAGGCCATCGAGGACGCGCGTCTCGCCGCGGAGCGTGACTTCGGCCTGGTCCTGCGCTGGATCTACGACATCCCGGGGGAGTCCGGCATCCCGGCCGCGGACGCCACCTTGCGCTTCGCCCTCGACCACGGCCCGGAGGGCCTGGTCGCCTTCGGGCTGGGCGGTCCCGAGATCGGCGTGCCCCGGGAGCAGTTCGTGCCGCACTTCGCAGCCGCCCGCGCCGCCGGCCTGCGCTCGGTGCCGCACGCCGGCGAGACCACCGGACCGGAGACGATCTGGACGTCGCTGCGCGACCTCGGCGCGGAGCGCATCGGCCACGGTACGTCGGCCGCGACCGACCCGGCGTTGCTGGCGCACCTCGCCGAGCACCGGATCCCGCTCGAGGTGTGTCCGTCGTCCAATGTCGCGACGCGGGCCGTCGCCACCCTCGCCGACCACCCGCTGCCCGCGTTCGTGGAGGCCGGCGTCGTGGTCACCATCAACTCCGACGACCCGCCGATGTTCGGCACCACGCTCAACCGGGAGTACGAGATCGCCGCCGAGTTGCTGGGGCTGGACGAGGCAGGGGTCGCCGACCTCGCCCGCGCGGCGGTCGACGCGTCGTTCGCGCCGGACGAGGTGAAGGCGCGCCTGGTCGCGGAGATCGACGGACAGATCGACGGAAAGGTCGGATGAGCACGATGACGTCCCCGCTGGAGCTGTTCGGCATCGACACCCTCCTCTCGGAGGAGGAGATCGCGATGCGCGACACGGTGCGCTCGTTCCTGGAGGCCCGCGTGCGCCCCCACCTGGGCGACTGGTACGAGTCCGCCACCATCCCCGCCCGCGAGCTGGCCCGCGACCTCGGCGAGCTCGGGGTCCTCGGCATGCACCTCGAGGGCTACGGCTGCGCCGGTACGAGCGCGACCGCCTACGGCCTGGCCTGCCTCGAGCTCGAGGCCGCCGACTCCGGCCTGCGCTCCCTCGTCTCGGTGCAGGGGTCGCTGGCCATGTACGCGATCTGGAAATGGGGCAGCGAGGAGCACAAGGAGACCTGGCTGCCGCGGATGGCCGCTGGCGAGGCGATCGGCTGCTTCGGCCTCACCGAGCCGGACTTCGGCTCCAACCCCGCCGGCATGCGCACCCGCGCCGTGCGCGACGGGGACGGCTGGGTGCTGACCGGCAACAAGATGTGGATCACCAACGGCTCCGTGGCCGACGTCGCCGTCGTGTGGGCGCAGACCGACGAGGGCATCAGCGGGTTCGTCGTCCCCACCGACACCCCCGGTTTCTCCGCCCCCGAGATCAAGAAGAAG
Source organism: Nocardioides sp. (assembly GCA_035554935.1). Taxonomy (GTDB): domain Bacteria; phylum Actinomycetota; class Actinomycetes; order Propionibacteriales; family Nocardioidaceae; genus Nocardioides. The sequence goes on along the minus strand of DATMHM010000094.1, from coordinate 56,126 downwards.
ATGTCGCTGCGCGCCTCCGTCACCAGCGAGCTCGTCCTCGACGACGTCCGCCTGCCCGACACGGCGGCCTTCCCCGAGGTGCGTGGACTGAAGGGACCGCTGTCCTGCCTCAACGAGGCCCGCTTCGGGATCGTGTTCGGCGCACTCGGCGCGGCCCGCGACTGCCTGGAAACCGCGATCGCCTATGCGAAGGACCGCGACATCTTCGACAAGCCCCTGGCGTCGTACCAGCTCACGCAGGCGAAGCTCGCCGACATGAGCCTCGAGCTCGGCAAGGGCATGCTCCTCGCGCTCCACCTAGGTCGGCTCAAGGACGCCGGGAAGCTGCACCCCGACCAGGTGAGCCTCGGCAAGCTCAACAACGTCCGCGAGGCGATCGCCATCGCCCGCGAGTGCCGCACCATCCTCGGCGCCGCCGGCATCACGCTGGAGTACCCGATCATGCGGCACGCCAACAACCTCGAGTCCGTGCTGACCTACGAGGGCACCAGCGAGGTCCACCAGCTCGTCATCGGCCGCGCCCTCACCGGCGAGGCCGCCTTCCGCTGACCGTCCGGGAACGCACCGGCCCCGCGGAGCTCATACCTTCCGCGGGGCTGTTCCCTTTGTACGACGTCCCGGTGAACGCCCGGTGGAGGCGCGCCGTCACCTCGCCGACCGGGTGTCGTCGCCGCGCAGGCGACGGGCGGTGGCGTAGGAGTACTCGCGCAGGTGCTCGACCCAGGGGTACTGCTCCAGGCCCGGCAGCTGGTTCAGGACCGGATCGAACGACGCCTCGGCCTCGTCGGGCAGCGGCAGCTCGGTCGTGAGCACGCCCAGGTGGCGCCAGCCCTTGCCCACCGGAGCCCAGGCGAGCTCGTGGCCCCGGACGTCGACCGGCCGGGCACCGATCACGACCGGGCCCACCGGGCTGCGGTAGGGGAGCAGCGTCGTCAGCGGCTGGTGGTGGCGCCAGGCCGGCACGAGCACGTGCCGCGTCACCGGGTCCCAACCGGTGCTCGCGAGCAGCAGGTCGCCGTACCCGGCCGGCTGGAGGTGCAGGCGGATGGCCAGCCCAGCGATGTCCGGCAGCGGGCCCGGCAGCCCGATCGCCCGCGAGGTGCGCACGAGCACCTCGTCCTCGCCCGGCTCGTCGAGCCACGGGACGCCGATCGGCTCGTCGCTGCCGCCGCGCACCAGCCGACCCGCCCAGCTCTGGCCCTCAGGATGCAGCGGCTTGTCGGCGTGGCGCAGCGCCGCGATGCCTGACGTCGCAGCGGACAGCGCCCGGCCTGCCAGGTCGGCGGCGGTCGTGATCACGGGGTTCGGCATGGCCGGGTGGTACCCGGGTGCGGGGCACGGATAACGGCGGGGTGGCGAGTCGGGCAGGTGAGGGTGACGCATGGGTCACGCTCAGCCGCCCGACTCGCTGACGGCGCCCCCGGCAGGAGTCGAACCCGCAACCTGAGAGGTAGAAGCTCCCTGCTCTATCCAGTTGAGCTACGGAGGCCCGGCGCAAGCCTATCGTCCGCCGATTCGGCCGACGACCTTGGAATATACCCATGGGGGGTATATGTTCCGATGTCATGAACTCCCGGAACGCCGTCGCGGCCAGCGCGACCCTGCACTGCCTCACCGGCTGCGCCATCGGCGAGATCGCCGGCCTGATGATCGGTACGGCGATCGGGCTCTCAACGGGCCAGACGATCGCGCTCGCCGTCAGCCTCGCCTTCCTGTTCGGCTACCTGCTGTCCGCGCTGCCCCTGGTCAGCGCCGGCATGACCTTCGGCAAGGCGCTCAGGCTGGTGCTCGCCGCGGACACCATCTCGATCATCGTGATGGAGGTCGTGGACAACTCGGTGATGGCGGCCGTGCCCGGCGCCATGGACTCCGGCCTGGTCGACCCCGTCTTCTGGCTCGCCATGATCGTCGCCCTCTCGGCCGCGTTCGTCGCCGCCTTCCCGGTCAACCGCTACCTCATCGACCGGGGCAAGGGACACGCGCTGCACCACGCCCACCACGGCGGGCACGAGGGAAGCGACCACGACGCGGCCGCGGCCCAGGGCGCCGGCCACGACCAGGCCCACGAGATCAACCAGCACCACCAGCACGGATCGGAGCACCACTGATGAACGTCAACACCCTCGCCGCCGGTGTGATCGGCTTCCTGCTGGGCGGGCTCGTCGTGTCGACGGCCGCCTCCCTCGAGGACGACGACAGGGGCGGCCCGGCCCACGGCATGGACCGGCCCGCCGTCGTCAGCGTGCGCTGATCGAGTTGAGGTGCAGGCTCACTCGGGCTTGTGCGAGATCGCCGCGGCGACCGCGTGGTGCACCTCGGGGTGGAACACCGAGGGCATGATGAAGCTGGCGTTGAGCTCCTCGTCGCGGACCACCAGCGCGATCGCCTCGGCCGCCCTCAGGCACATCTCGACCGTCACCTCGCTGGCGCGGGCGTCGAGCAGGCCGCGGAAGACGCCGGGGAACGCCAGCACGTTGTTGATCTGGTTGGGGAAGTCCGAGCGGCCGGACGCGACGACCGCGGCGTGCTTCGCCGCCTGGGCGGGGTCGACCTCCGGGTCGGGGTTGGCCAGCGCGAACACGACCGGGTCGGCAGCCATCGTCTCGATCCACTCCGGCTTGAGGATGCCGGGCGCACTGACGCCGATGAACACGTCCGCCCCGAGCAGCACGTCCTGCAGGCCGCCACGGCGCTGGTCCTTGTTGGTCAGTGCCGCCAGCTCCTGGTGAGCCACGGAGAGCCCCTCGTCGCCCGCGACCAGCGCGCCGTTCCGGTCGACGACCACGACGTCGCGCACGCCGGCAGCGAGCAGGAGCTTGACGATCGCCGTACCAGCAGCGCCCGCGCCCGAGACGACGACCCGAGCGGTCCCGATCTCCTTCCTCACCACGCGCAGGGCGTTGGTCAGGGCGGCCAGCACCACGATCGCCGTACCGTGCTGGTCGTCGTGGAAGACCGGGATGTCCAGACTCTCGCGCAGCCGGGCCTCGATCTCGAAGCAGCGCGGCGCGGCGATGTCCTCGAGGTTGATCCCGCCGAAGCCGGGCGCGATCAGCTCGACCGCCCGCACGATCTCGTCGGTGTCCTGGGTGTCGAGGCAGATCGGCCACGCGTCGATCTCGCCGAACCGCTTGAACAGCGCCGCCTTGCCCTCCATCACCGGCAGCGCGGCACCGGGGCCGATGTTGCCCAGGCCCAGCACCGCGGACCCGTCGGTGACCACGGCCACGGCGTTGCCCTTGATCGTCAGGCGCCGCACGTCCTCCGGGTTCTCCGCGATCGCCATCGACACCCGGCCGACCCCGGGGGTGTAGGCCAGCGACATGTCGTCGCGGGTCTTCAGCGGCACCTTGGAGCCGACCTCGATCTTGCCGCCCAGGTGGATCAGGAACGTCCGGTCCGAGACCTTGTGCACCTCGACGCCCGCGACCGCGGCGACTGCGGCCTGCAGCTCAGCGGCGTGCTCGGCGTCGGCCGCCGAGCAGGTGACGTCGACGGTGAGCCGGTTGCTGCTCGACTCCGCGACGTCGATCGCGGTGACCATGCCCCCCGCCCCGGCGATCGCGGTCGCGACCTCACCGACCACCCCGTGGTCGACGGAGGTGTGGAGACGCATGGTGATGGAGTACGACGACGCGGTGGCGGTCTTCTTGGGCACGGGAGAAGTCAACTCCCGGTCGGGGGTTACTCGGAAGTCGCAGAGGGTGTCGATTGGTCAGAAACGACATGCCGCGGGGCCGAATTGCCGTCGTTTGGTCCCAAACGACATCAAAAACGGACCTGGGATGTCAGCCCCGCAGCCGCCCCATCCACTCCTCGATCCCGTCCGGCGTGCGGGGGAGAGCGGAGGACAGGTTGGCCACTCCATCGGCCGTCACGACGACGTCGTCCTCGATCCGGATGCCGATCCCGCGCAGCTCCTCCGGAACGAGCAGGTCGTCGGCCTGGAAGTACAGGCCGGGCTCGACGGTGAGCACCATCCCCTCGACCAGGTCCGCCTCGCGGTAGGCCTCGGGGGCGGCCCGCCCGCAGTCGTGCACGTCCATGCCCAGCATGTGGCTGACGCCGTGGAGCGTCCAGCGGGCGTAGACCCGGGAGTCGGGGGACAGCGCCTCCTCGACCGACACCGGGAGCAGGCCCAGGTCGCCGAGGCCGTGGGCGAGCACGACCATCGCGGCCTCGTGGCCGGCGAGGAACTTCGCGCCGGGCCCGAGCGCCGCCAGCGCGGCCTCCTGGGCGTCGAGCACGAGCTGGTAGAGGTCGCGCTGCAGCGGGGAGAAGGTACCGCTCACGGGAAGGGTGCGGGTGACGTCGGCGGTGTAGAGGTTCCCGCCCTCGACGCCCATGTCGCACAGCACCAGCTGCCCGGGGACGATCGGCCCCGAGTTCTCGATCCAGTGCAGCGTCGTGGCGTGCGGACCGCCGGCGACGATCGAGTCGTAGCCGAGGTCGTTGCCCATCGTCCGCGCCCGGCGAAAGAACGTGCCCTCCAGCCAGCGCTCACCGTGCTCCACGACGCGGTCCCACTCGCGGACGCAGTCCTCGAAGCCGAGCACGGTCGCGTCGACGGCCGACTGCAGCTCGGCGACCTCCCACGCGTCCTTCACCAGCCGGCTCTCGGACAGGACCCGGGCGAGCTCGCCGTCGCGGCCCTCGTCGGTCGCGAGGAGGCCGTCGACGCCTGCCGAGACGCCGCGGTGGACGCGGGTCTTGGTGCCGCCGGAGAGTACGTCGGGCAGCGTGTCGACGTGCCGGACCGGAAGTCCCAGGGCGGCCTCCAGCTCCTCGGCCGACGGTCGCTTGCCGGCCCACAGGGCGCCGTACTGCCGGTCGCGGAAGAACTCGTCGGTGTCGCGTCCCGAGCGCGGCCGGGCGTAGAGCACGGCCGACCCGTCGGGCTCGATCACCAGGACCGCGTCGGAGGTCTGGTTGCCGGAGAAGTAGGTGTGCGCGGTGTCGGCGCGGAAGCGGTAGTCGGTGTCGTGGGCGCGCACCTGATAGCCGCCGCCGGGGAGGACCAGGCGCTCGCCGGGGAAGGCGTCCGCCAACCGCGAGCGGCGTACGGCGGCCAGGTCGGCCAGCGGGTGGCGCGCGACGTCGGCGGGGCGGTCGTCCCAGCCGGTGCGCATGAACGCGGCGTAGGCCTCGGGGACGGCCGGGTCGTGCTGCTCGGTCCTGGGCTCGGTCCTGGGCTCGGTCCCGGACCCGGTCCCGCCCTGGGTGTCGGCGGGCACCTCGGGTGCGATCTGGGGGGTGTCCTCTGTCACCTTCCTCACTGTACGCGCGGGTGAAGACTTGGCGATCGGGGGTTGACGGACCGCTCCCGATAGGCTGCGACCCATGTCTCCAGGCCCCCGCAACAGCGTTGCCTTCACGGTCGTCGTGACCGTGGCGGTCGCCGTCGGGGCGCTGCTGACCCTCGTCCTGCTCGCCCTCTCGGGCGCGCCTGGCCTGATCCTGCTCGCGACCGCGCTCGCTGCCCTGCCCGTCGGGCCGGTGCTGGCGGCGTACCTCTGGCTCGACCGCTACGAGCCGGAGCCGAAGCGGCTGCTCGCCGCCGGGCTGGGATGGGGGGCGTTCGTGGCGACCATCGCCGCCCTGGTGATCCAGGGCGTGGGCGGCCTGCTCGTCGGGATCACCGACACCACCTCGCTCGCCGTCGCCGCGCCCGTCGTGGAGGAGGCGAGCAAGGGCCTCTTCCTCGTGCTGCTGCTCTGGTGGCGCCGCGCCGAGGTGGACGGCATCCTCGACGGGATCGTCTACGCCGGCATGGTCGGCGTCGGGTTCGCGTTCACCGAGAACATCCTCTATCTCGCCGCCGCCTACAACGGCACCGACGGCATGGGCCCCGGAGGCATCGAGGCGGTCACCGGCACGTTCGTGCTCCGCTGCCTCTTCAGCCCCTTCGCCCACCCGCTGTTCACCGCCTTCTTCGGCATCGGCATCGGACTCGCGGTGAGCTCGCGCAGCGGCGCCGTGCGCTGGCTCGCGCCGACCGGCGGCTACCTGCTCGCGGTGCTCGCGCACGGCATCTGGAACGGCTCGGCCGTGTTCGGCTTCGGCAGCTTCGTCGTCGTCTACCTCGTGATCATGGCCCCGGCGTTCGTCGCGATGATCGCGCTGGCCTGGTGGGCGCGGGAGACCGAGGCGCACCTGTTGCGGGTCGCCCTCACCGACGCCGCCGACCGCGGCCTGCTGCCGGCCACCGACATCGGCTGGGTCGTGAACCTCCGGGCCCGGCGCGACGCGCGACGCCACGCCCGGCGCCACGGCGGCCCCGCGGCCGAGCGGGCCATGCGCGACTACCAGCAGGCGGCCATCGAGCTCGGCTACCTGCACCACCGCCTGCTCCGCGGCACCGCGCCGCGGGACTGGCAGGCTCGTGGACAGGACTTTCTCGGAAGGATCCAGGCTGCCCGCCCGCGGATCGCCTTCCCCGGACAGGTGGTGCCCCAGCGATGATTCCCGGACACGAGGCGCTCATGGGTGTCGGCCGCGACCGCGACGAGCTCGGTGGCCGGATGCTCACCGAGGTCGTGCGGCTGCACGGCTCCCTCAAGGCAGCGCCGCTCCCGCTCGACCTGCCCGGCGTCGCCGCCCTGCGCGTCGGACGTGACCACGTCATCGAGCAGCTCGAGGACTACATCATCCCGAGGCTGACCGAGATCGAGGCGCCGCTGCTCGTGGTCGTCGGCGGCTCGACGGGTGCCGGCAAGTCGACGCTCGTCAACACCCTCGTCGGCCACAAGGTGACCACTCCCGGCATCCTGCGCCCCACGACGAAGTCGCCGGTGCTGGTGCACCATCCCGACGACGCCCGCTGGTTCGGCGCGGACCGCCTGCTCCCCGAGCTGTCCCGCGTCCAGCAGGCCACCAACGACCAGTCGGCGATCCAGCTCGTCGCGAGCCCGAACGTCCCCCGCGGTCTGGCGGTCCTCGACGCGCCGGACGTCGACTCCGTCGACGAGCGCAACCGGGAGCTCGCCGCGCAGCTGCTCGCCGCGGCCGACCTCTGGCTCTTCGTCACCTCGGCCGCGCGCTACTCCGACCAGGTGCCGTGGGACCACCTCAAGGTCGCCGTCGACCGCAACACCGCCGTCGCACTGGTCCTCAGCCGCACGCCCGCCGAGGACGTCGCCACGGTCTCGGTCCACCTGGCCCGGATGATGGCCGCCCGTGGGCTCAAGGACAGCCCGCTGTTCGCGGTCGCCCAGGGCACGGTCAGCGACGAGGGCCTGTTGCCGTCGTCGTACGGCGACGAGATCCGCAGCTGGCTCGAGGCGCTCGCCGCCGACGCCGCCGCGCGTCGCGACGTCGTCAACCAGACCGTCGCCGGAGCCGTCCGCACGGTCACCCGCAAGGCCTTCCCGATCGCAGACGCCGCGGGGCTCCAGGTCGCCGCGATCGACGAGCTGCTCCGCATCGCGGACAGCGTGTACGACGACGCGCAGACCGCCCTGCTGTCGGCGAGCTCGGACGGCTCGTTGCTGCGCGGCGACCTGCTCGCGCGCTGGCAGGAGTTCGTCGGGAGCGGCGAGCTGGTGCGCTCGCTGGAGGCCAAGGTCGGCTTCGTCCGCGAGCGCCTGGTCAACGCGATCAAGGGCAAGCCCCAGCAGGCCGAGCGGGTCGCGGTGTCGATCGAGATGGCGCTGGAGGCGCTGGTCGCCGACCGTGCCGAGCGGGCCGCGGCCACCGCCTCGGAGGCCTGTCGCCAGGAGGAGTACGGAGCCGCGCTGCTCGCCTCGACCGCCGACGACCTGTCCCGCGCCGGCCGCGCCCTGCAGTCGCGCACCGAGCAGCAGATCCGGACCTGGCTGGAGGAGTTGCAGGAGCTCGTCCGCCACGAGGCCGGCGACGTCCGGCACAGCGCCCGTTTCCTCGCCCTCGGGGTGCGTGGGCTCTCGGTCACCCTCGCGGTCGTGGCGCTCGCCGGTGACGAGCCGTCGGGGCAGTCGGCCGAGGCGGTGGTGCTCGGTCGCACCCTGCTGGAGACGATCCTCGGCGGGCCCGCCACCGCTCGGGCGGTCGACCAGGCGCGGGGCACCCTGGCCCGGCGCCTGACGACGCTGATCGGAGCCGAGCGGGCCCGCTACCTCGCGCCCGCCGCGCAGTGGCACCTCAAGCCCGACGCGGCCGACCAGCTGCGCCAGGCGGCCCGACGTGTCGACGACCTGCGGTTCGCCGCCGCCAAGAAGGGAACGGGTGGACACCTGTGACGGATGGACTCCAGACCGAGAGTGGCGAGGGCACCGAGCCCGGCCTCGGCGACCTCGCCACCCGGGGAACGCCGGTGGGGGAGCGCGTCGCCGGGCTGCGTGAGGCGGCGTCTGCTGCCCGCGGCCGGATCGACGACGCGCTGCTCGACGACGTCACGGGTGCCGCAGATCGAGCCACCGGCCGGCTGCGCCTCTCGGCCCGGCACACGGTCGTCGCGATCGCCGGTGCGACCGGGTCCGGCAAGTCCTCGACCTACAACGCGCTGACCGGCCTGGAGCTGTCCTCGGTCGGGATCCGCCGGCCCACGACGTCCTGGGCGACCGCGGTGGTCTGGGGCAGCGAGGGCGCCGACGACCTGCTCGAGTGGATCGGGATCCCGCCGCGGCACCAGACGATGCGTGACTCGATGCTCGACAGCCGGCGCGAGGACGGCTCGTTCGACGGGGTCGTGCTGCTGGACCTGCCCGACCACGACTCGACCGAGGTGTCGCACCACCTCGAGGTCGACCGGCTGATCGCCGTCGCCGACCTGATGATCTGGGTCCTGGACCCGCAGAAGTACGCCGACGCCGCGGTCCACGACCGCTACTTCAAGCCGATGGCGACCCACCAGGACGTCATCCTGGTGGCGCTCAACCACATCGACACGGTGCCGGAGGAGCGTCGTCAGGCCATGGTCGACGACGTACGCCGGCTGCTGGCCGCCGACGGCCTCCCGGACGTCACGGTGCTGCCGATCTCCGCCCGCGAGGGCATCGGGATGGCCGAGCTCCGGGCGGAGATCCAGCGCCGCGTCCAGGACAAGCGCAGCACGACGGGGCGGGTCGAGGCCGACATCGCGGCTGCCGCCGGCCGGCTCGAGGCCGTGGGCGGCGCCGAGGCGCCGCGCGACCTCGACGTCTCGCGGGTACGCCGGCTCGAGGACGCGGTGGCGGACGCGGCCGGCGTCTCGGCCGTGGTGGACGCCATCGAGCGCAGCGTCGGCTCCAGGGCGCGCGGCGCCGTGGCCTGGCCGCCGCTGCAGTTGCTCCAGCGCCGCGACCCCGACGTGGAGGCGCTCGACCGCGACCCGCGGGTCGCCCCGGTCGACCGCCCGACGGCCGACACGGCCGTGCGCGCCCTGACCGACGAGGCCGGCGACGGCGTCGGCCCCGCCTGGTCGCCGCACGTGCGGGCTGCCGCCACCGACCGCCTGCCGGAGCTCGCCGACCGCCTGGACCGCGAGCTCGGCAGCGTCGACCTCGGTGGTCGGCTCCCGTTCTGGCTGGTCCTCGTCCGGCTGCTGCACTGGCTGCTCCTGCTGGCGCTCGTCGCCGGCCTCGGTTGGTGGGGCTACGCGGCGCTGCGCGGCCGGCTGGCCGACCTCCCGGAGGTCGCCGGGCTCCCGGTGCCGCCGCTCCTGGCCGGAGCAGCACTGGTCCTCGGCCTGCTCCTCGCCCTCGTCGGTCGATCCCTGGTCGGCGGCCTCGCGCGGGCCCGTGCCGACGCCGCCGACCACCGGCTGCGCGGCGTGGTGCACGACGTCCTCGACGACGTCGTGGTCGCGCCCCTCACCGGGGAACTGCGCTCCTACGCCGCCTTCCGGCGCGGGATCTCCGCCGCCCGGACCTGACGCCTCGACGGCACCGGGCGTCCCACGCGTCCCCGGGAGCGACGCCAACCGTCCACAGACGCCCCTCGGCGCGGACGTCGTCCACAGGCCGCGACCGGATCGATTCCGTACGTCGCCCCGCCGCGGTCCACTGGTTCCGACCGGTCACACGGGTGGCCGGCGGGCAGAGAGGACCTCGGCGATGGTCAACGAGACGGTCGTGACGATCCAGGGCTGGATCGCGTCGACGCCGGTGGCGCGCGACGTCGCGGGCAACACCGTGCTGAACTTCCGGATCGGCTGCACGCCCCGGCACTTCAACCGGGTCACCGGGCAGTGGGTCGACAGCGAGACGCAGTGGTACGGCGTGAGCGCCTGGCGCCGCCTCGCCGAGCACGCCGGGCGGTCGTTGCGGCAGGGTGACGCCGTCGTCGTGCACGGCCGCCTCAACCACCGCACCTACGTCAACAAGTCGAACGTCGAGGTGGTCGCCCTCGAGATCGACGCCTTCACGATCGGCCACGACCTCACGCGGGGCACGTCGTCGTTCGTGAAGGCCGCTCCCGCCGCTGACCCCGGCCACGGAGGCGAGAGCGCCGCTGCGTAGCCTTGGCCCATGGCTGAGTACGTCCTCTCCCTCCGCAACGTGCGCAAGGCGCACGGCGACAAGGTGGTCCTCGACAACGTCACGCTGTCGTTCCTGCACGGGGCCAAGATCGGCGTCGTCGGCCCCAACGGCATGGGCAAGTCGTCGCTGCTCAAGCTGATGGCGGGTCTCGACCAGCCCAACAACGGCGACATCGTCCGCGACCCCGACGCCACGGTCGGCATGCTCCAGCAGGAGCCGCCGCTCACCGAGGGCAAGACGGTGCTGGAGAACGTCGAGGAGGCGGTCGCCGACACCAAGGCGAAGATGAAGCGCCTCGAGGACGCCTACATGGAGATGGGCGACCCGGACGCCGACCAGGACGCCCTCATGGCGGAGACCGGCGAGCTGCAGACCGAGCTCGACAACATCAACGCCTGGGACCTCGACAGCCGCCTCGAGCAGGCGATGGACGCGCTGCGCTGCCCGCCCTCGGACGCGCTCGTGGACAACCTCTCCGGTGGTGAGCGCCGCCGGGTCGCGCTCTGCAAGCTGCTCCTGCAGCAGCCCGACCTGCTGCTCCTCGACGAGCCCACCAACCACCTCGACGCCGAGTCGGTCCAGTGGCTCGAGGGCCACCTCAAGTCCTACCCCGGCGCCGTGCTGGCCGTGACCCACGACCGCTACTTCCTCGACAACGTCGCCCAGTGGATCGCCGAGGTCGACCGCGGCGCCATCCACGGCTACGAGGGCAACTACTCCACCTACCTCGAGACGAAGAAGGAGCGCCTCAAGGTCGAGGGCGCCAAGGACGCCAAGCGCGCCAAGATGCTGGAGAAGGAGTTGGAGTGGGTCCGCTCCAACGCCAAGGCCCGGCAGACCAAGTCCAAGGCCCGCCTCCAGCGCTACGAGGAGATGGCCGCCGAGGCCGACAAGGCCCGCAAGATCGACGCCGCCGACATCAACATCCCGCCCGGCCCGCGCCTGGGCGACGTGGTCCTCGAGGCCGAGCACCTCACCAAGGGCTTCGAGGACCGGATCCTCTGGAACGACATCTCCTTCACCCTGCCCCGCGCCGGCATCGTCGGCGTCGTCGGCCCGAACGGCGTCGGCAAGACCACCCTGTTCCGAATGATCACCGGCAGCGAGCAGCCCGACTCCGGCAAGCTGAACGTCGGCCAGACCGTCAAGATCTCCTACGTCGACCAGAGCCGCGGCGGCATCGACCCCAACAAGAACGTCTGGGAGGTCGTCTCCGACGGCCTGGACTTCATCAAGGTCGCCAACTTCGAGATGAACAGCCGCGCCTACGTCGCGTCGTTCGGCTTCAAGGGCCCCGACCAGCAGAAGAAGGCCGGCGTCCTCTCCGGCGGTGAGCGCAACCGCCTCAACCTCGCGCTCACCCTCAAGCAGGGCGGCAACATGCTGCTCCTCGACGAGCCGACCAACGACCTCGACGTCGAGACCCTGTCCTCCCTCGAGGACGCCCTGCTCGACTTCCCCGGCTGTGCCGTGGTCACCTCCCACGACCGCTGGTTCCTCGACCGCGTCGCCACCCACATCCTCGCCTGGGAGGGCACCGAGGAGAACGAGGGTGAGTGGTTCTGGTTCGAGGGCAACTTCGCCTCCTACGAGGAGAACAAGGTGGAGCGCCTCGGCGTCGAGGCCGCCCGCCCCCACCGCGTCACCCACCGCCGCCTCACCCGCGACTGACTGGTTGGCGCGAGCGCGTCGCCCAGTCGACGGCAGCGGACGGACCCTCCGGGCCCGCCCTTGCCGTCGACGCGGCTTCGCCGCGGGGCGCCGCGCTGCCGCGCTCGCGGTTGGCTTGCGTAGGACCTCGGTTGGACTGGCGGCAAGCCATGGTTGGTGGTGCCGGGGCGCGAGCGCGTCGCCCAGTCGACGGCAGCGGACGGACCCTCCGGGCCCGCCCTTGCCGTCGACGCGGCTTCGCCGGGCGCCGGAGGCGACGTGACGACGGCTCCGCCGGGCGCCGGAGGCGACGTGACGACGGCTCTGCCGGGCGCCGGAGGCGCCGGACGCCGGACCCCCGCGGAGGCGAATCGGGGTGCCGTCGGCGTCTGCGTGTGACTTCCGTGGCGTGGCAGGGTCAGGACGCCGACGGCGGGGCCCCCGCTCAGAGCCTCCGCGGGGGATCCGGCGGGAGGCGCCGCAGGCGCCCGGCAGAGCCCCCCGAGGCGCCGCAGGCGCCCGGCAGAGCCCCCCGAGGCGCCGCAGGCGCCCGGCGGAGCCGGGTGGGATCAGCGCAGCTCGCGCTCGGGGTGGTCGGCGATCAACTGGTCGCACACGGCGTTCATCACGCGGCTCAGGGCCATCAGGTCATCGGGGTCCACCAGGTCGATGAGCGACTGGCGGACGGTCTCGACGTGGCTCGGAGCGGCGGTGCGCAGCATCGCGGCGCCGGCGTCGGTGAGCTGGCAGATCACGCCGCGGCCGTCGTCGGGGGAGCCGGCGCGCTGCACCAGGCCGCTGGCCTCCATCCGCTTGACCGTGTGGGTGACCCGGCTGCGGCTGTGGGCGAGGGCGGCGGCCAGTCGCGCCATCCGGAGCTGGCCGTCGGACTCGGAGAGCCGGACGAGGATCTCGTACTCCACCGCGGAGAGGCTGTGGTCGCGGCGCAGGTCCTCGTCGAGGCGGTCGAGGATGAGGGTGGTGCCGAGCAGGAACGACCGCCAGGCCTGCTGCTGGTCCGCGTCGAGCCACCGTGGTTCGCCGTGCAGCGGCACGACAGCGGCGGTCTCGTCGGTCACGGCCCCAGTCTATGGCCGACCCGGATCCCGACGGGGTCAGGCAGTCCCGTCGGCGCGGTTGCCGGTCGTGCCGTCGCGGAGGTCCTTGCGCATGACGACCCGTGGGTGCCCGCTGAGGACGGAGGCCGTGTCGGCGACCTTCTCGAAGCCGGCGGCCTCGAAGTTGGCGCGCAGGCCGGCGTACGCCATCGTCAGGTCGACGCGCGCGTCGCCGTTGTCGAGCGGGTAGGCCTCGAGCACGGGCGCGCCGCCCGCCCTCGCGTGCTCGATCGCACCCTCGATGAGGGCGTGCGAGATGCCCTTGCCGCGGTGCCCGGGACGGACCCGGATGCACCACAGTGACCACACGGGGAGGTCGTCGACGTGGGGGATCCTCCGGTTCCGGGCGAAGGTGGTGTCGGCGCGCGGGGCCACCGCGGCCCAGCCGACGGGTACGTCGCCGTCGTAGGCGAGCACACCGAGCGGGCCGTCCTCGAGCAGCCGCGCCACGAAGGCCCCGCGCTCCGGGCCGCGCATCGCGTTGTTGACCTTCGACGGGATGCGGTAACTCAGGCACCAGCAGACGCTCGCGTCAGGACGCTTCGGCCCGACCAGCGCCTTCACGTCCTCGAAAACGGCGGCGGGCCGCACCTCGATGCTCATGCACCGAAGGTACGACCCGCCCGCCTGATCCGGGTCCCGCCTCGTTCCTCGGCGGGCCCCAGTTCAGCTCATGCGCTCCAGGATCATCGCCATGCCCTGTCCGCCGCCGACGCACATGGTGATCAGGCCGGTGGACTTGTCGTGCCACTGCAGCGAGTTGATCAGGGTGTTCTGGAGACGGGCGCCGGTCATGCCGAAGGGGTGGCCGACGGCGATCGCGCCGCCGTTGACGTTGAGCTTCTCGATCGGGATGCCGAGGTCCTCGGCCGAGGGCAGCACCTGGGCGGCGAAGGCCTCGTTGATCTCGGCGAGGTCGATGTCGTCGATGGTCATGTTGGCGTGCTTGAGCGCGTTGCGGGTCGCCTCGACCGGGCCGAGGCCCATGATCTCGGGGGAGAGGCCGGAGACGCCGGTCGACACGATCCGGGCGAGCGGCGTCAGCCCGAGCTCGGCGGCCTTGGTGTCGGACATGATGACGACCGCGGCGGCGCCGTCGTTGAGCGCGCAGCAGTTGCCCGCGGTGACCACGCCGTCGGGGCGGAACACCGGCTGCAGGCCGGAGAGCGCCTCGTAGGTGACGCCGGCGCGGGGGCCGTCGTCCTTGGACACGACGGTGCCGTCGGCGAGGGTGACCGGGGTGATCTCGCGCTCCCAGAAGCCGTCGGCGATGGCCTTCTCGGCGAGGTTCTGCGACCGGACGCCGAAGTGGTCGAGGTCCTCGCGCTTGAGGCCGCGGATCGACGCGACGTTCTCGGCCGTCTGGCCCATCGCGATGTAGATGTCGGGCAGCAGGCCGTCCTCGCGGGGGTCGTGCCAGACCTTGCCGCCCTCGGCGTACTCCTTGGTGCGGGTCTCGGCGTCGGCGAAGAGCGGGTTCCGGGTGTTCGGGATGTGGTCCGACGTACCGAACTGGAAGCGCGACACCGTCTCGACGCCGGCGGAGATGAACACGTCGCCCTCGCCGGCCTTGATCGCGTGGAAGGCCATCCGCGAGGTCTGCACCGAGGAGGAGCAGTAGCGGGTGATGGTGGCGCCGGGGATCTCGGTGCCCATCAGGGTGGTGACGATCCGGGCCATGTTGTTGCCGGCCTCACCGCCGGGCAGGCCCACGCCGAGGTAGAAGTCGTCGACGTCCTTCGGGTCGAGGGCGGGGACCTTGTCCAGCGCGGCCTGCGCGATGAACGCGGTCAGGTCGTCGGGACGGAAGTCCTTCAACGAGCCCTTGTTGGCGCGGCCGATCGGCGTACGGGCGGCGGAAACAATGACGGCCTCGGGCATGGGCACTCCTCGGTGAGCGGGGATGGTCCGGTGAACGGCAGAACCCGAACAGACTAGTAGGCGGATTCTGCAACAGGTTGCAGCCGTGGCGGATGCCACATCCCGGCGACCGGCACGTGGTCCGTGAGCAGCGCCGGTGCGAACGCGTGGAACCATGCTGGGCGTGCGGCACCGCTACGACTGCCCCCTGCGCTGGGCTGACCTCGACCTGCTCGGCCACGTCAACAACGTGCAGTACGTCGACTACCTCCAGGAGGCCCGCGGCGCGATGATCCGCGCCTGCCTGCACGCCGCCGGCGTGGAGCGCCAGGAGGGCGTCGGTCTCGTCGTGGTCCGCCACGAGGTCAGCTTCGTCGCGCCACTGCTGTACCGGACCGCGACGGTCTCGGTCGACACCTGGGTGAGCGATCTGCGGGCGGCCAGCTTCACGCTGGACCACGAGATCTATCACGAGACCGACGACGGTGGCCGGGTCGTCTACCTGCGGGCCCGGACCGTGCTGGCCCCGTTCGAGATCGACACCGGGCTGCCGCGCCGGGTCACTGACGCGGAGCGGCAGGCGTTGGCGCCGTACGCCGAGCCCGGCGGTCAGCGGGTGCTGCCGGTCCGGACCACGGTGCCGCGCGAGGCTGCGCAGCACTACCCGGTGGCGGTCAGGTTCTCCGACATCGACATCTACCGCCACGTCAACAACGTGAAGTACGTCGAGTACTTCCAGGAGGGCCGGATCGCCGCGTTCGCGCACCTGCGCCGCGCAGTCCGGGACTTCCCGCGCCTCCACGTCGTGGTTGCGCAGACCGACATCGAGTACGTCGCCCCGATGGTCCTGCGCTCCGAGCCCTACGACTGCTGGTCGGCCGTGACCCGGGTGGGCAACAAGTCGATGACGATCGAGGCGGAGATCGTCGACGCCGCCGACCCCGCGGGGGAGCGCGTGCTGGCCCGGTCCCGGGCGGCCCTGGTCTTCTTCGACCCGGCGACCCAGCAGTCGGTCGTCCCGCCGCCGGGCTACCGCGAGGCGATCATCGAGGTCCTGGGCAGCCAACTGCTGTCCTGACCAGCGCCTCGCCGCCCCGCCGGACCGTCGGGCACACGCGGGTCACCAGCCGGGCGGCAGCGCGGAGAAGTCCGGCTCCCGGCCCTCGGCGAAGGCGCTGAGGGCCTCGAGGTTGGCGGGTCCGCCCATCAGTTCGGCGAACGCCGCGTTCTCGCGGTCGCGGGCCTCGCGGATCGCGGCGCGGTGGGGCTCGGCCATGGTGCGCTTCACGGCGACGAGCGAGGAGATCGGTCGTGCGGCGAGGAGCGCGGCGTGCTGGTGCGCGGTGGCCAGCAGGTCCGCTGGCTCGCAGACCCGCCAGACCAAGCCCATCCGGCGCGCCTGGTCGGCGTCGATCCACTCCGACGAGAGCAGCGCCCACGCGGCCTCCTGACGGCCGACCAGTGCGGGGAAGAGGTACGACGACGCGGCCTCCGGCGCGACGCCGAGGGACGTGAACGGGCACTTCAGCCGGGCGGTGCTCGACATGAGGGCCAGGTCGGCGAAGCCGAGGATCGTCGCGCCGATCCCGAGGGCGATCCCGTTGACGGCGACCACGAGCGGCTTGGGGAAGTCGACGAGGGCGTCGACGAGGCCGACGAAGCCGTGGTTGCCGCGCTCGAAGCCGGGATCGGTCGCGATGCGGTGCATCTCGACCAGGTCGGTGCCCGCGCTGAAGGCACGCCCCGCGCCGGTCAGCAGCACGACGGCCACACCGGGGTCGTCGGCCGCCGCGAGCAGCGCCTCCGCCGTGGCGTCGTACAGCGCCTCGTTGAAGGCGTTGAGCGCCTCGGGACGGTCGAGGACGAGGGTCCGCACACGGGCGTCGTCGGAGACGGTCAGCGTCATGGGCACAAGGGTAGAACGTGTTCTATTCGGGTGCCACGTCCGGTGTCGCCCCGGTCGTGTCCCCGAGCGAGGTCCGCAGCCGGCGCAGCGCCCGGTGCCGGGCGACCCGTACGGCGACCGCGGTCATGCCGAGGGCGGACGCGGTGCTCGCGACGTCGAGGTCGAGCACCTCGAGGCAGGCGATGACGTCGCGTTCGCGTGGCGGCAGGCTCGCCAGCGCCTGGCGCACCCACTCGTCGGCGATCAGGCCGCCCTCGGGACCCGCGACCGCCGCTTCGGAGTCGATGGAGAGCAGGTCCTGCCCACGCGCCCGCGTGGTCGAGCGACGCCACGCGTTGGCGCCGTGGTTCCGCGCGATGCCGAACAGCCAGCCGCCGAAGTCGGCGGAGGAGCCGTGGAAGTCGGCGATCCGCTCCGCGGCCACCAGCCACGTCGCCGCGGCGAGGTCCTCGGGGGCGTCCCCGGTCGCGAGGGCCCGGGCCTCGAGCCACAGCAGCAGGCGACCCGCATGGTCGCGGTAGAGCTCGCGCCACGCCAGGGGATCACCGCCCTTCGCGGCAGCGACACGCTCGTCGTCGGCGCGCACTGACGAATCCCACCCCTACTTGGCAACGGCGAACAAACAGGGCCCGAACCTGCCACGTATTGTCGCGCGTCCGGGCCCTCGAGTGGGTCGAATCGAAAGGTTTTTCTTTACCTTTCTGCCGCCCGTCGGTGCGGGGTGCCGGTGCCTGCGGACTCGCTGCCCGGCCGGGCGATCCGGAGATTGCGGAAAGCGGCCGGGCGGGGCCGGTCGGCCCGCCGGTTGAGGGTGGCGTTCTGCTTGCCGTGCTTCTTTGCCTTGCCGTTCTTCTTCCGCTTCTGCGGGCCGTCCTGGACGCTGCGGGAGCGGTCCGGGCTGCTCGTGCCGCCGGTCGACGCGCGCTCGGGAAGGGACGAGGTTGTGCCCGGCAGCCCCGGGGACAGGGGGCTGCCGGGCGAGTTGGACACGTCGGGTTGTGGGGTTCCGACGTTTCCGTGACTCGGCGGGCCGGAGGGCTCCACGTGGCTGGGGCTGTCGGCAGGGGACAGTGGGGTGTCCATGCCGGTGGGACTGCCCGCAGCCCACGTCGCCGTCGCGACCACGGCCACCGAGGCCGTCGCGACGATCATCCGGAGTCCAGCCGACCGAGCCGCTCGGGGGGTGACTGGCCGTGAGCTCGCGCCCAGCTCGGCCAGCACGTTGAGGAACACCGGATCGGGCTCGAGCGTCGGTACGGCGACGCGGAGCTGGTCGGTCCGGTGGAGGCTGGTCATCGACTCTTCCTCGTGAGTGGTGGTGGGTGCTCGGAGTCAGCCCCCACCCGAGAGGGGGACTGCCTTCACCCGGTACATGTAGCTGCGTTCGCCCGGCGTTACATCGGTGGCGAAACTTTCTCCCGGGACTTCCCGACGGCCCCGTGGGAACGGCCCGGGCGCCGGGGCGGACGGGGTCAGGGAACGGGCTCCTCCTGAACCTGCCCGCGCAGTCTCTTGAGCGCTCGGTGGTGGGCGACGCGGACGGCGACGGTGCTGATGTCGAGGGCCGCCGCGGTCGCCGCGACGTCCATGTCGAGCACCTCGCGGCAGGTCACCACGTCCCGCTCGCGCTCGGGCAGCGTCGCCAGGAGACGGCGGGCCCAGTCGCCGCCACTGGCCGCGGGCTCGGGACCGGGATCGGTCAGCGGCGTGCCACCGTCGACGACGAGCCGGTCGCGACGCGCGACGCGACGCTGGGCGTTGGCGGCGAGCTTGCGGGCGATGCCGAACAGCCAGCCGCCGAAGTCGTCGGACGTGCCGTGGAAGCGCGCCACCTTCTCCGCCGCGACCAGCCAGGTCGCCGACGCGATGTCATCGGGACTCTCCTCGCCGGTCGGCCGGGTGCGCAGCCAGAGCAGCAGTCGGGAGGCGTGCGCCCGGTAGAGCTCACGCCATGCCTCGGGGTCGCCACGCTTCGCCGCGCTGACGACGTCGTCGTCGCTGGTCACTGGGCCGGGCGCACCAGCGCTCTCTGCGGCCGGGGGGAGCGGAGTTCACCGCTGTCGCTGTCGGGTGCTGAGGAGCCCGGAACGAGACCGAGTCCCGGCGGCGCGGTGGCCGTCGGGACGTCGGAGGGGCGAGGGGTGCCCGGGGCGCTCGGGAGGCCCGGGGTGGTCGGCAGATCGACCGGTGGCAGGGGAGGGTCCCCCGGCGCGCGACTGGTGCCGGGTGGGCCGCTGGAGCCGGGGAGCGTGGGGGTACGGCTCGCGGGACCGGCCTCGCCGTCACCCGCTGGCGACGTGGGTTCGCCGGCGGGCGACGCGGGGGCATCCGAAGACGGGGCTCGGGTGCTCCCGGGTTTCGGGTCGGTCGGCTGGTGCGTGATGCGCTCGTCGGGGCCGAACGGAGATTCCGTTCCGGGCAGGGCGCCCGCGGCCCAGGACGTCGCGCCGACGGCGATCGCACCCCCCAGCACCATCGCCAGCCGCGCTCCAACCGACCGACCCGGTCGCGGAGCGGGCGCCGTCGAGCGAGCGCTCAACTGCGTCAGCTGCGCGAGCAGCACCGGATCCGGATCCACCGGGCGCAGGTCTGCGCGCAGCGTCTCGATCCAGTCCGGTCGGTTCATCGGTCCACTCTCGAGATGTGCCGTCGTGGACGTGCCCTGACACGACGGGAGGGTTGCCCCTCGTGGAGTACCTGTTGCGACGGCGTCCCTGCGTTACATGCCCGCCGGAAATCTTTTCCAGCCATGCCCGGAGTGCGATCAGCCCGGCGTGTTGATCATGAAGTTCGCCGCGTGGGTCACGTACTCCCAGAACCGGGCGTCCTGCTCGGGGGTCAGGTCCACGCTGTCGAGTCCGGCCCGGAAGTGGCCGAGCCAGCGGTCGCGGGCATCGGTGTCGACCGCGAACGGCGCGTGCCGCATTCGCAGCCGCGGGTGGCCGCGCTGCTGCGAGTACGTCGTCGGGCCGCCCCAGTACTGCACGAGGAAGAGCAGGAAGCGCTCCTCGGCCGGCCCGAGGTCCGCCTCGGGGTACATCGGGCGCAGCACCTCGTCCCCGGCCACCCCCTCGTAGAACCTGGCCACGATCCTGCGGATGGTCTCGAACCCGCCGATCTCGTCGTAGAAGGTCTGCTCCTGCTCCACGGGGTCCATCATCCCTCGCGGCCGTTCGCGGGGGCTCGGGTGTCGGCCCGGTCGGCCTGGTCGGCCTGGTCGGCCCGGTCGTGATCGTGCTGGCGCCGGTCCTCGCGGTGCCAGACCACCCGCTGGGCGAACGGGATCTCGATGCCCTCGTGGTCGAAGCGCGCCTTGATCCGCTGCCGCAGGGCGCGCGCGACGGCCCACTGCTCCAGCGGCGCGGTCTTGACCAGCACCCGGATCGTCACGGAGTCGGCGGCCAGCATCTCGACGCCGGTCACCTCCGGCTCCTCGATGATCACGTGGGTGAAGTCCTCGTCCTCCCACAGGTCGTGGGCGACCTCGCGGAGCACCCGCTGCACCCGGGCCAGGTCCTCGCCGTACCCGACGCCGACGTCGACGACGGCGCGCGACCAGTTCTGGCTCTTGTTGCCGACGCGGACGATCTCCCCGTTGGGGACGTACCAGACGGTGCCGTCGATGTCGCGCAGCCGCGTCATCCGCAGGGTCACCGCCTCGACGGTGCCGTTGGCCTCCCCGACGTCGACCACGTCGCCGACGCCGTACTGGTCCTCGATGAAGACGAAGATCCCCGCGAGGAAGTCCTTCACCAGGGACTGGGCGCCGAAGCCGAGCGCGATGCCGATGATGCCGGCGCTGGCGATGATGGGCGCGATGTCGACCCCGATCTCGCTGAGCACCATCGTGCCCACGACCGCGGCGACGACGAAGGTGATGATGCTCTTCAGCAGGCCCGCCATCGTGGCGGCCCGCTGCTTGCGCCGCGCCGTGACGACCGTCTCGACGCGCTCGGGGAGCACCCCGCGCTCGGCCCGGCGGGCGACCCGGTCGACGAGGCGGTGCATCACCCAGCGGAACACGAACCCGAGGAGGACGAGGCCGAGGACGGCGAGCGGCGCACCGATGAGGACGTCGGACCAGTCCGCGAGCCGGCTGTTGCCGGTCCAGTCCCAGGTCAGCTCGCAGACCTGCTCACCCTCGGCGCAGGGACTGGCCATGGGCAGGACGGACAGCGCAGTCGAAGCCATGGCCACCAGTGTTCCAAAGGGGTAATGAGGTCCATGGCGGGCACCACCCCTGCGCCGCGGGCGCGCTGCCGATATCCTCCTCCCGTGACCAGCACTGTCGTACGACGCCTCATCGCCCTGTGCTCCCTGCTGGGGGCCAGCGCCGTCCTCGTCCTGGTGGGTGCCGGTGCGGCCTCGGCCGACACCCCCGAGCCGCGCCCCGGCAGCTGGGAGCCGAAGCCGGACGTGGACCTGCTGGACGCGTTTCTCCTGCTCGGCGGCGTGCCGCTGCTGGTGTTCGTCGTCATCACCCTGCTCTACGTCGGCCCCGCCCTCGCCCGCGGCGAGGACCTCAGCCCCGACGCGCTGCAGCCCGAGAGCCAGTGGCTCGGTGGTCCGCGGAAGGCAGCCGGTGAGCTCGCGGCTCCCGACTCCGAGGACTCCAAGGCCGGCGGCGCCGGCGGCAGCTGGTAGTCCGCGACCATGCGCACCACGGCACTCAACGCCACCGAGCGCGCGGCGCTCGACGTCACGATCCGCAAGGCCGAGCAGGCCTGTCGCGCCGAGATCTCGGTGTTCGTGGGTGCCGTCTCCGGCGACCCGCGCGACTTCGCCACGAGCCTCCACAACACCCTGGTCCTGCCCTCGCGCAGCATCCTGGTCATGGTCGACCCCGACCGTCGCGTGGTCGAGATCGTCACGGGCGGTCACACCCGCGAGCGGCTCACCGACGAGGAGTCGCAGCAGGCGGTCGTCGCGATGACCGAGCGCTTCGCCCACGGCGACCTCGCCGGCGGCCTGGACCGTGGCATCGAGCTGCTGGGCGAGCTCGCCCGCGACTGATCGACGACGCAGGACGGCCCGGCACCCCCTCGGGGAGCCGGGCCGTCCTGCGTCGTACGTCAGTCCTGCGCGCGATCCGCGGCGTCCCTGGCCTGGGCGGCCAGCGCCCGGGCGACGTCGGCCCGGCCCTCGCGGACGTAGCGCACCGCGCCGGCGTTGACGGCGTCGGCGTTCTCCGCCAGCCAGGCGTCGACGGCGTCGAGCGTCGCCTGCGTGGCGACCAGTCGCGGGAAGATGAACTCCAGTGCGGTGGACGCCTTGTGCGCGCCCAGGCGCTCCCAGGTGCCGGCGACCTCGGCGAGGTAGCGCTCGACGTACGGCGCCAGCACCTCCTCCTGGCCCGGCTGCCAGAACGCGTGCACCACGCTGCGCTGCGTCTCGTTGGGCACCGACGGGTCGAGCAGCGCCTGGTTCCAGGCCCGTTCCTTCGCGGCGGCGGTCGGCTGGGCGGCTCGCGCCGCCGCCGACTTCTCCTGCCCGGAGATGGTGTTGTCCCGGGCCAGCTCGGCGTCGATCCGTGCGTCATCAGCACGGCCCACCCGGGCGAGCGCCGCGAGCAGGCTCCAGCGCAGGTCCTGGTCGACCGCGAGCCCCTCGAGCACGAGCCTGCCGTCGAGGAGCGCCTCGAGCTCGGCAACGGCCTCGTCGCTGGTGGCGGCGCCCGCGAACGCCCGCGCGAAGGTCAGCTGGTGGTCGGTGCCGGGCTCCGCGGCGTCGAGCAGGGCGCGCAGCCCGCGCTCCCACCGTGCGGCGAGGTCGGCGCGTGTCGCGGGGTCGCTGTAGAGGGTGACCGCCTGGGCCGCGTAGACGGGGATCCGGCTGACGCCCCAGGCGTCGGTCTCCTGGCCGATGTTGCCGAGCACGAGCTCGACGAAGTCCGTGGCGGACAGCTCGGCGTCGCGGGTCATGTCCCACGCGGCGCTCCACACCAGTGCGCGGGCCAGGGAGTCGTCGAGGCCGGAGAGGCGCGCGATCGCCGTCTCGCGGGACCGCTCGTCGAGCCGGATCTTGGCGAAGGCGAGGTCCTGGTCGTTGATCAGGAGCAGCTCGGGCTGGGCGCGACCGACGAGCTCGTCGAGCTCGGTGCGCCCGCCCTCGACGTCGACCTCGACGTAGTCGGTGCGGACCAGCCGCCCCTCGCCCGACGACTCGGCGTTGTAGAAGCCGATGCCCAGTCGGTGGCGCCGCAGCGTCGGGTGGTCCTCCGGCGCGGTCTGGACGATCGCGAAGGAGCCGTAGGTGCCCTGCTCGGTGAGCTCGAACGCGGGGGAGAGGGTGTTCGTGCCGGCCGTCTGCAGCCACTCCTGCGCCCAGCCGCCGAGCTCGCGGCCCGACGCCTTCTCGAGCGCGGTGAGCAGGTCGGAGAACTCGGTGTTGGCGAACTCGTGGTCGTGGAAGTACTGCCGCAGCCCCGCCAGGAACGGCTCGAGGCCGACCCACGCGACGAGCTGCTTGAGCACCGACGCGCCCTTGGCGTAGGTGATCATGTCGAAGTTCACCTCGACCGCATGCAGGTCGAAGTTGTCGGCCGCGATCGGGTGCGTCGAGGGCAGGGAGTCCGCGCGGTAGCCGGTCTGCTTGCGGGCGTTGGTGAACCCGGTCCACGCGTCGTCGTACGACGTCGCGAGCGCCTCGGCGTGGTAGCAGGCCCACTCGGCGAAGGACTCGTTGAGCCAGAGGTCGTCCCACCACTTCATGGTCACGAGGTCGCCGAACCACATGTGCGCCATCTCGTGCAGGATCACCGAGGCGCGGAACTCGTAGAACGAGCGCGGCTGCCGCGAGCGGGGGAGGTACTCGTCACGGAGGGTCACGCAGCCGGCGTTCTCCATCGCGCCCATGTTGTACTCCGGCACGTAGAGCTGGTCGTACTTGCCGAAGGGGTAGGGGTAGCCGAAGGCGTCCTCGAAGAACTCGAAGCCCTGCTTCGTCAGGGTGACGATCTCCTCGCGGTCGCGCTCGAGGTAGTCCTTGAGCGACTGCCGGCAGTAGTGCCCGAGCGGGATCGTGCCGTGCTTGCCCTCGTAGACGTCCTGGACCTCGTGGTAGTCGCCGGCGACGATCGCGGTGATGTAGGTCGACATCGGCTTGGTCGCCGGAAAGCGCCAGGCCGCGACGTCCTCGCCGCGGGCATTGGTCGAGCCCGTCGGGGACGGCTCCGGGGTCGGCGCGTTGGAGACGACCTTCCAGTGGGCCGGCGCGGTGACGTTGAAGGTGAACGGCGCCTTGAGGTCGGGCTGCTCGAACGTGGTGTAGACGCGGCGGGCGTCCGGGACCTCGAACTGCGAGTAGAGGTAGACCCGGCCGTCGGCGGGGTCGACGAAGTGGTGGAGGCCCTCGCCGGTGTGCGAGTAGGCGCAGTCGGCGCGCACGACGAGCACGTTCTCGGCCTGCAGGTCGGGCAGCGTGATCCGGCTGTCGGCGTACGACGTCGCGGGATCGAGCGTCACGCCGTTGAGCGTGATCTCGTGGACCGTCGCGTCGACCAGGTCGGCGAAGGTGCTCGCGCCGGGCTGGCGGCAGGTGAAGGCGAGGGTCGTGGTGGACCCGAAGGTCTCGACCCCGTCGCTGGTGGCGTCGGAGAGGTCGAGGTCGATGACGTAGGAGGTCACGTCGACGAGGGCTGCGCGGGTGGCGGCCTCGTCGCGGGTGAGGTTGGTGCCGGGCATGCCGGCCATCCTTGCACCCGGGCCACATTGTCAGACAAACGGGCGCACCCGCAGGTCGCGAGCGGCGAACTACAACGGTGTAACTCTGAAATGTCAACGCGACACGCCAGTGACAGGTGAGTTTTTCGGGGTTTTTGTTGCGCAACGGGGCGGATGTGGCCGATGGTGTTCGACATGCGCAACCGGGGTAGGGCCGTGCGCTGGGGGACCTCGATGGCTGCCAGCGCCTTGTTCGCGACCGTTCTGGTGTTCGTCGGGGGCCTGCCCCGGACGACGGGGACCACGGTCCCGGTCACCCCATCGGCAGCGACGACCTACTTCTGCAGCGGTTACTCCGGATGCCGCAGCGCCGGCTACTCGGACGCGGGCTACGGCGCGGTCAGCGGGCGGATGTACTGGCGGATGTACGCCGGCCACAACTGCACCAACTACGTCGCCTACCGGGTGATCAAGGACGGCGGCCCCGCGACCCGCCCGTGGAGCGGCGGCGGCAATGCGAGCGAGTGGGGCCTGGAGATGAGGTCGATCACCGACCAGGTCCCCAACGTCGGGGCGATCGCCTGGTGGGGCCGCTACGACAACGGCAGCGGGTCCGCGGGCCACGTCGCCTACGTCGAGCGGGTCGTGTCGTCGAGCGAGATCATCATCTCCGAGGACAGCTGGGGCGGCACGTTCCACTGGCGCCGGGTGACGAAGTCGAGCGGGCGGTGGCCCACCGGCTTCATCCACTTCACCGACAAGCAGCTGCGGCAGTCCGAGCCCGCCACGGTCTCCGGCACACCGACCGTCGGCTCCACCCTCACCGCGGCGCCGGGCACGTGGAACGCCACCGCGAGCTTCCGCTACGAGTGGCTCGCCGGCGGCGAGGTGATCCCGGGCGCGACCCGACGCAGCTACACGCCGGTCGCCGCGGACTACGGCAAGCGCATCTCGGTCCGCGTCACCGCCACCCGGTCGGGCTACACGCCGGTGACCGTCACCACCGAGCCCACGACCTCCGTGGCCAAGGGCACGTTGGTCCCCGCCGACCGACCGCTCATCTCGGGTGAGCCGATCGCCGGCAACGCCCTGACCGCGACGGGTGGCACGTGGAACCTGCCGGACCCCGACCTCACCTGGCGCTGGTTCGTCGACGGGGTGCGCGTGCCGGACGCCAGCACGGCCGAGCTGACGCTGCTGCCCGAGCACGTCGGGAAGCGCGTCCAGGCCGTCGTGGTCGCCCGGAAGGACGGCTACCGGGCCGCGAAGATGAGCGCTCCCGGCAAGGTCGGCCCGGTGCTCGCCGGCACGATCGAGGTGACCAGCCCGACGACGATCGCCGGCATCGCGCAGGCCGGCCGGGTGCTCGCCGTACGGCCCGGGACCTACACGCCCGCGGACGCGACGGTCACCCACCAGTGGCTGCGCGACGGCGTCCCGATCCCCGGCGCGACCCATCTGCGCTACCGCCTCGGCGCGGCCGACGTGGGCCGGATCGTCACGGTGCAGACCGAGGTCACCCGGCCCGACTACCGACCGCTCGTCGAGACCGTGCCGAACACGGGCCGCGTCACCGTGCGCCCGACGATCACCGTGCGCACCGCCGTTCGCGGCCGCTACGTGGTCGTGACGGCCCGGGTGACCGCTCCCGGCGTCGACACCGTCGACGGGCAGGTGCGGATGCGGGTCGGTCGCTACCTGAAGCGGGTGGACCTCGTCGACGGTCGCGCCAGCACGGTCCGGTTCGGCCCGCTGGCGCGCGGCGAGAAGCCGCTCGGCGTGCACTACCTCGGCAACGACGTCGTCCTGCAGCGGTGGTTCGCAGGCTCGGTCGTCCTGCGCTGACCGGGCCGTGGCCCGGTGTCCCACCCCCGTGCGGGGAATGCTGCCGGGGCGGGACGGGGTTGGGTGGACATGACCAACCGCGCTGATCTCTGGTTCGACCCCCTCTGCCCGTTCGCCTGGATCACGTCCCGCTGGATCCTCGAGGTCGAGCAGGTCCGGGACGTCGAGGTGCACTGGCACGTCATGTCGCTGGCCTACCTCAACAAGGACCGCGACATCCCCGACGACTACCGCACCATGCTCGCCCCTGCCTGGGGACCGGTCCGGGTGCTGGTCGCCGCCCAGGAGCGCTACGGCGACAAGGTGCTCCGTCCGCTCTACGACGCCTTCGGGCAGCGGATCCACATCGAGGGCCGCACGCTCCACGAGCAGCCCGACGGCGGGCTCGCCCTGATCGCCGAGGTCCTCGACGAGGTCGGCCTCGACCCGGACCTGGTCGAGGCGGCCGGTGACCCGTCGTACGACGACGCGGTGGCCCGCTCCCACCACGAGGGGATGGACGCGGTCGGCAACGACGTCGGCACGCCGACCATCCACGTCAACGGCAGCGCGTTCTTCGGTCCCGTCCTCTCGAGGATCCCGCGGGGCGAGGACGCCGGCCGGCTCTGGGACGGCACGGTCGCGGTCGCGTCGTTCCCCTACTTCTACGAGCTCAAGCGCTCGCGCACGGGGGATCTGGACTTCAGCTAGGGGGCTGGTCGCCGCTGAGTCGGTCGCCGGCCGCGAGGTCCGGCGACCGAGTCAATAGGATCCTCCCCATGACGCATGTCCTCTCCGCCGTCGCCTGGCCGTACGCCAATGGGCCCCGCCACATCGGCCACGTGGCCGGCTTCGGCGTGCCGTCCGACGTCTTCAGCCGCTACCAGCGGATGGCGGGCAGCGACGTGCTCATGGTCTCGGGGTCCGACGAGCACGGCACGCCGATCCTGATCGCCGCCGACGAGGCGGGGATGACCCCGCAGGAGCTGGCCGACAAGAATCACCGGCTCATCGTCGAGGACCTCGTGGGCCTGGGCGTCAGCTACGACCTCTACACGCGTACGACGACCCGCAACCACCACGCCGTGGTGCAGGAGCTCTTCCTCGGCGTGTACGAGAACGGCTACTTCGTCGAGCAGACGACCTACGGGGCGATCTCGCCGTCGACCGGCCGCACCCTGCCCGACCGCTACATCGAGGGCACCTGCCCGATCTGCGGCTACGAGGGCGCCCGCGGCGACCAGTGCGACAACTGCGGCAACCAGCTCGACCCGCACGACCTGATCGACCCGCGGTCGAAGATCAACGGCGAGACACCCGAGTTCATCGAGACCCAGCACTTCTTCCTCGACCTGCCGGCGCTCGCGGACGCGCTCCAGGAGTGGCTCGACGAGCGTGAGGCGACCGGCCTGTGGCGGCCGAACGTGATCCGGTTCTCGAAGAACATCCTCGACGAGATCCGTCCGCGGGCGATGACGCGCGACATCGACTGGGGCATCGCCGTACCGCTGGACGGGTGGCGGGAGAATCCGACCAAGAAGCTCTACGTCTGGTTCGACGCCGTCATCGGCTACCTCTCGGCGTCGATCGAGTGGGCCCGCCGCAGCGGTGACCCGGAGGCGTGGCGGGCCTGGTGGAACCCCTCGACCGGCCCCACGCCCGCCGAGTCCTACTACTTCATGGGCAAGGACAACATCACCTTCCACTCGCAGATCTGGCCGGCCGAGCTGCTCGCCTATGCCGGCAGGGGCGACAAGGGCGGCGAGCCGCGCGAGTACGGCGTGCTCAACCTGCCGACCGAGGTGGTCTCCAGCGAGTTCCTCACGATGGAGGGCCGGAAGTTCTCGTCGTCGAAGAAGGTCGTCATCTACGTGCACGACCTGCTCGCGCGCTACCAACCCGACGCGTTCCGCTACTTCGTCGCCGCCGCGGGCCCGGAGAACCAGGACTCCGACTTCACCTGGGCGGAATTCGTGCGCCGTACCAACGACGAGCTGGTCGCCGGCTGGGGCAACCTCGTCAACCGCACCGCCAACCTGATCGCGAAGAACTTCGGGGAGATCCCGGCCGCAGCTGAGCTGACCGCCGAGGACCGGGCGGTCCTCGACGCCACCGCGGCCGCCTTCGACACGGTCGGGGACCTGATCGGCCGGCACCGCCAGAAGCAGGCGATCGGCGAGGCGATGCGGGCCGTCGCGGAGGTCAACAAGTACGTCTCCGACACCGAGCCGTGGAAGATCAAGGACGACCCGGCCCGCCTCGGCACCGTACTGCACGTGATGGCCCAGTGCGTCGCCGACCTGAACCTCGTGCTCAGCCCGTTCCTGCCGTTCTCCGCCAACGAGGTCGACAAGGCCTTCGGCGGGGCCGGGGCGATCGCGCCGATGCCGCGGATCGAGGAGGTCGCCGATCTGGACGACCAGAGCCGCAGCTATCCGATCATCTCCGGCGACTACACCGGGGCCCCAGCCTGGCAGCGGCACCCGGTCGAGGTCGGCCGCCCGGTCGCGAAGCCGACGCCGGTCTTCACCAAGCTCGACCCCACGATCATCGACGAGGAGCTCGCCCGGCTGGGAGGGTGACCGGTCGGGGGGTCGCTCGGCGGGGGAAACCCGTTTGAGTGCTCGTCATGGAGCGAGCACCATCCCTCCATGGGCAACGGCCACGACGTCTGGTTCACCGACGACGCGGAGGCCTTCCTCGCGCGTGCCGGTGGCGTCCTCGACCGCGACCCGGTGAGTGCGACCGTGCTCGCCACCGCGGTGCAGCGCATGGCGGCCCACGGCGCACCCGCGGGCATCCCCGACTGGTGGTTCGCGGTCGTGTCCGACCGGACCGGCGAGCCCGTCGGGCTCGCGATGCGGGCCGCCCCGTTCGAGCCGTGGCCGCCGTACCTGCTCGCGATGCCGGACGCCGCGGCGGTCGCGCTCGCGCACGCCGTCCTGGCGAGGGGGTACGACGTCCGCGGGGCCGCCGGGCTCCGGCCCGCCGCGGACGTCTTCGCCGCCACGGTCGCCGGGGTCGAGGGTGGTGCGGTCGAGGTGCACGTCCACCAGCGGTTGCTCGAGCTCGCGGCCCCGGCCGACCTGGTCGAGCCCCGCGCGGTGGTTGGGCACCTGCGGCCGGTCCGCGCGGACGAGGCAGGCCTGGCGCTCGAGTGGATCCAGCAGTTCTTCCGCGACGCCGACGAGCAGGCGGGCCGGCAGACCGGGCACCTGCTCGAGGCATCGGGCTTCGGACTCCCCGACGTCCAGCGGAAGCTGGCGGACGGGGTCCTGTGGTTCTGGGTCGACGACGCCGATCGCCCGGTCCACCTCACCGGCGCGAACCCGCCTGCGTTCGGGGTGACCCGGATCGGTCCGGTGTTCACGCCCGCGGAGGAGCGCGGCCGCGGCTGGGCGGCCGCGGCGGTCGCGGAGGTCTCACGCGCGGTCCTGACCCGGGGCGAGCGCGCGATCCTGTTCACCGACCAGGCCAACCCCACGTCCAACGCGCTCTACCTGGCCCTCGGCTACCGGCCCGTGGTGGACACCGTCCAGCTGGCCGTGCGGCCGGGGTCCTAGGGTCGACGCATGCCCCTCCACCCCCAGGCTCGCCGGGCCCTCGAGATGCCCGACGACGGCCTCCCGGTCACCGACCCGGCCCACGACGTCGCAGCGAAGCGGGAGCAGGACCGCGCCCGCGCCGCCCAGCAGGTGAAGGTGCCGGTCGCGGAGGTGCGCGACGTGGACGCCGGGGGCGTGCCCGCGCGCCTCTACCTCCCCGAGGGGTACGACGCCGTGGTCGTCCACGCGCACGGCGGCGGCTTCGTCTTCAACGACGTCGAGGTCCACGACGCGGCGGTCCGGCGCTTCGCCACGATCGCCCGCACGGCCGTGCTCAGCGTCGACTACCGGCGTCCGCCCGAGCACCGGTTCCCTGCCGCTCCCGACGACATGTCGGCGGCCGTCGGCTGGCTCGACGCCCAGCCCGGCCTCGCCGGCCTGCCGGCCTTCGCCCACGGCGACAGCGCCGGGGGGAACCTCGCGCTGGTCACCGCGCTGCGGCACCCCGGCCGGTTCGCGGGCGTGGCGCTGGTCTATCCCTTCCTCGACCCGACCGCCGCCCACGACTCCTACCGGCTCGAGGGCATCGGCTTCGACCCCGCCGAGGCCGCCTGGTACTGGCAGCAGTACGCCGCCTCGCCAGCCGACCTCGAGCACCCCGACCTCGCGCCGCTGCGCTCGGACCGGCTCGGCACGCTGCCACCCACCCTGGTGACGACCGCCGAGTACGACCCGGTGCGCGACGAGGGGGAGCACCTCGCCGCCGTACTGGCCGAGGCGGGGGTCGAGGTCGTCGCCACCCGCTACCTCGGGCAGCTGCACGGCTACTGGCGGCACGCCGACGTCTTCGACGCCGCGGAGCCGACGATGTGGCAGGTCGCCGGGTGGATGCGGATGCTGGTCGAGCGAGCCCGCTAGCCCGGGTCGACGACCTCGAGGGTGCCGTCCGGGCGCTGCCACAGGCTCGCGACGTGCAGCCGGCGCAGCCGTCCGACCCGGTCCCAGGCGTGGTAGGCCATCCGCAGCGACGTCGCGTCGACGAAGGCGGCGCCGCCGCCCGGGCCGAGCCGGCCGGTCGAGGCGGTCGAGAGCAGCGGCAGGCCGCGGTTCTGGCGCACGCACGGACCGGTGGGTCCCGCACAGATCGCGTAGCCGGTGGCGTAGTCGGCGTCCTCCCACGAGTTGCCGGAGTAGAAGAGGTAGGTCACGCCCCGGAACTGGACCATGCTCGGATTCTCGATGGTGTCCCCCTCCCACGGCTCGGCGAGGGTGAGCAGCTCGCGGGTCTCGGACCCTTCGGCGAAGCCGGCACCGTCCCGGGCCAGCTGGCGGATGAACAGGCCGGCGGGCCGCTGGCCGACCACTCCGGAGAACTTCCAGAGCAGCCACGGCACGCCGGCGTCGTCGACGAACACGTCGGGGTCGATGACGCCGAGCTGGGCCTGGCCGTAGCAGAGCGGCTCGCCGACCGGGCGGAACGGGCCCGCGGGGGAGGGTCCACGGGACAGGCCGATGCAGTTGTGCCGCTTCCCGCCGCTGGTGCCGGCCGGGGCGGCGTACGCGGCCGTCCAGCCGTTGCCCACCTTGCCGACGCCGGGGGCCCACAGGCTCTGGCCGCTGCCCCGGCTGCGGACCCAGCCGGCCGGCTGCAGCGGGTCGACACGGCGACCGGCGGCGTCGGCCAGCGGGAGCCACGTGCGCAGGTCGGTCGAGGTGAGCGTCGGCAGCCGGAGGTGGGCGGCGTTGGTCGCGTAGGCGTACCAGCGGCCGCGGTGGCGCACGACGTCCGGGTCCGCGAAGTAGCCCCGGTAGGCGACCCCGGGCCGCCACTGCTCGCTGCCGGCGGCCATGGCGACCGGCTCGGGACGGCGCTGCTGGGGCAGCTGCTGGGCGAGCCGCTCGGCCAGCTGGGCGAGGTCCTGCATCTCGCCGGCGAGGACGTCCTCGGGGAGCACGGTGGGCACCTCGGTGGGCTCCGGAATCAGCGGGGCCTGCGAGGACCCCGGCGAGGACCCCGGCGAGGTCGTCGGCGCGGCCGACGGCGCCTCGTCGCCGCTCGCGGCACAGCCCGCGACGAGCGTCGCAGCGACCGCCGCCAGCGCCACCAGTGCACGACGTCCCACGCGTCCACCCCCTCCCCGGGGCGACACAGTAGTTCCCCGCCCCGGGCCCTAGACTTCGAACGCCATGAACGAGCCCGTTGCGCGCCCAGCCGAGACCGTCGCCGAGGCCGAGGACGCCCTGCTGTCCCGGTGGCCGGAGACCCGGCTGGAGCCCTCCCTCGACCGGATCCGCGCGTTCACCGAGCTGCTCGGCGATCCGCAGCGCTCCTACCGCTCGATCCACCTGACCGGTACCAACGGCAAGACGTCCACGGCGCGGATGGTCGACGCCCTGCTGCGCGCGCTCGACCTGCGCACCGGCCGGTTCACGAGTCCGCACGTCGAGCGGATGGGCGAGCGGATCAGCATCGACGGCGAGCCGCTCGACGACGAGTCGTTCGTCCGGGCGTTCAACGACGTCGCCCCCTACACGCACCTGGTCGACCAGGCCGAGGCGCACCCGCTGAGCTTCTTCGAGACCGTCGTGGGCATGGCCTACGCCGCGTTCGCCGACGCCCCGGTCGACGTCGCCGTCGTCGAGGTCGGCATGGGCGGGTCGTGGGACGCCACCAACGTGATCGACGCCGACGTCGCGGTGGTCACGCCGATCGCGGTCGACCACGCCAACTACCTCGGCGGGACGGCCGTCGAGATCGCCCGCGAGAAGGCCGGCATCATCAAGCCGGGCGCGGTCGCGATCCTCGCCCAGCAGGCCGCCGACGTGGCCGCCGTGCTCCTGGAGCGCGCGGCCGAGGTCGGCGCGACCGTCGCCCGCGAGGGCCTCGAGTTCGGCGTGGTCTCCCGGGTCCCGGCGGTCGGCGGCCAGGCGGTCACCCTGCAGGGCCTGCGCGGACGGTACGACGAGGTGTTCCTCCCGCTCTACGGCGCCCACCAGGCGCAGAACGCCGCGGCTGCCCTCGCCGCGGTGGAGGCCTTCGTCGGCGGCGACGAGCCGCTCGGCGACGACGTGGTCCGCGGCGCGTTCGCGGCCGCGACCTCGCCCGGCCGGCTCGAGGTCGTCCGGCGCAGCCCCACGATCGTCCTCGACGCCGCCCACAACCCGCACGGGGCCGAGGCCACCGCCGCCGCGCTCGACGACTCCTTCCAGTTCGACCCGCTCATCGGCGTCATCGGCGTGATGGGGGACAAGGACGCCGAGGGCCTGCTCGCGGCGTTCGAGCCGCACCTCGCGCACGTCGTCGTCACCCAGAACTCCACCTCCCGGGCGCTCCCGGCCGACGTGCTCGCCGAGACCGCACGGGAGGTCTTCGGGGAGGACCGGGTGTCCGTCGTACCGTCGCTCGCCGACGCGATCGACGAGGCAGCGGCCCGGGCCGAGGCCGCGGGCAGCGACGCCCTCAGTTCCGGCGCCGTGCTCGTCACCGGCTCCGTGGTCACCGTCGGCGAGGCCCGGCTGCTGCTCGGGGGCCGGAAGTGAGCGACGAGACGTCGGCCGCCATCGACCGCGAGCGGACGAAGTCGCCGCGGCGGGCGATGTGCGCCGCCGTGCTCTCGCTCGAGGCGATCGCGGTGGCCCTCTCCACCCCGGTGATGATCGCGATCTCCGGGATCCGGCCCGCCGTCGCGCTTCCCGCGGGCCTGGGCGTCGCGCTGGCCTGCGTGCTCGCGGCGGGGATGCTGCGCCGCCCCTCCGGCTACGTCCTGGGGCACGTCCTGCAGGTCGCCGCGGTCGCGCTCGGGCTCCTCGCGCCGCTGATGTTCGTGCTCGGCGGCATCTTCGCGCTGCTGTGGGCCACCGCCTACGGTCTGGGCCGCAAGATCGAGCGGGAGCGGGCCGAAGCGTTCGCCGACTACGACCGGCGCCACGAATCGGGCGCCTAGAAACCGCTGGGTAGAGTGGCCGCGTGCCAGTGATCATCGACAAGCTCCTCCGGATCGGAGAGGGCAAGATCCTCCGCCAGCTCGAAGCCGTCGCGAAGGCCGTCAACGCCATCGAGGACGACTTCAGGGCGATGTCGGACGACGAGCTGCGCGGCATGACGGACGAGTTCCGCAAGCGCCTCGCCGAGGGCGAGACGCTCGACGACATCATGCCGGAGGCCTTCGCCACGGTCCGTGAGGCCGCGCGCCGGGTGATCGGCCAGCGTCACTTCGACGTACAGATCATGGGCGGCGCCGCGCTGCACATGGGCAACATCGCCGAGATGAAGACCGGTGAGGGCAAGACCCTCGTCTCGACCGCGCCGGCCTACCTCAACGCGCTCGAGGGCAAGGGCGTCCACGTCGTCACGGTCAACGACTACCTCGCCAAGTTCCAGTCCGAGATGATGGGCCGCGTCCACCAC
The DNA here is from genome assembly GCA_035554935.1 of Nocardioides sp. Taxonomy (GTDB): domain Bacteria; phylum Actinomycetota; class Actinomycetes; order Propionibacteriales; family Nocardioidaceae; genus Nocardioides. The sequence goes on along the minus strand of DATMHM010000094.1, from coordinate 21,718 downwards.
TTCCTCGGCCTGTCCGTCGGCGTGATCCTGCCGAGCATGCGCCCCGCCGAGCGGCGGGCGGCGTACGCCTGCGACATCACCTACGGCACCAACAACGAGCTCGGCTTCGACTACCTGCGCGACAACATGGCCTCCTCGCTGGAGGAGTGCGTGCAGCGCGGCCACAACTTCGCCATCGTCGACGAGGTCGACTCGATCCTCATCGACGAGGCGCGGACCCCGCTGATCATCAGCGGTCCGACCCAGGACGAGGTCAAGTGGTACGGCGAGTTCGCCAAGATCGCCCAGAAGCTGACCAAGGACGTCGACTACGAGGTCGACGAGAAGAAGCGCACGATCTCGGTCCTCGAGGCCGGCATCACCAAGGTCGAGGACCACCTCGGCATCGAGAACCTCTACGAGTCCGCCAACACGCCGCTCATCTCGTTCCTGCACAACTCCATCAAGGCCAAGGAGCTGTTCCGCAACGACAAGGAGTACGTCGTCATGGAGGGCGAGGTGCTCATCGTCGACGAGCACACCGGCCGCATGCTCGCGGGCCGCCGCTACAACGACGGCCTCCACCAGGCGATCGAGGCCAAGGAGGGCGTGAAGGTCCGCGAGGAGTACCAGACCCTCGCGACCGTCACCCTGCAGAACTACTTCCGCCTCTACGAGAAGCTCTCCGGCATGACCGGTACGGCGCTCACCGAGGCGTCCGAGTTCGACAAGATCTACGACCTCGGCGTGGTCCCGATCCCGACCAACAAGCCGATGGTCCGCAAGGACCAGCCCGACCTCGTCTACCGGACCGAGGAGGCGAAGTACGACGCCGTCGTCGACGACATCGTGGAGCGGCACAAGAAGGGCCAGCCGGTGCTCGTCGGCACCGTCTCGGTCGAGAAGTCCGAGTACCTCCACCAGGCCCTGACCAAGAAGGGCGTCCCGCACTCGGTCCTCAACGCCAAGGTGCACGCCGAGGAGGCGAAGATCGTCGCCCTCGCCGGCCACAAGGGCGCCGTCACCGTGGCGACCAACATGGCGGGTCGCGGCACCGACATCATGCTCGGCGGCTCGGTCGAGTTCCTCGCCGACGCCGAGCTGCGCAAGCAGGGCCTCGAGCCGACCGGCGAGACCGCCGACGAGTACGACGCCGCGTGGCCGGCCATGGTCGAGCGGTACAAGGCCGAGGTGACCAAGGAGCACGACGAGGTCCGCGACCTCGGCGGCCTCTACGTCATCGGGACCGAGCGGCACGAGTCGCGCCGGATCGACAACCAGCTCCGTGGTCGCTCCGGCCGTCAGGGCGACCCCGGCGAGAGCCGCTTCTACCTCTCGCTGCAGGACGAGCTCATGCGGCTCTTCAAGTCGGACTGGGTCGACCGCGTCCTGCTGCTGCTGAAGATCCCGGACGACGTCCCGATCGAGAACAAGCGGGTCACCAACGCGATCGCGAACGCTCAGGGCCAGGTGGAGGCGCAGAACTTCGAGTCCCGCAAGAACGTCCTCAAGTACGACGACGTGATGGACCGCCAGCGCAAGGTCATCTACGGCGAGCGCCGCGAGGTGCTCGAGGGCGTGGACCTCGAGGACCAGATCCGCACGTTCATCGACGACGTCGTCACCGGCTTCGTCAACGGCGCGCTCGACGAGTTCTCCGAGGAGTGGGACCTCGAGCAGCTGTGGACCGACCTCAAGCAGTTCTGGCCCGTCTCGGTCTCGTGGAAGGACCTGGTCGAGGAGGCCGGCTCGCAGGCCGCGCTCGAGAAGCGCGACCTGATCGAGAAGCTCAAGGAGGACGCCCACGCGGCCTACGACCGCCGCGAGGAGGAGGTCGGCGAGGAGGTCGCCCGCGAGCTCGAGCGTCGCGTGCTGCTGTCCGTGCTCGACCGCAAGTGGCGCGAGCACCTCTACGAGATGGACTACCTCCGCGAGGGCATCTACCTGCGCGCCTACTCCCAGCGCGACCCGCTGGTCGAGTACCAGCGCGAGGGCTTCGACATGTTCGCCGCGATGATGGACGGCATCAAGGAGGAGACCGTCGGGTTCCTCTTCAACCTCGAGGTCCAGGTCGAGGAAGAGGAGGAGTTCCACTACCACGCCGACGGCACCCGCCACGCCGGGCCGATGCACGAGGGTGCGCTCGCCGAGCTGCCGGTCGGCATCGGCGCGGGCGGCGAGGTCGACCTCGCCTCCATCTCCGCCGACCTCGAGGCCGCCTCGGCCCCCAAGGCCGCGCCCCGGGTGCGGGCCAAGGGCCTCGACGCGCCGAAGCAGCCGCAGAACCTCTCCTACTCCGCGCCGGACGAGACCGGTCACGAGGAGGTCCGCGGTGCCGGCGCCGTCGCCCACGCCGACGACGAGTTCGGCGACGTCGGCCGCAACGCGCTGTGCCCCTGCGGGTCGGGCAAGAAGTACAAGCGCTGCCACGGCGCGCCCGGCGGCCCGACGGGGATCGCCCTGCGCGGCTGAGCCCGTCCCGGGCCCGTTCAGCCCGCCCCCCGTCGACTTGGGGTTTGCGCCCGTTGAAATGTCAGAACCGCACGACCGAGTCGTGCGGTTCTGACATTTCAACGGGCGCAAACCCCAAGTGAACGGGCGCAAACCCCAAGTCGACGGCTACTGGAGGGTCATCCGGGGCTCGCCGTTCAGCAGCCCGGTGCCGGTCCGGACGCAGGCGCCGCCCTTCGGCGTACCCCCGTTGAACGCCTGGCGGACGCAGGAGCGGACGGCGAGCTGGCCCCAGTAGTTCGGGTGCAGCGACTCCTGGATGTAGTAGGGGCTGTCGCCGGCGGTGGTCACGGTGCGGATCTGGTTGACCCACTCGGTCCGGTCGACCGCGCCCGTCGAGGTCCAGTTGGCGATGCCGACCTCCTCGTAGAGTCCGACGCCGGTCTCGCACAGGCGCCGGCCGTTGAACGTGCTGGCGAGGTTGAGCACCTTGCTGTTCGTGATGCCCGCCTGCGCGATCGCGCCGGTGACCGTGTTGTTGATGGTCGGGAGGGCGGAGTTGTTGGCCCAGTCCGCGTCGGCGTTCCAGAAGCCGCAGCCGCCGGTGTCCTGGCGGGTGTAGCCGCTCTGGCTGTAGCGGAAGCCGGAGCCGCCCGGCAGGGGCGAGGGGTAGGTCTGCACGAGCATGGTCCACTGGCTGTCGGCGTAGCCGGCGTTGCGCATGGCGGTGCGGATGTTGGTGAGGGCGCCGGCGATCCGGGTCCTCATGGTCGCGATGTTGGTGCTGGTGAAGTTGCTGGTCACGCTGCTGTCGTCGTGGCAGTAGTCCTTCCACCACGACGGCGACATCAGGAAGTCCTGCACGCACTGCTGCACGATCCCGGCGAAGTTGAAGTCGTTGCCGCCGATGGACACCACGACCATCCGCACGTTGTTGCTGGCGGCGAAGCCCTGCAGCGCCCGCGCCTGGCCGACGCCCTCGGCGCCGCTGTAGAAGTCGAGACCGGGCTTGAACTCCGAGCCGGTGGCGGTGGCGGTCTTCGCGCCCGAGCAGGCGAGGTTGAGGCTCTGCACGCCGCCGCCGATGTGGATCTCGGCGCTCTTCGAGCGGTGGCACCGGTTGATCGTCTCGCCGGTCCCGGCGGCGTTGTCGTGGTAGGCACTCGCCCCCAGCGCGTCGGCGCGGGCGCTGCTGCTGTTGGAGGAGCCCGCCCAGCGGCCGGCCTCCCCGGAGATGTAGGAGTCGCCGACCGAGACGACCCACGGCGTACCGACGCCCGGGCCGTCGGCGTGGGCGGGGGTGGCGGTGAGAGGGGCGACCAGGGTCGCGCTGATGGCGGCCAGCGAGGCCGCGAGTGCACGGATCATGGACGCAAGGTAGTGACTCTCGTCACATCTGAACAGGTGTCACCTTCAGGAGAAGTCGAGGGCGGTGCAGATCCAGCGCTGGTCGATGAGCTCGAACCGGACGGCGACCGCCCGTGAGCGCTCGCCGTGGCGGACGTGGACGCCGGCCTCGACGACCCGGTCGTTGACGAAGCACGCGTGCACGCTCTGCACGCGCGGGCGCACCTGCTGCACCCGGCCCAGTCCCGGCTGGTGACCGCCGGCGCGGGCCACCAGGTGTGCCCGCAGCCGCAGGTCCGCATGGACATCCGGCGACGTCCAGCGCACCAGCTGCGAGACCGGCCGGTCGCCGCCGACGATCTCGACCGCCGCCTGGGTGAACCGGTGGGCCCACTCCTCGATGGTGCGTCGCAGGCGCCGGTCGATCGGCACCACGGCCGCCCCGGGCCTGCTGGTGGGGGCGGGCGCCGTCGGTGGCCCCTGACGGGGGAGGAGGGCGAGCGCGAGGGTTCCCTGGGTGGGCGCGACCGGGACGGCGAGCCGGATGCCGACGAGCTCGGTGGTGGCAGCGGACATGGTTGCTCCTTCGGGTGACGAGGTGGGACGTGCCTCAGTGCGTCGGCGGGAGGTGCAGGCGCTGGCCGGGGTGGACGAGGTCGGGGTCGGGGCCGATGGTGGTGGCGTTGCGGGCGTGGATGCGGTGCCAGTACGACGTGAGGTCGGCCGCGGACGCGTGCGGACCGAGCGTCCGAGCGGCGATCGACCAGAGGCTGTCGCCCGGACGGACCTGCACCACAGGGGCGCCGTTGTCTCGCGATCCCGCGCCTCCCTCGGCCCGGTCCGGCAGGGGGAGGCCGTCGAGGGCCCCGGCGGCCAGTGGCGCGCGTGGGCCGTCGTGCGCGGCGGCGTGCGCGATCGTCGTACCGGACAGCACGGCGACGCCGCACAGCGCCAGCAGGGCCGCGCGGACCGGGCCGACGTCGCGGCGGACCGGTCCGGAACGGCGCAGGACGTCGAGCGCGACGTCGGTGGTGGCCAGCCACAGGGCTCCGGCGGCGACGAGCGAGAGCGCGGCGCAGGCCTGCACCAGCAGGGCGTCGAAGCGCGGGGCTGGGTCGGTCGCCAGGCTGGTCGCGACCGGCCCGGCCACGGAGGCCAGGGCCGCGATCAGGCCCGTGACGACTGCCCAGAGCAGGGCGGCCCGACGGCGTGCCGCGGTCGTGCGTGCGTGATCCATCCCGAGAACCTTTGCGTTTGCTTCTGTTTGCATCAGGATGAGTGCGTTCTCAGGCGAAGTCAACCGTTTCTCCACAGGTGCCGGTGCCCGCCCCTCCGCAGTGCGGATCGGGCGGGCGTGCGAGGGTGGACCCATGGGCTGGGAGGACGAGCTGTTCGCGCTGTTCGACGACCTGGAGGACCAGGCCAGCGCGCTCTACGCGGCGGACCGCACGGCCGAGGTGGCCGACCGCAGCCGGGCGGAGTACCAGCAGGTCACCCTCGCGAGCCGCCTGATGGCCACCGTTGGCAGCGAGGTGACGATCACCGTCCGCGGCGTCGGCACGCTCGCCGGCATGGTCGAGCGGGTCGCCGAGGGCTGGCTGCTGCTCTCGGCGGGAGAGCACGACTGGGTCGTCAACCTCGCCGCCGTGGTCTCGGTCGCCGGGGCATCGGTCCGGTCCGTGCCCGAGGTGGCGTGGTCACCGCTCACCCGGCTGGGGCTGGCCTCGGCGCTGCGCCGGATCGCCGAGGCGGGGGAGGAGTGCGTGGTCCACCTGGCCGACGGCGGGCGCCACGACGGCGCGCTGCGCCGGGTCGGCGCCGACTTCTGCGAGCTGGTCGAGGGCGAGGGACGTCGTACGGTCCTCGTCGCCTTCGGCGGCCTCGCGGCCGCACAGTCCCGCGCCTGACGGCAGGGGTGGGGTTCAGTTCAGGTTCAGGTCGCGTCGAGGTCGTACGGCGGCCGCTCGCCGGCCTCGAGCGGGCGCTGCCGTGCGGGCTCGTCGGCGAGGTCGCTGCGGACCGCGTCCTCGAGCTCGTCGAGCTCGGCCATCGCCTCGGCGATGTGCTTGCGCACGATCGCCCTGGGGTCGAGGTCGGCCAACTCGAGGTCGGCGTACTCGGGGCCGAGCTCGGCGCGCAGCTCGTCCCTGGCGTTCGTGGCGAACCTGCGCAGCTGGCGAGCGAACCGGCCGGCCTGCTGGGCCAGCTCGGGGAGCCGGTCGGGGCCGAAGACGAGCACGGCGAGGAACGCGATCACCACGAGCTCGCCGAAGCCGATTCCGAACACCGTCGTCCCCCGTGATCAGTCCGTGGTCAGTCCGTGGTCAGTCCGTGGCCGTCAGCTGGTCGCCGGGCCGGTCAGAACTTGCTCGTCGGCGTGAGGCCCAGCTGCAGGCCCGCCAGCCCGCGGCCGCGGCCGTCGAGCCGGTCCGCGACCGCTGCGAGCGCCTGGGCGGAGGCGGCGGCCGGGTCGGCCTCGACGATCGGCGTGCCGGCGTCGCCGCCCTCGCGCAGCGAGACGTCCAGCGGGATCCGGCCCAGCACCGGGACGTCGTAGCCGAAGCGCTGCGACAGCGTCTCGGCGACCCGGTCGCCGCCGCCGGAGCCGAAGATCTCCAGCTTGTGGTCCTTGCCCTCGGGCGTGCAGTGGGGGCAGGGGAGGTAGGACATGTTCTCGACGACGCCGACGACGCGCTGGTGCATCATCGACGCCATCGTGCCGGCCCGCTCGGCGACCTCGGCGGCGGCCTCCTGCGGGGTCGTCACGACGACCACCTCGGCGCCCGGGAGGTGCTGGCCCATCGAGATCGCGATGTCGCCGGTGCCGGGCGGCAGGTCGAGCAGGAGCACGTCGAGGTCGCCCCAGTAGACGTCGGCGAGCATCTGCACGAGTGCCCGGTCGAGCATCGGTCCGCGCCACGCGACCACCTGGTCGCGGCGCGGCTTGAGCATGCCGATGGAGATCACCGAGACGCCGGACGGGGTCGGCACCGGCATGATCAGGTCGTCGACCTGGGTGGGCCGGGCGTCGGCGACCCCCAGCATCGCCGGAACGGAGTGGCCGTAGATGTCGGCGTCGACGACACCGACCCGACGGCCGGCGCGTGCGAGTGCGATCGCGAGGTTGACGGTCACCGACGACTTGCCGACGCCGCCCTTGCCGGACGCGATGGCGAACACCTTGGTGAGGTTGCCCGGCTGCGCGAACGGGATCTCGCGCTGGGCCTGGCCGCCCCGCAGGGTCTCGTGCAGGCCGGAGCGCTGCTCGGCCGTCATCACGCCGAGGTCGACCTTGACCTGGGTGACGCCGGGGACCGCGGCCACGGCGGCGGTGACGTCCCGGTTGATGGTGTCCTTGAGCGGGCAGCCCGCCACGGTGAGCAGCGCCTTCACGGTGACGACCGATCCGCCCTCGCCGGCGGCGATGTCGACGGAGTCCACCATCCCGAGCTCGGTGATCGGCCGCTTGATCTCGGGGTCGTTGACCTTGCTGAGCGCGGTCATGACCTGCTCGACGGACGGGGACTGCTGCGTGCTGCTCACGACCGGCAAGTCTACGTAGCGCCCGGCTGGCCCGGGTCGGCGCCGTCCTCGTGAGACTGCCCACGGCCCTCGAGGCGGTCGTCGGCCTGCGCGCGCTCGTCGAGGTCGGACAGCAGGTTGCGCAGCTCGGAGCGGATGTAGTCGCGGGTCGCCACCTCGCCGACCGACATCCGCAACGAGGCCATCTCGCGGGCGAGGAACTCCATGTCGGCGTGCGCCCGGGCGTCGGCCTGCCTGTCCTGCTCGGCGATCACCCGGTCGCGTGCCTCCTGGCGGTTCTGCGCGAGCAGGATCAGCGGGGCGGCGTACGACGCCTGGAGGCTCAGCATCAGGGTGAGGAAGATGAACGGGTAGTCGTCCCAGCGCAGGTGTGCGGGTGCGAGCAGGTTCCAGCCCACCCACGCGAGCACGAACAGGGTCATGTAGATCAGGAAGGTCGCCGTGCCCATGAACCGGGCGAACTGCTCGGCGAAGACGCCGAAGGCGTCCTTGTTGACCGTGGGCCGGCGGACCAGTTGACGGCGCTCCTCGCGCGGGGTGTCGAGGCGCTCGCGCATCCGGTGGGTGTCGCTCATCGCTGCCCCCGGGCGCGGGCGCGGTCACGCCAGTTGGCGGGGAGCATGTGGTCGAGCAGGTCGTCGACGGTGACCGCGCCGAGCAGCCGGCCGTTCTCGTCGACCACGGGCGCGGCCACCAGGTTGTAGGTCGCGAGGTGGGCGGCGACCTCGTCGATCGTCGCCTCCGGGCGCAGCGACTCCAGCGAGTCGTCCAGGGCGCCGGCCACCAGCGTCGAGGGGGGCTCCCGCAGCAGCCGCTGGATGTGCGCGATGCCGAGCAGCCGGCCGGTCGGCGCCTCGAGCGGGGGACGACACACGTAGACCAGCGCCGCCAGTGCGGGCGTGAGCTCCGGGTTGCGCACGTGGGCGAGCGCGTCGGCGATGGTCGCGTCCGGTCCGAGGATGACCGGCTCGGGCGTCATCATGGCGCCGGCGGTGTTCTCGACGTAGGTCAGCAGCCGGCGCACGTCCTCGGCCTCGTCCGGCTCCATCAGGTCGAGCAGGATCTCCGCCGTCTCCGGCGGCAGGTCGCGCACCAGGTCGGCCGCGTCGTCGGGCGACATCTCCTCGAGGACGTCGGCGGCGCGCTCGGAGTCGAGGCCCTTGAGGATCTCGACCTGGTCGCTGTCGGGGAGCTCCTCGAGCACGTCGGCGAGGCGCTCGTCGTCGAGCGCGAGCGCCACCGCGGCGCGGCGGTCCGGCGGCAGGTCGTGCAGCAGGTTCGCCGCGTCGGCGGGCCGCATCTCGTTGAGGGCCGCGATCAGGTGGGTGGCGCCCTGGGCCTCGTCGCGCCGGGTCAGGCCGACCACGTCGCGCCATTCGACGACGTGGGTCTGCCCGCGGCGCCGGAAGCCCTTCGACGGCTCCTTCACCGCGACCCGGCTCAGCACCCAGTCGCGGTTGCGGGCGGGCTCCATCGCCACGTCGTAGACGTGGCCCGTGACGCCACTGCCCTGGATGGTGACCGTCCGGTCGAGCATCTGCCCGATCACCAGGGTCTCCGTCGAGCGCTGCTCGAAGCGCCGCATGTTCAGCAGGCCCGTGGTGTAGACGTGACCGCTGTCGATGTTGGTCACCCGCGTCATCGGGACGAAGATCCGCCGCCGCCCGAACACCTCGGCCACCAGGCCCAGCACCCGTGGCTGGGTGCCCTCGGTCCGCATCGCGACGACGAGGTCGCGGACCTTCCCGACCTGGTCGCCCTGGGGGTCGAAGATCGGGAGCCCGACGAGCCTGGCCGCGAACACGCGGGACGGGGTGGTGCTCACGGAGGGCCACGCTACCGTCGGATCCCCCGAACCCCGGCCCGGCGCCCCGTGCGGGGCTACGCTGCCCCCATGGGTGCACGACGACTGACGGCGATCGCGGGCGTGGCCACCGCTCTGGTGCTGCTCTCCGGCTGCGGGGGCGACGACGCATCGGCGGACGACCCGGCCACGACCAACGGGTCCGCGTCGACGCCGGCGACGGACGACGCCTCCACGGCGGCTGCGAGCAGCACGCCCGCGCCGGCCGGTACGCCGGAGTGCGCCGACGTCTGGCAGGCGGACGCGACCCTGCCGCGGGCCTACCGCGGCTGCGCGCTCGACGGCCTCCTCGTCGCGCCCGACCGGCTCGGCTGCTCGTCCGGGCAGGCGCTGGTGCGCTACGACGACCGGTACTGGGCGGTGGCGGGCGGACCGATCGCCGCCACCGAGGGGCCGTTGCTGGACGACCAGGCCTACGCCGACGCCGTCGAGACCTGCCGCGGCTGACCGCGACTGGCCGTGGCTGGCACGGCGCCTGATTGCGTGGATCACAGGCGGCATGCCGCCTGTGATGGGGTTCGCGCCCGTTTGCCTATGTACAGTGGTCCGACGCTGTGGGGCACGGTCCGCCCCTGCGCAGTGGCGCTCCCGCCACGACCTCGGGGATCCGACAGGGCCGAAGGAGTTGTCTGACGTGCGTCGAGTGTTGTTGTTCCTGGTGGCCCTCGCCTGTTCGCTGTCCGTGGCACAGGCGGTCCCCGCGACCGCGCATGCGCCCGTCTCGTCCGTCGAGGCGACGGCGACGGTGTCGGCGGCTCGCGCCGGTGCCTACGACTGCTGGCGGGTGACTCGAACCTGTGGCTTCTCCGGCGGCATCACGTTCAACTCCGCGACCGGCGACCGCGCTGCCAAGCAGCGGATCGTCAACAAGATCATCGGCGCGATCCAGCGGGTCCCGGCGCGCGAAGAGATCCGCATCATGTCGTGGAACATCATGTCCGACGCGGCGGTCGACGCCCTGCTGGCCGCCCAGCACCGGGGCGTCCGCGTCCTCGTGCTGATGGACGCGACGAACTCGAGCGCCGAGGTCCCCAACCCCGGCTTCCGCCGGCTCCGTGCCGCCCTGCTCAACTTCAACAAGAAGTACGGCCTGGCGATGCACCGCCGCAGCTACGCGAAGCTCTGCCAGGGCGCCTGCCGTCGGGGCGACACCGCCTCCGCGCACGCCAAGTACTTCCTGTTCTCGGCGATCGGCAAGACGAAGTACGTCCTGATCCAGGGTTCGGCCAACCTCACCAGCGCGTCGGCCAACAACCAGTGGAACGACATCTACACCTACGTGAACCGCAAGGGCGTCTACGACTTCGCCCGGCGCACCCACATGCAGATGTGGCAGGACCAGAACACCTGGCCCGCCTGGGCGCAGTACCGCACCACGAACTACGACCTCTTCTTCTCGCCGCGGATCGCCGACCGCACCGCGGGCGAGAAGTACGCCCCCAGTGACCCGCTGCTCAGCACCCTCAACCGGGTCCGCTGCAAGAACGCGCTGAGCGGGAACGCCAACCACCGCACCGTGATCCGCGCTGCCCCGGACGTGATGCGTGGCGGCTGGTCCGACCGCGTCGCGCGACGTCTCAAGTACCTGTGGGACGCCGGCTGCGACGTCAAGATCGGCTACACGATCATCGGCGTCGAGTCGAAGCGGATCCTCTCCGCGCGCACGGGCCGTGGCCCGGTCCCGCTGCGCCACCTCGTCTCCGACGTGAACGGTGACAAGGTCTTCGACCTCTACTTCCACCTCAAGGCGTGGACCGTCAACGGTTGGATCGGCGACGACCGCGAGGCCTACTGGACGATGAACGGCTCGTCGAACATCTCGGCGCTCTCCCAGGCCTCGGACGAGAACATCGGGGTCTTCCGGATCAAGGGCGTGACGCTGGCCTACCAGCGTCACATCGAGTACTGGTTCAACAACCCGCCGCGCAGCCGCCCGGTCGTGCCGAGCCGGGTTCCGGAGAACCTCGACCCCTACGCCAACATGGAGAAGGACTTCTGACGGTGCCCGCGCTGACCTCGCGGGCCGCGGGTGCGGCCCGCTGGGTCCTCGCCAGGGCGGGGCGGACGCGGGTCGTCGCCGTCGACGCCGACGGGCTCCACCTCGTCGTGCACGGTGAGGACCGCGTCGTCGACGTGCTCTTCGACGGGCGCCGGATCTGGTCCTTCTGGCTGCTGCGCGACACCGAGCGTGTCGAGCGACGGGTCGCGCACCGGACGGTCGAGTGGCCCGAGCGGATGCAGCGCCACCTCCGGGGCAGCACCGAGCTCGTCGTGCGCGAGCACGTCGCCGGCACCGACCTGTGGCACGCCGAGCAGCAGTTCGGCGACGACGAGGGCCGCGTCGCGTTCGTGAACTCCCAGGGCCTGGAGATCAGCCTCGACAAGGCCGGCCGGTTCAGCCCGACCTTCGGCGGGCGCAGCGAGGACCACCTCCGCCCGCTCCTGGACGCGATGGACGCGGTGATCGCCATGCTCGCCGACCTCGGCGTGGAGGCGTTCCCGGCCTACGGCACCCTGCTCGGCGCCGTCCGCGAGGGCCAGTTCCTCGGCCACGACTCGGACGCCGACCTCGGCTACGTGTCGCGCCACACCACGCCGGTCGACGTCGTCCGCGAGTCCTACCACCTGCAGCGCGCCGTGATCGATCGCGGGTTCGCGACCTACCGCTACAGCGGTGCCGCCTTCCGGATCGACGTGCGTGAGAGCGACGGCTCGGTCCGCGGTCTCGACCTCTTCGGCGGCTTCATGGACGGCGGCCGCCTCTACCTGCTCGGCGAGGTCGGGGTCGACTACGAGGAATCCTGGCTCCACCCCCTCGGGACCTGCACCCTCGCCGGTCGCGACTACCCCGCACCAGCGCGACCCGAGAAGCTCCTGGAGGCGATGTACGGCCCCTCGTGGCGGGTGCCGGACCCGGCGTACAAGTTCGAGACGCCGCGCTCGACCTCGCGTCGGCTCAACGAGTGGTTCCGTGGGATGACGGTCTACCAGCGGGACTGGGAGCGCCGGCTCGCCGGCCCGGGCAGCCGCGCACCGGGACGCGGGTCGTCCAGCCTCGCGCAGCACGTCCACGCCGTCGCTCCGGAACAGGCCCGCGTCCTCGACGTGGGCGCCGGACTGGGGCAGGACGCCTTCTGGCTCTCGTCCCGCGGTCGGAGCGTCACCGCCTACGACTACGTGCTGCGCGGCAGCAGGGGTGCGCTCGCCTCCGCCACCAAGCGGGGGTTCGACCTGCGCACGCGGCAGCTCAACCTCACCGATTTCCGGTCCGTGCTCTCCGAGGGCGCCCGCGTCGCGCGTGAGCCCGGGGAGCGGGTGGTGCTCGCCCGCCACGTGCTGGACGCCACGAACCGCACCGGCCGGGAGGGCCTGCTGCGCTTCGCGTCCCTGGCGCTGCGCGGCGGAGGCACGCTCTATGCTGACGTCTGGACCGGCGGCACGACCCCGCCCTTCGGGGTCCGCCCGGTGGCGATCGGCCCGCTCCGCGAGCTCGCCGAGCAGCTCGGGGGCACGGTCATCTCCGACGACGCCGTCACCGGTGACGGCAGCGACGACGGCAGTGACGACGGCAGTGACGACGGCAGTGACAAGCAGATCAGACGATGGGTGGTGCAGTGGCGATGACGAAGCAGGCCGAGATCCGGGAGCTCCGCGCCCGGGTCGAGGAGCTCGAGGGCTCCATCGCCGAGCTGCGGCGCCACCACCTGCGGCTGGCCGAGCTCACCGACCTGGTGCAGGAGCTGCTGCTCCCGGTCGCCGCGCGCGACGAGGAGCGGATCGCCGCGGCGATCGACAAGTTCCAGCAGGGCATCTGAGCAGGAGTGCGCTCATGGCGCGTCGGGTCTTCGTCCACATCGGTCTGCCCAAGACGGCGACCAGCTATCTCCAGACGATCCTGTGGGCCTCGCGGGACCGGCTGCGCGCCGAGGGGGTCCTGCTGCCCGGCGACGAGCGACGCGACCATCTCTGGGCCAGCCGGGTCGTCCGGGACGCCGACGGGATCCGCAACGCACCCGATCGGCAGCAGACCTCGTGGGACCGGTTGTGCACGGAGCTCGCCGCATGGGACGGCGACGGGCTGATCAGCCACGAGTTCTTCGCCGCAGCCAGCAGCGAACAGGCGGTCGCCATGGTCGAGGCGCTCGCCCCAGCCCGGGTCGAGCTGGTCGTGACCGCCCGGGAGCCGCTGGGCCTGTTCACGGCGAGTTGGCAGGAGAGCCTGAAGAACAAGGCCACCGCGCCGATGGATCGCTACTCGCGGAAGGTCTCCGACAGCCCGGGTGCGATCTGGAACTGGCGCACCCTCGACCTGCGGCTCGTGCTCGAGCGGTGGTCGGCCGCCGTCCCGCACGACCGCATCCACGTGCTGCCGCTCGACCGCAGCGCGCCCCGGGACGAGATCTGGCACCGGTTCGGGGGCCTGCTGGGCCTGACGACGACCGACTACGACCTGTCCGGGTCGTTCCCGAACGAGTCGATGGGCGTGGTCGAGGCTGAGCTGCTGCGGCGCGTCAACGCGCACCTCGACTCGTTCTCCAAGGCGTTCGACCGCGGCGTCTACATCCGGAGCTTCCTCGCCGACGAGCGGCTGGTGCCGCGCCGGGGCGAGCCGTTCTGGCCCTACCCGGACCAGGTCGAGGAGTGCCGGGAGCGGGGCCGCGCCGCGATCGCCTACCTCACCGAGCACGGGGTCGACGTGGTGGGGGACGCGGCGAACCTCGCGGTCCCGGCCGAGCTGCCGGAGCGTCGTACGCCGGACTCGGTCACCGACGCCGAGGTCGCCGCCGCGGCGACCGAGCTGGTCGCCGTCCTGCTCGGCGACGTGCGCGACCTCCGTACGACGAACCGCCGCTCGGGCGCCGCGAGCGTCAGCTCGCGCCCTGGATGGTCGCGGTGGCTGAGACGAAGTGGTGGTCGCTGACCCGTCGGGCCACCGTCGACTTGTCGTTGACGAAGCTGCTGAACCCGACGTCGGACGTCGCGACGATCCAGTCGACCGGCATGCTGCCGCTCGGCGGACGGCAGCCGCCGGAGGTCGAGCCGCCCACGGCGGCGACCATGCCGGTCGGCGGCAGCACCCGGCAGAAGAAGGCCTCGCGGTCGTTCATGTCGCCGGTGAGGAAGATCGGGATGCCGTCGGCCTTGAGGCGGTTGACGGTCGCCGCGGCGGCGTTGTGGCCGGCCGCCCGGCTCGCGGCGTACTGGCCGCCGCCGGCCGAGGCGTGCATGTTGACGAAGTAGAACTCCAGCTTCGTCTGCTTGTGCCGCAGGCGCACGATCGGCTGCATCCGGGTGCCGTTCATGAAGCGGATGTAGAACGCGTCGCCCGAGACCAGCTCGAAGACACCGGGGTTCCAGATCACCGAGTTGTCGGGGTCGGAGCCGCCGGGCCACGCGCGGAAGCCAGTGCCGGAGGTGATGCCGGCGAGCTGTCCCGGCTTGACCTCCTGCAACCCCACCACGTCGACGCCGGCATTGCGGATGTAGCCGACGGTCTGCGGCGTGCGCCACCCGGAGTCGGGCCAGCCGCCCGGGCCGTCGGTGTGCTGGCTGGCGAGCACGTTGAAGGTGGCGACCCGGAAGGAGACCTCGCTGATCCGGACCTTCCCGGCCTCGGCGGCCCGGCGCAGCTCCTGGTCGGGCCCCGGCGCCGGTTCCGCGGACGCCGCGATCGGGTCGATCAGCTCGCCGTTGACCTCGCGGTCCTCGACGTCGTGCCGTGCTCGGTCGGCGTCGCTGGCGTCCCGGATGCTCGTTGCGGCGCCCGTCCGGTCGATCGCCGCCTGGGGCGGCGCACCGCCGTCCCACAGCACGGCGACCCCGAGCAGGAGCGCGCCGAGCAGGACGACGGCCACGACCGGCAGGAGCTCCGACCGCGATGCATTGCGGCGGCGGCCGGACTGCTCGGGCATGCGCGGTATCGTACGCGACGGCCGGGCGCTCGCCCGGATCGTCGACAGGGCCGCCAGGAGGAGGATCGCCGTGGGTGACCCGCGATCCTTCCGCTCGGACGTGCAGGGCCTGCGCGCCCTGGCCGTCGGCCTCGTGATCCTCGCCCACGCCGGCTTCCGGACGGCCGCCGGAGGCTTCATCGGCGTCGACGTGTTCTTCGTGATCTCCGGCTTCCTGATCATCGGACTGCTGCTCCGTGAGGCGGGGGAGACCCGGCGCATCTCGATCGTCGACTTCTATGCGCGACGGGCCCGCCGGGTGATACCGGCCGCGACGGTCGTCCTGGTGGTCACCGCGGTCGCCGCTACCTGGGTGCTCCCGCTGGTGCGCGGCGTGGAGGTCGTCAAGGACTCCGTGTGGGCGGCATTCTTCGCGGCCAACATCCGGTTCAGCCTCGTCGAGACCGACTACTTCGCCCAGGGCGAGCCGCCGTCCCCGGTCCAGCACTACTGGTCGCTCAGCGTCGAGGAGCAGTTCTACATCGTCATCCCGGTGCTGCTGCTCCTCGTCGCGCTCGCCGTACGTCGACGCTCCCCGGACGCCGATGCGGAGGCTCGTCGCCGGATGCTGCGCCGGTGGGTGGTCGTCACGCTCGGCGCGGTGACCGTCGCCTCGCTGGCGTGGTCGATCCACGTGACCGCGGTCAGCCCGACCGGTGCCTACTTCTCGACCGCGACCCGCGCCTGGGAGCTCGGGATCGGCGGGCTCGCCGCGACGCTGATGTGGGGGCGGACCCTGCGCCTGGGCCGGTGGGCGACCGAGGCGGTCTTGCTCGCCGGTCTCGCGATGATCGCGTGGGCGACGTTGACCTTCGACGAGCGCACGGCGGTGCCGGGCAGCATCGCGCTCGTCCCCGTCGTGGGCGCCGCCCTGATGCTCGCGGCCGGCGGCACGACGGCCGCGCCCTCGACGTACCTCTTCCGACTGTTCTCGATCGCACCCGCCCGGGTGATCGGCGACTGGTCCTACTCGCTCTACCTGTGGCACTTCCCGGTCTTCCGGCTCTGCCAGGAATATTGGGACGAGCCGCGGCTGTCCCGCCCGCACCTGGTGTTCGCGCTCGTGCTCGTGCTCGGTCTGAGCGCCGCGTCCTACCGCTTCGTCGAGCAGCCGTTCCGCCAGGGCGTGCGCTGGCGGCCGCGGATGCGGGCGGTGGCGCTCTACCCGGCCAGCCTCGCGATGGTCGTGGCGACGGCCGTCGGCGCCAACGCGTGGGTCGACGGCCAGCTGCGCGCGCTGGAGGACAACCCCGCCATCGAGGCCGCCGACTATGCCCGCGACGGGTTGAGCGACGACCCGGCGGTCGCGCTGGTGGAGGCGTCGGTGCTCGCGGCCGAGGATGCCAAGCCGGTCCCGGGCGGACTGCGGCCGGCGCTCGGCACCGTGCGTGAGTCGGTCGCGCCGCTGGGGGAGTGTGACTACCGCACCGGCACCACCCGGTTGTGCCCGTTCGGCGACCCCGACGCCGACCGCGCGATCGTGGTGATGGGCGACTCGCACGCCCGGCACTGGGGCCCGGCGGTCGCCGCGATCGGCGAGCGCCACGGCTACCGCGTCTACCACTTCGTCTACAGCGGCTGCCCGGCCACGACCGTGACCCGCCCGGCCGAGGGCGGCAGGGTGTGGGCCGAGTGTGCGGACTTCAAGGACTGGGCTCTCGACCAGGTCCGCGAGCTGCGACCGGACCTGGTACTCGTGGCGAACAACGCCTACACCTCGCCCTACATGGCCGCCCGGCAGGTCGAGGGCCTGCGTGCCCAGCTGCGGCTTCTGGAGCCGCTGGCCGGCCGGGTGGCGATGGTCGGCAACTCGCCGGTGCTGCCGCGGGCGCCGGGCACCTGCCTGTCCGATCGCGGCGTCGACCTCTCCGACTGCCTGCAGGAGGCGGAGCCCCGCCCGACGCGCCTCCAGGGTGAGTTCCGGGCGGTCGTCGAGTCGCTCGGCATGACCTTCGTCGACGCCCATCGCTGGTTCTGCTGGGACGACCGTTGCCCGTCCGTGATCGGCGACGTCATTCCGTTCCGCGACCGCGAGCACGTCTCGGTGGAGTACGCCACCGAACTGGCCGGGCCGCTGGCCGCGGCGCTCGGCATCACCCGCTGAGCCGGTTCCTCGCTCCCCACTCAGGACCCGGTCCCGGGTGCCGAAGGGGACCGTGGCCAATTCCTTCGTCGCCCCGCGTGGATTTTCCGCGCAAATCAAAAGGCGCGGTGAATGACATGGTTGTGATTATCCGAATTACACGCATGTAGTTATTCGAAAGCCCTTGTCAGCGTTATTCGTGACTGGTGAGATTCGTGTGACTTTTGTTGTCAATGGGACATTTCCAGGGGGAGAACGGCATGGACGAGCGGTCGGCAGGGGACGCGGCGCGGAGCCGCTTCCGGCGGGCACGCCGGTTGCTCGTGGGCCTGGCTGCGATGGCCATGGCGCTGGTCGTGGCGCCGGTTCCCGGTACGGCGCCGACCGCACTGAACCTCGCTGCGCGCGACACCTGCGAGCCGAGCCGGCCGATGCAGATGGTGGAGGCGAACATCAAGGCGGGAATGACGCGGGCCCAGACCCGCGCCGACCTCGCCAAGGTCTATGCCGACAGCCCGGACTTCGTCGCCTTCAACGAGGTGGCCGGCCGCCCGGACAGCATGCTGGCGCCGAGCGGCTACGAGATCTGGCGCACGCCCGGCCGCTACACCGGGGCCAACCCGGTCGTGTGGCGCACGGACCGCTGGAACGTGATCGCCCGCGGCACCATCTATCTCACGATCGTGGGTGGCAAGACCGCCACGCAGTCGACCGAGCTGGGCATCCGCTACGCCAACTGGGCGACCCTGCGCTCCGTCGACGGCTGCCAGACGCTCTCGATCGTCGCCTACCACGTGGCCCCGAAGTCGTCACTGACCGGCGATCTGCTGCTGCCCTCGGTGCACAAGCTGGGCGGGCTCGCCCGCAGCCTGGCGGCCGACGGCCCGGTCCTGCTCGCCGGTGACCTCAACCGGCACGTCCGCTCGCGGGAGTACCCCCGCAGTCTGCTGTCCTCCTACGGCCTCACCGCCACCTGGGACATGACCGGCACCATCATCCCGACCGGTGACCACCGCGGGGCGACCATCGACTACGTCTTCGTGCACACCGCCGCGCAGTTCCGGGTCACCCGCCAGATCACGCGGGAGCTCTACTCCGACCACGACGCAGTCGTGGCGAACCTCGCGCTGGACCGTCGCGTCGTCGTACCCCGGCCGGGCACGACGTTCATCCGCGGCCATGTCGTCAACGTCCCGGAGTCGCCGCTGTCGGCCGGTCGTCGCGCCGTGTCGAACCGGCTGCTCAAGGCCGTCCAGCTGGCCCCCGCCGGGTCGACGATGCTGATGGCGACCGCGCGTCTCGACGACCCGGCGCTGCGGAAGTCGCTGGTCTCGGCGCACCGCCGCGGCGTCAACGTCCGGATCGTGTCCTGGAGCTCCCGTGCCTCGACCCAGGAGCTGGCGCTGATGGAGGAGCTCGGCCAGGCGCGCTGGCGCCGGTCCTTCGTGGTCCGCCGGGCCTACTCCACGGAGGGTGCCCTGCCGCCCGCTGCCGTGCTCTTCACCAGCTCGGCCGGCGTCCGGCTGCTGGGCATCCAGGCCGACCAGCCGCTCGACGCACACATGATCGCCCGCACCACCCGTGGCCAGTTCACGGTCGAGCGCGCGGACTGGGTGCGGCTGCGGGACCGGATCCGCCTCCAGTTCCAGTAGGCCGTTCCGTCACGACGCGCCAGAGGTCCGTGCCGGCCGGCTCCGCGCCATCCGATAGACATGGGGGCGTGACCAGGGTCTTCGTCCACATCGGCCTGCAGAAGACGGGAACGTCGTACCTCCAGAACGTCTGCTGGAGCTCGCGGGAGGACCTCGCGACCCAGGGCGTCACGATGGTCCCGGGCGGACGGATCGAGACGTTCTGGCTCGCGCTCGACGTGCGGGAGCGGATCGCGCCGACCGACTCGCCCCGGGTCGGCCGGTCCGTCGAGATGCTGCCCGGCCAGCTGGCCGCCGTCACCACGCGCTCGGCGCTGATCACGCACGAGACCCTCGGCTCCGCCACCCCGGCGCAGATCCGCCGGCTCCTCGACGCCTGCGCCGGCCACGAGGTGCACGTTGTCGTGACCGTGCGCGACATCGCCCGCCAGGTGCCGTCGCTGTGGCAGGAGGGGCTCAAGGCCGGACGCACCGACACGCTGGAGGAGTACGTCGCCGCGCTCCGGTCGGCCACGAGCCGCACCGGTGTCGTGTGGCGCCGCCTCGACCTCGCCGGCGTGCTGCGCCGCTGGTCCGCGCACGTCCCGGCCGAGCGCATCCACGTGGTGACCGTCCCGGGCCCCGGCGGGCGCCGCGAGGCGCTCCTCGAGCGGTACTGCTCGGTGCTCGGCGTCCCGGTCGAGGGCCTGGACCTGGCCACGGCGGGGCCGGGCAACCCCGGGCTCGGTGCCGCGGAGGCCGAGCTGCTGCGCCGGGTCAACAACCGGCTCCCCGACCGCTACCGCCGGCGTGTGCCCTACGGCGAGGTCGGCAAGCGCTGGTTCGCGATGGGGATCCTGGCGGCGCGCGGTACGACGCCCGTGCGGCTCGGCCGCGAGCACGAGGCCTGGTGCGGCGAGATCGCCGAGGAGTCCCTGCTCACCCTCGCCGAGCTCGGCTGCGACGTCGTGGGCGAGCCGTCCGACCTGGTCCCCGACCCGTCGGTGTTCACCGACGCGACGGGCGTCGACGAGGCGGCCGTGCTCGAGGTGGCGACCCGCGCGCTCGGCGAGGTGCTCGAGCAGCGGCTCGAGGCCCGGATGGAGCACCTCGCCGGCGCGGGGAGCGCCCAGCCGGGGCCCGCGGGAACGGCGCGCCGGGCCGCCGGCCGGCTCCGGCAGGTGCTGCGCAGCGCCGTCAGGCGCGCTGGGTGAAGCCCTTGCCGGCAGCCACGCCGCGCTTGACCGCGGCGCTGGCGACCATCCCGGCGACCTGACCGGCGGCCTGGCTGGCGGCCTTGAGCTGGTCGCCGACCTGCTGGGTCGCGGCGAGGGGCGCCAGCAGGCCCTCGGCCCGGCCGAGCAGGCCGTCGGCGCGCTGCACCACGGTCTGGAAGTCGCCGACGGTGCCGTTGAAGCCGGCGACGCTCTCGTTGAACTGGTGCAGGGCCGTGGTGAAGTCGGCCAGGAGCGCCCCGAACGTGTCGAGCGTCGTGTTCAGGCGGTCGGCCGTCGCGTCCAGCTTGTTGATGGTCTGGTCGACGTCGAGCACGGTGCGGATCCGGGAGCGCCGGCCGGCCTCGCCGCCGGTCGGGTCGGGGGCGTCGGCAGGAACCTGGGCGTCGTACTCGCTCATGGCGGAAAGGCTAGTGCCGCGCGGGGAAGGGGCCCCGGTGACGTGCCTCACGTCACCGGTCTCGCCCCCCGTTCGGAGGGCCCCGGGTGCGCTACCCGCGGGTACAGTGCGCTGCGGTACCACCACTGAAAGGGAAGCGATGCCGAAGCTCTGCCAGACCGAAGGACTCACCGAGGACCAGACCGAGATCCTGAAGGCCGTACGGGTGTTCGTGGACGAGCAGATCATCCCGGTGGCCCAGGAGCTCGAGCACAAGGACGAGTACCCGCAGGAGATCATCGACGGGCTCAAGGAGCTCGGCGTGTTCGGCCTGACCATCCCCGAGGAGTTCGGTGGCCTGGGCGAGTCGCTGCTGACCTACGCCCTGGTGGTCGAGGAGATCGCCCGCGGGTGGATGAGCGTCTCGGGTGTCATCAACACCCACTTCATCGTGGCCTACCTGCTGATGCAGCACGGCACGGACGAGCAGAAGCAGAAGTACCTGCCGCGCATGGCGACCGGCGAGGTCCGCGGCGCGTTCTCGATGTCCGAGCCCGGCCTCGGCTCCGACGTCTCGGCCGTGTCGACGAAGGCCACGAAGCAGGCCGACGGGTCGTACTCGATCACCGGCCAGAAGATGTGGCTGACCAACGGCGCCACCTCCACCCTGGTCGCGCTGCTCGTCAAGACCGACGAGGGCGCTGACAGCGTCTACAAGAACATGACCACCTTCCTCGTCGAGAAGGAGGCCGGCTTCGGGGAGACCGCCCAGGGCGTCACCGTGCCGGGCAAGATCGACAAGATGGGCTACAAGGGCGTCGAGACGACCGAGCTCATCCTCGAGGGCCACCAGATCGCCGCGGACCAGATCCTCGGCGGCGAGCCGGGCAAGGGCTTCTTCCAGATGATGGACGGCGTCGAGGTCGGCCGCGTCAACGTCGCCGCCCGTGCGTGCGGCCTAGCCTGGCGTGGCTTCGAGCTCGGTGTCGCCTACGCCCAGCAGCGCAAGACCTTCGGCAAGGTCATCGCCGAGCACCAGGCCGTGCTCTTCCGGATCGCGGAGATGGCGACCAAGGTCGAGGTCGCGCACAACATGATGGTCCGCGCCGCCCGCCTCAAGGACACCGGCAAGCGGATGGACGTCGAGGCCGGCATGGCCAAGATGGTCGCCTCCGAGTACGCCAACGAGGTCGTCGAGGACTCCTTCCGGATCCACGGCGGCTACGGCTACTCCAAGGAGTACGAGATCGAGCGC
>DATMHM010000093.1:0-14027 GCA_035554935.1 Nocardioides sp. | reverse complement strand
CGCGCCCGCGGCCCCCGCGATGCCGATGTCGGCAGGCCACGAGGGACACCGCTCCGGCTTCGTGTCGTTCGTCGGCCGGCCCAACGCCGGCAAGTCGACGCTGACCAACGCGCTCGTCGGCACGAAGGTGGCGATCACCTCCTCGCGCCCGCAGACCACGCGCACCGTCGTCCGCGGCATCGTGCACCGGCCCGACGCCCAGCTCGTCCTCGTGGACACGCCCGGTCTGCACCGGCCGCGCACGCTGCTCGGCGAGCGCCTCAACGACCTGGTCACGACGACCTGGGCCGAGGTCGACGTCGTGGCGGTGTGCTTCCCGGCCGACGAGAAGATCGGCCCCGGCGACCGGTTCCTGGTGACCGAGCTCGCCAAGGTGCGCCGTACGACGAAGATCGCGGTCGCGACCAAGACCGACCTGGCCACGCCCGAGCGGATCGGCGAGCACCTGCTCGACATCGCCGAGCTCGGCCGCGAGACGGGCACCGACTGGGCCGAGATCGTCCCGGTGTCGTCCGTCGGGGGGCACCAGGTCGACCTGCTGGCCGAGCTCCTGGTCGGGCTGATGCCGGAGGGGCCGCCGCTCTACCCCGACGGCGACCTGACCGACGCGCCCGAGGAGATCCTCGCCGCCGAGCTGATCCGCGAGGCCGCGCTCGACGGCGTCCGCGACGAGCTCCCGCACTCGATCGCCGTCGTGGTCGAGGAGATGGGCCTGCGCGAGGACCGGCCCGACGACAAGCCGCTGCTCGACATCCACGCCAACCTGTACGTCGAGCGCGACTCCCAGAAGGGCATCGTGATCGGCCGGAAGGGTGCCCGGCTCCGCGAGGTCGGTACGGCGGCCCGCCAGCAGATCGAGGCGCTGCTCGGCACCCCGGTCTACCTCGACCTGCACGTCAAGGTCGCCAAGGACTGGCAGCGCGACCCCCGCCAGCTTCGCAAGCTGGGGTTCTAGTCCGGCGCCCAGCAGCGACCGAAGGCCTGCCCCATCTCCCACTGCTCCTTGGTGGGCCACTCGTAGCCCCACTCGAAGGCGAGCGGGTCCTCGGCGACGTCGGCGGCCGCGTCCTCGCACTGCGAGCGACCGGCGGCCCGGACCCGCTTCTCGCCGGGGTAGGCGCCGTCCCTGAAGACGACGACGTCGATGGCGCGCCAGGAGTGCCTGGCCGTGCACAGCACCCGCTGGAAGCTCTTCGCGTCCGGGGCGGCGGTGCCGCACATCGCGTAGCGGTCGCGGCCGCGGGCCCTGCCGAGGACGCCCTTCAGGCTCGTGGTCAGCTCGGCGAGCTTCGAGGTGCCGGCGAGCAGGACCGCGTCGCAGCGGTACCAGTCGGCGCCGGCGTCGGACTCCTCGACCGTCGGGGTGAACCACACCGGCCGGATCATGCTCAGCCGCAGCTGCTCGAGGGTGCCGCCGACGTACCGGCGCAGCGCCTGGGGGCAGGCGGTCGCGACCTGGGCCTGGACCCGGTCGGAGTCGACCGCCAGCAGGTGCCCGTCGACGAGGGCGTCGATGGTGCCGACGGAGACGGTCTCGCTGGTGTGGGCCTTCCTGCAGGCGACGGGCTCGACCTCCGAGGTGGGGGCGACGGCGGTCTCGAAGGGCAGCGGGTAGCAGGCGCCGCGGGCCGGGGCGGCCGGCGGTGCCCCGGCCGGGGTCTGGCTCGCGCCCGGCGTCGGGGGAGTGGTGCCGCCGTTGTCGGTGTCGTCGCCGCTGCAGGCCACGAGGCTCCCGGCGAGGCCGAGGGACAGTGCGCCGAGCAGCAGCCGGCGCACGGCCGCCGAGGTGCGGTTGCGGGTGGGGGTGCCGGTGGGAGAGGTGGTGGGTGTGGAGGCCATCGTTCGCTTCTGGTCGCTACTTCGTCGTCTTCGCCCAGCACACGGACCGGCGGATCCCGGCCTCCCACTCCGCCTTGTGGAAGAAGGTGAAGCCGAACTCGAACTCGGCGGGGTAGTTCAGCCACGCCTTCACCGAGGTCGCGCAGAACGAGCGTGTCCGGCTCTCCATCACCCGGTCGCCGGGATAGGTGTCGGCGGGGTCGCCGAGCTTCACGGTCGTGACCGCGCGCCAGTCGTGCTTCTGCGAGCACGGCACCTTCTGGCCCTCGGCGACCGACGGGCCGCTGGCGCAGCTGAGCCAGCTGTCGTTGGGGCGCCCGGAGAGCATCCCCTTGGCGGTCGCGGGCAGCGGACGGTAGTCGGCACTGGCGGAGTTGCCGCCGATCACGTCGCAGCGGTACCAGCGCGCGCCCTCGTCCCAGGCCTTCTCCGAGGGCCGGAACCAGGCCCAGCTGATCGTCGTGCGCAGCACCAGGCTCTCGTCGGCGCCCACGAAGGTCGCGAAGGCGGTGGAGCAGGTGCGGTAGGCGTGGTGCGCGAGGTCGACGTCGTCGTAGCCGGCGTCGTCGAACTCCTCGGGCAGCGTGCCGACCGCGAACGTCTCCGCCGTGTGCTCCTGGTCGCAGGGCACGGCCTTCGTCGCGTTGGCCGGCATCGCCACGTCCTCCGGCGAGAGCTGCCGGCACAGGCCGTTCTTCGGCACGTCCAGGGAGTCGATGAGGCCCGGATCGGTGTTTCCGCCCTGGTCCTGGGTCCCGCACGCGGTCGCGACCGCGCCGAGCAGCAGCCCGAGGAGCACGGCGACGGCGCGCTGCAGCGTCATCGCGGCCCCCTCTCGTGCCGTTCGTGTCCCTGGACCGCCGCGCCGGGGATCAGTCGGCGAGCAGTGCCGCGATCGTAGCGCCCAGCGCGTAGGCCGACTCCAGGGCGGCGTCGTCCACGTCGCCGAGCACGCCCAGGACGTCGTACCCCTGGCGCCAGCCGAGCGCACCCACGATCGACTGCACCGACCGCTGCGCGCCGGTGAGGTCGTATCGGCCGTGCAGCCACAGCCCGTAGGGCCGCCCGGCGGTGGTGCCCGCGCCGTCCGCCGGGGCGCCGCCGGGGTCGAGGGCCCCGCCGACCGCGAGGAACGTCGAGTCGAAGAAGTGCTTGAGGGCGCCGCTCATGTAGCCGAAGTTCGCCGTGGTCCCGAGGACATAGCCGTCGGCGCCGAGGACGTCGTCGGCCGTGGCCTCCAGCGCCGGGCGTACGACGACCTCCACCCCACCGGCCGCTTGGACCTCCTCGTCGTTGCCGCCCGCGACGACCTGCTCCAGCAACGCCTGCATCGAGCGGCTGGGGGAGTGGTGGACGACGAGCAGGCGGGACACGCCCCCACCCTACGAGCCGCTCCTGTTAGAGTGTTCTCGTCATGATGCGAGCCCTGCTTCTTAGCGGCCGCAGCGAGGTCTGACCAGCCGGACCCCTCGCTGCGGAGTGAGTTGCGCGCCCGGCGCCCACTTTCCACATCACCAGTCGAGGAAGTCATGACCAACCCCCAGCCGAGCGGCGTCACCATCCCCAGCCAGCAGCCGAGCGGGATGCCGTTCCAGCGCTACACCGCCTTCGAGCCGGTCACCGTGCCGGACCGCACCTGGCCGGACCAGAAGATCACCCGCGCCCCGCGGTGGCTGTCCACCGACCTGCGCGACGGCAACCAGGCGCTCATCGACCCGATGAGCCCCTCGCGCAAGATGAAGATGTTCGAGCTCCTCGTGCAGATGGGCTACAAGGAGATCGAGATCGGCTTCCCGGCCGCGAGCCAGACCGACTTCGACTTCGTGCGCCAGCTGGTCGAGGAGGACCGGATCCCGGACGACGTCCGGGTGTCCGTGCTGACCCAGGCCCGCGAGGACCTGATCTCCCGCACCGTCGAGTCGCTGGTCGGCGCCGACAAGGCGACCGTGCACCTCTACAACGCCACCGCCCCGCTCTTCCAGCGCGTCGTCTTCGGCGTCACCGAGGCCGAGTGCATCGCGATCGCCACCCGCGGCACCGAGTGGGTCATGAAGTACGCCGACCAGCTGCTCCCCGGCACCGACTTCGGCTACCAGTACAGCCCCGAGATCTTCACCCAGACGCCGACCGACTTCGCGATCGAGGTCTGCGAGCGGGTCTCCGACGTGTGGCAGCCCGAGGCGGGCCGCGAGATCATCCTCAACCTGCCGGCGACGGTCGAGATGTCGACGCCGAACACCTACGCCGACCAGATCGAGTACTTCTCGCGCAACCTGTCGCGGCGCGCGCACTCGACGATCAGCCTGCACCCGCACAACGACCGTGGCACCGCGGTCGCCGCCACCGAGCTGGCCCTGATGGCCGGCGCCGACCGGGTCGAGGGCTGCCTCTTCGGTCACGGCGAGCGCACCGGCAACGTCGACCTGGTCACCCTCGCGATGAACCTGTTCAGCCAGGGCATCGATCCGCAGGTCGACCTGTCCGACATCGACGAGGTCCGCCGCACCGTCGAGTACTGCACCCAGCTGCCGGTCCACCCGCGCCACCCCTACGCCGGCGACCTCGTCTACACCGCGTTCTCCGGCTCCCACCAGGACGCCATCAAGAAGGGCCTGGAGGACCTCGACCGGATCGCGGCCGAACAGGGCAAGCCGGTCGGGGAGATCCCGTGGGAGGCGCCGTACCTGCCGATCGACCCGAAGGACGTCGGCCGCACCTATGAGGCCGTCATCCGGGTCAACAGCCAGTCCGGCAAGGGTGGCGTCGCCTACGTCCTCAAGGCCGAGCACAGCCTCGATCTGCCCCGCCGGGCGCAGATCGAGTTCAGCCGCGTCATCCAGCAGCGCACCGACGCGCAGGGCGGCGAGGTCACCCCGGACGAGATCTGGTCGATCTTCCGAAGCGAGTACCTCGACCGCGAGGAGCCCTACAGCCTCGTCTCCTTCTCCTCGACCACCGACGAGGAGGGCGACGACCGGCAGCAGGTGCAGCTGCGCGTCCGCGGCGAGGAGCAGTCCTTCACCGGCATGGGCAACGGTCCGGTGGCGGCGTTCGTCGACGGCATGCGCCAGGCCGGTGCGGACATCCGGGTCCTCGACTACGCGGAGCACGCCCTCTCCTCGGGCGGTGACGCGGTCGCCGCGGCCTACGTCGAGTGCGAGATCGCCGGCGAGATCGTGTGGGGCATCGGCATCCACCACAACATCGTCACCGCGTCGCTGCGCGCCGTGGTGTGCGCGGCCAACCGGGCGCGGGCGACCACGATCCCGACGACGCCGATCGAGCCGGTCGGCTGACGAACGCGGTCGGGACCGGCCGGACGTCGAGCCTGCAATGATCCTGCAATGATGCGGTCATGACGAAGCGTGCCCTGGCGTCGGAGCAGGTCGGCCAGTTCTTCGTGGAGGGCGCCCGCGGGCGCGACCGCCTCGAGTTCACCGAGTACGGCGGCGGCGACGCCTGGGTCGTCCTCGTGCCCCCGCTCCTGGTGCCGCGCAGCGTGCACGACCACGCTGCGCGGTCCCTGGCCGGCGCCGGCCTGCACGTGCTGGTGCTGGACCCGCTCGGCCACGGCCGCTCCGACCGGCCTG
This sequence comes from Nocardioides sp., assembly GCA_035554935.1. Classification (GTDB taxonomy): domain Bacteria; phylum Actinomycetota; class Actinomycetes; order Propionibacteriales; family Nocardioidaceae; genus Nocardioides. The sequence goes on along the minus strand of DATMHM010000093.1, from coordinate 8,598 downwards.
CCGATCCGCTGGCCTACTCGGTCACGGCGTTCGCCGAGCAGGTCGTGGCGCTGCTGGACCACGTCGGCGCGACCCGTGCCGTCGTCGGCGGCAGTTCGTTCGGCGCCAACGTGGCCCTGGAGGTGGCGGTGCTCGCGCCGGAGCGGGTCGCCGGGCTCCTGCTCGACGGGCCGGTCCTCGACAACGCGCTGGCGGTCCAGCTCGCCGTCCTCGGCCCGGTGATGTACGCCGCGCGCTTCGCCCCGCTCGCCGTGACGGCCGTGCGCTGGGCCACCCGCCCCGTCCCGCACCGGGTGCTGCCGGCGTGGGTGCGGCTGGGCCGGGAGGCCCTCGACCAGCGTCCCGGCACGGTCGCGGCCGTGATCCACGGCGTGCTCTTCGGTCGGCTCGCGCCCTCGGCCCGCGAGCGGGCGACGATCACGGCCAAGACGCTCGTCCTGTCCCGTCCGGTCGACCCGTTCCACCCCGTCGGCGACGCGGAGATGGTGGCCGGCGAGATCGCGGGTGCGGTCCTCGAGCACGCGGAGGTGCCGCTCGAGTGGCGGCGCCGGCCCGAGCGGATCGATCTCGTGGTCGCCCGCTTCGCGCGGGAGTGCTCGCGCGGGTCGCTGCGGGGACGTCGTACCCGCTCGTCCTAGCGGCCGACCTTCTCCGGCTGCAGCCGGACCTCCTCGTGCATCCGGGCGCGCACGTTCGCGCGCAGCTGCACGGCCGACTCGCGGATCGCGTCCGAGATCAGCTCGTGCACGCGGGGGTCGGCGAGCCCGCCCTGCAGGATGCGCAGCACCGTGTCGCTCGCCAGCCGCACGACGTCGTCGTGGAAGGGCACGAACCTCAACCGTCCGGCGGCCTGGTCCTCCCGGATCAGCTCGAGGACGAGCGCGTCCAGCTCGGCGCGGTTCTCCTCGATCGCCGCGGCCACGTGCTGGGCGTAGTGCCCGGTCTGCACCACCGCGATCACCTCGTCGAGGACGGCCACCGTCACCGGTCGCCGGATCAGGTCCACGATCGTGTCGGTGAACCTGCCCACGAGGTAGGCGGCGGCGCGGTCGCCGAACGCGCGGTCGGCGGCCCGGCCGAGGCGGGCGAGGATGACGACGATCCGCAGCAGCCGGAACGAGCGGAACGCGGGGTCGGACAGCGGCACCATCCCGACGACCTCGTACCAGTAGGAGCGCAGGAACCGCCATCCCATCCGCGAGCGGCGCCACCGCCAGGCGAATTCCAGCGCGAAGACGCCGCAGATGGCGTAGTCCAGGCGCACCACCCGCCGCTCCACGACGGGGTCGACCTCCGCGAAGGTGATCCACGCGAGCAGGATCACCGAGACCACCGCCAGGACCAGCATCAGCCAGTCCAGCAGGGTCACCGGGGGAGAGGCCGGCCTGCCAGGTCGGCGGCGGAGGCCGGTGCCGTACGGGGTGGCGGAAGGTTCTGTCGCGCCCATGGGCGCACAATAGGCGCGTGGTCCTGTTCCGTGACGAAGCGATCGTGTTGCGCACCCACAAGCTGGGCGAGGCCGACCGCATCATCACGCTGCTGACCCGCGACAACGGCCGGATCCGCGCGGTCGCCAAGGGCGTGCGCCGTACGACGTCCCGCTGGGGCTCCCGGCTCGAGCCGTTCACCCACGTCGACCTCCAGTTGGCCGAGGGCCGCAACCTCGACACCGTCACCCAGGCCGAGACCCGGGGCGCCTATGCCGCAGCGATCGGCTTCGACTACGACCGCTACACCGCCGGGACGGTGATGCTGGAGACGGCCGAGCGGGTGGTGCTCGAGGAGCGGGAGCCGGCGCGGCAGCAGTTCGCGCTGCTGCTCGGCGGCCTCAACGCGATGGCATCGGGGGAGCGGCAGCCCGGCCACGTCCTGGACTCCTACCTGCTCCGTGCACTCGCGATCGCCGGCTACGCGCCCGCCTTCGTCGACTGCGCCCACTGCGGCCGGCCGCCGGTGACCGCGACCGGCGAGCTCGGGAGCCACCGCTGGTTCAACCCGTCGATGGGCGGCGTGCTCTGCTCGACCTGTCGGGTGCCCGGGTCCGCGTCCCCCGCGCCGGAGACGCTGACCCTGCTCGGCGCGCTGCTGGCCGGCGACTGGCCGGTCGTCGAGGCCGCCCAGCCGCGGCACGTCAAGGAGGCCAACGGCCTGGTGGCGGCATTCGTGCAGTGGCAGCTGGAGCGCGGTCTCCGCTCGTTGGCGTACGTCGAACGTTGAACTGTCCGGCGGCGTCGGAGGTCGCCGGGGATCGTCGGGCCGGCGCCGGTTCATCAAGGTATGTCGCCGAACCGTCACTTCCCAGTGGTTGCTCACCATGGGAACCGTGGGCTCGCCTACATACCTTGATGAACCGGCAAATCTCCCACCGGACCCACCGGACCCCAGGCCACCGGGTCCGCGACCCACGCCGGCCGTCAGCCCGCCCGGCCGGTCACCCGGTTGAAGCGCGCGAGGATCCGGCGTGGGTTGTCGTAGTCGGCCCAGGTGAGCCGGAACATGCCGCAACCGGTGATCTCGCGCAGGAGGTCCTCGCGCTTCTTCTCCTCGAAGACCACCTCGCCGGGGTCCTGCCCGGGCCGGAGCAACCGCCCGTACTTGACCTCTCCGTCGAACTCGCCCAGCTGCTTGAACCGCGCCCAGTGCCAGTCGGTGACGCCCACGAGCCGGCCGTCGTGATCGCGCACCTCGTGCTGCTTCTCGGGTGCGGGGATGCCGAGCTGGAAGAAGTTCCACATCCCGCGTGACTCACCGACGGAGCCGGACAGTGGGTCCGCCATCCTGATCGGGATGTGGAGATGGCGGATGAAGGGCCAGTGCTCCATCGTCGCGAATTGGGCGGTGAGCAGGTCGCAGTCATACCGCCGAGCGCGCAGTCCGCTGTCGAACAGCGCGAGTGCGACCTCGTTGTTGGCGCGCGAGGCGGCTTCGATGACGCACCGCTCGGCGCGGAGCACAAGCTGTCCGGCGACCTCGACGACGTCATCGTCGAGGGCCAGCCCCTCGTGGTGCACGACGTCGCCCTCGATCCGGCCGGGGCCGCCGTCGAGGCGAGTGACGTGTACTCGGGACAGGTCGAGCCCCCACACGTCGATGTCGTGCCGCACCGCGCCGGACTGGTGGCTCAGCGCGACGGCGGCGCCCATGGAACGCAGCACGGCGTTCGACCGGACCCGGTGCCGCCCGACGGCGCCGAGTGAATTCCACTCGTCGGGGAAGGCGTAGTAGCCGCGCCGAAACCGCAGCCAGGTGCCGTTGCGCACCATGCGGGCCACATCACGCTCCGAGTACCCGGCGGAGAGCGCCTCCTGCCGCGTGAAGAATCCGTGCTCGGCAGTGAGGAGTCGAAGGGGGTCCATGCAGGCACCTTGCAACGTCGCAGCGACCCGCCCGGGCCGTCGTACGTCGCCCTGTGGAAGAACGTCGGGCAGACGACGCCTGTGGAGAGCTGGCGTCGCAGCGAGTGACGTCAGCTCACGGGTTCGGCACCGCCCCGCCGTACCGACGGTCTCGGCGCGCGTACTGGTCGATCGCATCCCACAGGTGCCGCCGGTCGACGTCGGGCCACAGCACGTCGCTGAAGACGAACTCGGCGTAGGCAGCCTGGTAGAGCATGAAGTTCGAGAGCCGCTGCTCCCCTGAGGTACGCCAGATCAGGTCGGCGTCTGCCAGTTCGGGGACGTAGAGGTAGCGGCCCAGGGTGCGCTCGTCGACCCGCTCCGGATTCACCCGGCCCGCCGCCACGTCGCGCGCCAGCGCCCTGGCTGCGTCGCCCAGCTCGGAGCGTCCGCCGTAGTTGACGCACATGGTGAGGGTGAGGACGTCGTTGTGCCTGGTCAGCTCCTCGGTCGTGCGCAGCTCGTCGATGACCGACTTCCACAGCCTCGGCGCCCGCCCGGCCCATCTGACCCGAATGCCGCGCTCGTGCATCTCATCCCGCCGCCGCCGTACGACGTCGCGGTTGAAGCCCATCAGGAACTTCACCTCGTCGGGGCTGCGCGACCAGTTCTCGGTCGAGAAGGCGTAGGCGGAGACGGCCTTCACGCCGATCTCGATCGCGCCCTCCACGACGTCGAAGAGGCTGGACTCGCCCTCCTCGTGCCCGCGGGTCCGCGGCAGGCCGCGCTCCTTGGCCCACCGCCCGTTGCCGTCCATCACGATCGCGACATGGTTCGGCACCAGCTCCGTCGGGATCGCCGGCGGCCGGGCGCCGGACGGGTGGGGCGTGGGCGGCAACGGCTCGGCACGGCGCGCGGACGGTGCGCCGGACGGCGCGGCTGCACGGGTACGACGAGAGCTGCGGGTCACGGGGCCAGTCTGTCAGGGTCGGACTGGGGGCAGGCGCGGTCGGTGTGATGCAGGTTCATCAAGGTATGTAGGCGAGCCCACGCTTTCCACGGTGAGCAACCACTGGGAAGTAGCGGTTCGCCTACATACCTTGATGAACCGCCGCCCGCCGGGATCCTTGCCGCACGCGGCACCACCCCAGCACTCAGCACTCAGTGCTCGTCGTAGTGTGCGCCGTGCGCCGCGTGGCGGTGGCCGTCGTGGACGTAGTCGACGTGGTCGTCGTGGGGGACGGCCAGGTGGCCACAGCCGGGACCGTGGTCGTGGGGGTGCTCGTCGCACGCCTCGTGGGTGGCCGGCTCGCCCTCGGCGAAGGGTTGCCGCAGCCGGGCCCGGTGGCGGGTCCAGATGCCGATCGGCCAGGCGACGACGTAGCAGGCCAGTGCGAGCAGCACGATGGTCGGACCGGGCGCGACCGTGGCGCGGTACGACGCGAACGCGGCCACGACCAGGCCGCCGACGGAGGCGACGACGCCGACCGCCATCGCGGCCGTGATCGTCGCCCGGAACGAGCGGGTCAGCTGCTGTGCGGTGGCCACCGGCACGACCATCAGGGCCGACACCAGCAGCAGGCCCACCGTGCGCATCGCGACCGTCACGCTGACGGCGGCGAGCACCGCGACCAGCAGGTTGTAGGAGCGCACCCGGAGGCCGGCCACGCGCGCGAACTCCTGGTCCTGGGCGACCGCGAAGAGCTGTGGGGCCAGGCCGACGCAGAGCCCGACGACGGCGATCGCCAGCACCATCGTCACGATCACGTCGTCGACCGACATGCTCGTCAGCGAGCCGAACAGGTAGCGGTTGAGGGAGGCGGCGCTCTCGCCGCCGAGCCCGGTGAGGAAGATGCCGCCCGCCAGGCCGCCGTAGAACAGCAGTGCGAGGGCGACGTCGCCGTTGGTGTCGCCGCGCTCGCGGATCACCTCGATCAGCACGGCGCCGGCGACGGCGACGATGACGGCCGCCCAGACCGGCGAGCGGCCGGTCAGCAGGCCCAGGGCCAGGCCGGTCACGGCGACGTGGCCGATCCCGTCGCCCATCAGCGCGAGCCGGCGCTGCACGAGGAAGGTGCCGATCGCGGGGGCGGCGAGCCCCGTGAGCAGCGCCGCGATCAGGGCGCGCTGCATGAACGGCAGCGAGAACAGCTCCACGGGGCTCATCGGCGCTCGCCCGGCCCGTCCAGCGGCGAGGCGACGTGGGGGACGTGGTCCGTCCGCGGCCGTCGTACGTCGCCCGCGTGGTCGTGGTGGTCATGGTGGTGATGCGTGTGCGGCTCGCCGAGCCACGGCTGGTGGACCTCGTGGTCGCGCAGCGGGGCGCCGTCGTAGGCGACCCGGCCGTCGCGCATCACCACGGCGCGGTCGACCAGCGGCGCCAGCGGGCCGAGCTCGTGGGCGACGAGCACGATCGTGGCGCCACGCTCCTTGAGCTTGGCCAGGGTGTCGGCGAGCACCTGCTGGTTCGGCAGGTCGACGCCCGCCGTCGGCTCGTCGAGGAAGAACAGCTCCGGCTCGCCGGCGAGCGCCCGCGCGATCAGCACGCGCTGCTGCTGACCGCCGGACAGGTTGCCGACCGCCTCACGACGGCGGTCGGCGAGGTCGACCACCTCGAGGGCATCGGTGATCGCCGCGCGGTCCGTCCTGGACAGCGGACGGAGCAGCCGTCGGCGGGTCAGTCGGCCGGCTGCGACCACCTCCCACACCGACGCGGGTACGCCGGCGGCGGCCGTCGCGCGCTGGGGCACGTAGCCGACGCGGGACCACTCGTCGTACCTGTCCAGCGGCGTGCCGAACAACGTGACCTCGCCGCTGACGAGCGGGCGCAGCCCGACGAGGGCGCGGACCAGGGTCGACTTCCCGGAGCCGTTGGCGCCCATCAGTGCCAGGAACTCGCCGGGCGCGACCGACAGGTCGACCCTGCGCAGCACCGGCCGTCCGCCGAGGGCGACGCTGCCGTCGGCGATCGCGACGGCCGGGGCGCTGGGTTGGCCGCTCATGGGCAGCCGTTGGCGGTGCGGAGCGCGTCGAGGTTGGCCTCCATCAGCGACAGGTAGTCCTCGTCGGCGGTGGCGTCGGACAGGCCCTCGATCGGGTCGAGGACGCCATTGGAGAGGTCCAGGTCGGCGGCGAGCTCCTCGCCCAGTGCGGGCTTGAGCGGCTCGCTGAACACGGTGGTGATGCCTTCCTCCTCGATCAGGTGCTGGAGCTCGCCGAGCGCGGCGGGCGTCGGCTCCGCGTCCGGGGACAGGCCCACGATCGGTGCGATGTGCAGGCCGTACTTCTCGAGGTACCCGAACGCGTCGTGCGACACGACGATCGTGTCACGCTCGCAGTCGGCGAGGCCAGAGGCATAGGCGGAGTCGAGCTCGGTGAGGTCGGCGCGCAGGTCCTCGGCGTTGGCGCGGTAGGCGTCGGCGTGGTCCGGGTCCAGCGAGGCCAGCTCCGCGGCCACGGCGTCGGCGACCGCGGCCACCCGCAGCGGGTCCTGCCAGAAGTGCGGGTCGAGCCCGCCGGGCTCGTGCGCGTGCTCCTCGCCCTCCTCGCCGGCGTGCTCCTCGCCCTCCTCGCCCGCGTGCTCCGCGTGCTCCTCGGCCGACTCCTCCATCGGGACCAGGTCGGCCAGGGCCGCGACGTCGAGCGCGGTGCCGCCGGCGTTCTGCGCCACGGTGTCGTCGACCGCGGGCTGGAAGCCGGCCTCGTAGACGACCAGGTCCGCCTCGCTCACCGCGGCCGTCTGGGCGACGCCGAGCTCCAGGTCGTGCGGCTCGGAGCCGGGCTGGGTCAGCAGCTCGACCTCGGCACCGGTGCCGTCGGCGACCTGCCCGGTCAGCCAGGCGAGCGGGTAGAACGCCGCGGCTACCGTGACGCCGCTGTCCCCGCTGTCACTGCCGCTGCTGTCGTCGAAGGCGGAGCAGCCGGTGGCGACGAGGGCGATGGTGGACAGGGCGATGAGGCCGGCAGACAAGCGCATGAGAATCATTCTCATCTGCGGGGCGGCGTGGGTCAATTCGCGGCGGCCGTCGACGAGCCGCCCTGGTGGCCGCCCTGGTGGCCGTCGGGGTGGCCTAGAGTGCGCCCCGTGCTGGTCGTCAACAGGTTCCGGGCAGGGCAGGACCCCGCGGCACTCCGCGCCGACCTCGAGCGCGTCCACGGGCTGCTCGTGGACAAGCCGGGGTACGTCGCCGGCTGGATCGGGCGCAACCTCGACGACCCGGACCTGTGGACGCTCACCACGCGGTGGGAGAACGTCGGCGCCTACCGGCGGGCCCTGTCGTCGTACGAGCTCAAGCTGCACGGCGTGCCGGTACTGAGCCGGGCGCTGGACGAGCCGGGCGCCTACGAGGTCGTGGAGCCGGGGAAGGTGCTCAACGTCGCGGAGCCTCGCGTAACCTAGGGGCAGCTCCCGCGAGTCAGCCAGACAAGTCACGCCCGACAGCCAGCCGGGCTCGTCCCATAAGGATTTCCAGTGGCCAAGCCGCCTTCCCCCGGAAAAAAGCACAGCACCGTCGACCAGGTGGTCGGACTCGCGAAGCGTCGAGGCTTCGTCTACCCCTGCGGGGAGATCTACGGCGGCACCCGCTCGGCCTGGGACTACGGTCCGCTGGGCGTCGAGCTCAAGGAGAACATCAAGCGCCAGTGGTGGCGTTCGATGGTGCAGAGCCGTGACGACGTCGTCGGCCTCGACTCCAGCGTGATCCTCCCGCGTCAGACCTGGGAGGCCTCCGGCCACGTCGCGACCTTCACCGACCCGCTGACCGAGTGCCAGTCGTGCCACAAGCGCTTCCGGGCCGACCACCTGCAGGAGGCGGTGGCGGAGAAGAAGGGCCTCGACGACCCCGACGCCGTGCCGATGGACGGGATCGCCTGCCCCAACTGCGGCACTCGCGGCGCCTGGACCGAGCCGCGCCAGTTCTCCGGCCTGCTCAAGACCTACCTCGGCGTCATCGAGGACGAGTCCGGCCTGCACTACCTGCGCCCCGAGACGGCCCAGGGAATCTTCCTCAACTTCCTCAACGTCATGAACTCGTCGCGCCGCAAGCCGCCGTTCGGCATCGCCCAGATCGGCAAGTCGTTCCGCAACGAGATCACGCCGGGCAACTTCATCTTCCGCACGCGCGAGTTCGAGCAGATGGAGATGGAGTTCTTCGTCGAGCCCGGAACCGACGCGGACTGGCACCAGACCTGGATCGACCTGCGCACGCAGTGGTACGTCGACCTGGGCATCGACCCGGCGAACCTGCGCCACTACGAGCACCCG
>DATMHM010000092.1:0-5079 GCA_035554935.1 Nocardioides sp. | reverse complement strand
GAAGAGTCAGGCGGCGTGTGCGGCCGCGGCCGGCTGCCCGACCTCGACCCAGACGGCCTCCATGCGGGTACGGCCGTTCGCGTCGGTCACGGGGATCCAGCGCATCTCGAGCCTCGTCGACACCTCGGTGTTGGTCATGGGACACCTCCTGTTCACCTGGTGTTCACCAGAGTAGCACGTCCCCCACCTGACGTGGTCGAATCCCGTTTTCGCGACCTCCTCTGCTCCATCGGGCGGCCGGAACGACCCGCTGGCGGCTTCTCGCCCTCCACCTCCGCCGTGACGCACGCCAGCGCTCGACAGGCTCCGCCGGTTCCTGCCCGATTTCGGGCAGGAACTTGAGTTTTCGGGCCGCTGGGCTGCACGCTCGTCGTTGTGTACGTCGACCCGCGGCTCGTTCGCCACGTGGAGGAGAGCAGCGGGCTCACCCCCGCGGAGGCGGTCCGGCTCGTCGAGGACGTCCTGTCCTTCCATGACGAGCCGGTCGAGCAGTGGGTCCGGCGACGGCACGCGGAGCTGAAGACCTACGGCAGCAGGAACGCCGAGATCTTCGCCCGGCTCCGCGACGAGCTGCGCGGTCACCTGGTGGCCGCGCCCGATCTCTCCGAGCGCCAGCTGCGCCGGATCATCTACGGATAGGACTACTCCCATGTGCGGCATCGTCGGCTACATCGGCGGCCAGCAGGCGGCCCCCCTCCTGCTCGAGGGCCTGACCCGCCTCGAGCACCGCGGCTACGACTCGGCCGGTCTCGCGGTCCTCGGCTCCAGCGGGCTGAAGGTCGCCAAGCAGGCCGGGCGGGTGCGCGACCTCGGCGAGGGCCTGCCCAAGCGCTTCGGCGGCAGGATCGGCATCGGCCACACCCGCTGGGCGACCCACGGTCCGGCCAACGACGCCAACGCCCACCCGCACACCGACGAGTCCGGCCGGGTGGCCGTCGTCCACAACGGGATCATCGACAACGCGAGCATGCTGCGGGCCGAGCTGGCGGACGCGGGCGTCGTCCTGGCCTCCGACACCGACACCGAGGTGCTGGCCCACCTGATCGCCCGCTCGGGCGCCACGACGCTGGAGGACCGCACGGCCGAGGCCCTGGCCCGGGTCGAGGGGACCTACGGCATCGCCGTCGTCCACGCGGACTTCCCCGACCGGATCGTCGTGGCCCGCAACGGCAGCCCGCTGATCATCGGCGTCGGCGACCGCGAGATGCACGTCGCCTCCGACCTCGCCGCCGTCGTCCGCTACACGACGACCGTCGCCCACCTCGACGACGGCGAGATGGCGACCGTGACGGCCGGCGGCTTCAAGACCTGGCGGATCGACGCCTCCGGGCTCTCCGCGACCGACCGGCGGGCCAAGGAGGTCGACATCGACCCCGAGGCGTACGACGCCGGCGACCACGAGTCGTTCATGCACAAGGAGATGCTCGAGCAGCCCGCTCGCGCCGAGGCCGTGCTCCGCGGCCGGCTCGACGAGAAGTTCGGCACCGGCCACCTCGGCGGCCTCAACCTCGACGCCCGCGAGCTGCGCGCGATCAAGCGGGTCAAGATCCTGGGCTGCGGATCGGCGTACTACGTCGGCCAGATGGGTGCCTCGCTCATCGAGGAGTTGGCCCGGATCCCCGCCGACGCGGAGGCGGCCAGCGAGTTCCGCTACCGCAACCCGATCGTCGAGCCGGACACGCTCTACGTCGCCGTCAGCCAGTCGGGCGAGACCATCGACACCCTGCTCGCCGTCCAGGAGATCCAGCGCAAGGGCGGGTTCGTGATCGGCCTGGTCAACGTGGTCGGCTCCGCGATCGCGCGCGAGGTCGACGGCGGAATCTACCTCCACGCCGGTCCGGAGGTCGCGGTCGCCTCCACCAAGGCGCTCACCAACATGTACCTCGCGTTCGCGATGCTGGCGGTCCAGCTCGGCCGCGTGCGCGACCTGTCGATCGCCGACGGCCGCCGTCTCATCGCCGGCCTCAACGCGATCCCCGGCCAGATCGGCCAGATCCTCGCCGCGGAGCAGGAGCTCGCCGTCGTCGCGAAGTCGCTCGCCGCGGCCGAGAGCCTGTTCTTCATCGGCCGGGTGCGCGGCTTCCCGGTCGCCCGCGAGGGCGCGCAGAAGTTCAAGGAGATCAGCTACCGCCACGCGGAGGCGTACCAGACCAGCGAGCTCAAGCACGGCCCGCTCGCGCTGATCTCCAGCGAGGTGCCGACGGTCGCGCTCGTCCCCGACGACGAGCTGGTCGAGCGCAATGTCGCGGCCCTGCACGAGATCGCGGCCCGGGGCGGTCCGCTCACCGTCGTCACCCACGCCGGCGTGGACCTGGGCGACCTCGCGGGCAAGGTCGAGCGGATCGACGTACCGCGCAACGAGCGCGAGCTCGACCCGATCCTGCTCACCATCCCGCTCCAGGTGCTCGCCTACCACGCAGCGCTCACCCTGGGCCACGACATCGACAAGCCGCGCAACCTCGCGAAGTCGGTCACCGTCGAGTGAGCGTGACGCACGGCACCGCGCCGACGATCCGGCGTGAAATGGCTCACGCCACTACCCTTGTCGGGTGAGTGAGACCGCTGAGACCGAGACCACGACGTTTGCCGACCTCGGTCTGGGCGAGCGGATCCTGAAGTCCCTGAAGGACGTCGGCTACGAGACGCCCTCCGCGATCCAGGCCCAGACGATCCCGCACCTGCTCGAGGGTCGCGACGTGATGGGCCTCGCCCAGACCGGCACCGGCAAGACGGCGGCGTTCGCGCTGCCGATCCTCGACCGGCTCGACACGTCCCAGAAGACGCCGCAGGCGCTGGTGCTCGCCCCGACGCGCGAGCTGGCCCTGCAGGTCTGCGAGGCCTTCGAGAAGTACGCCGCCAACATGCGCGGCGTCAGCGTGCTCCCCGTCTACGGCGGTCAGGGCTACGGCGTGCAGCTGTCCGCGCTGCGCCGCGGCGTCCACATCGTCGTCGGCACGCCCGGCCGGATCATGGACCACCTCGAGAAGGGCACGCTCGACCTCACCGAGCTGCGCTTCCTCGTCCTCGACGAGGCCGACGAGATGCTCAACATGGGCTTCGCCGAGGACGTCGAGACGATCCTCGCCGACACCCCGGCCGAGAAGCAGGTCGCGCTCTTCTCCGCGACGATGCCGAAGCAGATCAAGACGCTGTCGACGAAGTACCTCAACGACCCGGTCTCGATCGCCATCGAGCGCAAGACCCGGACCGCGGAGAACATCCGCCAGCGCTACCTGATCTCGAGCTACCCGCAGAAGGTCGACGCGCTCACCCGCATCCTCGAGGTCGAGAACTTCGAGGGGATGATCGTCTTCGTCCGCACCAAGAGCGAGACCGAGCTGCTCGCCGAGAAGCTGCGCGCCCGCGGCTACAGCGCCGCCGCCATCAGCGGCGACGTGCAGCAGGCGCAGCGCGAGCGGACCGTCAACCAGCTCAAGACGGGCAAGCTCGACATCCTCGTCGCGACCGACGTCGCCGCCCGCGGTCTCGACGTCGAGCGGATCAGCCACGTCGTCAACTACGACATCCCCACCGACACCGAGGCCTACGTCCACCGGATCGGCCGCACCGGCCGGGCCGGCCGCAGCGGCGACGCGATCTCGTTCATCACCCCGCGCGAGCGCTACCTCCTCAAGCACATCGAGAAGGCGACCCGCTCCACGCTCGAGCAGATGCAGCTCCCGAGCGTCGACGCGGTCAACGAGACGCGCCTCGCGCGCTTCGACGACCTCATCACCGCGGCGCTCGAGTCCCCGCAGATCGAGTTCTTCCGCGACGTCGTCGGCCACTACATCCGCGAGCACGACGTGCCGGAGGCCGATGTCGCGGCCGCGCTGGCGATCGCGCTGCAGGGCGACACCCCGCTCCTCCTCGAGCCCGAGCCGGAGCGCGCCCCCCGGCGGGAGTACGACGACCGCGAGGACCGCCGCGGCGGCGACCGCCCCGACCGCGGACCCCGGGACCGCGGTCCCCGCACGGGCGGCAACTTCCAGGCCTACAAGATCCAGGTCGGCAAGCGCCACCGCGTCGAGCCGCGCCAGATCGTCGGCGCGCTCGCCAACGAGGGCGGCCTCGACCGGCGCGACTTCGGCAAGATCACGATCCGGCCGGACTACTCGATCGTCGAGCTGCCCGCGCAGCTCTCCGAGGACCAGTGGGAGCGGCTCAAGAGCACCCGCATCAGCGGCAAGCTGATCGAGCTGGCCAAGGACTACGGTCCGCCGAACCGTGCCCGCAAGCCGCGCGACTGACGTACCGTCGACTCCCATGGGGGGTCGGTTCGCGTTGTGCGCCGCGGTCGCGTTGGTGGCGACCGCCTGCGGCACGTCGACGACCCCGGAGGCTGCGCCGGCCGACGCCTCCTCGGCGGTCGCCGGCGCCACGCCCACGCCGAGTGCCACGGTGACCGCGCGGGAGAGCGCGGTCTCGCGGTCCGGTGCCCGCGCCGACGTACCGGACGTCCAGATCATGGCCCAGCTCGCCCGCAGGGCCGAGCGGATCGCGAAGCGCCTCCCGCCGGTCCAGGTGCCGGCCGACGTGGACCGGGGCTCCAACCGGGCGCTCGGCTACCGGCTGATGGTCGAGTTCGGGTTCCCCGAGGACCAGTGGGCCTACCTCGACGCGCTCTGGCACCGCGAGTCCGGCTGGAACCACCTCGCCGAGAACCCCAGCTCCGGCGCCTACGGGATCCCGCAGTCGCTGCCCGGCACGAAGATGGCCGTCGTCGGCAGTGACTGGCGGACCAACCCGGAGACCCAGATCAACTGGGGACTCGCCTACATCGGCGCCCGTTACGGCAGCCCGCAGAAGGCGTGGGCGCACTCCGAGCAGGTCGGCTGGTACTGACCGACGGACGGTAGTCCCGGGTCAAAAGCACCGTCATCAGCCCGTGATCGGTGCTTTTGACCCGGGACTACCGCCGCGCCTCGCCGCGCGGCGCCGCGCGGGTCAGGCGATCCGGGCCAGCGCGGCGTCCTGGACGCAGGCGGCGGCCGCGACCTGACCGGCGGCCGCGGCGGCGAGCACCGACGCCATCGGCATCGGGAGGCCCGGTCCCTGCGCCATGTCGCCGGCGGCGTA
>DATMHM010000091.1:0-11599 GCA_035554935.1 Nocardioides sp. | reverse complement strand
CGCAACGAGTTCATCTCCTACCTGCCCTTCGCGCACATCGCCGAGCGCACGCTGGGGATGTACGTCCCGCAGTCCACCGGCGGGCACATCCACCTCATCGCCGACCCGGCGCTGCTGCTCGGCGCGCTCGGCGAGGTCCGCCCGACGCGCTTCTTCGGGGTGCCGCGGGTCTGGGAGAAGATCAAGACCGGCGTGTCGGCCAGGCTCGCGGCCGAGACCGACCCGGAGAAGAAGGCCCAGGTCGAGGGCGCGCTCGCGATCGGCCTGGAGTACGTCGAGGCCCTGCAGCAGGGCGGCGACGTCTCGCCCGAGCTCGAGGCGCGCTACCGGGCCGCGGACGCCGGCCTGCTGGCCCTGCTGCGGGCGCTGCTCGGCCTCGACCGCTGCGAGTGGGCCGCCTCCGCCGCGGCGCCGATGCCGCTGGAGGTGGCGCGGTTCTTCGCCGGCCTCGGCATGCGGATCTACGACGTCTACGGCATGACCGAGACCTGCGCCGCCGTCACCGCCTGCGGGCCGGACCAGTTCCGGCTCGGCACCGTCGGCCGCGCCCTGCCCGGCATCGAGATCGCGCTCGCCGAGGACGGCGAGATCCTCGCCCGCGGCCCCGTCGCGTCGCAGGGCTACTACCGGCAGGAGGACGCCACCGCAGCGCTGATCGACGGCGACGGCTGGGTGCACACCGGCGACATCGGCGAGCTCGACGAGGACGGCTTCCTCAAGGTCGTCGACCGCAAGAAGGAGATGATCATCACCTCCTCCGGCAAGAACATCGCCCCCTCCAACATCGAGAACCACCTCAAGGAGAGCCCCGTCGTCGGGCACGCCCTGGTCTTCGGTGAGGGCCGCCCGTACGTCGTCGCGGTGCTCACCCTCGACGCTGAGATCGCCCCGCTCGTCGGCCAGCAGCTCGGCATCCCGGCCGGCACCTCGCTCGCGGAGCTCGCCCAGCACCCGGCGATCCTCGCGATGACGCAGCAGGCCGTCGACGCCGCCAACGAGCGGCTCTCCCGGCCCGAGCAGGTCAAGGCGTGGGAGCTGCTGCCGGTCGAGTGGACCGCGGAGTCCGAGGAGCTCACCCCGACGCTGAAGCTCAAGCGCCGCGTCGTGCACACCAAGTACGCCGACGTCCTGGAGAGGCTCTACTCGTGACCACCCTCGACGACACCGCCAACGACACTGCCGACGACACCGCCAATGACACCGTGAGCAGCACGACCCGCGCGCCCGGCCCCACCACGGCGCGTCCGTCGTGGGCGAGTGACGAGCGCGTCGCGGAGTGGACGGGCTGGGTGTTCCGCGACCCGGCCGGCACCGCGACGAGCACCGCCACGTCGCCGTACGACGGGCAGCCGACGGCGCCCGTCCCTCTCAGCAGCACCGACGACGTGGCCGACGCGATCCGCAGCGCCCGTGCTGCGCAGGTCACCTGGGCCCTCCTGCCGTGGAGCACCCGGGCCGCGATCGTGCTTCGCTTCCACGACCTCCTCGTGGAGCGCCAGGACGAGGTGATCGACCTGATCCAGTGGGAGATGGGCAAGGCCCGGTTCAGCGCGTGGCAGGAGATCCTGCAGGTCGCGACCATCGCCCGCCACTACGCCCGCCACGGCCGGCACTACCTCGGCGACAACAAGGTCCGCGGTGCGATGCCGGGACTGACCAAGGTGCGGGAGGTGCGGGTGCCGAAGGGCGTGATCGGCATGATCTCGCCGTGGAACTACCCGCTCTACCTCGCGGTCGGTGACGTCCTCCCGGCGCTCCTCGCCGGCAACGGCGTGGTCAGCAAGGCGGACTCCCAGACGCCGCTGACGCTGCTGTGGACGCGCGCGCTGATGGCCGAGGCCGGCCTCCCCCGCAACCTGTGGCACGTCGTCGTCGGGCCCGGATCCGTCGTCGGCGACGCCCTCATCGGCTCGCCCGACGGCGGCGTGGGCGTCGACCACATCTGCTTCACCGGCTCCACCGCCACGGGACGCCACGTCGGCCGGCGCGCCGGCGAGCGGCTGATCGCGGCGTCCCTGGAGCTCGGCGGCAAGAACCCGATGATCGTGCGCGCCGACGCGGACGTCGCGAAGGCGGCCGCGGGCTGCGTCGCGGCCGCCTTCGCCAACACCGGCCAGATGTGCATCCACATCGAGCGGGTGATCGTGCACGACGAGGTGTACGACGCCTTCCGCACCGCGCTGGTGGCCGCGACCGAGGCGCTGCGGGTCGGGCAGGCCTTCGACTACTCGGTCGACGTCGGGTCGCTCGCCTCCCCCGCCCAGCTGGAAGCGGTCACCTCCCACGTCGCGTCCGCGGTCGCCGCCGGCGCGACCGTGCTGGCCGGCGGCCGGGCCCGGCCGGACCTCGGGCCGCTCGTCCACGAGCCGACGGTCCTGGAGGGGGTCACCCCGGAGATGCCGGTGTGCCTGGAGGAGACCTTCGGCCCGGTGATCTCGCTCTACCGGGTGCAGTCGGACCAGGAGGCGCTCGACAGGGCCAACGAGGGCCGCTACGGCCTGTCCGCGAGCATCTGGTCGCGCGACACCGCGGCGGCCGAGGACATGGCCGGCTCGGTGCGGGCCGGTTCGGTCAACGTCAACGACGGTGCCGCGGCCGCCGCCGGGTCGATCGAGGCCGGCATGGGCGGGATGGGCGACAGCGGCCTCGGGCGCCGGCACGGCGCGGAGGGCATCCGGAAGTACACCGAGTCGCAGACCGTCGCCACCCAGCGCCTGGTCCCGCTCGGTCCGCCGGCCGGCATGGCGCTGGACCGGTTCGTGGGCATCGGCAACGCGCAGCTCCGGCTGCTGCGACGGCTGCGGGTGCGCTGACCAGCCCGGCCCCGGCCAGGGCAGCCTGGGCAGGCGGCTCAGGCGGCGCGGGCGAGCTCGGCGAGCAGCGCGGGAGCGAGGTCGCCCTTCGGGGCGGCCTCGATCCCGGCCAGGCCGAGCCAGCCCGCGAGCCGGACCAGCTCGGCAGCGAGCTCGGCTGCGGTCTCCGGCGGCGCATGGCCCTCCGCCCACGCCGACTGCACGAGCAGCCGCGACGTCGCCCGGTCGGCCTTGAGGTCCACCCGGGCGACGATCCGGTCGCCGAGCAGGAACGGCAGGACGTAGTAGCCGTGCTGCCGCTGCGCGGCGGGGACGTAGATCTCGATCCGGTAGAGGAAGTCGAACAATGCCTCGGCCCGGTCGCGCTCCCACACCACCGGGTCGAACGGGCTCAGCAGCGCCCGCGCCGCGACCCGGCGCGGCAGCCGCGCCTCGCGGTGGAGGTACGCCGGACGGCGCCACCCCTCCACGCCGACGGGCTCCAGCTCGCCCGCCTCGACGAGGGCGTCGATCGCGGGACGCGCCTCCCCCACGCGCAGCCGGTAGTAGTCGGCCAGGCACTGCGCGCTGGCCACGCCGTGGGAGCGGGCCGCCCGCCGGACCAGCTCGAGGCGGGCCTCCGCCGGCGTCAGCGGCGGCGCGTCGACGTACGGCCGAGGGACGACGCGCTCGGCGAGGTCGTAGCGGATCTCGAACTGGCTGTTGCGCCCGGCGATCGCCAGCTCGCCGGTCATGTAGAGGAAGTCGAGCATCCGCCGGGTGCGGGACCAGTTCCAGCCCCAGTGCTCCTTGGCGCGAGGCAGGCCGTCGTCGAGCTCGCGGGCGGTGCTGGCGCCGCGGTCGGTGATCTCGGCGAGCAGCGCCTGCTCGAGGTCGTCGCCCTCCTCGACCGTGAACCACTTGCCGCGGCGGTCGCGGTAGCCGTCCATCCGGTGCCGCATCGCCGGCCACAGGTCGACCGGCATGAAGGCCTGCACGTGCGCCCAGTACTCCACCACGCGCCGGTCGCGGCCCGACGCCGCGCGCCGGAGCAGGTCGACGTCGTAGGCCCCCATCCGGGAGTAGAGCGGCATGAAGTGGGCGCGCTGCAGCACGTTGACGCTGTCGACCTGCAGCACGCCGGTGCGGGCGAGGGTGCGGTCGAAGGTGCGCAGCGTCGGCACCGCGTGCGGCCGGTCCAGGTAGCCCTGCGCGGCCAGCGCGATCCGACGGGCCTGGGCGCGCGACAGGGACTGCATGGCGCGAGCCTACGGACCGCCGCCGACAGCGGGTCGGCAGCGGGCCGGCAGCGGGCCGACAGTCAGTCCAGGTCGACCAGCTTCGCCCGCACGGCGTACATGACCGCCTCCATCCGCGAGTGCAGCTGCAGCTTCTCGAGGATGTTGCGGACGTGGTTCTTCACGGTGTTCTCGCTGATCGCGAGCTGCTGGGCGACGTCGCGGTTGGACAGGCCGCGCGCGACGAGGCGCAGCACCTCGAGCTCGCGGTCGGTGAGCTTGAGGGCCGGGCCGGCGGTGCGCTCGGGCTTCGACATCGTCTTGAACTCGTCGATGAGCTTGGCGGCCATCGACGGGCTGATCAGCGACTGGCCGTCGGCGACGACGCGGATGCCCTGGGCCACCTCCTCGATGGAGGAGTCCTTGAGGAGGTAGCCCGAGGCGCCGCTCTTGACCGCTTCGTAGAGGTCGGCCTCGTCGTCGGACATCGTGAGCATGATGATCTTGGTCATCGGCACGGCCTCCTTGATGGCCACGCACGCCTCGATGCCGGACTGCTTCGGCATCCGGACGTCGAGGAGCACGACGTCCGGCACCGTGCTGACCGCCAGCGCGACACCCTCGACGCCGTTGCTGGCCTCGCCGACCACCTCGATCCCCTGCTCGATGCCCAGGAGCATGGTCAGGCCACGCCGGAACAGCTCCTGGTCGTCGACCACCACTACACGGACCGGCCCGCTCACGGGGTGTCCCTGCCCCGAGGCTGCCGGCGATTTCCCACTCGCCACGACGGCATCATGGCACGACCCGCCGGCTCATCGCCGGACCAGACCACTGGCCGGGTTCGTCCAGCCGCCCGATCGGCCGTCGTGGCATGGGCCCGCCTCACCCCTGCTGGCGGTCGACCTCGAGCGAGATCACCCCGTAGTCGTAGCCCCGTCGGCGGTAGACCACGGACGGGCGCTCGCTCTCCTTGTCGACGAACAGGTAGAAGTCGTGGCCCACGAGCTCCATCTCGTAGAGGGCCTGGTCGAGGGTCATCGGGGTGGCCGGGTGGCTCTTCTCGCGGACCACGAGCGGTCCGTCACCGGTGACCGTGATCGGGCCCACCTGCCGCTCGATCGCGGCCTCGTCGTCGGCTGCGCCCTCCGGCTCGGGGGCGGTGACGTCGGACAGCGCGCGGCCCACGGAGACCGGCGTACGGCGGCCGCGGTGCACCCGGCGGCGGTCGGCGGCCTTGCGCATCTGCGCCGCCATCTTGTCCAGCGCCAGGTCGAGGGCGCCCATCTTGTCGTCAGCCGCAGCCTCGGCGCGGATCACCGGTCCCTTGGAGAAGGCCGTGAGCTCCACGTGGACGGCCTGGTCGTGCTGGCGCGGGTTGGGCTCGCAGTCCACCTCGACGTGCACCCGGATGATCCGGTGATCGTGCTTCTCGAGCTTGGTGAGCTTCTCGGCGGCATGCGCCCGGAACCGGTCCGAGATCTCGCAGTGCCGTCCGGTGACCACAACATCCATCAGTTACCTCCAAGGGATTCGGTGATGGGTTCTCCCGCCGCGAACGGCGGGACGCACGAGGTGCTGGCCGGCTTCTCGACCAGCACCGAAGGGGATGAAGCACTGATGTGCGGGCGCCGCCCCGGTGTGGCAGCGCGCCCCGCGCCATGAGGAAGGGTGGAGTGCCGCCCGGCCGACCTGGTCTTCGTCCCCACACCCGCCTGCTGAGACGTTCGCAGCTTCTTGCCACTACTGGCCTTCTCCCGGCGTCGGACGCATCTGGCGTCCGGGCCGAGGCAGGACTTACGACTAAGCCGCACCGTGATCGCCACACACAGGGGCTCCGCCCCCGTGGACCCCCGAAGGGTTCCGCGGGAACTGCCGTCCATGTGCGACTTACGTGGGCCGTTTCGCCTGCGACTGGCATCGGCTTGCCCCACCGGACAGGGCTCGCGCCCCGCTGGTGCGGCGCAACCACGGACCCGGGCGGACTCCATGTAGAGACGTTAGTCGGTTGCCGGTGACGAAGAAAGGCTTCATCCGAAGTTGGGACGGACCTCCTTGCGGGAGGGGCCGAAAGGCCCGCGGCGGGCGGTCGCCGCCACGGTCGCCGCGGCGAGGACGGGCACCCCGGACGCCTCCAGGGCGCGCTGCGCCTCGCGCAGGGTGGCGCCGGTGGTGAGCACGTCGTCGCAGAGCAGGACGTGGGCGCGCGGGTACCGCTGCGCGAGCCGTCGTACGGCGGCCGCCGGGGCCGCCATCGAACCGGCGAGGTTGGCGCTGCGCCGGCCGGCGTCGAGCCCGGCCTGGTCGACGACACCGGGCCGCACCCGCAGCACCACGGTGACGACGGTCGGTCGGCCGGCACGGCGCAGCCGGGCCGCGGCAGAGCGGGCCATCGCCAGGGTGGGGTCGTGGCCCCGCTGCCGGACGGCGGCGGGACGCGACGGCACGGGGACGAGCACGACGGGCCCGGCATCCGGGGCGAGGGCGGCGAGGGCGGCGGCCACGGCGACGGCCAGCTGGTCGCCCAGCGGGCGGGCGAGGGCCAGCACGCGGCGCTCCTTGTGAGCGAGCACCATCGCCTTGAGCACGCCCTCGTAGGCACCGGTCGCGAAGGGCGGCAGCAGCCCGGGCGGGGTCGGCGTGGGCCACCGCGGCCCGGCGTGGGCCGGCAGTGCCTCCCGGCACGACGCGCACAGCGCGCGCCCGGGCCGCCCACAGCCCACGCAGGCGGACCCGAGCACGAGGTCGGTGAAGCCGTCGGCGAGCTCGTGGCGCAGGGGCACGGGACCACTCCACCAAGCCGCCCGCCCCGGGGCAACGCGCCGGCGGCGGGCTGTGGAGAACGTCAGCCGACGAAGTCGAGCTGGGTCAGCGCCTGGTCGACCGCGATCTCCTCCTGCTGGGCGAGGTCGACGTACCGGTCGGCGTACACGGCGAAGACCGGCGCGTCCGCCGTCGGGGTCGCGGCGATCCCGATCAACCGGCCGGAGACGATCGTGGAGAGCAGGTCGACGCCGACCGCTGCTCCGTCGGCGGCCACGACGTCGACCTCGTAGAGAGTGCCGGGAGCGGTGGCGGTGAGCAGGGCCACGCGGATCGGGGTGCTCCAGGCGATGTCGTCGATCCGGGTGCCCTCGGCGGGCCGGACCAGGAACGGCGAGCGCACCTGCAGCACCCGGCCGCGGCCGTTGATCACCACCCGCGCACCGGTCACCTGGTCGCCGGCTGCCGTGCGCACCACGGCGACGAGACGGGTGCCGTCCCGGGACGCGACCAGCAGCCGCGCGTCGGTGCCGGTGACGCCCGGCACGGCGACCTCGCGGGCGACCCCGCGCTCGACGAGCCAGACCCGCGCCCCCGCGGGGCGCGGCTCGAGCACCCACAGGCGACCGGCGACGTCCCACGTCGGGCGGGCGTAGCGGCCGCCGCTGAGGACCGTGCGCGGCTCGTCGTCCGGCGCCGGGCGGACCGGGCCGACCCGTACCCGCCGGCCGCCGGCGTCGACGACCGCCACGACCTCGGCGTCCGGCCGGGCGCCGACCGCCACGACGCCGGCGTCCTGGTCGCCGAACGGGCCGGGTACGACGACGAGGTTGCCCGGCGAGCCCCACACCAGTCGGCCGCGGGACACGCCGAAGAGCAACCCGCTCGCGTCGGCCCCGGCCGGCGCGAAGGCGCGCGCCTCCTCGACGGGGTAGGTCGACGCCCCGCCCGGCAGCGGCAGCGCCTGGCCGCCGATGGTGACCCGGATCGCGGTGATGTCGTCGTCCTGGCGCAGGGTCCAGCTGAGCTGTGCCAGCAACAGCTCGGCCTCCTCGGCCGTGAGTCGTGGCGCGTCGCCGACGAGGTCGACCCGGGCGACGCCCTCCTCGTCGACGGGCACCGACAGGCCCACCGAGAGCCCCTTCGGCACGAAGGAGCGGACGATCGCGCGCGACAGCGGGGGCGGCCCGGCGAGCAGCGCGGAGACCAGGCTGGTCGGGAACTGCTCGCCCTGGGGGACGAACACCGGCTCCGGCACGAGGATCTGCGCGATCGGGTCGAAGTAGAAGAGCGAGACCTGCTGGTAGCGCTGCTGGAACCAGGTCGCGGGCACGACGAGCGCGTCGCGGGGGTCGACGATGCGGAACTCGCCGTGCTCGACGGCGACCCGGAGGGACATGGTCAGCTCGTCCCCGGTGAGCGCGCCGCGCCAGCCACCGACCTCGTCGATGGTGTCCGCCGACGTGAACTGGACGTCGACGATGCCGCCGGACTCCCGGATCGACGCCGGGTCGGCGTACACGACGGTCTCCCGCTCGGGCTTCCAGGCGGCGGCGGCCTCCGTGGTGAGGTACTGCCGCGCCACGCTGGTGTCGATCGGCCACGCCGTCATCGCGTCGAGGAAGCCGGCGACGACCTCGGCGCGGGAGGCGCCTGAGGCCGGCGGCAGCGGGTCGATGTCGCTCGCGCGCCGGGCGTCCTCGGCGTCCGTCACCCGGGTCTCGACGACGGGGCCGTCGACGGGGAGGGACACGCATCCGCTGAGCACGCCGAGGACGGTCGAGAGCAGCAACGCGGTGGCGGTCCGGGCGGTCCGGGCGGACGGGCGGGTCATCGCTCCACCTCCCGCGGCGGTACGACGGTGCCGGGGCCCGGCACCACGGCGGCGTCCGAGGAGACGGCGTCCTCGGGGACGAGCGGGAGCGGGCTGTGCCGCAGCGGCGCACCGAGGTGGCGGGGCAGGGTGAGCCGGAACTGCGCGCCCTGCCCGGTCCGCCCCCAGGCCTGCAGCCAGCCGCCGTGCAGGTGGGCGTCCTCCTGCGCGATGGCCAGGCCGAGGCCGGTGCCGCCGCTGGTGCGGGCGCGCGCGGGGTCGGCGCGCCAGAACCGGTTGAACACCATCGCCGCCTCCCCCGGCGCGAGGCCCACGCCGTGGTCCCGGACGCTGACGGCGACCGCGTCGTCGTCGGAGGCGAGGCGTACGACGACCACCTCGGTCGGGTCGTCGGCGAGGGCGTGGTCGATCGCGTTGGTGACGAGGTTGCGCAGGATCCGCTCGACCCGGCGGCCGTCCGCCTCCACCCGGACCGGGTCGTCGGGGTGCTCGACGACGACCCGGACACCGCGCTGGTCGGCGAGCGGCTGCGCCGCCGTCACCACCCGGTTGACGACGTCGTCCAGGTTGACGTCCTCCGGCGCGAGCACGGCGCCGCCGGCGTCGAAGCGGCTGATCTCGAGCAGGTCGACGAGCAGGTTCTCGAAGCGGTCCAGCTCGGCCTGCAGCAGCTCGGCCGACCGGGCCGTCGCGGGGTCGAAGTCGGTCCGCGCGTCATGGAGGAGGTCGGAGGCCATCCGCACCGTGGTGAGCGGGGTGCGCAGCTCGTGGGAGACGTCGGAGACGAAGCGGCGCTGCACCCAGCTGAGCTCCTCGAGCTGGCGGATCTGGCGCTGCAGGTTGGTCGCCATCTGGTTGAACGAGTAGGCGAGCCGCGCGATGTCGTCCTCGCCGCTCACCTGCAGCCGCTCCTGGAGCCGCCCCGCCGCGATCCGCTCGGCCACCTTGCGGGCCATCCGGATCGGGGTGACCACCTGGCGCGTCACCAGCCACCCGATGCCGGCGACCAGCGGGAGCAGCAGCACCCCGGCGGTGAACAGCGCACGCGTGACCAGGCCGAGCGTCTCCTGCTCCTCGGTGAGCGGGAACAGGTAGTAGAGCGTGTAGGTCCGGCCGTCCGCCGGCAGCTGGACCTGCGAGCCCACGATGACCGCGGGCACCGGCTCGTCATCGCTGCCGGCAGCGGTGCCGTCACCGCGCCGGACGATGCCGGTGTAGGTCCACGCCGTGGTCCGGCCGACGCCGTCGAAGTGGGCCTCGAGGTCGGCCGGCACGCTCACCAGGTCGAGGCCGCTGGTGTAGACGCCACCGCCCTCGCTCAGCGGGACGTCCTGGCCCTCCGGGCCGGCGAGCACGACGCTGTAGCCGCGGCTGTCGCCGCGGTCGATGATCGGCTCCACGAGGTCACGCTGCTGGCGTCCCGGGGCGACCCCCGTCGGCGACGCCGCCGCGAGCCGGGTCCGCGCCTCGGCCATCTCGGTCTCCACCTCGGCCAGCACCAGCTCCACGCGGTGCTCGAGCAGCCCCTGCCTGGTCTGCTGGAGCAGGATCCAGCCCACGGCGCTGACGACCACCGCCGACAGCAGCACCGTGCTGACGACCACCCGCGCCTGGATCGACCGGCGCCAGAAGGTCAGCGCCCGTCGTACGGCCGGCGCGACCCGGCGCCAGGCGTCGTGGAGCATCGGTGTCACGACGCTAGGAGCCGGCCTTGTAGCCGACCCCCCGGACGGTGAGCACGATCTCGGGGTGCTCCGGGTCGTGCTCCACCTTGGAGCGCAGCCGCTGGACGTGCACGTTGACCAGGCGGGTGTCCGCGGCATGGTGGTAGCCCCACACCTCCTCCAGGAGCACCTGCCGGGTCAGCACCTGCCCGGGGTTGCGGGCCAGGCAGACGAGCAGGTCGAACTCGAGCGGCGTCAGCGGGATCTCCTCCTCCCCGCGGCGTACGGAGTGCCCGGCGACGTCGATCTCGAGGTCGCCGATGGCGACGGACTCCGCGACCGGCGGCTCGGTACGGCGCACGCGGGCCCGGATCCGGGCGACCAGCTCCTTCGGCTTGAACGGCTTGACGACGTAGTCGTCCGCGCCGGACTCCAGCCCCACGACGACGTCGACCGTGTCGCCCTTGGCGGTCAGCATCACGATCGGCACGCCCGACTCGGCGCGGATCTCCTTGCACACGTCGACACCGCCCTTGCCGGGCAGCATCAGGTCGAGGAGCACCAGATCGGGGCGGTAGTCGCGGAAGGCGCCCAGCGCCACGTCGCCGCGGTGGCACACCCGGCTCTCGAAGCCCTCCTGGCCCAGCACGATGCCGAGCATCTCCGCGAGCGGGGCGTCGTCGTCGACGATCAGGACGCGTCCCCGGCCGGGGTGGGCCGACGCGCTCGCTGCACTCATGGCCTCATCCTAGGAGGCAGGACGGCACGAGCCCCGCACCCGGAGGGGTGCGGGGCTCGGCGTGTGGTTCAGCTGGTCCGTGCTCGAGCCATCGAGCTCAGTAGCGGTAGTGGTCCGACTTGAAGGGGCCCTCGACCGGGACGCCGAGGTAGTCGGCCTGCGCCTGGTTGAGCACCGTCAGCTCGACGCCGATCGCGTCGAGGTGCAGCCGGGCGACCTCCTCGTCGAGGTGCTTGGGGAGCACGTAGACGCCGATCGGGTACTCCTCGAGCTTGGTGAAGAGCTCGACCTGCGCGAGGACCTGGTTGGTGAACGAGTTCGACATGACGAACGACGGGTGGCCGGTCGCGTTGCCGAGGTTCAGCAGGCGGCCCTCGGAGAGGACGATGATCTTCTTGCCGTCGGGGAAGATCCACTGGTGGACCTGGGGCTTGATCTCGTCCTTGACGATGCCCGGGATCTTCGCGAGGCCGGCCATGTCGATCTCGTTGTCGAAGTGGCCGATGTTGCCGACGATGGCCTGGTTCTTCATCTTCTCGAAGTGCTCGACCCGGATGATGTCGAAGTTG
>DATMHM010000090.1:0-40463 GCA_035554935.1 Nocardioides sp. | reverse complement strand
GCGGAAGCCGGGGACGTTGATCTGCTTCGCGATCTTCTGGTACGCCGCGTCGAGGCTCGGCTTGAGCTCCTCGAAGGGCACCTCGACGGTCAGCTTGGCCCGGGTCGGGCTCAAGGTCTCGACGGCGCTCTTCACAGGTGTTCTCCTACTGGTCTGGCTGATCTGGTGATCCGGCTTGATCGGGTGATCTGGTGGTGGTGCCCCGGGCGTGTCCGCCCGCTGCGCGATCGGATGATCGGGTCGGGGCGACAGGACTCGAACCTGCGGTCTCCTGCTCCCAAAGCAGGCGCGCTAGCCACTACGCTACGCCCCGTCGAGCGGTCCCCGGCGTGCCGCGGACCGCACTTCGAGGGGATGACGGGAATCGAACCCGCGTAATCAGTTTGGAAGACTGAGGCTCTACCATTGAGCTACATCCCCGCGCCCTGGCCTGCGTGCTCGCGCGCGCAGAAAGGCACGGGCAATCGTGCCACACGGCGGGTCCCCGCCCCCAACCCGGGGCGCCCGGTGGACCACCCCGGCAGACGGGGTCAGGGGCGCCGGTGGACGAGCAGCAGCGCGCGGTCGTCGTCGGGCGAGCCGACGGCCGCCACCAGCCGGTGGGCGAGGCCGTCCCACGAGCGCCGCAGGAGCGACTCGGCCGCGCCCATCATGTGGTCGATGCCCAGGTCGATGTCGCGGCGCGGCAGCTCCACCATGCCGTCGGTGTAGAGCAGCAGGCTGTCCCCCGGGCCGAGCCGGCCGCTGTAGCAGTCGTACTCGACGTCGTCGACGATCCCGAGCACCGGCCCCTCGGTGCGCAGCAGCTGCCAGCGCCCCGAGCCGGCGTGCCGCTGCACCGCAGGGGGATGGCCGGCGCCGCGCAGCTCGAAGTCGCCGGAGAACAGGTCGACCGAGACGTGGACCGCCGTCGCGAAGCCCTCCTCCCACGCCCGCTGGAGGAGGTAGTCGTTGGCGGCGAGCAGGAACCGGTCCGGGGGCAGGGCCCCGACCAGGCCGCCCATGGCGCCGGAGAGCTGCAGCGCGCGGGTGCCGGCGGCCTCGCCCTTGCCGGACACGTCGACCACGACGAGCTCCAGGCGCCGGCCACGGTCGCGCGTGGTCGCGACGACGAAGTCACCGGCGAACGGCGACCCGCCGGCCGAGGACAGGGCGGACTCCACCAGCCAGGTCGACGGCAGCGTCGGGATCTCGCCCTGGGCGAGGATCCGGTCGCGCAGGTCGACCAGCATGGACTGCCCCCGCAACGGGCCGATCCCGATCTGCCCACGTCGCAGCGACAGCACGATCACCAGGACCGCCACCGCCAGCATGACCGCCAGCGCGGCGACCACGCGGGCCGTGTAGACGTCCTGGAAGGACGCCGCGACCCCGAGCGCCACCACGACGTAGCAGGCGAACCACGGCAGGTAGCGGTTGCCGAGGAACAGGATCCCCAGCACGAGCGGCAGGAAGAGCAGGTTCACCGGCACGTCCTGCGGCATCGACGCGATGCCGATGACGACCGCGGTGGTCAGCAGGACCAGGGCGCTCGCGATGCCCACGTCGGTGACCACCCACCGCCGGCCCGCGCTGATCACCGGCCCGCCCGGGAGCGGAAGACCGGTTGGCAGCGGGCGCACCAGAACAGGTTGCGGCCGCCCAGCACCTCGGTGCGCACCGGGCGCTCGCACACGTGGCACGCCTGGTCGCTGCGCCGGTAGACGTAGACCTCCCCGCCGTGGTCGTCGACCCGCGGCGCGCGGCCCATGGCCTCCGGCAGGTGCTCGGGACGGACGGTGTCGATCCGCCCGGTCCGCACGCCCTCCGCCATCAGCACGACCAGATCGTCCCAGATCGCGCGCCATTGCGGGGCCCGAAGCGACCGGCCCGGGCGCAGCGGGTGGATCCGGTGCCGGAACAGCACCTCGGCGCGATAGACGTTCCCGACCCCGGCGAGCACCGACTGGTCCATGAGCAGGGTGCCGATCGGCGCCGCGCTGCGGCTGATCCGGGCCCACGCCCGGTCCGGGTCCGCGTCGGCGCGCAGCGGGTCCGGGCCCAGCCGCTCGACCACCGCGTCCCGCTCCGCGGCGGTGACCAGCTCGCACCGGGTCGCTCCGCGCAGGTCGGCGTACGACGCCCGCCGCTCCCCCGACGCGGGCCGGACCAGGCGCAGCCGCACCTGACCGACCGGCTCCGGCACGGCGTCGACGTCGGCGTACACCGCGAAGGTGCCGTAGAGGCCCAGGTGCACGTGCACGAACCGGTCACCCTCGAAGCGGACGAACAGCTGCTTGCCCCACGCGTCGGCGTCGACGAGCACGGTGCCGTCGACCTGTCGGGCGCCGGCGTCGAACCGGCCCTGCGGGCTTTCGGCGCGGACGACCGCGCCACCGAAGGTGGCGGTCAGCTCGCCGGCGAGGCGGTGGAGGGTGTGCCCCTCAGGCATCGCCGTGCCCGAGAGCGCTCTCGGGCAGCGGCGGGAGCTCACCCGTCGATTCGTAGGAGGCCATCTGGCCGATCCGGCGCACGTGGCGCTCGTCCCCGGGGAAGGGCGTGGAGAGGAAGACCTCGACCAGGCGGGTCATCTCGTCCAGGGAGTGCATGCGGCCGCCGACCGCGACCACCCACGCGTCGTTGTGCTCGCGGGCGAGGCTGGCCGTCTCCTCCGACCACGCGAGCGCGGCCCGGATGCCCGGCACCTTGTTCGCGGCGATCTGCTCGCCGTTGCCGGACCCGCCGATCACGACGCCGAGGCTGTCGAGACCGGCGTCGCGGTCGGCCTTGACCCCCTCGGCCGCGCGCAGGCAGAAGACCGGGTAGTCGTCGAGCGCGTCGTAGACGAACGGGCCGTGGTCGACCGGCTCGTAGCCGTGCTCGGTGAGCCAGCCGGTGAGGTGGGACTTGAGCTCGAGGCCGGCGTGGTCGCAGCCGAGGTGCACGCGCATGGCCCCATCCTCTCAGGTGCCGGCGACGGTGCTGCGCCCGGTGCTGCGTGCGGTGCTACGCCCGGTGCAGCCGGCGGGCGGCCTCGGCGATCGAGCCGCTGATGGAGGGATAGACCGTGAAGGTCAGGGCCACCTGGTCGGCGGTCAGCCGCTCGGTGACGGCCAGCGCGACGGGGTGGATCAGCTCGGACGCACGCGGACCGACGACCACTCCGCCGAGGACGCTGCGCGACCCGGGTGCCACGAACAGCTTCACGAAGCCGTCGACCACGCCCTGCATCTTGGCGCGCGCGTTGGTGGCGAGCGGCTGGGTCACCACCTCGGCGAGCACCTCGCCGGCGTCGACCTGCTTCTGGGTCACGCCGACGGTGGCGATCTCGGGTGCGGTGAAGACGTTGGAGGCCACGACGCCGAGGTCCAGCGGCTGCACCGCGTCGCCGAGCACGTGCGCCATCGCGATCCGGCCCTGCATGGCCGCGACGGAGGCGAGCATGAAGACACCGGTGCAGTCGCCTGCGGCATAGACCCCGGGCGCCGACGTCCGCGACACCCGGTCGACGCTGATGAACCCGCCGTCGTCGAGGCGGACCCCGGCCTCCTCCAGGCCGAGGCCGCCGGTGTTGGGCACCGACCCGAGCGCGAGGATGCAGTGCGAGCCGGTGACCTCGCGGCCGTCGGCGAGGGTGACCGTGACGACGTCGCCGTCCCGGGTCACCGACTGCATCCGCGACTGGGAGAGCACGGTCATGCCGCGTCGCCGGGAGACGTCCTCGAGCACCTGGGCGGCGTCCTGGTCCTCGCCCGGCAGCACCCGCTCCCGCGACGACACCAGGGTCACCGGGATGCCGAGGGCCTGGTAGGCACTGGCGAACTCCGCGCCGGTGACGCCGGAGCCCACGACGACCATGTGCTCCGGCACCACGTCGAGGTCGTAGACCTGCTCCCAGGTCAGGATCCGCTCGCCGTCCGGCTGCGCCGTCGGGAGCACCCGCGGCGAGGCGCCCGTGGCGACCAGGACCGCGTCCGCGTCGTACGTCGTCTCCGTGCCGTCCTCGCTCGTGGCGACCACCCGCGCGGGTCCGTCCAGCCGGCCGCGGCCGCGGACCACGGTGACGCCCTCCCGCGCGAGCCGGCTGCCGATGTCCGCGGACTGCGCGAGCGCGAGCAGCTTGACCCGCTCGTTGACGCGGCCGAGGTCCACCCGCGGTGCTGCGACGTCGATGCCGAGCTCGCCGGCCTCGGTGAGGTCGGTCATCACCTCGGCCGTGGCGATCAGCGTCTTGCTCGGGACGCAGTCGGTGAGCACCGCGGAGCCGCCGAGGCCGTCGGAGTCGACGACGACCACCTCCGCCCCGAGCTGCGCCGCCACCAGCGCCGACTCGTAGCCGCCGGGTCCGCCACCGATGATCACCACTCGGGTCAACTGACGCTCCTCGTTCGCACGGCTGGTGGTCTCGACACGGCGGTCGCTCCTGCTCGCAGGAGTGCTGCTGCTCGACCTCTTCGGCCCACGCCTCAGAGGTTGATCATGTGGCCGGCGATCCCGTGGATCGCCTCCTTGACCGCCTCGGACAGGGTCGGGTGCGCGAACACGTTGCGCCCGACCTCGTCGGCGGTGAGGTCCCACTTCTGGGCCAGGGTCAGCGCCGGCAGCAGCTCGGTCACGTCGGGACCGATCATGTGGGCGCCGAGGATCTCGTTGTACTCGGCGTCGGCGACGATCTTGACGAAGCCGACCGCCTCGCCGAGGCCCTGGGCCTTGCCGTTGGCCGAGAACGGGAACGTGGCCGTCTTGACGTCGTAGCCCTTGTCCTTCGCCTGCTGCTCGCTGTAGCCGAACGACCCGATCTGCGGCTGGCAGTAGGTCGCACGGGGCACGAAGTCGTACTCCACCGGCATCGTCTCCGCACCCGCCATGTGCTCGGCCGCGACGATGCCCTGCGCCTCCGCGACATGGGCGAGCATCAACTTGCCCGTGCAGTCACCGATCGCGTACACGCCCTCAACGTTGGTGCGGCAGAAGTCGTCGACCTCGACCGCACCACGCTCGGTCAGCCTCACGCCCGCGGCCTCGAGGCCGTAGCCCTCCGTGCGCGGCGCGAACCCGAACGCCGCGAGGAACTTGTCGGCCTCCAGCACCTGCTCCTCGCCGCCCGCGGCGGGAGCGACCCGGACCTTCACGCCGGAGCCACCCGAGTCAGCAAGGTCCTCGACGCCCTTGACCGCGGTCGAGGTCAGCACCTTCACGCCGAGCTTCTTGTAGTGCTTGGCCAGCTCCTTGGACACGTCGGCGTCCTCGGTGGGGACCATCCGGTCGAGGAACTCCACGATCGTGACGTCGACGCCGAAGTTCTTCATCACGTAGGCGAACTCGACACCGATCGCGCCCGAGCCGCCGATGATGACCGACGACGGGAGCTCCTCGTCGAGGATCTGCTCCTCGTAGGACACGATGTTCTTGCCGTTGACCTCCACGCCCGGCACGGTGCGCACGGTGGCACCGGTGGCGATGATCAGGTTGTCGCAGGTGTACTCCGCGGTCGAGCCGTCGTTGAGCGCCACCGACACGGTCTTCGGGCCGGTCAGGGTGCCCCAGCCGTCGACCTCGGTGATCTTGTTCTTCTTCATCAGGAAGTGGACGCCCTTGACGATCCCGGCGCTCACCTGCCGCGACCGCTTGTGCGTCGGGCCGAACGCCATCGTGGCGTCGCCCTCGATGCCGTACTTGGCCTTCTCGTGGGTCAGCGTGTGGGCCAGCTCCGCGTTCTTCAGCAGCGCCTTGGAGGGGATGCAGCCCACGTTGAGGCACACCCCGCCCCAGTACTTCTTCTCGATCACGGCAACGGACTTGCCGAGCTGGGCGGCGCGGATCGCGGCGACGTACCCACCGGGGCCGGCACCGAGGACGAGGACATCGAAGTGGGTCACGGCCCCAAGCCTAGTGGGGGGTGTGCTTGTGTCTCACATCACGCTGGGGCAGAGTTCGCCCTACTCTCCGGTAGGGCGACATGGGGTCGCCCTCCCCCACCCCAGGAGCTGCTCCAGATGTCTCGGATCCCCGGATTCATCGCCGCCGGCGCACTCGCGCTGAGCGCGCTCGCCCACGTCCCGTCCGCCCAGGCCGAACCGGCCCGCGCGCAGGCGGGTGGGCTGCTCGACGTGATCGTCACCCTCGAGCCCACCGCCGACCCCGCCGCCACCGCCGACGCGCTGGTCGCGAGCCGGGGCGGCACCGTCGACCACGTCTACTCGCACGCCCTCAACGGCTTCGCGGCCACCCTCACCGACTCGCTGCTGACGGTGCTGCGGGGCGACGCCCGCGTCCGGTCGGTGGAGCCGAACCGCACCGTGCGGATCAGCGACACCCAGAGCCCGACGCCGAGCTGGGGACTGGACCGCGTCGACCAGCGCAACCTGCCGCTGGACAGCTCCTACACGTACAGCGACACCGGGACGGCCGTCGACGCCTACGTCGTCGACACCGGCATCCTCGCGACGCACCCCGACTTCGGCGGCCGCGCGGTCTCCGGCACCGACGCGATCGACGGCGACTCCGACGCCACCGACTGCCACGGGCACGGCACCCACGTGGCCGGCACGATCGGCGGCACCAGGCACGGCCTCGCGAAGCAGGTCCGCCTGGTCGGCGTACGGGTCCTCGACTGCGGCGGCTCCGGCACCAACGCCGAGGTCATCGCGGGCCTCGACTGGGTGGTCGCCCACCACCAGGCCGGCCGTCCCGCGGTCGCCAACATGAGCCTCGGCGGCGGCGCCTCGGCGGCACTGGACGAGGCGGTCCAGCGGGTCATCGCCGACGGCGTGACGATGGCCGTGGCCGCCGGCAACGAGAACACCGACGCCTGCACGAAGTCGCCGGCCCGGGTGCCCGACGCGCTGACCGTCGCGGCCAGCGACCGCACCGACGCCCGCGCCAGCTTCTCCAACCGCGGCACCTGCGTCGACCTGTTCGCACCCGGCGTCGACATCACCTCGACCTGGCTCGCCAACGGCACCAACACGATCAGCGGTACGTCGATGGCGTCCCCGCACGTCGCCGGCGCCGCCGCGCTCTACCTCGAGGACCACCCGGCCGCGTCGCCCGGCACCGTCAACGCGGCGATCCTCGCCGCCACCACGAAGGACAAGGTCAGCGGGACGGACCGCACCTGCCTCCTGCTGGGCCTGCTCTGCTCGCCCGCGACCCCGGCGAACGACCTGCTCTACACCGGCAGCTGACCGCCCCGACACCCACGATCCTCCGCGCCGGCATCACCCCCGGCGCGGAGGATCGTTGGACCTTCCGGGAGCGGAGGCGGCAGGGGGTCGCCGACCCGACCCGAGGAGCTGTCTGAAGGATGCGCCGTACCCGAGGTCTCGTCGCCGTCGTTGCCGTCACCCTGGCCGTCGCCCTGTCGGCCCCGGCCGTCCCGGCCGGGGCGGAACCAGCCGCGGACGCCGCCCAGGATCCGGTGGCGGTGATCGTGACGCTCGACCCGGACGCCGACGCCGCCGCGGTCGCCGGCGAGCTCGTGACCAGCCAGGGCGGCCACGTCGACCGGGTGTTCCGTGCGGCCCTGAACGGCTTCAGCGCCAGCCTGCCGTCCGCCGCGCTCGCGCTGCTGCGCCTCGACGGCCGGGTCCGGTCGGTCGAGCCCGACCGCACCATCCGGGTGGAGGCGACCCAGCGCCCGACGCCCAGCTGGGGGCTCGACCGGGTGGACCAGCGCCGGCTCCCGCTCAACCGCACCTACACCTACCGGCGCACCGGCTACGGCGTCACCGCCTACGTCGTCGACACCGGCATCCTCACCACCCACCCGGACTTCGGCGGCCGGGCGGTCCACGGCGTCGACACCGCCGACGGCGACCGCAACGCGACCGACTGCAACGGCCACGGCACGCACGTCGCCGGCACCCTCGGCGGCGCGCGGTACGGCGTCGCCAAGCGGGTCCGGCTGGTGGCCGTCCGCGCCCTCGGCTGCAACGGCGCGGGCGCGGTGTCCGACATCGTCGCCGGCCTCGACTGGGTCGTCCGCCACCACCGGGCCGGCCGGCCGGCCGTGCTGAACCTGAGCCTCGGCGGCTCGGCGTCCCGGGCGCTCGACGACGCCGTACGCCGTGTCATCCGGGACGGCATCACCGTCGTGACCGCGGCCGGCAACGAGAACGCCGACGCCTGCACGACCTCCCCCGCCCGCGTCGGCGCGGCGTTGACCGCGGCCGCCAGCGACCGGACCGACGCCCGCGCGGGCTTCTCCAACCGCGGCACCTGCGTCGACCTGTTCGCGCCGGGCGTGGACATCGTCTCGACCTGGCTGCGCAACGGGGCCCGGTCGCTGTCCGGCACGTCGATGTCGGCACCGCACGTCGCCGGCGCCGCCGCGATCTACCTCCAGGCCCGGCCGTCGGCCTCGCCCGCGACGGTCCACTCGGCGATCCTGGGCGCGAGCACCAAGAACATCGTGAGCGGCGCGGGGCGCAGCTGCACCCTGCTGCTCTTCTGCTCGCCGGCCACCCCCGGCAACCACCTGCTCTACGTACCGCGCTGACGTCCGGCCGCGCGCGGGCGCAGCCACTACCCTGAGCCCGTGACGTCGTACGCCGCCTACGGCACCAACCTCGACCCGGTCCGGATGGGCGAGCGGTGCCCGCACTCGCCGCTGCGGACCACCGGCTGGCTCACCGGCTGGCGGCTGACGTTCGGCGGTGAGGAGCACGGCTGGGACGGCGCACTCGCGACGATCGTGCAGGACCTGACGAGCGCGGTCTTCGTCGCCGTCTACGACGTGAGCCCGCTGGACGAGCCGAACCTCGACCAGTGGGAGTCGGCCGACTCGGGGCTCTACCGCCGCACCAAGGTCCGGGTCTCGACGATGGTCGGCGAGATCGTCGCGTGGACCTACGTGCTGGACGCCTACGAGGGCGGACTCCCCTCGGCGTCCTACCTCGGGGTGCTGGCGGACGCGGCGGAGGCCGCCGACGCGCCCGACGACTACGTCAGCGCGCTGCGGCGCCGCGACTGCCGCTCGACCGGGCTCTGACCTCGGACCCTGTTGACCACCCAGGGCGGTCGACCGGCGCCGAGTAGTCTCGCCGCGTGACCGAGTCGCCGACGCCGTACGCCCTGGCCGAGCAGGCCGCCGCCCGCCTCTCCGAGCTGACCGGCGTGGCCCGCCACGACGTCGCCCTGGTGCTCGGCTCCGGCTGGCTGCCGGCCGCCGAGGCGCTCGACCCGACAGGCACGAACACGACCGAGATCGACGTGACCGACCTGCCGGGCTTCGCCGCATCCGCGGTTGCCGGACACTCCGGGAAGGTGCGCTCGATCCGGCTGCCCGGCGCCGACGGCGAGGACGACCGCCACCTGCTGGCGTTCCTCAGCCGCACCCACTACTACGAGGGCAAGGGCGTCGCGGCGGTCGTGCACGGCGTGCGCACCGCGGGCGCGGCGGGCTGCCGCGCGATCGTGCTCACCAACGGGTGTGGCGGCCTCAAGGAGACCTGGACGCCCGGCACCCCGGTGCTGATCAGCGACCACATCAACCTGACCGGCCAGTCGCCGCTCGTCGGCGCGAACTTCGTCGACCTCACCGACCTCTACTCGGCGCGGCTGCGCGAGCTGTGCCGCACCGTGGAGCCGGGCCTCGACGAGGGCGTCTACGTCCAGTTCACCGGCCCCCACTACGAGACCCCCGCCGAGGTCCGGATGGCCGGCATCCTCGGCGGCCACCTGGTCGGCATGAGCACCACGCTCGAGGCGATCGCGGCCCGCGAGGCCGGCATGGAGATCCTCGGCATCAGCCTGGTCACCAACCTCGCCGCCGGGCTGAGCGGGGAGCCGCTCGACCACGCCGAGGTGCTCGAGGCGGGGCGCGCCGCGGCGACCCGGATGGGCGCGCTGCTCGGCGAGGTCGTGCCCCGCATCTGACGCCGGCGCCGCCGGACGGACCCGATGGGGGCGGGGCACCCCGACGGGCGTCGCTCAGGCCCCACGAGTCACAGGCGCACCAACGGGTCCGTCCGTCGGCTGGCCCCGGCGGGCGCCGGGTCGACCACGCGCGCCAGGAAGTGCAGCGCGTGCCGCACCGCGGGCTCGTGGAACGGCTTGCCGGGGAAGAGGTCGAAGTGGTCGCCCGGGTAGTGCCGGACCTCCGCCCGCCCAGCGAACGCCGCCTTCATCGCGGCGTGCGGCGGGGCGCTGCGGTCGAAGTCGGCGACCTGGACCAGCCACGGCACGGCCAGCTGCGCCGCCGCCCTCGCCGGGGCCCGGGTGCCGAGCTCGAGCACCACGTCGGCAGCGACCTCGTTGCGCCAGGTCGGCCCCGCGATCGCGAGGTAGTCCTCGTACGCGCCGGGTAGGGTCAGCGCGCCGGTCTCGCCCGGCCGGGCCACGACGGGGATCATGGCGGGCCCGCGGCCGGCCCGCCGACGCAGGGCGCTGGCGAGGCCCCGTCCGGTCGAGGCGAGCAGCTGGCCCGGCGCGTGGTGCCGTGCGGCGAGCCGGGCGGCGGCGAGGCCGTCGACCATCGGCACGACCGACACGACAGCCACGATGTCGGTGCGCTCGGCCGCGACCGACACCACGTGCCCGCCGCCGAGCGAGACGCCCCAGAGCACGACCCGGGCCGGGTCCACGCCGGGCAGCCGCTTCGCGGCGTCGATGGCAGCGTGCAGGTCGGCGACCTGACCGTCGAGCGACACCGCCTGGCGCGGCTCGCCGGGCGCGACGTCGGAGGCGCCGAAGCCGCGGTAGTCGAAGGTCACCGCGTGCAGGCCGGCCGCGGCGAAGGCCTCGGCGAAGGGCTGCAGGCCGGCATCCTGGGT
This sequence comes from Nocardioides sp., assembly GCA_035554935.1. Taxonomy (GTDB): domain Bacteria; phylum Actinomycetota; class Actinomycetes; order Propionibacteriales; family Nocardioidaceae; genus Nocardioides. The sequence continues at coordinate 29,709 of DATMHM010000090.1, read as the reverse complement.
GCCGGCGAGGCCGTGGGCCAGGACGACCACCGGGGCGAGGTCGGGCGCGCCCTCCTCGCCGGCGAGCGGGGCGACGTGCGTGCCGGCGCAGCGCACGCCGGCCGAGGTGAAGTCGAAGGTGGTGGTCACTGGGTGCTCCCGTAGATGCTCTGGATCCAGATGTGGGCGAGGGCGTCGATGTGCACCTCGCGCGGCGGCCCGGCGCCGAGGGCGTGCCGCTCGACGGCGTGGTCGTTGAGGTCGAGCAGGACCGCGGCGAGGCCGGCGGCGTCCGGGCCGGGCCGGGCGTGGCCGGCCGCCCGCTCGCGGTCGATCATCTCCGCGACCATGCCGGCGAACTCGGCGCGACCGGCGTCCCACAGCTCGCGCACCGAGGCGCTGGTCGCGCGCGCCTCGAGCAGCGCCCGGTAGGTGTGCGGCGTGCGGTCGACGGAGTCGAAGAGCGCGGTGATCACCGCGCGGATCCGCCCCGGCACCTCGCCCTCCGCCTTGACCAGCAGGTCGGTGGCGTCCGACGCGTCGTCGTACAGGTCGGCCATCAGGGCGAGGACGGCGACGGCCTTGCTCTCGAAGTAGAAGTAGAACGCCGACCGGGTCACCCCCGCCCGCCGCGAGATCTCGGCGACGTTGACCTGGTCGAGGCTCTGCTCGCGGAGCAGATCGTCGAAGGCGGTGAGCAGGGCGGCCCGCCGGACGTCGCCGCGGTTGACGCTGCGACGGTCGACCATCCGCGCCCAGCTGCGCTCCTCGCTCACGGCCTGCCCACCGCGGCCGCACGGGCGAGACCGGCCGGGACCTCCTTGACCCGCAGGTCGTGCTCGTAGAGGAAGTAGTCGAGCTGCTGCGTGTGCCGGGGGCGCTGCACCATGTGCGCGGTGTACTTCTGCTGGTCGGCGTCGATCACCCGCTCCATCTCGTCCTCGGGCGGCGGGACGTAGCGGCCGACCAGCCACGCGGCCACCAGCCGGGCCTGGCACTCCACGAACGGGAACAGGGTCGGCGTGGCCTGGGCGAAGCCGACGAAGGCCAGGTCGTCGATGCCGGGCTTGAAGATCCGCTTGAACAAGCGGATCTGGTTCTCGGGCGCGCTGATGAAGTCCTCGTCGAAGAACGGGAAGGTGATGTTGTAGCCGGTCGCGTGGACGACGACGTCGAAGTCCTCCGCGGTGCCGTCGGCGAAGTGGACGGTGCTGCCGTCGAAGCGCTCGATGTCACCCTTGGCCCGCAGGTCTCCGGAGCCGAGCCGGAGCGGGAGCTCGACGGACTGCGTCGGGTGGGCCTCGAAGAACTTGTGGTTGGGCGCCGGGAGGCCGTAGTCCTCGGGGCGGCCGGCGGTCATCGGCTGCATCACCTGCGCGAACTTGCGCTGCCAGGCGAACGGGATGTGCGGCGAGGTCCGGTAGTACTTGTCGGCCGGCTTGCCCGCGAAGTACTTCGGCACGATCCACGCGCTCGACCGGGTCGAGATCACGACCTCGTTGTCCAGGGTCCGGCTCGACAGCTCGACCGCGATGTCGGCGGCACTGTTGCCGAGGCCGATGACCAGGATCCGCTTGCCCGTCAGGTCGTACGGCGTGCGGGGGTCGATGTAGGCGTGGGCGTGCATCGTCAGCCCGGCGAACTCACCGGGCTTGTCCGCGAAGCGCGGGTCCCAGTGGTGCCCGTTGGCGACGACCAGCCGGTCGAAGCGCCGTACGCCGGTGCGCTGGGTCTCGAGCTCCCAACCGCCCCCGTCGCCCGGCGAGAGCCGCCGGGCGTGGACCACGCCGTTCTCGAACTCGATGTCGTCGCGGATGCCGAACGCGTCGGTGTAGGCGTCGAGGTAGTCCTTGATCTGGGTGTGGTGCGGGAAGTCGGGGTAGTCCGCCGGCATCGGGAAGTCCTTGAAGGACAGCTGGTGCTTCGAGGTGTCGATGTGCAGCGAGCGGTAGGCGCTGCTGTGCCCGTTGGGGTTGCCGAAGGCCCAGTTGCCGCCGACCCGGTCCGAGGACTCGAAGGTCGTGGACTCCAGGCCGTAGTCGGCCAGCATCTTGCTCGTCGTGAGACCGCTGATGCCGGCGCCGATCACGGCGACGGTGGGACGGGGCATGCGGATCTCCTTGACAGCCGGGGGTGACCCGCGTCACGTTAGGCGCACCATTTGACACGTGTCAATCATCTTCGACGAACGTCAGGAGCGACCATGCAGAGGATCGTCGTCATCGGAGGAGCCTCCGGGATCGGAGCCGCCACGGCCGGCGTGCTCCGGGCGAGCGGGTACGACGTGCTGGTCGCCGACCTGCCCGGCACTGCCGCCGATGCCGACGTCGACGTGACCGACGAGGCCTCCGTCGCGGCACTGCTCGACGGGGCCGGGACCTGCCACGGCGTCGTCAACTGCGCCGGCGTCAGCACGCTCGCACGGGTCGTCGACCACGACGCGGCCGAGTGGCGACGGGTCGTCGACGTCTGCCTGACCGGCGCCTTCCTCGTCCTCAAGCACGCCGGCCAGCGGGTCGCCGACGGCGGGTCGCTGGTCTCGCTGTCGTCGCTCAACGCCCGCCAGCCGGGCACCGGCCTGGCGGCGTACTGCGCGGCGAAGGCAGGCCTGGTCGCGCTCACCGAGGTCGCCGCGCTCGAGCTCGGGTCGCGCGGCGTGCGGGTGAACGCGGTCGCCCCCGGCCTGGTCGTGACCCCGCTGACGGCGCCGGCGATGGACATCCCGGGCGTGCGCGACGACTACCTCGACAACACCGCGCTGGGCCGGTCGGGCGAGCCGGACGAGGTCGCCGCCGCGATCCGCTTCCTGCTCTCGGACGACTCCCGCTGGATCACCGGCGAGACGCTCGACATCAACGGTGGCGCGCACCTGAAGCGCTACCCCGACCTGGTCGGCCTGGTCGAGAAGGCCTTCGCGTGACGCGCGCTGCGACGGACCTCGCGGGGCGGACCGCGATCGTCACCGGCGGCGGGTCGGGCATCGGCGCCGCCCTCACCCGGGCGCTGGTGGGCGCGGGCGCCCACGTCACCTGTGCCGACCTCGACCTCGCCGCCGCGCAGTCGGTGGCCGCGAACGCCGCAGGCCCCGGTACGGCGACGGCGCGGCGCGTCGACGTGACGTCGGCCGCCGACGTGGAGGCCGCGGTCGACGCGGTCGTCGCCGGGCACGGGCGGATCGACCTGATGTTCAACAACGCCGGCATCACCTTCCTCGGCAACACCGAGGACCTCACCCTCGGACAGTGGGACGCGATCATCGACGTGAACCTGCGCGGCGTCGTCCACGGCGTCCACGCCGCCTATCCGCGGATGATCGCCCAGGGCGGCGGGCACATCGTGAACACCGCATCGATGGGCGGGCTGATGGCGGCAGGCCTGATGACGTCGTACGTCACGACGAAGCACGCGGTCGTCGGCCTCTCCCTCGCGCTGCGGACCGAGGCGGCGGCGCACGGCGTCGGCGTGACCGTCGTCTGCCCGGCGGCCGTCGACACGCCCATCCTCGACAAGGGCGAGATCGGCCGGTTCCGGGGCCGCGACTTCTACTTGGAGGGGCAGGGCGTGAAGCGCCCGGTCGACCCGGACGTCCTCGCCCACCGGGTGCTCGCCGCCGTCGTCGCGGACGAGGCGATCGTGGTCGAGCCGCGGCAGGCGCGGATCGCGTGGCGGATCGGCCGGCTCTCCCCCGCGTTCGTCGACCGGATGGCGACGAGGTTCATCGCGAGGCAGCGGGCGAACGCCTCCTGAGAATCCCTCCTGGCCGACCGCGCGGAGGCGGTCGATAGCCTCTTCGACCATGGTCGGTTTCGGGGGCACCGGGGTGATGCTGCTCGGCGTCGTCGTCACCGGCGCGGCCTGCGGGCTGCTCGGCCTGCTGCTGGTCCGTCCGCTCGGCTGGGTGTCCGCCGCCGCGATCGCCGGGTTCCTGTGGTCGGTCGCCGTGATCGGCCTGGTCACCCTCGTGCCGACGTCGACCCACCCGGGCATCGTGCCCGCCGAGGGCCGGCTGACCACGTGCTCGTGGGACATCGGTGGCCCGGCGCCCGACGGCTTCTGGATCTTCCAGTCCGGCCAGCGGGCCCTCAACACCGCGCTGTTCGTGCCGGCCGGGGCCCTGCTGGTGCTCGCGGTCGGACGGTGGCGTGCGGGCTGGCTGCTCGCGCCGCTGGGCATCGCCGCCCTCGCCGGCTACTCGGCGCTGATCGAGAAGACCCAGCTCGAGCTCGCCCGGATCGATCGTGCCTGCGACGTCACCGACATCATCGACAACGGGACGGGCGCCGCCCTGGGTGCCGTCGTCGGGCTGGCCCTGCTCGTCGTGGTCCAGCCGTGGCGGCACCGGCGGCGCAAGCAGTCACGCCTGCGCGGCTGACAGCCTCGCGGCGAGGCCGTCCCGGCAGCCCGCCATCATCCGGGCGTGGTTCCAGGCCAGCACCGGCCTCCCGACGTACGACGCCAGGGCGAGCACGCCGCGCGCCGTCACCCGCTGGGTGAAGTCGAGCCGGGTCCCTCCGTCCGCCGGCGCGAGGCGGAACCGGGCGAACCCGTCGAGGTCGCCGCTGATCGCGACCTCGACCACCGGCGGCGTTCGCGAGACGGCGTCGAGCACGAGGTCGAGCGTGTAGGGCAGCGCCGAGCGGCAGCACACCCACGCCGTGTCCGGGCCGAGCTTCGCGACCGCGCGCACCTGCGGCCACCACTGCGGGTAGTGCTCGAGGTCGGTGAGCACCGCGGCCACCTCGTCGACGGAGGCGTCGACCTCCAAGGCGTCGGCGAACTCGTAGGCGCGGGCCACTCCTCCATCATGCCGACCCGGTCACGCAGCGGCGCTACCGTGGCACGGTGACCACGCCCGACATCGACGTCCTGATCGCCCGCGCCCAGTCGTGGCTGGCGGAGGATCCCGACGAGCGCACCCGGGACGAGCTGACCCGGGTGATCGCGGCGGTCGAGGCGGGCGACGCCGACGCCCGCGCGGACCTCGCCGACCGGTTCCGCGGCACCCTCGAGTTCGGCACGGCGGGGTTGCGCGGCGCGCTCGGCGCGGGGCCGAACCGGATGAACCGGATCGTCGTCATCCGCGCCGCGGCCGGCCTGGCGTCGTACCTCCTCGACGGGGGCACCGCGCCCGGGGCTCCCGTCGTCATCGGGTACGACGCCCGGCACTGCTCCGACGTGTTCGCCCGCGACACCGCGGAGGTGATGGCCGGGGCCGGCCTGGTGCCGCTGCTGATGCCGCGGCCACTGCCGACCCCGCTGCTCGCCTTCGCGATCCGGGAGCTCGGCTGTGCGGCGGGCGTGATGGTGACGGCGAGCCACAACCCGCCGCAGGACAACGGCTACAAGGTCTACCTCGGCGACGGCACCCAGATCGTGCCGCCGGCAGACACCGGCATCGCCGAGCGGATCGCCGCCGTCGGCACGCTCTCGTCGGTGCGACGGGTGCCGCTCGACGCGACGGGCGGGCGGGTCCTCAACGAGGGCATCGTGGACGCCTACCTCGACTCCGTCGCGGCCCTCGCCGGCGACGGACCGCGCGACCTCGCGATCGTCTACACGCCGCTGCACGGCGTGGGCGGCGGCGCGCTGCCCCAGGTGCTGGAGACGGCCGGCTTCGACGCGCCGCAGGTGGTCGCGGAGCAGGAGGAGCCGGACCCGGACTTCCCGACCGTTGCCTTCCCGAACCCCGAGGAGCCGGGCGCGATCGACCGCGCCGTCGAGCTCGCGGAGCGCACCGGTGCCGACATCGTCGTCGCCAACGACCCCGACGCCGACCGCTGCGCCGTCGCGGTCCCGGGAGCCGAGGGCTGGCGGATGCTGCGCGGTGACGAGGTGGGCGCCCTGCTCGCCGACCACCTGCTCCGGGCCGGTCGCGACGGCGTCTACGCCACCTCGATCGTGTCCTCGTCGCTGCTCGGCACCATGGTCGCCGCCGCCGGGCAGCGCTACGCCGAGACCCTCACCGGCTTCAAGTGGATCGGCCGGCTGCCCGGCCTGGCGTTCGGCTACGAGGAGGCGCTCGGCTACTGCGTCGACCCCGCCCACGTCGCCGACAAGGACGGCGTCTCGGCCGCGCTCGTGCTCTGCGAGATCGCGGCCGAGGCGAAGGCCGCGGGCCGCTCGCTGCTCGACCTGCTCGACGACATCGCCGCCACGCACGGCCTGCACGCCACCGACCAGCTCTCCGTTCGGGTCACCGACCTCGCCGACATCGCGGCGGCGATGCAGCGGCTGCGGACCACGCCGCCGACCACCCTCGGTGGCTCGCCGGTCGCCACCGCCGACGACCTCGCCCTCGGCTCGGCCGACCTGCCGGCCACCGACGGGCTGCGGTACCGCACCGAGGACGGCAGCCGGGTCGTCGTACGACCGAGCGGGACGGAGCCCAAGATCAAGTGCTACCTCGAGGCGGTCGTCCCCGTCGTCGACGGCGACGTCGCCACCGCGCGCGCCGAGGCCGCCACGCGGCTCACCGCCCTGCGGACCGACATCGCGGCGGCCGCGGGACTCTGACCGGGATCCGGTCCGAGCCGACCACGGCTCGGCGCGGGTCCCGGGACCCTCGCGAGAGGGACACCTGTCGCCCCGCTCTCTATGCTGAGGCAATGCCGTCCTCCCCCACGACCGACGCCGCCACCGGCCTCGCGGCGTACTCCGAGGTGAGCGCGAGCGACGCCTCGCTGCGCCGCTTCCTGCACGGCCTGCCCGGCGTCGACCAGGTCGGCGCCGAGGCCCGCGCGGCCGACCTCGGCACCCGCTCGATCAAGACGACCGCGAAGGCGTGGGCGCTCGACCTCGCGATCCAAATGGTCGACCTGACGACCCTCGAGGGGCAGGACACCCCGGGCAAGGTGCGGGCGCTCGCCAGCAAGGCCCTGCGCCCCGACCCCTCCGACCCGACGTGCCCGTCGGTCGCCGCGGTGTGCGTCTACGGCGACCTCGTCGGCGAGGTGAAGGCCGTCGTCGGCTCGAACGTCAACGTCGCCGCCGTCGCCACCGCGTTCCCGAGCGGCCGCGCGTCGATGGACGTGAAGCTCGCCGACACCCGCGACGCCGTCGCCAACGGTGCCGACGAGATCGACATGGTGATCGACCGGGGCGCGTTCCTGGCCGGCCGCTACAAGCAGGTGTACGACGAGATCGTCGCCACCCGCGAGGCGTGCGCCCGTCCCGACGGCTCGCACGCGCACCTCAAGGTGATCTTCGAGACCGGCGAGCTGCAGACCTACGACAACGTCCGCCGGGCGTCCTGGCTGGCGATGCTCGCGGGCGCCGACTTCATCAAGACCTCCACCGGGAAGGTGCAGCCGGCGGCGACCCTGCCGGTCACCCTCGTCATGCTGGAGGCGGTGCGCGACTTCCGCGAGGCCACCGGTGTCCAGGTCGGCGTGAAGCCGGCGGGCGGGATCCGCACCGCGAAGGACGCCATCAAGTACCTCGTGATGGTCAACGAGGTCGCCGGCGACGACTGGCTCGACCCGGACTGGTTCCGCTTCGGCGCCTCCACGCTGCTCAACGACCTGCTCATGCAGCGCACGAAGATGACCACCGGCCGCTACAGCGGTCCCGACTACTTCACCCTGGACTGATCATGGCTTCGACAGGTTCGACCACCGGCTCGACCCACGCGTTCGAGTACGCACCCGCTCCGGAGTCGCGGAGCATCGTCGACATCAAGCCGTCCTACGGCCTGTTCGTCGACGGCGAGTTCGTCGATGGCCGGGGTTCGTCGTTCAAGACGATCAACCCCGCCACCGAGGAGACCCTCGCCGAGGTCGCCGAGGCGTCGGAGGCCGACGTCGACCTCGCGGTGAAGGCAGCCCGGCGCGCCTTCCGCGGCTGGTCGCGGATGCCCGGCCGCGAGCGGGCGAAGTACCTCTTCCGGATCGCCCGGATCATCCAGGAGCGCGGCCGCGAGCTGGCCGTGCTGGAGTCCATCGACAACGGCAAGCCGATCAAGGAGAGCCGCGACGTCGACGTACCCATCGTCGCCGCGCACTTCTTCTACTACGCCGGCTGGGCCGACAAGCTGGAGTACGCCGGCCTCGGCCCGAACCCGCAGCCGCTGGGCGTCGCCGGCCAGGTCATCCCGTGGAACTTCCCGCTGCTGATGCTGGCGTGGAAGGTCGCGCCCGCGCTGGCGTGCGGCAACACGGTCGTGCTCAAGCCGGCGGAGACCACCCCCCTGACCGCGCTGCTGTTCGCGGAGATCTGCCAGCAGGCGGACCTGCCGCCGGGCGTCGTCAACATCGTCACCGGCGCCGGCGCCACCGGCCAGGCCGTCGTCACGCACCCCGACGTCGACAAGGTCGCGTTCACCGGGTCGACCGAGGTCGGCAAGGCGATCGCGCGCGCGATCGCCGGCACCGACAAGAAGGTGACCCTCGAGCTCGGCGGCAAGGCCGCCAACATCGTCTTCGACGACGCCCCCATCGACCAGGCCGTCGACGGCATCGTCAGCGGCATCTTCTTCAACCAGGGCCACGTCTGCTGCGCGGGCTCGCGGCTGCTGGTGCAGGAGTCGGTCGCCGACGAGGTGCTCGCGCGGCTCAAGCGCCGGATGGGCACGTTGCGCGTGGGCGACCCGCTGGACAAGAACACCGACATCGGCGCGATCAACTCCCGTGAGCAGCTGGACCGGATCCGCGAGCTGTCCGACGTCGGCGAGGCTGAGGGCGCGGACCGCTGGGCGCCCGCGTGCGAGCTGCCCTCGTCGGGCTTCTGGTTTCCCCCGACGGTCTTCACCGGCGTCACCCAGGCGCACCGGATCGCGCGCGAGGAGGTCTTCGGCCCGGTGCTGTCCGTGCTGACCTTCCGGACCCCGGCCGAGGCCGTGGAGAAGGCCAACAACACGCCGTACGGCCTGTCGGCCGGGGTGTGGACCGAGAAGGGCTCGCGGATCCTGCACATGGCCTCGCAGCTGCGCGCCGGCGTGGTGTGGGCCAACACGTTCAACAAGTTCGACCCGGCCAGCCCGTTCGGCGGCTACAAGGAGTCCGGCTACGGCCGCGAGGGCGGGCGTCAGGGCCTCGCCTCCTACCTGAAGGGGGCCGAGGCCTGATGGCTCGCATCGACGTGCGCAAGACCTACAAGCTCTACATCGGTGGCGCGTTCCCGCGCTCGGAGTCGGGCCACTCCTACGAGGTCGCCGACAGCAAGGGGAAGTTCGTGGCCAACGCCGCCCTCGCCTCCCGCAAGGACGTGCGCGACGCGGTCGTCGCCGCCCGCAAGGCGTTCGGCCCGTGGTCGTCGCGGACCGCCTACAACCGCGGCCAGGTCCTCTACCGGATCGCCGAGGTCATGGAGGACCGCCGCCCGCAGTTCGAGGAGGCGGTGCGCCAGTCCGAGGGCGGTACGGCGGCCGCCGCCCGCGCGCAGGTGGACGCCGCCGTCGACCGGCTCGTCTGGTACGCCGGCTGGGCCGACAAGCTCGCCCAGGTGGTCGGCAACGCCAACCCCGTCGCGGGGCCGTTCCTCAACCACTCCGCCCCCGAGCCCACCGGTGTGGTGGGCGTCCTCGCGCCGCAGGACTCCTCGCTGCTGGGGCTGGTCTCGGTGGTCGCCCCCGTCGTGGTCACCGGCAACACCGCGGTGGTCGTGTCGTCGTACGCCCGCCCACTGCCGGCCGTCACCTTCGCCGAGGTGCTCGCCACCTCCGACGTGCCCGGTGGCGTGGTCAACGTCCTCACCGGCGACGCCACGGCCCTCGGCCCCTGGCTGGCCGCGCACATGGACGTCAACGCGATCGACCTGTGCGGCGTCGCCGGCTCCGCGGACCTCGCGACCTCCCTCGAGGTCGCCGCCGCCGACAACCTCAAGCGGGTGCGGCGCGCGCCGGACGCCGAGCCGGACTGGTCGGCCGCCCCCGGGCTGGACACGATGACGGACTTCGTCGAGACGAAGACGGTCTGGCACCCGATCGGCATCTGACCGTCGATCGGGAGTTGGGCGGGTGGGAGTGACCCATACGTCACTCTCACCCACCCGACTCCCCCGCCACGACCTCGGGGTCGGCACCAGCCGTGAGCGTCACGGTGATCGTGGCCGTGTGCCTGGTCCTTCCGTTGCTGCGGAACGCACACTGACGCGGCGGCAACGATCCCTCGATGAAGTTGTCGTAGGCGACGATCGTCTCGATGTACGTGTACTCGTGCGACAACATGGCGGGCAGGCCGGTGCTGGGATCGAGCGCGCCGCTGGACCGGAAGGGGATCGGCCCGGGAGGCCGGAACCTGCCCCGGAGGTCGATCGTCCCGATCTGCTCTCCGGTCACGTTGTCCGTGCACGTGCCTTCGTAGTCCTTCCCCTCGTTCGGCGGCACGACGAGGGTGAGGGCCGAGCCGTCCCAGGTGAAGTCGAAGCTGTTGCCCGAGGTGCTCTCGATGCTCCCACCACAGGCGGCCGCCGTGTCACAGTCGGGAGTGATGGTCCAGATCGTCGGGTCGTCCACCACCGCCCCGACCTTCTGCCACTTCGGGTCCGTCGTCCTCGTCACCACGCTCCTGCGGGTGTAGACGCCGCTGGGCACGGTGTCCACCACCGGGTCCGGGGCGTCCGCGGACTCCGTCTCCCGGGATGCCGATGAGTCCCTGTCGTCCTTGCCGTCCCTGCCGACGTTGTCGTCCTTGCCGTCGTTGCCCGCCAGGGCGATGGCGGACACGCCACCCCCGACGATCAGCACGGCGGCGGCGACCGCACCCAGGAGCGCCTTCCCCGGCAACCGGCGCCCTGCGGCACCGGCTCCGCCGACGACACCCGAGGCGACTGCTCCGCCCAGGGCCGCGCCGGCGCCGCCTCCGAGCGGCACGAGTGCCGCGATCGAGGGGGCGACCAGCGCCGGCACCCCGGCCGTCGTCCACCACGCGGCGCCGTACGTCCGCCCGGCCACCTCCTCCAGCGCGGCCAGGAAGGCGGCCGCGTCCGGGTACCGCGAGCCGGGATCCGGGGCGAGCGCCGTCGCCAGGACCGGCCGGATCCCGGCGTCGACCTTGCCGAGCCCGGGGATCGCGTCGGGCTCCACCCGGCCGGTCAGCCCGCCGACGGTCCCGGCAACCCACCCGGCCCGCACAGGAGCGAGGCGCCCGTCACCGTGCGATCGGACGCCGTGCGATCCGACGCCGTGCCTCCAGCCGTCCCCGGCGGGGCGTGGGTCGAGGTCCCGGTCTACCGTCCGCCGCGTTCGCGACTGCCGGGGCGCGCGGCCGGCGTGCCGGTCAGCGCCCTCCTCGGCCTGCTGCTCGGGCTGCTCGTCGGGCTGGTCGCAGGGGTCCTCGTCGTCGTCCTGCGGTGAGCAGCCACTCGCCCGGACAAGGTCGGTGCACCATGGCCAGAGGTCTCGAGACGGCCGTGGCCGGCCTCCTCGACCAACGGGCGTGGCCGGCCTCCTCGACCAACGGGCGTCGCCGGCCTCCGCGACCAACGGCGGGGTCAGTCGCGGCGGACGATCCCCAGCACCTCGGCGCACGCCGTCCGCACGCCCGCCACCAGCCCCTCGTACGACGAACCGGACACCCCGGTGAAGGTGCGGCTCCCCGTGCAGAGCAGCGCCTGTCCGCCCTCGCGCGCGACGAGCTGCACGCGCAGGGTGCCCGGACTGGTCGGGCCGCCGCGCAGCGCGATCGACGGCTCGAGGCAGGCGAACGCCTCGTCGTACCCCGCGACGGCGAGGTCCTCGCACCTCGTGGCGAAGGCCCGCCGCCAGCGCCGGTCGTGGTCGTCGACGAACTGCCGGTTGGCGCGGTCGAGCGACGCGGCGAGCCGGCCGGCGGGGTCGGCCTCGCCCTGCGCCGCGTCGACCCCGGCGCCCACGGACACCGCGAGCACGGGCTCGCCCGGGCCGGCGCTCCAGGAGCAGCTCACGGCGGCCCGGGTCCCGGCGTCCCTCGTGGACGTGCCGGGCACCTCCGAGGAGTCGAACTGGGTCTGCGGCTCGTCGCCGACGACCGGCGCCACCGCCGCGGACAGCTCCGCGCAGAACAGGTCGGTGCGATAGGTGACCGGCGCCGGCGGTGGTCCGTCGAGGAGCCCGAGGAAGGCCACCGCCGCCGCGGCGACCATGGCGGCCAGGGCCAGGGCCGCCCCCGCCCGCCGCCGCGACCGTCGGCCGCCGCCGGTCCTGCGCGCACCACGCGACCGCGACGCGCCGGCCGGTCCCGGCGACGCGTGCCGGACCGGTGGTGGCGGCGGGCCGAGCGGGGGCATCGCCGGTCCCACGAGTGCGGCGATCCCGGCCTCGGTCCACCAGCTCGTCCCGTAGGCGTGCCCGGCCGCCTCGTCGAGGGCCGCCAGCAGCGCCCCGGCGTCGGCGGGTCGGGCGGCGGGGTCGGTGGCCAGCGCGTCGCGCACCACCCCGCGCAGGCTCACGTCGATCGCGCGCAGACCGGGGTCCTGCTCGGCGACGGTCCGGCCGGTCAGCAGGTGCACCAGGAGCGCCGCCACCGCGTGGACGTCGGCCGCCGGCGTGAGGGTGGACAGCGCCGCGTCCCTCGCCTCCGGCGCGAGGTAGGCGGGCTCGGGCGCGCCCAGACGGAACCCCGTCGGCCGCGCCACCCCGTCGGTGTCGAGGAGCACGTGGGCCGGGCCGATCCGGCCGTGCACGACGCCCACCTCGTGCGCCCGGGCCAGGCCCTTCAGCAGCCCGCGGACGATCCCGAGCCTCTGGCCGACGACGAGGCCGGCGCCGGTGTCGAGCACCTCGGCGAGGGTGGCGCCGTCGACCCAGTCGAGCACCAGATGGGCCGCACCGTCGCCCTCGAGGAGGCCGTGCACGCGCAGCAGGTGCTCGTCGACGAGGCCGACCAGCGGCTGCACGGCGATCCGCAGGTCGTCGACGCTCTCGTCCGGGAGCCGCCGCAGCGCGACGTACCCGACGCCGTCCACGGCCCGCGCCTTGAGGACGGCGCGGCCGACGACCTGGCCGACCACCTCGTGGTCGCCGATCGCGTGCCGTGTCCCGCGGCTGCTCACGCGCGGATCCCCATGCCGCCAGATTCTGCCCCGGCCGCGCCCGCCGTGGGGACGGGTCCACCAGGCGCGGGGCCGGCCGTGACACAGTCGTGTCGCAGGCGTGTCATAGGGTCGTCGGGTGACTGCCCGGGTGATCGTCCTCGCCGGCCCCTCGGGTGCGGGGAAGTCGCGGCTCGCGGAGCGGCTCGGGCGGACGCACGGCTGGCCGACGCTGCACCTGGACGACTTCTACCGCGACGGCGACGAGGCCGGCCTGCCGCTGATCGCGACCGGCGCCAACGCGGGCCTCGTCGACTGGGACGACCCCGGGACGTGGCACCGCGAGGACGCGATGGCCGCGCTGCGCGCGCTCTGCGCGGACGGCGCGACGGAGGTGCCGGTCTACTCCCTCTCGGAGAGCCGGCGCACCGGCGCCCAGCACCTCGACCTCGGCGACGCGACGGTCTTCTGCGCGGAGGGGATCTTCGCGGCGGAGGTCGTCGAGGAGTGCCGCTCGGCGGGGATCCTCGCGGCGTCGTACTGCATCACGCAGCACCCCGTCATCACCTTCTGGCGTCGGCTGACCCGCGACCTGCGCGAGCACCGCAAGCCCCCGCTCGTCCTGCTGCGCCGCGGTCTGGCCCTGGCCCGGGCCCAGCGCCAGGTCGTACGACGAGCGGTCGCCGTCGGCTGTCGGGTCGCGACCGGCGACCGCGCCTTCGCCGAGCTGGGCTCGCTCTCGACGGAGGGCGACCATGCGGTGGCCCGCTGACCTCCGCCCCGGCGACCTGCGGCAGCCGGACCGGCTCAGCTGCGGTGCCGCCTCGGTCGTCGCCGCCCGGGCCCTCGTCGACGGCACCCATCCCGCCGATCCCGAGGCCGCGATCCGCGAGACCCACCGCCGGCTGACCTCGTCACGCAGCGCCCGCGACCGCTTCCAGGTGCCGTGGCCGCGCCGCTTCGGCACCCCGCCGTGGGCCGTCGCCGGCGCGCTGCGTGCCCTCACAGGTCGCCACGTCGCGACCGTCGTGGTCCGCACCCGTCCGGTGATCGGCTACGAGGTGCTGCGCGAGCAGCTCGCCGACCGCCCGGTCGCGGTCTACGTCGGCAACCGCTGGCTCCCCCGCCACGTCGTGCTCGCCGTGCGCGCCACCGAGTCGGGCGTGGAGGTGTTCGACCCCGCCGCCGGCGCGCTCGTCACCGTCGGCAGCGCGCGCTGGTGCGAGCACCGGGTCGGCATCGCCGGCTGGTCCCACTCCTGGTTCGTCGTGTGACGACGTGGACGGCAGGAGTGGCGGCGGTCAGCCGAGCCCACCCTCGCCGGCGACAACGGCGTAGGTGATCGCCGACGTGTACGCCGAGGCCTGGGCCGGGAGCCTGGTGTCGGACAGGCGCACCTCGACGATCGCGTGCTCGGTCGCCAGCGACGACACCATCGCCGCGTGGACCGGGACGGCCATCGTCACCTCGGCCGAGTCACGTCCGCTGCAGCCGTGCCGGTCGTCGCTGAACTCGACGGGCAGCTGCTCCTCCACGCCGGCGCAGGTCGTGCTCACCAGCTTTCCGAGCGCCGCCCTGCGCTCCTCACCGTCCTCCCCGGTCGGCACGGCGTAGCTGCTCACGGTGACCTCGAGCTCGGCGGCACCGGCACTGCCGACCGTGCACCGGGTACGGACGACGTCGGCGCTCCCGGTGTCGACGTGCTGCCTCCCGGCGCCCAGCCCGAGCTCGGGCGGCAGCGCCCCGGCGACGACCTCGCACAGGCGGGTCGCCGGCCGTGCCGGTCGTCCGTGCTCCGCGTCTTCCGACGGCGACGGCTCGTCCGACCCGCGGGCCCGGACGAGGAGGACGACCACGGTCGCGACGACCACGACACCCAGGATGAGCAGGAGGGCGAGGGCGCGCGACGTGTCCCTCGTCGGTGACGACATGTCTCCGACGTTGCCCTGTCGGTCCGGCGGAAAACCTGGTTCCTGCCTTGTCCTGCGTGGGCAGGCCGGTGGATGGCCACCACCAACGCCGGGGATCGGAGTCCCATGTCACAGCTCAACTTCGACGGTCGTCAGCGGCTGCAGGTCCTGCAGTCGCGGTATGGCGCAGATCGGTTCCAGGACCTGGATCCGGTGACCGGGCACGACAGCGAGACGGGCATCGCGCTCACCGTCGACGCCGCCCGGCGGGTCGTCGCGGCCGTCGTCCCCGATCCGTCGCTGGTGCGGACACCTGCGCAGCTGCGGCGCGGTGTGCGCGCGGCGTTCGCCGACGCCGACCTGGTCCGCGCCCGGGCGTCGCGTGCCGCGTCCGGCGCGCCGATGCCGCAGGGCGACCAGATCGAGACCTCGTCGCTCCTCGCCCGGCCCACGACCGAACGTCGCGGCATCGCCCAGCGCACCCGCGCGGCCGTGCTGAGCGGCGTCCCGGCCGGCACCACCTCGTCGGTGCTGGCGGGCGTGGGTCGCTCCGGCAACGGATATCTCAGCGTCACGATCGGACCGACCGGCATCGTCGAGGACCTCGACGCCGATCCCGACTGGCTCGCCGCAGCCTCCGCGCACTACCTCGAGGCGGCACTCGTCCAAGCGTTCCACGAGGCCTGCCAGCCTCGGGATGGAGAAGACCGATGACCCTGGAAGCCGACCTCGAGAGGTTCCCGCTCGCCGCGCAGGAGTGGGAGGAGCTGTCCGGGAAGCTCCTGTCCGCGCGCGCCAGGATCGACGAAGGCCGCAACGACGGGTGGCGCTTCGGGATCCTCGCCGAGACCGTCGGCGACGCCCACGACCTCCTGATCGGCAACATCTACGACGCACTGGACGCCGGCAGCACGATCGCGCTGTCGATCGCCTCCGCGCTGCACGCCACCGCTCGCGACTTCGGCATGACCGACGCCGAGCAGGCGACGTACCTCCGCACCACGAAGGACGAGATCTGATGACCGTCTTCACCAAGGACTCGTGGGGTTCCGGCGCCAACCAGCTGGACCTGTCCTACGTCGACTTCACCGACGACGTCGAGACCTGGCTCGGCAAGATCGAGGACAAGATCCGCGAGGGCGAGACGTGGGTCTGGGAGCAGTGGGACAACAGCATCGTGATGAAGTACGGCAGGTGGGTCAGCCCCGTCGCCTGGTTCGCGATCAACCACGCGAAGAACGCCCTCGAGGACGCGATCGAGGCGATCTGGGACAAGTTCACCGAGGTCTGCGAAGGCGTGTGGGAGAAGATCAGGGAGCTCTTCGCGACCCCCTGGGGCCTGATGGACCTCTCCGAGCGCTACAGCTCGGCCTCCGGAGTCCTGCAGAACCAGGTGACGCTGATCGACCGGATCTCCCGTCACATCGAGAAGGGCTGGGAGGGCGACGCGTTCACCGCCTACGCCGGGATGACGACCGAGCAGAAGGCCGCCATCGCGGGTCTCCAGGGCGCCCTGTCGACGGCGTCATCGGCGTGCGCGGCCGGCGCGAACCAGATCTGGAAGATCTGGATCGCCGTCATGAACTACATCCTCGACCAGGTCGACACCGTGCTCGGCAAGATCAAGGACGCCACTGACGCCGGCCAGTGGGTCACCCTGGAGTCCGGTGTCGTGACCGCGCTGGTCGGCGAGCTGCTCACCAACGTCGCCCGGCTCGGCACCGAGATGCTGTCGTTCTGGGCCGACAACGAGACCGTCAACTACGCCGTCTGGAACGGCATGAACGACGGCATCCCCGGCATGACCGTGACCGGCAGCGGCGACGGCCGCGAGCTGGTGTGGCCGGCTTTGAGCCCCGCCGACGTCGCGGACGTCAAGGACAAGGGCGCCTGGGAGCACAACTGACGGTCAGCGACCGGCCTGCGCGGCGTACCACGGCTTGATCGTCTCGGTGATCAGCCGGTAGCGCTCGTCGTACGGGATGAACGCGGACTTCATCGCGTTGACGGTCAGCCACTCGATCTCGCGCCAGCCGTAGCCGAACGTCTCGTGCAGCAGGCCGAGCTCGCGGCTGAGCGTGGTGCCGCTCATCAGCCGGTTGTCGGTGTTGACGGTGACCCGGAAGCGCAGCGACGCGAGCAGCCGGATCGGGTGCTCGTCGATCGACGCGGCGGCGCCGGTCTGCACGTTCGACGAGGGGCACATCTCCAGTGGGATCCGCTTGTCCCGGACGTACGACGCCAGCCGGCCCAGCTGCGCGACCCCGGCGTCGTCGACCTCGATGTCGTCGACGATCCGCACGCCGTGGCCGAGCCGGTCCGCGCCGCACCACTGGACGGCCTGCCAGATCGACGGCAGGCCGAAGCCCTCGCCGGCGTGGATGGTGAAGTGGGAGTTCTCGCGCTGGAGGTACTCGAACGCATCGATGAACCGGGTCGGCGGGAAGCCCGCCTCGGGTCCGGCGATGTCGAAGCCGACCACGCCGCGGTCGCGCCACGCGATGGCGAGCTCGGCGATCTCCATGCCGCTCGCGGCCTGGCGCATCGCGGTGAGCAGCTGCCGCACGAGGATCCGGCCGCCCGCGGCGGCCATTCCCTCGTCGAAGCCCTGCTGGACGGCCGCGACCACGTCCGACAGGCCGAGGCCCGCCTCGACGTGCAGCTCGGGCGCATAGCGGATCTCGGCATAGACGACCCCGTCGGCGGCGAGGTCCTCGACGCACTCGCGGGCGACCCGGGTCAGGGCAGCGGCGGTCTGCATGACGCCGACCGTGTGCGCGAAGGTCTCGAGGTAGCGCTCCAGCGAGCCGGAGTCCGCAGCCGCGGCGAACCACGTCGCGAGGGCTGCCGGGTCGGTCTCCGGCAGCTCGTGGCCGACCTCCGCCGCGAGCTCGGCGATCGTGGCCGGGCGCAGGCCGCCGTCCAGGTGGTCGTGGAGCAGCACCTTCGGTGCGGCCTGGATGTCGGCGGCGCTCAACGCGATGGGGGGTTCCATGACCCATTGATACAGCAGCGGCGTCAGCCGCGGCCGAACCAACGACGCCGCTTCCCCCTGGCCTCCGGCGGCGTGGCTGCCAGCGACTGCGCCGTGGCGGAGGCGAGGTCGGCGAGCGCCAGGCCGGCACGGGCCTCGATCAGCCGCCGCAGGCCCCGCTCGTCGAGGTGGCGGACGCCGGCCTCCTCCGGCAGCGGCTCGCCCTCGTCGACGACCACCTCGCCCTCGCCCCACGACCACGTGCGACGGCCGGCGGCGTGCGCGACGCACCACGTGTAGTAGTCGAGGTTGCCCATGAAGAACCCGTGCACGACCTCGGTGCCGAGGACGGCGTGCAGCGTGCCCGCGAGGTCCGGGTCGGTGCCGCGTCCGATCAGCACCACGTCGCCGCCGTGCTCGACCGCCCACACCCGCTCGCCGAGGCCGGCGGCGATCGCCTCGTCGGGAGTGGCCGTCCCACCGGCAGGCAGGTAGCCGGCCGGTGCGAGGTCGTCGATCGACGCGCCTCGTACGACGGTCAGGGCGGTCCGCCAGGCCACGGTCCGCCCGCCTCAGCCGACCCGGTCGATCAGCAGCGGCGCGGGCTCGAAGGCGGTGCCCGGCGGCGCGACGTCGTACCCACCCTCCAGCGCGGCGAGGGCCCGGTCGAACCGCTCGGGCGTGTCGGTGAGCAGCGTCAGCAGCGGCTCGCCCGCACGGACGGCATCGCCGGGGCGGGCGTGCCACACGACGCCGGCGCCCGCCTGCACCGGGTCCTCCTTGCGCCCGCGTCCCGCGCCGAGGCGCCAGGCCGCGACGCCGACGGCGAGCGCGTCGAGCCGGGTGAGCACGCCGTCGGCGGGGGCGGCCACCACGTGCGACTCCCGCGCGACCGGCAGCGCCGCGTCCGGGTCGCCGCCCTGCGCGGCGATCATCCGTCGCCACGCGTCCATCGCCGAGCCGTCGGCGAGCCGGTCGGCCGGGTCGACGTCGTCGCGGCCCGCGGCCGCGAGCATCTCCCGGGCCAGCGCCACGGTGAGCTCGACGACGTCGGCCGGGCCGCCGCCGGCGAGGACCTCGACCGACTCGGCGACCTCGATCGCGTTGCCGGCCGTGAACCCCAGCGGCGTGTCCATGTCGGTGAGCAGTGCGACGGTCCGCACGCCGGCGTCGGTCCCGAGCGCGACCATCACCTCGGCGAGCTCCCGGGCGCGGTCGGCGTCCTTCATGAAGGCTCCGCTGCCGACCTTGACGTCGAGCACCAGCGCGCCGGTGCCCTCGGCGATCTTCTTGCTCATGATCGACGACGCGATGAGCGGGATCGCCTCGACCGTGCCGGTCACGTCCCGCAGCGCGTAGAGCTTCCTGTCCGCCGGGGCGAGCCCGTCGCCCGCAGCACAGATCACGACACCGACGTCGTCGAGCTGGGCGAGCATCTCGTCGTTGGACAGCAGCGCGCGCCACCCGGGGATCGACTCCAGCTTGTCGAGGGTGCCGCCGGTGTGGCCCAGGCCCCGCCCGGACAACTGGGGTACGGCGACCCCGCAGGCCGCCACCAGCGGGGCCAGCGGCAGGGTGATCTTGTCGCCCACGCCGCCGGTCGAGTGCTTGTCGGCGGTCGGCCGGGCGAGCGAGGAGAAGTCCATCCGCTCCCCCGACGCGATCATCGCCGCGGTCCAGTCGGCGATCTCGCGCCGGTCCATGCCGTTGAGCAGGATCGCCATCGCGAGCGCCGACATCTGCTCGTCGGCGACGACGCCGCGGGTGTAGGCGTCGACCACCCAGTCGACCTGGCTGGTGGACAGGGCGCCACCGTCGCGCTTGGCGAGGATCACCTCGACGGCGTCATGGGACTCGACCATGCCGGAACCCTAGACCCGACCACCAGAGCCGACCGCCGGACCCGACCGCCGGACCCGACCGGTCAGCGGCCCAGGTCGTCGCGGCCGAAGGCCTGCGGCAGCACCTGCTCCATCGACTGCACCCCGGCGGGGGTGAGCACTTCGAGCGCCGGACCGCCGTTCTCCCACAGCAGCTGGCGGCAGCGACCGCACGGCATGATCACCTCGCCCGCGCCGTTGACGCACACGAAGTGGGTGAGCCGTCCTCCCCCGGTCGCGTGCAGCTGCGAGACGAGCCCGCACTCGGCGCACAGGGTGACGCCGTAGGCGGCGTTCTCGACGTTGCAGCCGACGACGAGGCGGCCGTCGTCGACGAGCGCGGCGGCACCGACCCGGAAGCCGGAGTACGGCGCGTAGGCACGTTCCGCGACCTCGCACGCCTCGCGCTGCAGGGACTCCCAGTCGACCACGGGGGCCAACCTACTCGTCGCGCCCCACCGCCGCGCGAGGATCGTCGGCGGAACCGGCCCGCTGGTGCAAATGTCCCAAGTTGGTAACCGTTTCACCGAATGTGCTTCCCGTCCCGCAGGACGTGGGTGAGGATGCGACGGAGCACCACCGCCATCCCCCGCCCTGCCCGCGCGCCGGGCGTCGATCTGGAGGACATCTGTGAAGACCTGGAAGAGGACGACGGCGGTCAGCGCCGCGGCACTCATGGCGACCGCGGCCCTCGCCGCGTGCGGCGACGCCCCCGAGGAGGGCACGGAGACGACCAACGACTTCCTGCCCTGCATCCTGTCGGACGCCGGCGGCTTCAACGACAAGTCGTTCAACCAGCTCAGCTACGAGGGCGTCCAGCAGGCCGCCGACGAGCTGGGCAGCGAGTTCAAGCAGTTCGAGTCCAAGAACGAGAACGACTACGCCGGTGCCCTGGAGGGCTTCGTGAGCGCGGGCTGCGACGTCATCGTGACCGTCGGCTTCGCCCTGGCCGCCGCGACGAAGGAGTCGGCTGCGGCCAACCCGGAGATCGAGTACATCCTCATCGACGACGCCGCCGACGGCGGTGACGACGGCGCGACCTTCGACGGCAAGGCCGACCAGCCCAACATCAAGCCGATCCTCTACAACACGGCCGAGGCCGCGTTCCTCGCCGGCTACGCCGCGGCGGACTACTCGAAGACCAAGGTCGTGGGTACCTACGGCGGCCAGCCGTTCCCGACCGTGACCATCTTCATGGACGGCTTCAAGCAGGGTGTCGACCACTACAACAAGGAGAAGGGCACCAAGGTCAAGGTCGTCGGCTGGGAGGGCAACGACAAGGGCGTCTTCACCGGTGGCTTCGACGCCAACGAGAAGGCGACCAACACCGCCAAGCAGATCCTCGACCAGAACGCCGACGTGATCCTGCCGGTCGGTGGCCCGATCTACCAGGGCGCACTCACCGCCATCGAGGACTCCGGCAAGGACGTCGCCCTGGTGGGCGTGGACGCCGACTTCTTCGAGACCGACCCGAACACGCGCGACGTCGTGCTCACCTCGATCCTGAAGAACATGAAGACCTCGACCTACGAGGCCGTGCTGGCCGCGGGCAACGACGAGCTCGACCTCGCGCCCTACGTCGGCACCCTCGAGAACGAGGGCGTGGGCCTCGCGCCGTTCCACAACTTCGAGGACAAGATCTCCGACACGCTCGTCGCCGAGCTCGACGCGGTGAAGGCCGGCATCATCGACGGCTCCATCCCCGTCACGTCGTACCTCAAGCAGTAGGCACCGCCAGCTCCGGGGGAGGTCGGCCTGGCGCCGGCCTCCCCCGGGCTGCGTCCGCCGCTGGTGCGCGGAGACCATCGCGTCGGCTCGTCCGAACGGTTCACGGCACGTTCACTGGCATCCGTCCCCCCGCTCGGAGAGGATCGCCTCCATGACGCTCGAACTCAGGGGCATCACCAAGCGCTTCGGCGCGCTGGTCGCCAACGACCGCATCTCCCTCACCGTCGCCGAGGGCGAGATCCACGCCCTGCTGGGCGAGAACGGTGCGGGCAAGTCGACGCTGATGAACGTGCTCTACGGCCTCTACCAGGCCGACGAGGGCGAGATCCTGCTCGACGGCACCGAGCTGCGTCTGTCCGGCCCCGGCGACGCGATGGCCGCCGGCATCGGCATGGTCCACCAGCACTTCATGCTCATCCCCGTCTTCACCGTCGCCGAGAACGTCATGCTCGGCAACGAGGCCACCGGCTTCGCCGGCACCCTCGACCTCGACGCCGCCCGGCAGCGGGTGCGGGAGATCTCCGAGCGGTTCGGGTTCGACGTCGACCCCGACGCCCTCGTCGAGACCCTGCCCGTCGGCGTCCAGCAGCGCGTCGAGATCATCAAGGCCCTCTCCCGCGACGCGCGCGTCCTCGTCTTCGACGAGCCGACCGCCGTGTTGACGCCGCAGGAGACCGACGAGCTGATGGAGATCATGCGCCAGCTCCGCGAGTCGGGGACGGCGATCGTCTTCATCAGCCACAAGCTGCGCGAGGTCCGTGCGATCGCGGACCGGATCACGGTCATCCGCCGCGGCGCGGTCGTCGGCGAGGCCAGCCCGACCGCGACCAACGCCGAGCTGGCCGCGCTGATGGTCGGCCGACCGGTCGAGCTCACCGTGCACAAGGAACCGGCCCAGCCGGGGCGCGAGGCGTTCGTCGTACGCGACCTGCGGGTCACCGACGACACCGGCCACGTGCACCTCGACGGCATCAGCTTCTCGATCGCAGCGGGCGAGGTGCTCGGCGTCGCCGGCGTCCAGGGCAACGGCCAGACCGAGCTCACCGAGGCCGTCCTCGGTCTCCAGACGCACGTGCGCGGAAGCATCGAGCTCGACGGCCGGCAGCTGGTCGGCAAATCGGTGCGCAAGGTGCTCGACGCGGGCGTCGGCTTCATCCCCGAGGACCGCCAGGTCGACGGGCTCGTCGGCAGCTTCACCATCGCCGAGAACCTGATGCTCAACCGGTCCCACGGCAAGCCGTTCGTCGGTCTCGGCACGATCCGCGCCCAGGTGCTGGAGGCCTTCGCCGAGCAGAAGCTGGTCGAGTACGACGTCCGCGCCTCCGGCATCCAGTCGACCGCCGGCCAGCTCTCCGGCGGCAACCAGCAAAAGGTCGTCGTGGCCCGGGAGCTCTCGCGCGACCTGCGCCTGCTCGTCGCGGCGCAGCCGACCCGCGGCGTCGACGTCGGCTCCATCGAGTTCATCCACAAGCAGGTCGTCGCGACCCGCGACAGCGGCGTGCCCGTGCTGCTGGTCTCGACCGAGCTCGACGAGATCGTCGCGCTCTCCGACCGGATCATGGTGCTCTACCGCGGCCAGGTCGTCGGGATCGTGCCGGCCGACACACCGAGGGAGAAGCTCGGCCTGATGATGGCCGGCGAGCGGCCGGAAGGAGTGGTCGCGTGAACAGCGGAACCGGAGCGGTCGAGACGCCGGAGCCCGGGACGCCCGAGGTCCCCGACGACGAGCCGCGGCAGCCGAGCCCGTGGCGCGGCGTGGCCCGCGACGTCGTCAGCGGCAACGCGATGGTGTCCGTCCTGTCGGTGCTCCTCGCCTTCCTCGTCGGCTCGCTGATGATCCTGCTGACCGACGAGAACGTCCGCTCCACCGCCAGCTACATCGGCGCCCGCCCCAGCGACTTCTTCACCGCCGTCGGCGACGCCATCTCCGGCGCCTACTCCGCCCTGTTCCGGGGCGCGTTCTACAACGGCGAGGCAGAGGCGTTCGAGACCCGGGTCCGGCCGCTGACCGAGACCCTGAAGTTCTCCGGCCCGCTGATCCTCGCCGGCCTCGGCGTCGGACTGGCGTTCCGCGCCGGGCTCTTCAACATCGGCGGCCGCGGCCAGATGCTGCTCGCCGGTGCCGCCGCCGGCTGGGTCGGCGTCTCGCTCGACCTGCCCGCGATCCTGCACCTGCCGCTCGCGATCGTCGTCGGGGCCCTCGCCGGAGCTCTCTGGGCAGGCATCGCGGGCCTCCTCAAGGCCCGCACCGGCGCGCACGAGGTGATCGTCACGATCATGCTCAACTACGTCGGCTACTACCTCGTCTTCTACGCCCTCTCCCGCCAGGGCTGGCTGCAGGCTCCCGGCTCGGGCAACCCGAAGTCGCAGCCGATGCCCGACTCCGTGATTCTTCCGGACCTGCTCGGCGAGCGGTTCAACCTCCACCTGGGCTTCGTCCTCGCGCTGGTCGCGGCCGGCTTCACCTGGTGGCTGCTCAACAAGTCGGCGATGGGCTTCCGGTTCCGCGCCGTCGGCGAGAACCCGGACGCCGCGCGGGCGGCCGGGATCGACGTGGGTCGCACCTACGTCCTCGTGATGCTCATCGCCGGCGCGCTGGTGGGCATGGCCGGCGTCAACCAGATCCTCGGTACGACGACCAGCGGCGTCACCGTCGACCTCGACGCCGGCATCGGCTTCGACGCCATCACCGTCGCCCTGCTCGGCCGCTCCCGCCCGCTCGGGATCCTCGCCGCCGGGCTGCTCTTCGGTGCCCTCAAGGCCGGCGGCTTCGCGATGTCGGCGTCCGAGGGCATCCCGATCGAGATCGTGCTCGTCGTGCAGTCCCTGATCGTGCTCTTCATCGCCGCGCCACCCCTCGTCCGAGCGATCTTCCGCCTGCCCAGCAAGGAGGTGACGGCGTGACCGCCAGCGAGAAGACCCCGATGCCCGTCGTGCCCGACCAGACGCCGGTCGTCGCGACGCGCGGCCTGCGCAAGGCGCCGGTCGTGCTGGGCATCGTCACCGTGCTGCTCTCGCTGCTCGTGGCGTTCAAGGCCACCGAGGGCGAGACCACCTTCCGGCTCGCGACCGCCTCCGACTTCTTCGAGCTGCCGGCTGTCACCGTCCCCGCGACGGCGTCGCTGGCGACGATCGTGGTCCTGCTGGCGCTCTGCACGGCCGCATCCGCGCTGCTCGTGGCTCGCGGCCGCCGTACGCCGCTGTGGCTGGTCGCCGTCTTCGCCGTCCTCGCCATGACCGGCTTCCTGTGCTGGGCCGCGGCCGGGGAGTCCGTCCCCGTGGTCGGCCTGTTGGGTGGCTCGATCGCCCTCGCCGTGCCGCTCGTCTTCGGCGCGCTCGGCGGCGTGCTCGGCGAGCGCGCCGGCGTCGTCAACATCGCGATCGACGGGCAGCTGCTGTTCGGCGCGTTCGGGGCGGCGATGTTCGGCACCATCACCGGCTCACCGTGGGGCGGGCTGGTCGCGGCGATGCTGGCGGGCGCGATCGTCGCCCTGGTGCTGGGCTTCTTCGCGATCACCTACTTCGTCGACCAGGTGATCGTCGGCGTGGTCCTCAACGTGCTGGTCATCGGCATCACCAGCTTCCTCTACGGCCAGGTGATGACGGAGAACCCCGAGGGCCTCAACTCGCCCCCGCACTTCGGCCGGATCCCCATCCCCGTCCTCGGCGACATCCCCGTCATCGGGCCGGTGCTGTTCCGCCAGACGATCCTCGTCTACCTGATGTACGCCGCCGTCGCCGTGGTCGCGTGGGCGCTCTACCGCACCAGGTGGGGCCTGCGCGTGCGTGCCGTCGGCGAGCACCCCAAGGCGGCCGACACGATGGGCATCAAGGTCAACCGCACGCGCTACACCACGATGCTCGTCGCCGGCCTGATCGCCGGCGCCGGTGGCGCGACCTACACGCTCGTCTCGGTGCCGCAGTTCGGCGAGGAGATGACCGACGGTGCCGGCTACATCGCCCTCGCCGCCGTCATCTTCGGTCGCTGGGACCCGGTGCGCGCGACGCTCGCAGCGTTGCTGTTCGGCTTCGCCACCAACCTGTCGGGCGTGTTGTCGGTGCTCGGCTCCGCCGTGCCCAGCCAGTTCATGCTGATGCTGCCCTACGTCGTCACCATCATCGCCGTGGCCGGGCTGGTCGGTGCGTCGCGGGCGCCGGCGGCCGACGGGATCCCCTACCGCAAGGGTTGATTCGGCGCGTCTCGAGACCGGGCGAGCCGGTGCTGGCACGGTGACCACACAGTCCCAGCACCACGGCCAGGCGTCTCGAGACGGCCGTGGCCGGCCTCCTCGACGAACGAGGCGGCCGGGCTCCTCGACGAACGAGGCGCTTCAGCCGGCTGCGATCGCGTTGACCGCGACGCCGGCGAGCATCTTCGCGCCGTACCCGATCGCCTGCTCGTCGACCTCGAGGTCACCCTGGTGGAGGTCGAAGCGGGCGCCCCCGGGTGTGCGGGTGCCGAGGCGGAACATCGCGCCGGGGACGTCCTCGAGGTACCAGCCGAAGTCCTCTCCCCCGAGGCTCTGCTGCACCTCGGTGCGGTGGTGCAGGCCGAGGAGCTGGTCGGCGGCCGAGGCGACCATGGCGACGCTCAGCCGGTCGTTGACGACCGGCGGGACGCCCTGGAGGTAGTCGACGGTCGCGGTGATGCCGTAGGGGCGCACGATGTCGAGGACGGCCTCGCGGACCACCGGCTCGCAGGCGGCCCAGGCGGCGGCCTCGAGGATCCGCACCGTGCCGCTGGCGACACCGCGGTCCGGGATCACGTTGGGCGCCGAGCCGGCGCGGAGCATGCCCCAGACGACGCTCACCCCGGCCCGCGGGTCCATCCGCCGGCTCAGCACGGCGGGCAGCTCGCTGGTGATCTTGGCGAGCGCGAAGGTGAGGTCGCCGGTCAGGTGCGGACGGGAGGTGTGCCCGCCGCTCCCCTCGAGGCGTACGTCGATCCGGTCGGCCGCGCTGGTGATCGGGCCCGTGCGCAGGCCGATCGCACCGACGTCCACCGACGGGTCGCAGTGCAGCGCGAAGATCCGCTGCACGCCCTCGAGCGCGCCGTGGCTGATCAGGTGCTTGGCGCCGCCGGGCATGACCTCCTCGGCAGGCTGGAACAGCAGCCGGACCCGGCCGCGCAACAGGCCCTGCTCGTGCAGCTCGGCGATCGCGTGGGCGGCCCCGAGGAGGCAGGCCACGTGCACGTCGTGGCCGCAGGCGTGCGCGACGCCGTCGACCTCGCTGCGCCACGGGTCGGTGGTCAGGTCCGGGACGGGCAGCGCGTCGAGGTCGGCGCGGAGCGCGATCAGCGGGCCGCCGGAGCCGATGTCGGCGACCAGCCCGCTGCGCGGCATCCGGGTCAGCTGCCAGGCGGAGCGCTCCAGCTGCCGCACCACGCGGTCCACCGTGGCCTGCTCGCCCCAGGCGAGCTCGGGATGGCGGTGGAGCTCGCGCCGGAACGCGACGAGGTCCTCGTCGTGCTTGTCGACCACGGAGGCGACGAGCGCCAGCAGGTCGGACGAGTCACGTGGTTCCACAGTGCCAACCTACCGGCCGACCCACTGGCCGACCCACTGGCCGCTCAGGCACCGTCGTAGGCGGCGAGGATCCGGTCGGCCGCGAGCGGGGCGGTCAGGTCCCCGGCGAGCACCGCACCGCGGATCTCCTCCTGCACGGCGCGCACGCCGGCGCTGTGCCGCAGCCGCTGGTCGAGCTCGTCGCGGACCAGCGCCCAGGTGAACTCCAGCTGCTGGGCCGCGCGCTTGCGGGCGAGCCCGTCGGGGCCGAGGTGGTCCCGGTGCTGTCCGATCTGGTCCCACACCTCGTCGACCCGGGTCCCGGTGAGGCCGGAGCAGGTCACCACCGGCGCCGCCCACTCCGCGTGGCCGCGGACCAGGCGGAGGGCGCCGGCGAGCTCGCGGGCGGCCGCGCGGGCCTCTCCCTCGCGGTCGCCGTCGGCCTTGTTGACCGCGATCACGTCGGCGAGCTCGAGGATGCCCTTCTTGATGCCCTGGAGCTGGTCGCCGGTGCGGGCGAGGGTGAGGAACAGGAAGGTGTCGACCATCCCCGCCACGGTCACCTCGGACTGGCCGACGCCCACGGTCTCGACCAGCACGACGTCGTACCCGGCGGCCTCGAGGACGGTCATCGCCTGGGTCGTCGCCCGCGCGACGCCGCCGAGCGTGCCTGCCGACGGCGAGGGCCGGATGAACGCGTTCGGGTCGGCGGACAGCTGGGCCATCCGGGTCTTGTCACCGAGCACGGAGCCGCCGGTGCGCACCGACGACGGGTCGACGGCCAGCACGCCCACCTTGTGCCCGGCGGCGGTCAGCCGCCCGCCGAGCGCCTCGATGAAGGTCGACTTGCCGACCCCGGGCACGCCCGAGATGCCGACCCGTACGGCGGCCGGCGCGTCCGGTCCTGCAGCGAGCTCGGTGAGCAGCTCCCGCGCCGCGGCCCGGTGCCGCGGCGCGGTCGACTCGACGAGCGTGATGGCGCGCGCGACCTGCGCGCGCCGGCCCGCCCGGATGCCCTCGACGAGGGTCTCGACCAGCTCGACCACCAGCGCGTCAGTGGTCGAGGTCGGCGCGCAGCTTGGCGAGCAGGTCCAGCGCCGACTCCGCGATCACCGTTCCCGGCAGGAAGACGGACGCAGCGCCCATCTCCTTGAGGGTCGGTACGTCGTCGGGCGGGATCACGCCGCCGATGACGACCATGATGTCGTCACGGCCCTGCTCGGCCAGCGCCTGCTTGAGCGCCGGGAGCAGGGTGAGGTGGCCGGCGGCGAGCGACGACACACCGACGATGTGCACGTCGGCGTCGATCGCCTGCTGCGCGACCTCCTCGGGCGTGGAGAACAGCGGGCCCACGTCGACGTCGAAGCCCATGTCGGCGAACGCGGACACGACGACCTTCTGGCCGCGGTCGTGACCGTCCTGGCCCATCTTGGCGACGAGGATGCGCGGGCGACGGCCCTCGGCCTCGGCGAACTCGTCGGTGGCGTCGCGGACCTGGCCCAGCAGGGTGTCTCCGGCCTCGTTGGCCTCGTCGCGGTACACGCCGCTGATCGTACGGATGACCGCCTGGTGGCGACCGTAGACCTTCTCGAGCGCGTCGGAGATCTCGCCCACCGTGGCCTTGGAGCGGGCCGCGGCGACGGCCAGGTCGAGCAGGTTGCCGTCGCCGGTGTCCGCGCTGCGGGTGAGCGCCTCGAGCGCCGCGTCGACGTCGCCCTGGTCGCGCTCGGCGCGCAGCCGCTCGAGCTTGGCGACCTGCTGGCGGTAGACCTCGTCGTTGTCGACCTTGAGGACCTCCAGCGGGTCCTCGGCGGCGAGCCGGAAGGTGTTGACGCCGATCACCTTCTGGGCACCGGAGTCGATCCGGGCCTGGGTGCGGGCGGCGGCCTCCTCGATGCGCATCTTCGGGATG
The DNA here is from genome assembly GCA_035554935.1 of Nocardioides sp. GTDB lineage: Bacteria > Actinomycetota > Actinomycetes > Propionibacteriales > Nocardioidaceae > Nocardioides. The sequence goes on along the minus strand of DATMHM010000090.1, from coordinate 874 downwards.
CCCTGCTCGATGGCGGCGGCCATGCCGCCGGCGGCCTCGGCCTCCTGGATGTGCGCCCAGGCGCGCTCCGCGAGGTCGTGGGTGAGCTTCTCCACGTAGTAGGAGCCCGCCCACGGGTCGATCGTCTGCGTCGTACCGCTCTCCTGCTGCAGCAGCAGCTGGGTGTTGCGGGCGATCCGGGCCGAGAAGTCGGTCGGCAGCGCGATCGCCTCGTCGAGGGCGTTGGTGTGCAGCGACTGGGTGTGCCCCTGGGTCGCGGCCATCGCCTCGATCGCGGTGCGGCCGACGTTGTTGAACACGTCCTGCGCGGTGAGCGACCACCCGGAGGTCTGCGAGTGGGTGCGCAGGGACAGCGACTTCGGGTTCTGCGGGTCGAACTGGCGCACCAGTCGGCTCCACAGCGCCCGGGCCGCGCGCATCTTCGCGACCTCCATGTAGAAGTTCATGCCGATCGCCCAGAAGAACGACAGCCGCGGCGCGAACTGGTCGATGGTGAGGCCCGACTCGAGGCCGGCGCGGATGTACTCGACGCCGTCGGCGAGCGTGTAGGCGAGCTCGAGGTCGGCGGTCGCCCCCGCCTCCTGCATGTGGTAGCCGGAGATCGAGATCGAGTTGAACCGCGGCATCTTCTGGCTGGTGAACGCGAAGATGTCGGAGATGATCCGCATCGACGGCGCCGGCGGGTAGATGTAGGTGTTGCGGACCATGAACTCCTTCAGAATGTCGTTCTGAATGGTTCCGGCCAGCTGCTCGGGGGTGACGCCCTGCTCCTCGGCGGCGACGACGTACAGCGCCAGGATCGGCAGCACCGCGCCGTTCATGGTCATCGACACCGACACCTGCGACAGGTCGATGCCGTCGAACAGCTGCCGCA
>DATMHM010000089.1:0-2527 GCA_035554935.1 Nocardioides sp. | reverse complement strand
TTTCTGGTTGGTCGAGGAGGTCGCCCGCGACCGTCTCGAGACCACCGCAGCCTGCGTGGCGGACTGTCATTGGGTGGGTTTGCTGCACCGTGGTGGGGGGTCTCGAGACGGCCGTGGCCGGCCTCCTCGACCAACGGGTGGCTCGGGTCGTGGGTCGAGGAGGTCGCCCGCGACCGTCTCGAGGCCACCGCAGCCTGCGTGGCGGACCGTCGCGGGGTGGGTTGGCTGCACCGGGGCGGGGGGTCTCGAGACGGCCGTGGCCGGCCTCCTCGACCAACGACGTGACCGGCCTCCTCGACCAACGACGTGGCCGGCCTCCTCGACCAACGCGGGGTCGGAGGTCGCGAACCCGTAGCGTTCGGCGACCTCTGTCGGGAATGCCGACCTGGCTCCTCGAGGTTGCCAAGCCATGAGTGAGCGCGACATCGTGGCCCGGGTGGCTCGTCTCGGCCTGGACTACGCCGGCATCGGCGGCCCGTCCGCGGACCAGTGGAGCCGTCTCCTCGCCGTCCCGACGGATCGGCCGGTCTCCCTGGTGAACCTGTTCGCCTTCCGGGAGCTGGCGGCGTACGACGACCCGACCGCGGCGCCGACGACCGGCCGCGATGCCTTCGACGCCTATGCGGCTGTGTCGGCTCCGGCGCTGGACCGGGTCGGGGGCAGGTTCGTCCACATCGGCAGCCACCACGGCAGTCTCGTCGGTGACGAGGAGGCGTGGGATCTGGTCGTCGTGGGCGAGTACCCGAGCGTCGACGCCCTGGTGGCGCTCCATGAGGACCCGGACTACCGGGCCGCCTACGTCCATCGGGTGGCGGCGTGCGCGCGGCAGCGGGTCCTGATCAGCGCCTGACGGTGAGCAGCCGCTCGCACTCCTCGACCAGCCGCTGTCGCAGCGGCCGGCCGCGCTCGGCGAACGAGCGCTGCGCGTCGACGTACTCCGCCTTGCCCTCGGCCGTCTCGATCCGGACCGGATCGAACCCCAGGTCCGCGAGGTCGTACGGTGCCGCGCGCATGTCGAGCGTGCGGATGTCCCACGCCAGCTCGAAGCAGTCGGCGACGAGATCCGAGGAGACCATCGGGGACAGCCGGAACGCGTGCTTGTAGAGGTCCATCCCGGCGTGCAGGCAGCCGGGCTGCTCGAACGCGGGCCGGTCGTCGCGACCGGGGGCCAGCGTGTTCAGCGGACGCGCCGGGGGAGTGAAGAAGCGGAACGCGTCGAAGTGGGAGCAGACGATGCGGTGGCCCTCGACCACCTCGTCGGTCCCGGTGGGACCGAGGCGGAGCGGCCAGTCGGCGTGGCGGGTCTCGTCCTCGGAGAGGCGGTAGACCATTGCCCATTCGTGCAGGCCGAAGCAGCCGACGTGGGGAGGGCGGGCAGCGGTGGCGGTGAGCAGCTCGTGGAGCGCCGTGATGAGGGGGTGCTGGGAGGTGACGAAGTCCGGCATGACGGTCGCGAGGTCTCGAGACGGTCGCTGCGCGACCTCCTCGACCAACGGTCGCTGCGCGACCTCCTCGACCAACGCTGTGCCGTAGCCCTTGAGCCCGGCGTGCTCCGGCGCCTCGGCGAGCGCCGTCCCGAAGCCCGGGTGCCAGCGGCGCAGCTGCGCCGGCCGGTGGGAGTAGTAGGTGAAGAGGAAGTCGAAGACCGGGTGCTTCACGTGCGCCTCGCGGCGGGCGAGGTGCGGGGCGACGTACCGGTCGATGCGCGCCGCGTGGGCGGCGGCCCTCGCCTGCCAGTCCTCGCGCGCCAGCACCTCCACGGGCGACAAGGGTAGGTCGATAGGCTCGGCGGGTGCGCATCGTCAGATTCACCACGGGTGAGGAACCCGCCTACGGCGTCCTGACCGGCGACCTCGACGAGTACGGCCAGCCCGCTGACGACGCCGTCGTCGTCGGGCTCGCCGGCGATCCGTTGTACGTCGGCATCAAGCTCCTCGAGAAGGAGTACCGGCTCGCGGACGTGCGGCTGCTCGCACCGACCCTGCCGCGCAGCAAGGTCGTCGGCATCGGCCGCAACTACGCGGCCCACGCCGCCGAGCTCGGCAACGACGTGCCGGCCGAGCCCCTGATGTTCCTCAAGCCGAACACGAGCGTCGTCGGTCCGGGCGACGCGATCCTCCACCCGCGCCAGACGCAGGACCTGCACTACGAGGGCGAGCTCGCCGTCGTGATCGGGCGGATCTGCCGCGACGTCCCCGCGGAGCAGGCGACCGACGTGATCCACGGCTACACGATCGCCAACGACGTCACCGCCCGGGACCTGCAGCGCTCCGACGGCCAGTTCACGCGCGCCAAGGGCTTCGACACGTTCTGCCCGCTGGGGCCGTGGATCGAGACGGACCTCGACCCGAACGACTTCAACGAGGGCCGGCGGGTGCAGACCTTCCTCAACGGCGAGGTCGTCCAGGACGGTACGACGGCCGACATGGTCTTCGACGTACCGGCACTCATCGCCCACGTCTCCAGCGTGATGACGCTGCTGCCCGGCGACGTGATCCTCACCGGCACCCCCGAGGGTGTCGGCCCG
>DATMHM010000088.1:0-22812 GCA_035554935.1 Nocardioides sp. | reverse complement strand
GCGGGGAGCTCGATGCTGGAGGACGCCGTCTTGGCGAACTCACCGATCGCGCTCAGCTTCTCCAGCGCTTCCTTGCTGGGGATGCCGTACTGCTTCGCGAGTTCGGAAACTCGGGTCTTGGCCACGGTTCTCCTTCTGGCCTGGACCCGGTTCCCGGGATCTCAGACCGTTGGTGGGTGGTGCAGAACGAACTGGCTCATCGCGAGGTACTCATCGAGTGCTCATGAGCTGTTGCTCCAGTTTCTGTCGGTCGGATCGGTCCGGGTTGTCACGGCCTGGGCGGCGACGTACTCCCCCACCGGCACGCTGGAGAGCCCACCCGCGCCCGGTGTGACCCGGAGCGCGCGGGAGAAGGCCTTCCGCCGCACCGCGAGGTCGTAGCAACCGGTGGTGGGGTGCAGGTGCGCTCCACGTCCCGGCGCGGTGCCGTCAGGATCGGGTACGACGGCCGGGCGGCCATCGGGACCCGAGCCGGCGGTCACCCGCAACAACTCGCGTCTGGCGGCCCGCTGCCGGCATCCGACGCAGGTCCGGACGGGCCCCGTGATCGGGACGACGTCAGGGCATGCGGAGGAATTCTGTCGGCGAGCCACCGAGGGTCAACTCTACCGCTCCTGAGGCCAGGATCACGAACCGGCACGGGTCGTGGGGCGGCTCACGCCTCCTCGTCCGAGTGGATGTCGATGCGCCAGCCGGTCAGGCGGGCGGCGAGGCGGGCGTTCTGGCCCTCCTTGCCGATCGCCAGCGAGAGCTGGAAGTCCGGGACGACGACCCGGGCCGACCGGGTCGCGGCGTCGACGACGGTGACCGACTGCACCTGGGCCGGCGACAGCGCGTGCGCGACCAGCGTGGCCGGGTCGTCGGACCAGTCGACGATGTCGATCTTCTCGCCGTGCAGCTCGGCCATCACGTTGCGGACCCGCTGGCCCATCGGGCCGATGCAAGCACCCTTGGCGTTGACGCCCGAGACCGTCGACCGGACGGCGATCTTGGTCCGGTGACCGGCTTCGCGGGCGATCGCGGAGATCTCGACGGTGCCGTCGGCGATCTCGGGCACCTCCAGGGCGAAGAGCTTCTTCACCAGGTTCGGGTGCGAGCGCGACAGGGTGATCTGCGGGCCACGCATGCCCTTGCGGACCGAGACGACCAGGCACTTGATCCGGGTGCCGTGGCTGTAGTCCTCACCAGGGACGCGCTCGCTCGCGGGCAGCTGGGCCTCCAGCTTGCCGAGGTCGACGAGCACGTCGTCGGGGTTGCGTCCCTGCTGGATGATGCCGGAGACGATGTCGCCCTCCTTGCCGGAGAACTCGCCGAACTTGATCTCGTCCTCGGCGTCGCGCAACCGCTGCAGCATGATCTGCTTCGCGGTCGTCGCGGCGATCCGGCCGAAGTCGGCGGGCGTGTCGTCGTACTCCCCCACCTTGTTGCCCTCGCCGTCGAGCTCGGCGGCGAGCACGCTGACGTGGCCGGTCTTGCGGTTCAGCTCCACCCGCGCCTGGGCGACCGAGCCCTCGGTCTTGTGGTAGGCCGTCAGCAGCGCCTGCTCGATCGCCTCGACGAGGACGTCGAACTTGATCTCCTTCTCGCGCTCCAGGGTGCGGAGGATGTTCAGGTCGATGTCCATCAGTCGGCGTCCTTGTCGTCCATGTGCTTGTCGTCCATGTGCTTGTTGCCGGGCTTGCGGTTGAACTCGATCTGGACCAGCGCCTTCGCGACCTGCCCGTAGTCGAGCCGGACATCGGCGCCGTCGACCTCGAGGGTCACGCCCTCGTCGTCGCTCTCGCCGATGCGGCCCGTGACCGTGCCGTCCTCACCCGTGCGCACCACCTTGACCAGGCGGCCCTCGTTGCGACGCCAGTGGCGCGGCAGCGTGAGCGGCCGGTCCACGCCGCGGGAGGTCACCTCGAGCGTGTAGGGCAGCTCGCCCATGACGTCGGCGCCCCCGTCGGGACCGCCCGCCTCGAGGACCTTGTCGATCACCTTGGTCGCCGCGGCGACGTCGTCCAGCGTCACGCCGCCGTCGGTGTCGACGGCGACCCGGAGCACGCGCCGCTTGCCGGCGGGAGTGATCTCGACCGCCTCGACGTCCAGCCCCAGCTCGGCGAGAGGTCCGGTGAGGACCCCCTCGATCCGCTCGGCTGTCGCGCGCTGAGCGCCCTGGCCCGAACCCATGTCGAGTCCTCCCGTGTCCTGTTGTGGCTGTGCGCGTCCACGATAGCGGGTCAGGTTAGGGTTCCCGCGTGCCCGCCAGTCCCGCTCCACTCTCCCGCCGGGCCGTCGTGACGGGAGGACTGACCGGGGCGGCCGTGCTGCTCGCCGGGTGCGCCGCCGTCGACGAGCTGCTCTCCGACAGCGAGGACCCGGGCGTGTCGGGTGCCGTCAGCCCCACCGCACCCGCCGTCGATGCCGACAGCGGCCTGGTGGACGAGGTCGTGGCCGCGATCGGCGCGGCACTCGCGCTGGCGTCGGCGACGGGTACGGCGGTCGCGGCGCTGGCCCCGGCCGGCCAGCAGCTCGCCCGCGTGCACCGTGCTCACCTCGCCGAGCTCGGCGGGAGCGTGCCGGACGCCACTCCCGACGTGCCCGCGAGCCGTCCCGCAGCATTGCGGGGGCTGCTCCGGTCCGAGGCGCGCCTCCAGGCCGGCCTGCTCGACGCGGCGGGACGCGCGCACAGCGGAGCCCTCGCCCAGGTCCTCGCCTCGATGGCCGCAGCCGTCGCCCAGCAGCGGGCGGTGCTGGGATGAGCGCGACCACGCCGACCGGCGACCCGACCGGCGACCCGACGGTGACGCCGGCGTCGCCGGGCTCGTCCGCGGGAACGGGCGGCCCGGACGGCCCGGACGGCACCGACCGGACGACCGCCGCCCTCCAGACGACCCTCGCCGCGGAGCACGCCGCGGTGTTCGTCTACGGCGCCCTCGGCGGTCAGGCTTCGCAGTCGCGGCAGCCGAGCCTCTATGCACGCATCACCCGCGGCTACCTCGCGCACCGCGACCGCCGCGACGAGCTCACGGCGTTGCTCACCGCCGCCGGCGTGGAGCCGGCACCCGCCGAGCCGGGCTACGCCCTGCCCGGCGACCTCGGCTCCGCGCGGGCCATCGCCGCGCGGGCCCGGGGCCTGGAGGAGCAGGCCGCGTCGACGTACGCCTTCCTCGTGGCCAGCAGCACCGGGTCGACGCGTGCCTGGGCGGCCGACGCGCTCGTGGACGCCGCGGTGCGCGGGCTGGGGTTCGGTGGGCGGCCGGAGGACCTGCCGGGGCTCTGAGGGGCTGCCCGGCTGTCGCGCTGCGCGCCGTGAGCCGCTCACGCTGCCCGCTGCGGCAGGTTTCGAGACGGCCGCCGCGGCCTCCCCCGCACGCCCGCGGGCCCAGGTTTCGAGACGGCCGTCGCGGCCTCGTCCCTCGGCCGCGGGCCTCCTCAACCTTCCCGGCTGATCCGCTGCGGCGCTCGTTCCTCGCGCCGCAGCGGGCCGGTAAAAACGTCAGTGGTTCGCGGCCTCCGTACTTCGGGGAACTCCCGAGACGTCCCCCGAAGTCGGGACCGCGAACCACTGATGACCGGGGACAACGGTCATGGGATGACGGGAGAGGTGGGGCTCACCGCCGATCCGTGTGCACAATCATGCAACAGATGACACCCCGGGTCTGCACCTCGCCATCCTCATAAACCTGCAGTGCACAAACCTGCAGTGAGGTGACCCTGAGCCGGGAGCACTGGTGGGCGCCGGTCAGCGCCAGTCAACGCCAGGGCGCGAGCAGGTTCGGGATGTCGGCGAGCCGGTGCGCGACGGCGTCGGGCTCCCCCTCCGTGTGCCCGACCTGCTCGGCCGGGATCGTGCTGTGCGGGACGTGGATCGCCCGCATCCCCGCACTCTGCGCGCCCCAGACGTCGTCGTAGAGCCGGTCGCCGACATAGACGCAGGCAGCGGGGTCGCCGACGCCGACGGCCTGCGCCGCCGCCCGGAACGCGAGCGGTGACGGCTTGGTCCACGGAATCTCGCTCGTGTAGACGTCGCCGTCGATCAGGTCGAGGACGCCGTCGCGCTCGAAGTACCCGCGGTGCCAGGCACGCGGCCAGATCGTGTTCGACAGCACGCCGACGCGGATCCCCTCGGCGCGCAGCCAGCCGAAGAGGGGGGCGACCTCGGGGTCAGTGAGCGTGTGCGGCTCCCAGAAGTCGTAGTAGGCGCGCAACAGGTCCGGGTCGTGCTCGAGCCCGGCCTCGGCGAACAGGTCGGCGATCGTCGAGCTCTCCTGGTGGTCGCGGCTGCGGCCCCAGATCACGCTCCCGGCCTCGTGCAGCCGCGCTGCGTGGGCGAGGTGGTCGTCACCGGGGTCCGGCGTCGCGAGCACCGCCTGCGCCAGCGCCAGCGACTCGGCGTGGAAGTCGACGTCGTGCCAGGCGGTGAGGGTCCCGCCCCAGTCGAAGATGACCGCTTCGACCGCCACGGTCACCCGGCGACGATCGCGCGGATCGCCTCGGCCGCGCCGTCGAGCGCGACCTCCTGCCGCTCGCCGGTACGGCGGTCCTTGACCTCGACCACGCGGTTGTCGGGGTCGGCCACGCCGCGGCCGACGGTCACGATCGTCGGGACGCCGATCAGCTCGGCGTCCTTGAACTTCACGCCGGGGCTGACCTTGCCGGCACGGTCGTCGTAGAGCACGTCGACGCCAGCGGCGACGAGCGCGGAGACGAGGCCCTCGGCCGCGTCGAACACCGCCTGGTCCTTGCCCGCGGCGACCACGTGGACGTCGGCCGGGGCGATCTCGCGCGGCCAGCACAGCCCGATCTCGTCGAGGGTGTCCTCCGCGATCGCGGCGACCGCGCGGGAGACGCCGACGCCGTAGGAGCCCATGGTGACGGTGACGAGCTTGCCGTTCTCGTCGAGCACCTTGAGGTCCAGCGCGTCGGCGTACTTGCGGCCGAGCTGGAAGACGTGACCCATCTCGATGCCGCGCGCGGTCTCCAGGGTGCCGTCCTCGCAGCTCGGGCAGGCGTCGCCGTCGCGGACCTCGGCGGCCTCGATCGTCCCGTCGCCGGTGAAGTCGCGGCCGGCGACCAGGTCGACGACGTGGCGGCCCTCCTCGTCGGCGCCGGTCACCCAGCGGGTGCCCTCGGCGACGCGCGGGTCGAGCAGGTAGCGGATGCCGCTGCTGCGCTCCTCCCCCAGCACGCCGGGGCCGATGTAGCCCTTGACGAGGGCGGGGTGCTTCGCGAACTCCTTCTCGTCCATCGCCTCGACCTCGATCGGCTCCAGCTGCCCCTCGAGGCGCTTCTGGTCGACCTCCCGGTCGCCGGGCAGGCCGATGGCGAGCGGCTCCCGGGTGCCGTCGGGGTGCTTGAGCACGACCAGCACGTTCTTCAGCGTGTCGCCGGCGTGCCAGGGACGGTCCGCGCGCGGGAAGGCCGCGTCGAGGTGGTCGACGAGGGTCTCGATGGTCGGGGTGTCGGGGGTGTCCTCGACGTGCGCGGCCGGCGCGTCGTCGTACGGCGTGGGCGCGGGCGGACGCACCTCGACGGCCTCGACGTTGGCGGCGTAGTCGCACTTCGTGCAGCGCACGTAGGTGTCCTCGCCCACCGCGGCGTTGGCGAGGAACTCCTCGGACTTCGAGCCGCCCATCGCGCCGGCCGTGGCCTTGACGATCACGTAGTCGAAGCCGAGCCGGTCGAAGATCCGGACGTAGGCGTCGCGGTGCATCTGGTAGGACGCCTCGAGGCCCGCCTCGTCGACGTCGAAGGAGTAGGAGTCCTTCATGATGAACTCGCGCCCGCGAAGGAGGCCGGCCCGCGGCCGCGCCTCGTCGCGGTACTTCGTCTGGATCTGGTAGAGGCTCAGCGGCAGGTCCTTGTAGGAGCTGTACATGTCCTTCACCAGGAGCGTGAACATCTCCTCGTGCGTCGGGCCGAGGAGGTACTCGGCGTCCTTGCGGTCCTTGAGGCGGAAGATGCCGTCGCCGTACTCCGTCCACCGGTTCGTCGCCTCGTAGGGCTCACGGGGCAGCAGCGCCGGAAAGCTGACCTCCTGCGCACCGATCGCGTCCATCTCCTCGCGGATGACGGCCTCGACATTGCGCAGCACCTTCAGGCCGAGCGGCAGCCAGGTGTAGATGCCGGGCGCGGCGCGGCGGACGTAGCCGGCGCGCACCAGCAGCCGGTGGCTCGGGACCTCGGCGTCCGAGGGGTCCTCGCGCAGGGTCCGAACGAACAGGGTCGACATCCGCATCAGCACCCCCGAAGCCTACGGCCGGGCGTGCTGGCGCTGCGAACCAGTAACCGTTCAGGCGGTGCGGGCGGCCTTCAGCATGCCCCGGATCATCGGCCACTGCAGGGGCAGGCGGGCCAGGGTGGCCGCCTTGTAGGCCTGGTTGCTCGTCCGCTGGGCGTCGAGCGCCATCTTCGCGTTGCCCGGGAACACGCCGGCGAGCAGCGCGACGCTGCCGTAGGCCGCCGTCTTGCGCGTCCGCGGGTGGAGCATGCCGGCGGCACAGGCGAGCTCGGCGACGCCGCTCCAGAGAACCCAGTCCCGCGCGCTGCCGGGGAGCTCGTCGGGGATCAGGGGCTCGAACACCTGCGGCTTGACGAGGTGCACGACGCCACTGACGACGAAGGCTCCGGTGACCGCCTTGGCGGTGAGGGGAACGGGCATGCGCCCATGCTCGCAGAAGCGTGACCAGACCCGATGACCAGCCCGATGACCCAGCCCGATGACCCAGCCCGGATCACCCGACGTCGAGCAGGTTGCGCTGGCCCAGCCGGAAGAGCAGTCGGTCGGCCTGCTTGAGCGGCGCGAACTCGGGCGGGTCGTAGAGCCGGTACGTCGGCACCAGCGCCGCCGTCGACCCCGACTCCTCGAGGATCGCGTTGACGGCATGGCGGGCCGACTCGTTGGCGCCCTCCATGGTGGCCAGGTCGATGTCGGTCTGCACGAAGTCGCCGCTCATCAGCAGGTTCGGCACCCGGGTGCGTGCGGTCGGCCGCTTCGACCAGGAGTCGACCGTGTTGACGAGCAGCGGGGTGGCATTGGTGTTCCGGGACGCGGCGGGGTCCCACTGGACGCCCGGGTCGAGGAACCAGGAGTGGATGATCCCGTCCGGCAGCAGGTCGCCCGCGGTGTGGTGGTCGCGGATCTGGGCGAGGACCTCGGCCGCGATCTCCTCCCGGGTGCACTCCTTGGCGGTCCTGCCGTACAGGATGCCGGGCGCGTCCCAGTTGGAGATGTCGACCGAGAGGATGTCGACGACCTCACCGTCGCCGTAGTCGCGGGCGATCACGCGGTCCGCCCAGAACTGGCCCTGCGTGAGCGCGGTGAGCGCCCAGGGCGAGTCGATGAAGGTGATGTGCCCCTTCGTGATGTCGACGTGGTCGCGCAGGAAGTACTGGATGCCCACCATCCAGTCGGTCTGGAGGGCCTTCAACCGCTCGAGCCCGGGGTCGAGGGCCAGCACATCGGCCGTCAGCGCCGGGACGACCCGCTCGACCGGCATGGCGCTGACGAACCAGTCCGCCTCGACCCGGCTCGTCCTCCCGGCCCCGTCGACGAGCACGGCGGCGGTGATCCGACCGCCGCCGACCTCGTAGCGCACGAGGCGCTGCCCGCCGACGAAGCGCACGCCGAGTCCGCGCAGGTGGATCAGCCAGGGGTCGATCCAGGCCTCGTTCGTCGGGAGGTCGAGCACGCGGTCGAGGGCGCCGTCGTTGCCACGACCCATGATGTTGTAGATGAACGCCTCCCCCATGTTGCCGATGGTGCGCGTGCTGGCGACCGTCTCCTTGGCCGCGACGAGGTTGCGGGTGAGGCCGGCTGCGAGGATCTTCTGGTACGGCGTCGAGCGGTGCTCCGCCCCGACGAAGTCCCACCAGCTGACCTTCTCCCACTGGCCGAGCCGGCGCTCGTCACAGCTGGTGAGGAACACCAGCACCCGCTCGACGAAGTAGGCGAGCTCGTGGGGCGGCACGGCGTGCCCGCCGAGGTTGTCGAGGAGGTAGCGGCGCAGGCCGTCGACGGTGAGCAGCTGCTCCGGGTCCGGTCCGACGCCGAAGACGAACGCGTCGGCGTGGTCGCCGCTGCGCAGGAACTTGCCACCGGTGGCGGCGACGAGGTTGTCACCCACGGTCCCGGCCCCGAAGGGGATGCGCCGCATCGTGTCGGGGACGTGGTGGTAGAAGCCGGGGAAGAAGCGGAAGCCGTGCTCGCCGGGCAGGTCGGCGCGACCGCCGGCACCGGTTCCGGCGAAGGGGATGCTGCGCGCCTTGCCACCCCACGCGGTCGGCTCGAAGACGGTCACCTCGAAGCCGCGCTCGACGAGCTCGTGCGCCGCGGTCAGGCCGGCCATGCCGCCACCGAGCACCACGGCCCTCCGGCCGGGCGTGGCGGCGAAGCCGGGGGCGAGCCCGGCTCCGGCGAGGGCCACACCCGCGCCGAGTCCCGCGGTCGACGTGAGCAGGGTGCGGCGGTCGAGCCGCCTGGTGCTGTCGGGCGCCATCCGCCTTCTCCCCATGACCGCTACCGACACTTGTGTCGGTAACTCGTTGCGGAGAGTATTGTGACCGCCACCATGAGAGGTCAAGGCCCTCACGACATCCACCGACACTGCCGTCGGCGGAAGGCAGGAGACGAGTGGTGACGAGCAGCGGGGCGAGCCGCCGCCGGCTGAGCGCGCCGGCACGGCGCGAGCGCATCGAGGCCGCCGCGGTCGAGGTCTTCGCCGAGCGTGGCTATGACGCGACCTCGGTCGCCGGGATCGCCACCGCCGCCGGCGTGACCCGCACGGTGCTCTACGACCACTTCCGCTCGAAGCGGGAGCTCTACCTGCAGGTCCTGGCGAGCCAGAACGAGGCGATGCTCGCCGGTGTCGGCGCCGGGATCACCGGCGCCGGCGACGGCGAGGACCGGCTGCGGGCCACCGTCGCCGCCTACCTCTCCTTCACCCGGGAGCGGCCCGCGTCCCGCCGGCTGCTCGTGGACCCGGTGCCGACGGGCGACAGCGAGCTCGACCGGGTGATCAAGGCCTACCGCACCGCCCGCACCCAGGCGGTGGCCGCGATGCTCGCACCCGACCTCGCCCGGTCGGGCGTGCGGCCCGGGTCGACCGAGGCCGCCGTCCTCGTCGAGCTGCTGATCACCGGCGTCGACGGCGTCGCCCGGTGGTGGCTCGACCACCCGGCGACCAGCCTCGACGACGTGACCGACGTCGCGGCGCGCCTGCTCTGGCACGGCCTCCCCCGCCTCGGCGCGGAGCCTCCTCAGAACATCACGGTGGCGAAGCGGCGCGTCTCCACGAAGCCGACCCGCTCGTAGACCGCCCGCGCAGCGTGGTTCCAGTCGTTGACGTAGAGCGACACGGTCGGCGAGATGCGGGCCCGCACCTGATGGACCACCGCCGCCATGCCCGCAGTGGCGAAGCCCTCGCCGCGGCGGTGCGGCGGCACCCAGACCCCCTGGATCTGGGCGGCGTCGGGGGTCGCGCACGCCACCTCGGCCTTGAAGACGAGCTCGTTGCCGTCGTACCGGACGAAGGACCAGCCGCGCCCCACCAGCTGGGCGACACGCGCCCGGTAGAGGTCCGCGCCGCCTCCGGCCTCGGGCGAGACGCCGACCTCCTCGGTGTACATCGCGACGCAGGCCGGGTAGAGCGTCGCCATGTCGCCCTGGACACCCGCCCGGACGGCGTGGTCCGGCGTCACGGCCGGGGGCCCGGCGATCGCGAGGTGGCGCTGGTCCCAGCGCATCTCTCGCGGCCTGCCCCAGTGCGGCGCCACCTCGTCCCAGAACGAACGGACCGGCTCCTGCGGTCCCACGATCGTCGAGGCCGTACGGCGCCTCCCCAGCGCGCGCTCCGCGAAGGCCCGCGCGTCCTCGGGGCCGGCCTGCACGGGCACCAGGTTGGCCGCGACGTGGCAGGCGGCGACCAGGTGACCGCCGTCGAAGCGTCCCCACATCTCGCCCCCCAGCCAGCGCGGCTCGAGGTTGGTGGTGTGGGCGCGGTGCAGCGCGAAGACGTTGACCACCGGATCCTGGCCGGCGAGCGCCACGAACGCAGGCATGTCCGCCTGGCCGAGGACGCGGATGCCGTGCCGGGTGGTCAACACGGGGCGAGCCTATTCCCTCCGCCCCACGGCGGAGGCACACTCCTACGGGCGGACGCTCGATGCCCGCGCGTCGCGTCGGCGATGCGGGGAGTGGGCGTCAGCCGACGCTGACCGACGCCTCGGCGCCCTCGACCGGCTCCATCGTCTCGGCGATCTTCATCGCCTCCTCGATCAGGGTCTCGACGATCTCGGCCTCGGGGACGGTCTTGATGACCTCGCCCTTGACGAAGATCTGGCCCTTGCCGTTGCCCGACGCCACGCCGAGATCGGCCTCGCGGGCCTCACCCGGTCCGTTGACCACGCAACCCATGACGGCGACGCGGAGCGGGACCTCGAGCCCGTCGAGTCCGGCGGTGACCCGCTCGGCGAGCGTGTAGACGTCGACCTGGGCGCGGCCGCAGGAGGGGCAGGAGACGATCTCCAGCTTGCGGGGGCGCAGGTTGAGCGACTGCAGGATCTGGATGCCGACCTTGACCTCCTCGACCGGCGGGGCCGAGAGGGAGACGCGGATCGTGTCGCCGATGCCCCGCGAGAGCAGCGCGCCGAAGGCGGTCGCGGACTTGATCGTGCCCTGGAAGGCGGGGCCGGCCTCGGTGACGCCGAGGTGCAGCGGCCAGTCGCCCTGCTCGGCCAGGAGCTCGTAGGCGCGGACCATCACGACCGGGTCGTTGTGCTTCACCGAGATCTTGAAGTCCCGGAAGCCGTGCTCCTCGAAGAGGCTGGCCTCCCAGACCGCGGACTCGACCAGCGCCTCCGGCGTGGCCTTGCCGTACTTCTCCAGGAGCCGCTTGTCGAGCGAACCCGCGTTGACGCCGATCCGGATCGAGGTGCCGTGGTCCTGGGCCGCCCTGGCGATCTCCTTGACCTGGTCGTCGAACTTCTTGATGTTGCCGGGGTTGACCCGTACGGCGGCGCAGCCGGCCTCGATCGCGGCGAAGACGTACTTCGGCTGGAAGTGGATGTCCGCGATCACCGGGATCTGGCTGTGCTGCGCGATCTCGGGCAGCGCGTCCGCGTCGTCCTGGCTCGGGCACGCGACCCGCACGATGTCGCAGCCCGCGGCGGTGAGCTCGGCGATCTGCTGGAGGGTGGTGTTGACGTCGGAGGTGAGCGTCGTGGTCATCGACTGCACCGAGATCGGGTGGTCGCTGCCGACGCCGACCTTGCCCACCTGGATCTGGCGGGTCGCGCGACGGGGAGCGAGCACCGGCGGTGGTGCGGCCGGCATGCCGAGGCTGATCGACGTCATGGTCTCAAGGTTAGTCGCCGACTGCAGGCTTCCGGTCATCGAGTGGCGCGCGGGTGTCGCGCTTTCGGTCATCGAGTGGCCGTTCGCGAGGAACGAGCGAACGGCTGTATCGAGATGTCAGGACTCGAGGTGCACCGGGACGACGAGGTCGCCGACGATCAGCACGACGCCCATCACGAGGAGCGCGCTCGCGACGACATAGGCCACCGGCAGCAGCTTCGCCGCGTCGACGTAGCCGGGGTCGGGACGCCGCCGCAGCCGGGCGAGGCCACGTCGCACGGCCTCCCACAGGGCGCTGGCGATGTGGCCGCCGTCGAGGGGCAGCAGCGGCACGAAGTTGAACATGCCGATGAAGAAGTTGAAGCCGGCGATGAGCATCAGCAGGGACACGGCCTTGTCGGTCGTGCCGATCTCGTCGTGGGAGGCCACCTCCCCCGCCAGCCGGCCGCCGCCGACGACGCTGACCGGGCCCATCGGGTCGCGCTCCTCGATCCCGACGATGGCCTGCGCGACGTCCCACACCTTCGCCGGCAGCGTGGCGAGCGACTGCACCACGTCGACGGTCATGTGGCCCATCTGGCCGATCGTGTAGAACACCCCGCCCGTCGTCGGGTGGGACTCGGGGCTGACGCCGAGGAAGCCGACCTCCTTCCTCACCTCGTTGCCGATGTCGCGGAGGTCGACCACGGTCGAGGTCTCGATCAGCACCTGCTCACCGTCACGCTCGACGACGACACTGGCCTGGTCGTCCCCGTTGGCCCGCACCAGCTGCTGCAGCTGGTCCCAACCGGTGATCTCGGTGCCGTTGAACGACACGATCCGGTCGCCGGCCTCGATCCCCGCGCTGTAGGCGGGCGTCGGCTTCTCGGCGAGCTCCTCGTCGGTGCAGACCCGGCCGTCCTCCTCCGGGGGCAGGATGCAGCCCTGCACCTCCTCGACGGTCGTCTCGATCGTCGGGTCGCCGGCGTTGCCGTAGGTCGCGAACACGCCGGCGAAGATCAGGAAGGCGATGGCGATGTTGACCGATGGACCGCCGGCCATCACGACGACCTTCTTCCACCACGGCAGCTTGTAGAACAGGCGCTCGGCGTCCTCCGGCCGCACGTGCTCCCACTCGGCCGCACGGGCGTCGGAGATCAGCTGGGTGAACATGCCGGTGTTGGACTTGCGCACCCGGTGGACGGGGTTCCCCTCGGCATCCACCTCGACCTGCTCCGCGAGCCCTGCGGCGGCCGGCGGCAGCATCCCGACGATCTTGACGTAGCCGCCGAGCGGGATCGCCTTGACGCCGTACTCGGTCTCGCCGACCTGCTTGCTCCAGACCGTCGGGCCGAAGCCGACGAAGTACTGCGTGACCTTCCCGCCGAACTTCTTGGCCGGGATCATGTGGCCGAGCTCGTGCAGCCCGATCGACGCCAGGATCGCGAACGCGAAGACGACGACACCGAGGAGGTAGAGAAGAGCGGTCATGGGGTGCTTCGGCGTCCTCGGTGGGTCAGGCGCTCGGTGCGCCGGCGATGAGTCGGGTCGCGGTCTCCCGGGCCCACGCGTCCGCGGCGAGGACGTCGTCGAGGGAGACCGCCTCCCTAGAGGGTACGTCGTGGGCGGCAACCGCGCTGCCGACCACGTCGACGATCCCGGTGAACGGCAGGCGGCCGGCCCGGAACGCGTCGACGGCGACCTCGTTGGCCGCGTTGTAGACGGCCGGGGTCGTGCCGCCGCGGGTCCCCGCCTCGCGCGCCAGCGCGACCGACGGGAAGGCCTCGTCGTCGAGCGGGAGGAACTGCCAGGTCTCCTGCCGCGACCAGTCGACGGCGGGCGCGGCGTCCGGCACGCGGTCCGGCCACGACAGGCCCAGGGCGATCGGGATCAGCATCGTCGGCGGGCTCGCCTGGACCAGCGTCGAGCCGTCGACGAACTCCACCATCGAGTGCACGACGCTGGTCGGGTGCACGACGACCTCGATCCGGTCGTAGGGGATCCCGAAGAGCAGGTGCGCCTCGATCACCTCGAGGCCCTTGTTGACCAGGGTCGCGGAGTTGATGGTGATCACCGGGCCCATGTCCCAGGTCGGGTGCGCCATCGCCTGCTCCGGCGTCACGTCCGCGAGCTCGGCACGGCTGCGGCCGCGGAAGGGGCCGCCGCTGGCGGTGAGCACCAGTCGTCGTACCTCCTGCGGCGTGCCGCCGCGCAGGCACTGGGCGAGCGCGCTGTGCTCGGAGTCGACCGGGACGATCTGGCCGGGCTTCGCGCGCTCCAGCACCAGCGGGCCGCCCATGACCAGCGACTCCTTGTTGGCGAGCGCGAGCGTGGTGCCCGCGTCGAGCGCGGCCAGCGTGGGCCGCAGCCCGACCGCCCCGGTGATGCCGTTGAGGACGACGTCGCACGCCTGCTGCGCGGCCTCGACGCTCGCCTCCTCGCCGAGCCCGTGGAACCGGGGCGCGAACTCGGCGACCTGCTGCTCGAAGAGCTCCTGGTTGCTGCCGCCGGCCGTCAGCCCGACGACGCGGAACCGGTCGGGGTTGGCGCGGACCAGGTCGAGGGCCTGCGTGCCGATCGAGCCGGTCGAGCCGAGGATGACGACGTCCTTCACCCGCCCATCCTCGCAGGCGGCCGCTGCCGGGCAGCAGTGACGTCGACCTCGCGCCAGGCGTCCGCGACGCGGTCCGGCACCTCGGAGGCGAACACCACGACCCCCCGGAAGGTGGCGACCAGGTCCCGCAGCATCCGGCATCCGTCCGGATCGAGGTCACCGTCGACGTGGTCGAGCAGCAGCAGGGGCGGTTCGCCGAGTGCGGCACGCGCCAGCTTGAGCCGCGCGACGTCCTCGGCACACAGCGGCTCGCCGCCGCGGCGCAGCTCGGTCCGCTCGCCCCGCCGCAGTGCGGCGACCGCCTCGGTCAGCCCGGTGCGCCGCAGCACGTCGGCGACCACGTCGGGATCGGCGTCGGGGTGCCGGTAGCGCAGCGCCCGGGACACGGTGCCCCGCTCCAGCGGCGCGGCCGACGAGGCGAGCCCGACGAGCGCCCGGCGACGCTCCCCCGGGAGCTCCCCGTAGGGCAGGTCGTCGACGAAGAGGCCCGACCCCGGCGCGGCGAGCGCCGCCAGCAGGTCCGAGGTGGCAGCCCGTCCACCGCGGAGCCGGATCCGGTCCCCGGGCACGGCGCGGAGGAGGCCGGGTACGACGACCCGGCCGGCCGCCGGTCGCCGCGGCACCGGTCGGGTCCGGGCCGGGCGCGACGTGACGTGCGGTCGCGCGTCGAGGACCTGTGGCGCGATGATCCGGCACGCGGCCCGATGGTTCTGGCGGAGCTCGGCGATCCGGCCGCCGGAGGCGAGCGGCGTGGCGAGCGCGCTGACGACGACCAGGGCCGCCGCCAGGTCCCCGGGCCCGACGCCCCCGCGGTGGCCGACGAGCGCGACCGAGGCCAGCACGGCGGCGCCGGCACCCGTCGCCGCCGCCTGCAGGACGCCGGCCGCGCGCGACCGGGCCACGGCGGCGGTCGCCACCCGCTCGCTGCGCTGCAGGATCCGCCGGTGCTCTCGCCGCTCCCCGCCGGCGGCAAGCACCGTGGCGCGGGCCTGCAGGGTGTCGGCGATCTGTGAGGCGAGCCTGCCCCGGAGCCGGCGCAGGCGTCGCGCGCGGGCGTAGGCCACCGGGACCGTCGTACCGACGACCGCGGCGAGCACGGTGAGGGGCACCGCTGCGGCCACCAGCAGCCGGACGTCGAGCACCGCCAGCACGGCGAGGCAGCCGGTGGCCATCGGCACCAGCACGACGGAGGCCGCGACGCCCTCGGCGACCCAGGACCGCACGGCCGTCAGGTCGTTGGTCGCCCGGGCGATGGTGATGCCGAGCGACCGGCTCCCCTCGCCCCGGAGGGCCGCGGCGACCAGGCGGCCGCGGAGCTCGTGGACGTAGTCCTGGCCGAGGCGCTCGGCGAGCACCCGCACGCCGTAGCAGGACGCCGCGAGGCCCGCGACGGCCGCGACCAGGGCCACGACCAGAGCCGCCGAGGACGAGCGGACCGCCGCGCCGACGAGCAGCGCCACCGCGGTGGACAGGCCGGTCTGCGCGAGGGCGCAGCCGACCAGCGCCGCCATCGTGCGGCGCCGCGGGCCGACCAGCAGCGGGGGCATCAACGGGACGCGACCTCCACGCCCGCCACGGAGCACGCGACAGTGGGGTCGCACAGGTCGGGGGTCACGACCACCGGGGTGTCCGTGATCGCAGCCGACGCCTCGGCCGTCGTCAGCGGGCTGGCCGTCAGCAGGCCGGACACCGCCCGCACCGGCAGCCCCAGTGACTGCAGGCGCTCCACCCCCGCGATCGCACCGAGTGCGTCCTGGGCGGCGAAGAGCACGGCGTCGACCCGGTCCGCGAACGCCAGGTCGGCCAGCAGCCGCGAGGTCTCGGCCTGGAAGATGCCGTCGGCGACCTCGACCACGACGACGTCGGGGCCGTCGAGGGAGAGCTGGTCGACCACGGCGATCCACAGCTCGCGGACCCGGTCGGCCGCCAGCCGGTAGGTGCTCGGGAGGCCGAAGTCGGTGAAGTCGAGGACCCGGGCCGCGCCGGCGTCGCGGAACAGGTTCGCGTCGCCGCCCGCGCCGGTGCCCGTCGCCTTGCCGGCCGACACGACGAGGCCGGCACGGGTCAGCCCGTTCACCAGGCTGGCGACGGTGGTCGTCTTGCCGGAGTTCATCGACGTGCCGAGCACGGCCACGACCGCGGGACGCCTCGTGCCACGTGCGGGGGCGCCCGTGACCGCATGGCCGCCCGTCCGCTGCGGCGCGAGGCGGTCCAGGGTGACGGTGCCGCCGGCGTCCGCGAGCAGCCCGACCGGCTCGATCACGGTGGCGTCGTCCATCGAGGCATGCTGGGCCACGACCGACCCGGCAACGCCGCCGGCGGCGACGAGATGGCAGGTGCGGAGGTCCTCGGGGACCTCCGCGAGGAACTGGTCGGGTGCATAGCGGGCGCCGTAGGCGACGACGATCTCGTCACCCGGGAACAGCATCTGGCGGCGGGACTGCGGGCCCTCGAGGCGGCGGTGCGAGCCGATCTCG
Organism: Nocardioides sp.; assembly: GCA_035554935.1. Lineage (GTDB taxonomy): Bacteria > Actinomycetota > Actinomycetes > Propionibacteriales > Nocardioidaceae > Nocardioides. Next base: position 6,404 of record DATMHM010000088.1, on the reverse strand, counting down.
ACGACGCGGGCGAGGACCAGGTCACCGGCTCGCGGGCGCACGCCGGGACCGCGGCGCAGGTGGTAGCCGTCGGCACTGGCGGCGACGGCCGCGGCGGCGAAGCGGGTGGTGTAGGCGAACTTGGCCGAGCGGAGCCGGACCGGGTGGAGCTCTGCGTTGCCGCCGGGGACGGGCGTCGGGGCGTTGGTGTGGGCAGCAGGGGTGCCGGGGTGCGTCGTCGTCATGGCAGCGAGCCTGCCGAGGCACCATGAGGTGCGGATGAGCCGTCGATGAGAGCCCGCTCATCTGCGCCCACTGACCGGCGAGACCGACGACGGCAGTGTTATGCCTGCGTCAGAGCAGGGAGTCCGCGGCGGCGTACGGGTCGGTCTCCCCCGCCACGACGGCGGCCGCGAGCTCGTCGAGTCGGTCGCCCTCGCCGACCCCGCCCCAGCGCTGGCGCAGCGCGGTCAGGGCGAGCGTCTCGATCTCGTTGCGGGCCCGGCGGACCCGGCGGCGCTGGAGCTCACCGCTCTCGCGGAGCCACGCGCCGTGCTCCTCGAGCGCGTCCACCACGTCCGCGACGCCGTCGCCGGTCGAGGCGACGGTCTTGAGCACCGGCGGACGCCAGGCGCCCTCGCGACGCTCGGCGAGGCCGAGCATCGAGCGCAGGTCCCGGCGCACCTTGTCCGCTCCGTCGCGGTCGGACTTGTTGACGACGTAGAGGTCGCCGATCTCCAGGATGCCGGCCTTCGCCGCCTGGATCCCGTCACCCATCCCGGGCGCGAGCAGCACCATCGTGGAGTCGGCCTGGCCGGCGACCTCCACCTCGCTCTGGCCGACGCCGACGGTCTCGACGAGCACGTAGTCGAAGCCGGCGGCGTCGAGGACGCGCAACGCCTGCGGAGTCGTCCACGCGAGGCCGCCGAGGTGGCCGCGGGCCGCCATCGAGCGGATGAAGACCCCGGGGTCGAGCACGTGGTCGCCCATCCGGATCCGGTCGCCGAGGAGAGCGCCCCCGGAGAACGGCGACGACGGGTCGACCGCGAGTACGGCGACCCGCTGGTCCCGGCGGCGCAGCTCGCCGATCAGCGCGTTGGTCGACGTCGACTTGCCGACGCCGGGCGAGCCCGTGAGGCCGACGATCCGCGCGTGCCCGGTGTGCGGCGCGAGGGCGCGCATCAGCTCGGGCAGCAGCGGCGACTCGTCCTCGACCTGGGACACCAGGCGCCCCACCGACCGGGGGTCGCCCTGGCGGGCCTTGTCGATCAATTCAGGAACGGCCGCCGCGGTGATCCCGCGACGGCCGCCCTGGGTGCGTTCTTCGGTCAACGCCGAGCGATCAGCTGATCTGCGGCTGGTCAGGCAGACGGGACCCGGAGGACCAGCGCGTCGCCCTGGCCGCCACCGCCGCACAGCGCGGCGGCACCGAGGCCGCCACCGCGGCGCTTGAGCTCGAGCGCCAGGTGCAGCGTGATCCGCGCGCCGGAGGCGCCCAGCGGGTGGCCGATGGCGATGGCGCCACCGTTGACGTTGACCTTGTCCTGGTCGATGCCGAGCGCGCGGGCCGACTCGATGCCGACGGCCGCGAAGGCCTCGTTGAACTCGACCAGGTCGAGGTCGGCGGCGGTCAGGCCGGCCTTGTCCAGCGCCTTCTTGGTGGCGTTGGCGGGCTGCAGCTGCAGGGTCGAGTCGGGCCCGGCGACCTGGCCGTGGCTCACGATCTCGGCGAGGATCGGCAGGCCGAGCTCCTCGGCCTTCTTCTTCGAGGTGACGACCACGGCGGCCGCACCGTCGGAGATCTGCGAGGACGACGCCGCGGTGATGGTGCCGTCCTTGGAGAAGGCCGGGCGCAGGCCGGCGAGGCCCTCGGCGGTGGTGTCGCCACGCACGCCCTCGTCCTGGCTGACGACGACCGGGTCGCCCTTGCGCTGCGGGATCGACACCGGGACGATCTCGTCGTCGAAGATGCCGTTCTTCTGCGCGGCGGCGGCGAGCTGGTGCGAGCGGGCCGCGACGGCGTCCTGCTCCTCACGGGTCAGCGGGGTCTCGCGGCAGGCGTTGGTCGACTCGGTCAGGTTGCCCATGCCCTGCTGGGTGGCCTGGTCGAACAGCGCGTCGTAGGCCAGCGAGTCGACGAGCGCGGTGTCGCCGTACTTGAAGCCCTCGCGGGACTTCGGCAGCAGGTGCGGCGCCTGGGTCATCGACTCGGTGCCACCGGCGACCACGATGTCGGCCTCGCCGGCACGGATCAGCTGGTCGGCCTGGGCGATCGCGTTGATGCCCGAGAGGCACACCTTGTTGATGGTGATCGAGGGGACGCTCGCCGGGAGACCGGCGGCGAGACCCGCCGTGCGGGCGGGGTTCTGGCCGGCACCGGCCTGGAGGACCTGGCCCACGATCAGGTAGTCGACCTGGTCACCGGAGACGCCGGCCTTCTCCAGCGCGCCCTTGATGGCGACGCCAGCGAGGTCCGCGGCCGACAGGGTCTTGAGGGCGCCGAGGTGGCGACCGATCGGCGTACGGGCGCCGGCGACGATGACGCTGGGGTTGTCGGACATGCTTCCTCCGTGGGCTCCGTGAATGGAACTGAACTGATCCTCATCGACTCTACTCGGGGGTAGTCAGGTCGAGCGAGGGGTCCATCGTGCGGTCCATGAGGCACTCGTCACACCCTCGAACGGGAGGGTGGACGGCACAATGGCGCGCATGAGCATCACTGATGGCGTCCCCGCCCACCTCTTCACCGCGATCGACCACGTGGGCATCGCCGTGCCCGACCTGGACGAGGCGATCGCCTTCTACCGCGACAACTTCGGCATGCACGTGGCGCACGAGGAGACCAACGAGGAGCAGGGCGTCCGCGAGGCGATGGTGGCCGTCGGCGACACCGACTCGAGGATCCAGCTGCTCGCCCCACTGAACGCCGAGTCGACGATCGCGAAGTTCATCGACCGCAGCGGGCCGGGCCTGCAGCAGCTCGCCTACCGGGTGACCGACCTCGACCAGGTCTCCGCGATCCTGCGCGAGCGCGGCCTGCGCCTGCTCTACCCCGAGGCGAAGCGCGGCACCGCCGACAGCCGGATCAACTTCATCCACCCCAAGGACGCCGGCGGCGTCCTCGTCGAGCTCGTCGAGCCGGCTGCCGGCGGCAAGCACTGAGCAGGCTCAGGCCCAGCGGAACCCGAGCTCCTCGCCCGGCCTGAGCTGGGCCAGCCGGTCGGTGTCGGCAGCGACGACCACACCGACCACCGGATAGCCGCCGGTCACCGGGTGGTCCGGCCCGAAGACCACCGGCCGCCCGTCGGGCGGCACCTGGATCGCCCCGCGCAGCGCCCCCTCGCTGGGCAGCTGCCCGCGGTCCGGTACGACGGCGAGCGGGTCGCCGTCCAGCCGGAGCCCGACCCGGTCGCTGTCCGCACCGACGCGCCAGGTCCGGGCCACCAGCGCGGCGGGGTCCGCCACCCAGTCCGCGCGCGGACCGCGCACGACGCGCAGGACCGGGCGGGCGTCGTACGACTGCGGCGGGACGGCGTCCACCACCATCTCCCCGTCGCGCTCCCTGCCGACGCGCAGCACGTCGCCCGCGGCGACCGGCGCCGGCCCGAGGTCCGCGAGGGTGTCGCGCGAGCGCGAGCCGAGCAGGGCCGGCACGTCGATGCCGCCACGGACGGCGAGATAGCTGCGCAGGCCGGTCGCCGGCATCCCCAGCCGCAGCCGCTGGCCGGCCCGCAGGGCCACCACCGCGCCGGGCGGCTCGCGGCGGCCGGCCACCAGCAACGGCGCCGGCGCGCCGGTCACGCAGGCCCAGACCGTCCCGGTCGCCTCCACCTCGAGCCCGCCGAGCACGACCTCCAGCGCCGCCGCACCGGGGGCGTTGCCGACCAGCCGGTTCCCGAGCCCGTACGACGCCAGGTCGGCCGCGCCCGACGAGCCGACCCCGATCGCGGCGTGGCCGGGCCGGCCGGCGTCCTGCACGAGGACCGGGCCGCCGGTGGACCTGACGAGCAGCTCAGCCAGCTCAGCCATCGGCCGCCTCGAACCGGACGGTCGTGCCCGCGGTCAGCAGCGCCGGCGGGTCGCGGTCGACGTCCCAGAGCACGAGCGCGGTGCGGCCGATCAGCTGCCACCCGCCGGGCGAGGCGCGCGGGTAGATCCCGCTGAACTCGCCGGCGAGGCCGACCGAGCCCGCCGGCACGGTGGTCCGCGGCTGGTCCCGCCGCGGCACGTGCAGCCGGGGATCGCCGCCCACGAGGTAGGCGAAGCCGGGCGCGAACCCGCCGAACCCGACCTGCCACGCGTTCCCGGTGTGCGCGGCGACCACCTCGTCCTCCCCCAGCCCCGTCAACCGCGCCACGTCCGCGAGGTCCGGGCCGTCGTACACGACGGGGATCGTGACCTCCCGCTGCGGTAGTCCCGGGTCAAAAGCACCGTTTCCGGCCCCGATCAGGTGCTTTTGACCCGGGAGTATCGCGCGGAGCCGGTCCAGGGCGACTCCCGGGCGGGCCACGAGGAGGACCGTGCGGGCGCCGGGGACGACGTCGGCGAGGAGGTCCGCGAGCGCCGGGTCCGCGCGCAGGGCGCCCGCCGCCGAGACCGCCGCGGCGGTGTCCGCGAGCTCGACGAGGAGCGCCCGGTCGCCGTACGGGAGCAGTCTCATGGGGCTGGGGCGAAGGAGCCGACCGGGAGGCCCGCCAGGTCGAGGGCGGCGCGCACGGCCGCGGCAAGGCCCGGCGCTCCCGGCGAGTCCCCGTGGACGCACAGTGAGCGGACCGTCCCGGACGTTGCGAGCCGGACCGCCTGCTCCGCTACCGCGGCGGGGTCGGCCAGCACTGCCCCCGGCTCGGAGCGGGGCACCAGCCCGCCGTCGGGGAGGTAGGCGCGGTCGGCGAAGCCCTCGGGCACCGCCTCGAGTCCCGCCGCGTCCACGGCTGCCAGGAAGGCGGAGCCGGCGAGGCCGAGGACCGGCAGGCCGCCGTGGGCCACGACGGCTGCGACGACCGCCTCCGCCTGCTCCGGGTGGCGCGAGACGGCGTGGTACAGCGCGCCGTGCGGCTTGACGTAGGCGACCCGGCCTCCGGCGGCGCGGGCGATGCCGTCGAGCGCGCCGAGCTGGTAGAGCACGTCGGCCTCCAGCTCGGCGGCCGGCACGTCGACGTACCGCCGCCCGAAGCCGGCGAGGTCGCGGTAGCCCACCTGGGCACCGATGGCGACGCCGTGCTGCACCGCCAGCGCGCAGGTACGGCGCAGCGTGAGCGGGTCGCCCGCGTGGAACCCGCAGGCGACGTTGGCGCTGGTGAGGTGCGGCAGGAGGGCGGCGTCGTCGCCGAGCTGCCAGCGGCCGAACGACTCGCCGACGTCGGCGTTGAGATCGATGGCACCCTCCTTCGGGGAGGATCCCGTGGACGGGTGACCCGAATGCAACGTCACGGGCCTATGGTGGCCCATCGGACCCTTGACCAGGGCCGCCCGCAGCGCCGCCGAGCCCAGGACGGTGCAGCCGCCGCGAGTGAGACGCCTGTCACGAACCCACCCACGAGGGGGTTACCGATGGGTAATCTACGCCGCGGCCGTATTGCCACACGCACGGGGGCTCCGCCCCCGTGGGCCCCCGTCAACACTGAAGTTCAGGGAGAAAAACGACCGTGCAGCACATCCTCGATGCCATTCAGGCCTCCGAGTCCGGCCAGGCCTCCGCGGAGGACTTCGCCAACCTCGAGCTTCCCGAGTCCTACCGGGCCGTGACGGTCCACAAGGACGAGGTCGACATGTTCGAGGGCATCGCCTCTCGTGACAAGGACCCGCGCAAGTCGCTGCACGTCGACGAGGTCGCGCTGCCCGAGCTCGGCCCCGGCGAGGCGTTCGTGGCCGTCATGGCCTCCGCGATCAACTACAACACCGTGTGGACCTCGATCTTCGAGCCGGTCTCCACTTTCGGCTTCCTCGAGCGCTACGGCCGCGAGTCCGAACTCTCGAAGCGCCACGACCTGCCCTACCACATCGTCGGCTCCGACCTGTCCGGCGTCGTCCTCGCCGTCGGCGCGGGCGTCACCAAGTGGAAGCCGGGCGACCGCGTCGTCGCCCACTGCCTCTCCGTCGAGCTCGAGGCCCCCGACGGCCACAACGACACCATGCTCGACACCTCCCAGCGCATCTGGGGCTTCGAGACCAACTTCGGCGGCCTCGCCGACGTCGCGATGGTCAAGGCCAACCAGCTCATGCCCAAGCCCGAGCACCTCACCTGGGAGGAGGCCGCCTCCCCCGGCCTCGTGAACTGCACGGCGTACCGCCAGCTCGTCTCGGCCAACGGCGGCAACATGAAGCAGGGCGACAACGTCCTGATCTGGGGCGCCTCCGGCGGCCTCGGCGGCTTCGCCACCCAGTACGCCCTCAACGGCGGCGCCAACCCGATCTGCGTGGTCTCC
>DATMHM010000087.1:0-51202 GCA_035554935.1 Nocardioides sp. | reverse complement strand
TTTCTGGTTGGTCGAGGAGGTCGCCCGCGACCGTCTCGAGACCACCGCAGCCTGCGTGGCGGACTGTCATTGGGTGGGTTTGCTGCACCGTGGTGGGGGGTCTCGAGACGGCCGTGGCCGGCCTCCTCGACCAACGGGTGGGCCGAGTTGTGGGTCGAGGAGGTCGCCCGCGACCGTCTCGAGACCGCCGCAGCCCGCCTGACGGACTGTCACTGGGGCGGTTTGCTGCACCGTGGCGGGGGGTCTCGAGACGGCCGTGGCCGGCCTCTTCGACCAACGGGTGGCTCGGGTCGTTGGTCGAGGAGGTCGCCCGCGACCGTCTCGAGACCACCGCAGCCCGTCTGACGGACTGTCGCTGGGTGGGTTTGCTGCACCGGGGCGGGGGGTCTCGAGACGGCCGTGGCCGGCCTCCTCGACCAACGGGTGGGCCGGCCTCCTCGACCAACGGGGCGGGCGGGCTTCTCGAACGACGGGCGGCCGTTTCGAGCAGCGGTGGTCACTCATCGGGAGTGGCACGTGGACCAAAATGAGAACGTGTTCTAGTATTGGTGCATTCGTTCTTCCGACTAGGAGCGCACATGCACCAGGACTTCTCTCCCGAGGTCACCGCCGTTCTCGACGGCGTCCGCGACCTGCTCCCCACGTTCCGTGAGCGCGCCGAGGAGGGAGACCGCCTGCGGGTGATCCCGGACGCGTCGATCAAGGAGCTCGAGGAGACCGGTTTCTTCCGGCTCCTGCAGCCCAAGCGGTACGGCGGCTTCGAGGCCGACCCGGTCGCGTTCTACACCGCGGTCCGCGACATCGCGTCGGCCGACGGCTCCACCGGATGGGTGTCGAGCGTCGTGGGCGTCCACCCGTGGCAGGTCGCGCTGTTCGACGACCGGGCACAGCAGGCCGTGTGGGGTGACGACCAGAGCGTGCGCCTCTCGTCGTCGTACGCCCCGACGGGCAAGGCGGTCGTCACCGAGGGCGGCTTCAAGCTGTCCGGCAAGTGGAGCTTCTCCTCCGGCAGCGACCACTGCACGTGGGTCCTGCTCGGCGGCCTGGTGTTCAACGAGGAGGGCCAGGTCGTCGACTTCCGCACGTTCATGGTCCCGCGGGAGAAGTACCAGGTCGTCGACGTCTGGAACGTCGTCGGGCTGCGCGGCACCGGCTCGAACGACATCGTCGTCGAGGAGACGTTCATCCCCGAGGAGTTCACGCTCTCGATGGGGGAGACCGGCGCGTGCAAGGGCCCGGGCCAGGCGGTCAACACCAGCGACCTCTACAAGCTGCCGTTCCACTCCATCTTCACCAGCACCATCGCCACGCCGATCATCGGCATGGCGAAGGGCGCCTACGCCGAGCACGTCGAGATGCAGCAGAAGCGCGTCCGTGCGGCGTACCTCGGCGAGAAGGCGTCCCTCGACCCGTTCGCCGCGGTCCGCATCGCCCGCTCCTCCTCGGAGATCGACGCGGCCTGGGCGCTGCTGATGAGCAACATCCGTGAGGAGCAGGCCCACGTCGCGAGGGGCGAGCAGATCCCGCTCGAGCTGCGCCTGCGCGTGCGCCGCGACCAGGTGCTCGGCACCGCCCGCGCCATCGATGCCATCGACGCGCTGTTCGAGGCGTCCGGCGGTCGCGCTCTCGCCGAGGGCACCTACCTCCAGCGCGCGTGGCGGGACTCGCACGCCGGCCGCGTGCACGCCGCCAACGACCCCGAGCGGGCGCTGCAGATGTACGGCGCCCAGCAGTTCGGCCACAAGGTCGACCCGGGGATGTACTGATGTCCTTCGACAAGGAGAGCGTGCGCCGCTCGGCGAAGGCCGGCGACATCACACTCAACTACTACGAGGCGGGCCCGGTTTCGACAGGCTCAACCACCGAGGGGGCCGTCGGGGGTGGGCTTCCCTTCGTGCTGCTGCACGGCGGCGGCCCCGGCGCGTCGGCGTGGAGCAACTTCGGCTCGGCGCTGCCGCGCTTCGCGCAGAGCTTCCGCACGCTGCTCGTCGACCAGCCGGGCTTCGGCCAGTCCGACAAGCCCGAGGTGACGGCGAACTACTTCCGCCACTCGGCGTCGTACCTCGTCAAGCTGCTCGACGAGCTGCAGATCGAGCGGATCCACCTGCTCGGCAACTCCCTCGGCGGCGGTACGGCGATGCGCTTCGCCCTCGAGCACCCCGACCGTGTCGGCCGGCTGGTCCTGATGGGCCCGGGTGGCCTGTCGGTCAACCTGTTCCACGCCGACCCGACCGAGGGCGTGCAGCGGCTGATGGACTTCAGCATGGCGCCGAGCCGCGAGGCGCTGCGGGCGTTCATCTCGACGATGGTCGTCAACCAGGCGCTGGTGACCGACGAGCTCGTCGAGGAGCGCTTCGCCGACGCCACCGCGCCCGGCTCGCTGGAGGCGATGCGCTCGATGGGCGCGTCCTTCTGGAACCCGGAGTGGGCCGAGGACGGCATGCTCTGGCGCGAGGCGCACCGTCTGCGCAAGCACACCCTGCTGACCTGGGGCCGTGAGGACCGGGTCAACCCCCTCGACGGCGCGCTGGTCGCCCTCAAGCAGATCCCGAAGGCCCAGCTGCACGTCTTCCCGAACTGCGGCCACTGGGCCCAGATCGAGGCGGCCGAGGAGTTCGCCGAGATCTGCACGGCCTTCCTGGCCCGTCACAAGGAGCGTTCATGACGATCGACATCAGGTCCATGGGCTACATCCGGGTCGCCAGCACCGACCTGGACGCCTGGAAGCAGTTCGCCGGCAAGGTCCTCGGCCTCGCCGAGGGCCGCGGCCCGAACCCGGACCACCAGTACTGGCGCATCGACGAGGTCTCCGCCCGCGTCGTCGTCTTCCCCTCCGACGTCGACCAGCTCGACTGCACCGGCTGGGAGGTCGCCGACCACCAGGCGCTGCAGGAGGCGCGTGAGCACCTGCAGAAGGCCGGCGTCGTCTTCGAGGAGGGCACCGCCGAGGAGCTCGCCGAGCGGCGCGTCCAGGAGCTGGTCCGGTTCCGCGACCCGTGGGACAACGTCTTCGAGCTCTACCACGGCATCACCTACGAGGCGCGGCCCGTCGTGACGCCGTACGCCGCCACGTTCGTCACCGGCGACCAGGGCCTCGGCCACATCGTGGTCCCCGTCCTCGACGACGTCGAGGCGCTGCGGTTCTACACCGAGGTCCTCGGCTTCCGGCTGCGCGACTCGATGAGCATGCCCGGCGAGTTCGTCGGCAAGGAGCCGGGCAGCAAGGTCTGGCTGCGCTTCCTCGGCGTCAACCCGCGCCACCACTCGCTGGCGTTCCTGCCGATGCCGAACCCGAGCAAGTGCGTGCACGTGATGCTCGAGGTCGACAAGCTCGACCACGTCGGCCGCGCGCTCGAGCGGGTCCGCAAGCACGGCGCGCCGCTCTCGGCGACGCTCGGCCGTCACATGAACGACGAGATGATCTCGTTCTACGTGAAGTCGCCGGGTGGCTTCGACGTCGAGTTCGGCACCGACGGCATGACCGTCGACGACTCGCGGTGGGTCGCGCGAGAGTCGACCGCGGTCTCGTACTGGGGCCACGTCTTCGGTGGCAAGTGACGGGGCCGTTAGCGTGGACACCGTGGTAGAGAACCAGGACGCGATCCCCGAGGGCATCAGCCCGGACGCCCGCGAGACCTGGCCGCACCCTGAGCTGATCCAGTCGTGGCTCGGTGACGCGGAGGTCGACTTCGAGCTGCGCCCCGGCGAGGAGGTCGCGGTCCACGACGACCCCGAGGCGCAGGCCGCGGCCCGCCGCTTCCGGGACGTGCTGGGCTGCTTCGCCTCCGGGATCACGGTGATCACGACGATGAGCGGCGAGGAGCCGATCGGCATGACCTGCCAGTCGTTCTCCAGCGTGTCCCTCGACCCGCCGCTGATCACCTTCATCCCGGCCCGTTCGTCACGTGCGTGGCCGCTGATCCAGCGCTCGGGCCGGTTCTGCGTGAACGTCCTCGCGGCCGACCAGGAGCACGTGTCGGCGCAGATGGCGACCAAGGGCGCCGACAAGTTCGCGGGGATCGAGTGGAGCCCCGCGGCCGCCACCGGATCGCCGGTGATTGCGGGCACGCTCGCGCACCTCGACTGCACGATCCACGCCGTCTACGAGGGCGGCGACCACTACGTCGTCGTCGGCAAGGTCGAGCATCTGGAGTCCGCGGACGGTGAGGGCGCCGTGACGGACCCGCTGCTGTTCTTCCGCGGCCGGTACCGCACGACCGACTCCTGACGGCCGCACCGCGCCCGCGACGGGCCTGTGGCGCACGACACCGTCCACGACGGCGGTGCGGGCGGACGCCCGGACGCGGGGTGCGGCACCATCGTCGGACGATGCACAGCCTCGATCCCACCGAAGACTTCGCCATCCGCCTGCTGCGGCGGTTCCTGCTGCTCTGTGAGCACCCGCGGACCCGCCAGCGCATGCTGCGGCTGGTGCGTCAGTCGACCCGGATGGGGCCCGGCGCCCCGCGGCTCTACGGCTGGATCAACAAGGCCGTGCTGAACCCGCGCTTCCAGCCGGTGGTCGAGCGCCGGGCGATGTCGGCGATGAAGGCCGAGCTGGTCGCCTCGCAGCTGATCGGTCTGGCGATGACCCGCTACGTGCTCAAGATCGAGCCGCTGGCCTCGGCGTCCGTCGACGACGTCGTGCGGATGGCGGCACCCTCCGTCGCCGCGGCCCTGCAGGGCGAGGAGGCGTTCGCGCACGTGGTGCGCTCCGAGGGCGAGGAGCCGGCGCCCCGCCCCCGGAGACGACTGGTCAGAGTGCCACGGCTGCCCGGTGTCGGTGCGGTGCGCCGTACAGCTGCCCGAGGGCGTGGGCGCGCTTGAACACCAGGTGGGCGTCGTGCTCCCAGGTGATCGCGATCCCGCCGTGCAGCTGGACGCACTCGCTCGCCGCGAGCTGCGCGGTCTCGATCGCGTAGGCGGCCGCAGCGCGGGTCAGGAAGTCGGCGTCGTCCGCCCCCTCCGCCAGCGCGTACGACGCCGCCCAGCTCGCCGAGCGCGCCATCTCGGTCCGGGCGAAGACGTCGGCCATCCGGTGCTTGAGCGCCTGGAAGGACCCGATCGGCCGGCCGAACTGCACCCGGTCCCTGCTGTAGTCGACCGTCATCCGCAGCGCCCGGTCCGCGAGGCCGACGGCGAGCGCCGCCACGGACGCGGCACCGACGAGCTCCGCGCGCGCGCCGGCAGCCGTCCCGTCGCCGAGCGGAGTGGTCGTCGCGACGGTCAGGTCGAGGCGCGCGAGGCGCACCGACTGGTCCATCGACTCGGCCCAGGTGGCCGGCGCGTCGGCGACCTCGACCAGCTCGTCGCCGATCACCGCGAGCACGATCGACGCCCGGTCGCCGTCGAGCACCGGTCCGGCGTCGAGCAGCACGGTCGCGACCTCCCCGGCAGCGATCCGGGGGAGCAGGCGCTGCTTCGCCTCGTCGGTGCCGCCGGCCAGGAGTGCCTGCGTGGCCACGGTCGTCGCCAGCAGGGGAGAGGGCGCGAGGCTGCGCCCCAGCTCCTCCAGCACCACGGCGGTCTCGAAGAACGTGGCGCCGACGCCGTCGTACTCCTCCGGAACGGCGAGCGCCGCCACCCCGATCTGCTCGCAGAGCGTCGCCCAGAGTGCCTCGTCGTGGCCGGTGGGGGAGGTCGACGCAGCCCGTACGGCGGCCGAGTCGGCGCGCTTCTCCAGCAGCCCGCGGACGGTGGCGGCCAGCTCGGCCTGCTCCTCGCTGAGTGCGAAGTCCATCACGCCTCCAGCAGGGAGTCGAGGATCCGGGCGCGGTGGTCGGCCGGCGTGCCCCAGGCCGTCACGAGGGCCCGGGTCTTCGTGATCCACAGGCTCAGGTCGAACTCCTGCGTGTAGCCGATCGCGCCGTGCACCTGCAGACCGGTCCGGGAGGCGAGGTACGCCGCGTCCGCGCACGCGACCTTCGCCGCCGACACCGCGCGGGGCGTCGGCGCGAGGGCCGCCCCGAACACCAGCGGCCGCGCGAAGTCGAGCGCGATCCGCACGTCGGCCAGCTGGTGCTTGATCGCCTGGTAGGAGCCGATCTCGCGGCCGAACTGCTTGCGCTGCTTCACGTAGGTGACCGCGTCGGCCAGCACCCGCTCGCCCGCGCCGAGCAGCTGCGCTGCCGTGGCGAGCGCCGCGAGGTCGTACGCCGCCGCGAGGTCGCCGTGCTCGACGGCCTCGCCCGCGGTGACGTCGAAGAGGTGGCGCGTCCGGTCGACGGAGACGTGGGAGTCGCCCGGGGTGGCCGTGCGCAGGGCGTCGCCCTCGACGACGTACACCTCGTCGGCGACGTCGGCGTCGAGGGCCCGGGGCGCCCCGACGGTGCCGACGCCCTCGACCTCGCGGCCGAGCGCGACCGGCAGGTAGGCCGCGGACTCGACCCACGGGCCGGGCACGGCGTGCCGGCCGAGCGCCTCGAAGGCGATGCAGACCTCGACGGGCGTGGCCTCCGTGGCGAGCATGGTGACGCCCTGCTCGGCGAGGCGCTGCCACAGCTTGAGGCCGGGGTCGTGGTCACCCGCGGCCCAGGCGCGCGCGGTGGCGACGGTGTCGGCGGCCGAGAGCAGGGACTCGAGCGAGGCGGCGAAGTCGCGCTGGTCGGTGGTGGGCTCGAACCTCATCGCTGGACACCTTTGGGCTCGCGGGGAAGGCCGAGGATGCGCTCGGCGACGATGTTGCGTTGGATCTCGTTGGTGCCGGCATAGATCGGGCCGGACAGCGAGAAGGTGTAGCCGTCGAGCCAGGTCGAGTCGAGCTCGGCGTCGGGGCCGAGCAGGTCGAGCGCGGTCTCGTGGAGGGCGACGTCGAGCTCGCTCCACCAGACCTTGTTGACCGAGCCGGCGGCGCCGATGTCGCCACCGTCCTTGAGCTTGCTGACGGTGCCCCAGGTGTAGAGGCGGTAGGCCTCGGCGCCGATCCAGGCGTCGACGACGCGGTCCGCGACGCGCGGGTCCGGCCGGTCGGCGTACAGGGAGAGCAGGCGGTCGGCGGCGGCGGTGAACCGGCCGGGGGAGCGCAGGGACAGGCCGCGCTCGTTGCCGGCGGTGCTCATCGCGACCCGCCAGCCGTCCCCCGGCGCCCCGAGCACGTCGGCGTCCGGGACGAAGACGTCGTCGAAGAAGACCTCCGCGAAGCCGGCCTCGCCGTCGAGCTGCGCGATCGGACGGACCGTGACCCCCTCGGCGTCGAGCGGGAAGAGGAAGTAGGTCAGCCCGGCGTGCTTCTGCGCCTCCGGGTCGCTGCGGAACAGCCCGAAGCCCCAGTGGGCGAGCGCGGCGCGCGAGCACCAGATCTTCTGGCCGTTGAGCACCCAGCCCCCGCGCCCGTCGTCGCGGCGGGCGGTCGACTTCAGCGAGGCCAGGTCGGAGCCCGCCTCGGGCTCGCTCCAGCACTGCGCCCAGACCTTCTCGCCCGTCGCCATCGACGGCAGGAACCGGTCCTGCTGGTCCTTCGTGCCGTGCTCGAAGAGGATCGGGGAGAGCAGGAAGATGCCGTTCTGGCCGACCCGCAGGGGCGCGCCGGCGCGGTAGTACTCCTCCTCGAAGATGATCCACTCGACCAGCGACGCGCCGCGGCCGTGGTACTCCTCGGGCCACGAGACGACCGACCAGCGGGCGGCCGACAGCCTCGCCTCCCACTGCCGGTGCAGCTCGAAGCCCTCGGGGGTGTCGAGCGACGGCAGCGGCTCGGCAGGCACGTTCTCCGCCAGCCAGGCGCGCGCCTCGGCCTGGAAGGCCAGCTCGGACTCGCTCAGTTCGAGATCCATTACGAAGGGTTCCCCTCTGTCGGTCGTCGAGTAGCCGCCGAGGTACGAGGCGGCGTATCGAGACGCCTCAACTCTGTCTTCAGGACCTTGCCGGACAGGTTCCGCGGCAGTGCGTCGACCGACTCGACGAACCGCGGCACCTTGAAGTTGGCGAGCCGCTCCCTCGCGAAAGCGATCACGTCCTCGCCGGAGGCCGCGCCGACGACGTACGCCTTGCCGACCTCGCCCATCCGCTCGTCGGGGACGCCGACCACGGCGACGTCGTCGACGCCGTCCATGCGCATCAGCGCCTGCTCGACCTCGGCGGGATAGACGTTGAAGCCGCCCGAGATGTACATGTCCTTGAGGCGGTCGGTGATCCGCAGGTTGCCGGCCTCGTCGAGCACCCCGACGTCGCCGGTGTGCAGCCAGCCGTCCTCGTCGATCGCCTCGGCCGTCGCGGCCGGGTCGTCGAGGTAGCCGAGCATCACGAAGTCGCCGCGCACGAGCAGCTCGCCGGCCTCGCCGGGGGTCGGGGCGTCGATCCGGGTCGCCATGCCCGGGATCGCCCGGCCGCAGGTGGTCGCGACGAGCTCGGCGTCGTCGCCGTCGCGCGCCATCGTGACGACCACGGCCTCGGTCATGCCGAAGGCGGTGACGACCTGGTCGATACCCAGCTCCTCGCGCATCCGCTCGATGAGGACGACGGGTACGACGGCCGCGCCGGTCACCGCCAGGCGCAGGCTCGACAGGTCACGCTCCGTGCGGCCGGGCGCGGAGAGCAAGGACTGGTAGATCGCGGGGGCGCCGGGCAGCACGCTGATCCGCTCGGTCTCGATCAGCTCCATCGTCCGCTCGAGGTCGAAGGTGGCGAGCGGGTAGAGCGTCGCCCCGGTGGTGAGGCCGGTGACGATGCCGACCTTGTAGCCGAACGAGTGGAAGAACGGGTTGACGACGAGGTAGCGGTCCTCGGCCGTGACGCCACCGAGCTCGCCCCAGGCGCGCGCGACGCCGACGGTCTGCCGGTGCGCGCTCATCGCGCCCTTCGGCCGGCCGGTCGTGCCCGAGGTGAACAGGATGTCGGCGACGTCGTCGGGGCCGACGGTGGCCGCGACCTCGTCGATGTCGCCGGGCTGGACCTCGAGGTCGGGCAGGTCCGCGATGTCGATCAGGTCGCGCACGCCCGCGAGCTCGGAGGCGGCGCGGAGCTCCTCGACCTGGCTGCGGCCGAGGAAGCCGTCGGCCACGACGACCAGGGTCGCGCCGGAGCGGTCGACGATGTCGGCGGCCTCGTGCCCGGTGTAGCGCGAGTTCAACGGCACCAGCGTGCCGCCGGCGTAGGAGACGGCGAGCGCGGCGACGACCCAGTCGATGCTGTTCGGGGCCCAGATCGCAGCCCGCTCGCCGGGCGCGAAGCCCCGGGCGCGGTAGCCCGCGGCCGTGCGTCGCACGAGGCCGAGCATCCCGGTGAACGAGACGGTGCGGTCGCCGTCGACGTAGGCCGGGCGGTCGCCGTACCGCTCGGCCGCGTCGCGCAGGACGGCAGGAATCGTGTCCATGGAGGGAGCATACCAAGCAAATGCTTGGTAGGGTACGAGCGTGGACCTGACCGAGAGTGCTGCCGACCGCGCCTTCCGCGAGGAGGTGCGGACCTGGCTCGCCGACCACCTGACCGGCGAGTGGGCGTCCCTGCGCGGGCTCGGTGGGCCCGGCCGCGAGCACGAGGCGCACGACGAGCGCCTCGCGTGGAACCGCCACCTCGCCGACCACGGCTGGACGGCCGTCGGCTGGCCCGAGCAGTACGGCGGCCGCGGGCTCTCCCTGTGGCAGCAGGTGGTCTTCCACGAGGAGTACGCCCGGGCCGACGCGCCGGCGGGCGTGAACCACCTCGGTGAGCAGCTGCTCGGCCCCACCCTGATCGCGTTCGGCACCGAGGCGCAGAAGCAGCGCTTCCTGCCGGAGATCGTCGCCGTGCGCGAGCTGTGGGCGCAGGGCTACTCCGAGCCGAACGCCGGCTCCGACCTCGCGAACGTGCAGACCCGGGCCCGACTCGACGAGACCGGCGAGTGGGTGATCGACGGCCAGAAGGTGTGGACCTCGCTGGCCCACCTGTCCGACTGGTGCTTCGTGGTCGCCCGGACCGAGGCCGGGTCGACGCGCCACCAGGGGCTGTCGTTCCTGCTGGTCCCGCTCGACCAGGAGGGCGTGGAGGTCCGCCCGATCGAGCAGCTCACCAGCGGCTCGGAATTCAACGAGGTCTTCTTCACCGGCGCCCGGACCGCGGCCGACATGGTGGTCGGCGAACCCGGCCGGGGCTGGGGCGTGGCGATGGGCCTGCTCGGCTTCGAGCGCGGCGTGTCCACGCTCGGCCAGACCGTCGGCTTCGCCCGCGAGCTCGAGTCGGTCGTCGCGCGGGCCCGGAAGAACGGCTCGATCGACGACCCGGTGGTCCGGGACCGACTCGCCCGGATGAAGACCGAGCTCGCCGTGATCCGGAGCTTCGCGCTGCGCTCGCTCGCGCTCGTCGAGGGCGGCCAGGACTCCGCCGCGGGCAACGGCGCCGGCTCGATCTTCAAGCTGGCGTGGGCCAACTGGCACCGCACGCTCGGCGAGGTCGCGATGGACGTGGCCGGCGCCGAGGGGCTGCTCGCCCGTGACGGTGGCGGCTACGACCTCGACGACCACCAGCGCCTCTTCCTCTTCTCGCGCGCCGACACGATCTACGGCGGCAGCGACGAGGTCCAGAAGAACATCCTCGCCGAGCGCGTGCTCGGCCTGCCCCGCGAACCGAAGGGATCCTGATGACCGCCCTGCGCCCCGAGCAGCCCACCCCCGACTACGTCCCCGGCCACGACCTGCTGGCCGGCAAGGTGGTCGTCGTGACCGCTGCCGCCGGTGCCGGCATCGGCGCCGCCGTCGTACGCCGGGCGCTCGAGGAGGGCGCGAAGGCGGTCGTCTTCAGCGACACCCACGAGCGCCGGCTCAAGGAGGCCGAGGAGGCGCTCGCCGCCGAGTTCGGTGCCGGGCGGGTGCGGCAGCTCGTCTGCGACGTGACGAAGGAGGAGGACGTCCAGGCCCTCCTCGACGCGGCCGACGAGCTCGGCGGCGTCGACGTGATGATCAACAACGCCGGCCTCGGCGGCACCGACTCGATCCTCGAGGTCACCGACGAGACCTGGAACCGGGTCATCGACATCACGCTCACCGGCACGATGCGGGTGACCCGCGCCGTCGGCCAGCGCCTCGTCGCCGCCGGCCGCAAGGGCGTCATCGTCAACAACGCCTCGGTCATCGGCTGGCGGGCGCAGGAGGGCCAGGCGCACTACGCCGCGGCCAAGGCCGGCGTGATGGCGCTGACCCGGTGCTCCGCCCTCGACCTCGCGCCGCACGGCATCCGGGTCAACGCGGTCTCGCCGAGCCTGGCGATGCACCCGTTCCTCGAGAAGGTGACCTCGCCGGAGCTGCTCGTCGAGCTCAAGCAGCGGGAGGCTTTTGGCCGCGCGGCCGCGCCGTGGGAGGTTGCCAACGTGATGGTGTTCCTCGCGAGCGACTACTCGTCGTACCTGACCGGTGAGGTGATCAGTGTCAGCAGCCAGCACGCCTGAGGCGAACGGCTCCCGGACGCGACGGGAGGAGCTGCTCGCGATCGCGGGGGAGGTCTTCGCGCGCAAGGGCTTCCGCAACACGACAGTGCGCGACATCGCCGACGCGGCGGGCATCCTCTCCGGCAGCCTCTACCACCACTTCGACTCCAAGGAGTCGATGGTGGACGAGCTGCTCGTCCCGTTCCAGGAGGAGCTCTTCGGCAAGTACGACGAGATCCTCGCCAGCGGCGACGACGCGCGCACCAAGCTCGAGCGGGCGGTCCGGGTCTCCTTCGAGGCGATCGACCGGCACCCGCACGAGGTCGCGATCTTCCAGAACGACGCCGACTTCCTCGGCACGTTCGAGCGGTTCGGCTACCTCGCCGACCGCAACGCCCAGTCCCGGCAGGTGTGGGTCTCGCTGATCGAGGAGGGCGTGCACACCGGCGTGCTGCGCCCCGACCTCGACGTGACGCTCACCTACCGCTTCATCCGCGACACCGTGTGGGTCGCCGTCCGCTGGTACCAGCCGGGCCGCGGACTGGCCCACACCGACGTCGCCGACCAGTACGTCCGCATACTCCTGGATGGGATCAAGAATGTCTGAGGCCTACATCGTCGACGCCGCCCGCACCGCGGTCGGCAAGCGTGGCGGCGCGCTCGCGGGCGTGCACTCCGCGGACCTCGCGGCCCACTCGCTGGCCGCCCTCGTCGAGCGCACCGGCGTCGACCCGGGCGCGGTCGACGACGTGATCCTCGGCTGCTGCGACACCATCGGCTCGCAGGCCGGCGACGTCGCCCGTACGGCGTGGCTGGTGGCCGGCCTCCCCGACCACGTCCCCGGCGTCACCATCGACCGCCAGTGCGGCTCGTCGCAGCAGGCCGTGCACTTCGCCGCGCAGGGCGTCATGTCAGGCACCCAGGAGCTCGTGGTGGCCGGAGGCGTGCAGAACATGAGCGCCATCCCGATCTCGGCGGCCATGCTCGTCGGCCAGCAGTACGGCTTCTCCACCCCGTTCGCCGAGTCGCCCGGCTGGCTGGAGCGGTACGGCGACCAGGAGGTCAGCCAGTTCCGGTCGGCCGAGATGATCGCCGAGAAGTGGGACGTCACCCGCGAGCAGATGGAGGCCTTCGCGCTGGCCTCGCACGAGCGGGCGCGCACCGCGATCGCCGAGGGCCGGTTCGTCAACGAGGTCGTGCCGTTCGTCCTCGCGGACGGCACCGTCTTCGACACCGACCAGTGCCCCCGCGAGACGTCGCTGGAGAAGATGGCCGGCCTGGAGCCGCTCGCCCCGGGCGGTCGGATCACTGCAGCCGTGGCCTCGCAGATCTGCGACGGGTCGTCGGCGATGCTGATCGCCTCCGAGCGGGCGGTCGAGGAGCACGGGCTCACGCCACGCGCCCGGATCGTGCACCTCTCGGTGCGGGGCGACGACCCGGTCTGGATGCTGACCGGACCCATTCCGGCCACCCAGCACGCCCTGGCCCGGTCGGGCCTGTCGATCGACGACATCGACCTCTTCGAGTGCAACGAGGCATTCGCCTCGGTCGTGCTCGCGTGGATGAAGGAGACCGGCGCCCCGCACGAGAAGGTCAACGTCAACGGTGGCGGCATCGCGCTCGGCCACCCGATCGGGGCGACCGGAACCCGGCTGATGACCACCCTGCTCAACGAGCTCGAGCGCACCGGTGGCCGGTACGGACTCCAGACGATGTGCGAGGGTGGCGGCCAGGCCAACGTCACCATCATCGAGCGCCTGGGCTGACCCCGGCGACCGTCCCCCTCGTCCCAGGAGCGTCCATGTCCATCACCTTGTCGAGCCGGGCCCGGGTCCTCGCCGTCGCACTCCTCGCCGTCGCGCTCGCAGCCGGCTGGCTGCTGCGCCCGGCGCCGGCGGAGAGCAGCGGCGAGCAGGCGGTTGCCGCGGCGGCGATCCCGACCAGCCAGCGGGCTGGCACGTTGCGGCTGTCCGGGATCAGCACGGCGGTGCTGCCGATCCGCTCGTTCTCGATCACTGCGTCCAAGGCCTCCGCGGCCTCGAAGGCCACCTTCGGGGACGCCAAGGTGGCGACCAGCGCGACCGGGGTGTCCCCGGCCATCCTGCGCGCGGTCGCAACCGGCACCCACCTCCCGAAGGTCACGGTCGTGCTCTACCACCCGGGGACGACCACGCGGTTCCAGCAGTGGGAGCTCGCGGATGCGACCTTCTCGCTGTCGTCCACCGCGAAGTCCGGCAACGGGGGAGAGACGAACCAGTCACTGGCGATCACCTACAGCCGGTTCACCCAGCGGGTCTACGCCGCCAACGGCACGACCCAGGTCGGCCAGGTGTGCTTCGACGTCGCTGCCAACGTGGCCTGCTGACCGCCCGTCGCGCCGTGGTCAGCGCGGCCGGCGGCGACGTCGCTCGGACGCGAAGACGAGCTGCCTGATCCGGTCGCCGTGCGTGGCCGGGTCGAGGAAGGAGACCGCCACGCCGGAGCCGCCGCCGGCGAAGCGCACGTGGCGCACGACCCGGGCGGGCTGGGTGAGGTTGTCCCCGTCGATGCGGATCGTGGCGTCGAGCTGCTGTCCGACGGCCGGGAGAGGCGCCTGCCCGGTGCAGAGCAGGCCGCCCTCGCTGAGGTCGACGGCGACGCCGAGCAGCTCGGCACGGGGCACGTCCACGGGAACGCCCCCGGCCGCCTCCCCGGTCGGCTCGTCCCACGCCAGCACCACCGGTACGGCGAGCCGGGCCCGGAAGTAGGCGCGCTGCTGGAGCCGGGTCGGCGGTGCCGCCGGGCACAGCAGCCAGACCCGGCCGTAGTTGCGGGTGCCGGGCCGGGTCGTGACGGAGCACTCCATCCGGCCGAGCGGATAGGTCCACGCCACGCTGGCCTCGAAGTGGTGCTCGTCGGGGTCCAGGCCGTCCGGGCAGGCGACCACCACGGTGGTGCTGCCGTCGCGCTGGGGCTCGAGGTCCAGCACCCTGGTCTCGACCGCGACCGGGTCGCCGACGGTGGGTCTCAGGGTCAGCGCCACCGGCTGCAGGAGCGCCGGGTGGACCTCAGCAGGACGGACCGGACGCTGCACCGACATGCCGTGCCGATCGGCAGGACCGGGTCCCACCTGAGCGGACTGCCGAGGTCAGAGCACGGTCCACCAGATGCCCACGATGCCGGGCACCAGGCCGAGCAGCAGCCATGGCGACCGCCACGACCGCTGGTTGATGACCAGCGTCGCCGCGATGCCGCCGACCATGAACGCGGCGGCGATCAGGTTCAGGCCGATCAGGGCGTCCATCCGGTCGTCGGCGACGTGGTCCGCGGCGATCACGAAGCCGGCGGACAGGTGGAGCACGGTGGTGACCACCAGCACGGAGACCACCCGTCGCTGGACCCGGTGGAGGCGCTCGAGGTCCTGGGGGTCCGGAGCCTTGCGGGGAGCGTCGGGGTCCATCAGGTGCCGGCGGCGGGAGGCGGACGGCTGGCTCACCACCTCAGGATATCCAGTGGCGGCCGGGGCGACGAACTCGCATGCTGGTCGGCATGGAGATCCGATCGTTCGGCCCGGACGACCTCGCCGAGCTCGACGCCTGGAGTGCCCTCGCCAACGAGGTCATCGCCGCCGACACCCCCTGGGACCACCCGGTCACGCCGGAGATCGGCGCCGGCCGCTTCCGGCACGGCTGGGAGGGCGAGCCGTCGTCGCCGTACCTCGCCTCGGTCGGCGGCGAGGTCGTCGCATGGGGCTCGGTGGGGACGACCGACTACGACAACCTCGACGTCGCGGCCCTCACCCTCGAGGTCGGTCCGCGGCACCGCCGCCGGGGCCACGGCTCGGCGCTCCTGGCCGCGTTGCTCGAGGAGGTGACCCGCCGCGGACGCAGCAGCGTGATCGTGGACGCGTGGGAGTCGGCCGCGGCCGACGCCTTCGCGACGCGGCACGGCTTCGAGCGCAGGTTGTCGTCGATCAACCGGCGCCAACTGCTCGCCGACGTGGACTGGCCGACGCTGCAGAAGCAGTACGACGCCGCGCTGCCCCACGCCGTCGACTACGCCATCGAGAGGTGGCCCGTGCCGACGCCCGATGACCGGCTCGACGCCCTCGCCGAGATGGCGTCGGCGATCAACGACGCGCCGCTGGACGACCTCGACTACGAGGACGAGGTGTTCACCGGCGAGCGGATGCGGGCCTACGAGGTCGCGACGCTCGGGCGGCGCCAGCGGATGTACCGCCTCGTCGCCCGGCACCTGCCATCCGGCGAGCTGGCCGCGCAGACGGTGGTCGCCGTCGAGGTCGACCACGCCGAGCGCGGCCACCAGCACGACACGTCGGTCACCCGCGCCCACCGGGGCCACCGCCTCGGTCTGCTGCTCAAGACCGACATGCTGCGGTGGCTCGCCGAGGCCGAGCCGCAGATCGCGACCGTGGACACGTTCAACGCGGAGTCGAACGGCCACATGATCGGCGTCAACGAGGTGCTGGGCTACCGGGTGATGGGTCGCGAGTGGGCCTACCAGCGCCGGCTGGACTGACGCCGGGCCCGGTGCGCGGGTCGCTCGTCAGACGACGTACGACGACGCCCGGCGCAGCTCGGCGGCGGCCTGCACCACGATCCGTTCGACCAGCTCCTGACAGGTCGGCAGGTCGTCGATGACGCCGACGACCTGGCCGCTCGCGAGCACCCCTGCCGACGTGTCGCCCTCGACGAGGCCGGCCCGCAGCATCGTCGGGGTGTTCGCGGCGAGCGCCATCTGGCCCAGGGTGCGGCCCTGGGCCTTCTTCATGGCCCGCCCGTCCTTCAGCAGCTCGCCCCACGACATCCCCGAGGAGCGCTTGAACTCCAGGGTCCGGCGGGCGGTCGGCCCTAGCCGGCGCACGGCGGAGGTCTCCTCGAGCGACTCGACCAGATCGGTGCGCAGCATCCGGTGCGGCATCCCGTCCACCTTGGCCGTCACCACGGTGTCGGTGAGGCCCCGCTCGAGGTAGAGCCGCTTGACGGCGTCGGGTACGGCCGAGTCCTGCGTCAGCAGGAAGCGCGTGCCCATCCCGACCCCCGCGGCGCCGTACGACAGCGCGGCGGCGAGGCCGCGGCCGTCGAAGAAGCCGCCCGCGGCGATGACCGGGATGTCGACCGCGTCGAGCACGGTCGGCAGCAGGAGGGTGGTCGGGATCGGGCCGGTGTGGCCGCCGCCCTCGCCGCCCTGCACCATCACCGCGTCGGCGCCCCACGAGGCGACCTTCTTCGCGTGCTTGGCCGCGCCGATCGACGGCATCACCACGATGCCGGCCTCCTTGAGCTTCGCGATCAGCTCCGGCTTGGGGGCGAGCGCGAAGGAGGCGACCTTCACGTCGTGGTCGATCAACAGCTGGCAACGGTCCGCGGCATCGCCGGCGTCGGCGCGCATGTTGACGCCGAACGGCTTGTCGGTGCGGGACTTCACCTCGACGATCGCCTTCCCCAGCTCGTCGAAGGTCATCGTCGCAGACGCCAGGATGCCGAGGCCGCCGGCGTTGGCGGTGCCCGAGACCAGGCGTGGGCCGGAGACCCAGCCCATGCCGGTCTGCACCACCGGGTGCGCGACGCCGACCAGGTCCGTGAACGGCGTGCGGATCAGCTGCTCACTCATGCGGGACCTCCTTGAACCGCAGGCCCTTCGGATCGAGCATCTCGCGGATGATGACGAGCTCCTCGTACGACGGCTCGCGGGTCGTCGGCACGTCCGCGTGGTCCGCGGGGAGGTCGAGGGCGAAGCCGGTGGCTGCGACAACCTCGTCGACGCTCACGCCCGGGTGCACCGAGAGCAGCCGGACGGTGTCGTCGGCGCCCTTGACGTCGAAGACACCGAGGTTGCTGACGATCCGGTGGATGTCGTTGTAGCGGGCAGCTCCGGGGCCGGCCTCCTTCGCGCGCTTCGGGCCGACGCCGGAGACGATGTCGACCTGCTCGACGAAGACGCGGGGGGAGTGCTTCGGGACCCAGTACGACGTCCGGTTGTTCACCGTGTTGCCGGGGGCCCCGCGGGAGCCGAGCAGTTGGCGCTTGGGCTGGGCGAAGTCGCCGATCGCGGAGATGTTCTGGTTGCCGTGCCGGTCGACCTGCGTGGCGCCCATCATCACGTGGCGCTTGCCGTAGGCGACGACGTCGAAGACCCGGCGGAACGGGATCCACCCCTCGACCACGTCGCCCTTGGCGAACAGCGGCGGGACGCCGGAGAGGAACACCGACTCGCCGTCGGAGATCACCAGGTCGGGGTTGCTGGTCAGCTTGGCGAGCCGGACGCCGAGCATCGGCAGCAGGCCCATCGGGCTGCCGAAGATCTCTCCGTCGTCCTTGAAGGCGTCGGCGATCGCGGCGGCGCAGACGTCGGCGCGGGTGATGGTGTCGGTGCTCACTTGGCCTGCTCCTCGGTGAAGGCGGCGACGGCGGCCTGGTAGGCGGCCTCGTCCCCGGACAGGAAACGCTCCTCGAACGCGGCCCAGTCGTCGTCGGATCCGCTGGCCGCGGCGGCGTACGCCTTCTGGAAGCGCTCGTCGCGCTCGTAGTCGGGCACGCAGTTGGTGAAGTGGGCGCCGTTGGGCGTCTCGACGACGCCGGTGACCATCATCCGGTTCAGCAGGACCCGCTGGACGGGGGTGTCGACGGTGAGGCCGGCGGTGTCGACGACCTGCTCAACCGACAGATAGGTGCGGTCGGCCGCCATCGCGAAGAGGTCGTCGAAGTAGGGGTCCGGGCCGAGGTAGGTCGCGTTGCCGTGCACGTCCGCGCGGTTGAGGTGGACCAGCGCGACGTCCAGCTTCAGCGCGGGGACGGCGACGAGCTCCTCGTGGCCGGCGCCGTCGTCGTACGGGCTGGTGACGGTCTTGATCCACGGGTTGTTGACCAGGACGTCGGAGCCGAGCCCGGCGCGCATCGGCAGGAACGGGAGACGCTCGGCGGCGGCCTTGAGGCCGGTCTGGAACATGCCCTCGTCGAGCTCGACGACCTCCGGGATGCTCGCGGTCTGGCGGGCGCGCTGGAAGTTCGGCTCCAGGGGGATCGAGTCGAGGCTGACGAAGGCGTAGACCAGCTTGCGGATCTTGCCTGCCCGGGCGAGCAGACCGACATCGGCGCCGCCCCAGCTGACGATGGTGAGGTCCTTGAGGTCCGAGCGGAGGATCGCCCGGACCAGGGCCATCGGCTTGCGCCGCGGGCCCCAGCCGCCGATCCCGATGGTCATGCCGTCCTCGAGTGAGGCGACGACCTCGTCGATCGTCATCTGCTTGGCGCGCGGCTTGCGGCTCACTTGTCGTCTCCCTTGGCCTTGTCCGTGCCCGCGAAGTCGTCGCGGAGCTCGTCGCTGACGCCCATCAGGTTCAGCTCGAAGGTGAACCCCTGTTCCCAGCGGTAGGACTTGTTGACGTTGACCGGGTCGATCCCGTTGAGCGCCTCCTTGGCGGCACGGATCACCCGGGTGTCCTTGGCGGCGATGTCGCGGGCGACGCGCAGCGCGGCCTCGTCGAGCTCGTCGCGCGGGACCACCTCGAGCACGGACCCGAACTGCACCAGGTCCTTCGCCGAGATGGTGCGGGCCGTGAAGTAGAGGGTGCGCATCATGTGCTGCGGCACCAGCCGCGCCATGTGGGTGGCCGCGCCGAGCGCGCCCTGGTTGACCTCGGGTACGCCGAAGTAGGCGTCCTCGCTCGCGACGACGCAGTCCGCGTTGCCGACCAGGCCGACACCTCCGCCGACGCAGAAGCCGTTGACGGCGGCGACCACCGGGACCGCGCACTCATAGACGGCCCGGAAGGCCGCGTAGCAGCCCTTGTTGGCACCGAGCAGGGCGTCGAAGCCGGTGGTGTTCTGCATCTCCTTGATGTCGACGCCGGCGTTGAAGCCCTTGCCCTCGGCGCGCAGCACGACGACCTTCGTCGCCATGTCGGCACTCGCCTCGTCGAGGGCCGCGGCCACGTCGAACCAGCCCTGCACGGTGAGGGCGTTGACCGGGGGAGCGCTCATCGTGACGAGGCGGATCCCGTCGTCACGGAGCTCACTGGTGATGGGCATGCGCCCACCCTACCAAGCATTTGCTTGGTATGCTCCCGGCATGTCACTCGCACTCGACCTGACCGGGCGCGTCGCCCTCGTGACCGGCGGCGCCCGAGGCATCGGCCGCGGCATCACCGAGGTGCTGCTCGCCGCCGGCGCGACCGTCGTCACCTGCGGCCGCTCCGAGGCGGAGCCGCCGGCCGGAGCCACCCACCGCCTCTGCGACGTCCGCGACGCGGAGTCGGTCGACGCGCTCGTCGCGGGCATCGTGGCCGACCACGGCCGGCTCGACGTCGTCGTCAACAACGCCGGCGGAGCGCCCTACGCGCTCGCCGCCGACGCCTCCCCGCGGTTCCACGACAAGATCGTCGGCCTCAACCTGATGTCGGCGCTCTTCGTCAGCCAGGCCGCCAACCGGGTGATGCAGCAGCAGCCGGACGGCGGCTCCATCGTCAACATCTCCTCCGTGTCGGCCGTCCGGCCCTCACCGGGCACGGCCGCCTACGGCGCCGCCAAGGCGGGCGTCGACTCGCTCACCACGTCGCTGGCGCAGGAATGGGGCCCGCGGGTGCGGGTCAACGCGATCACCGTCGGCCTGGTGCGCACCGCCGACACCGCCGACCACTACGGCGGCGACGAGACCGTCGCCGCGATCGAGGCCACCATCCCGGCGCGCCGGATGGCCGACGTCGCCGAGATCGGCCACGTCGTCGCCTTCCTCGCGAGCGACCTGGCGTCGTACGTCTCCGGCGCCCGGGTCGCCTGCCATGGCGGCGGCGAGATGCCCGTCTTCCTCCACATCGCCCAGAACAACCAAGGAGAGTCCCAGTGAGCAAGCTTCTCGAAGGCCGCGTCGCCATCGTCACCGGCGCCGGCCGCGGCATCGGCCGGGCGCACGCCCTGGAGCTGGCGCGGCACGGCGCGAAGGTCGTCGTCAACGACTACGGCGTCTCGCTCGCCGGCGAGGGCACGCAGGAGTCGCCCGCGCACGACGTCGTCAAGGAGATCGAGGCGCTGGGCGGCGAGGCCGTCGTCAACGGAGCCGACGTCGCCGACTTCGCGGCCGCCGAGGCCATGGTCCGCCAGGCCATCGACACGTTCGGCGGGCTCGACATCCTGGTCAACAACGCCGGGTTCGTCCGCGACCGGATGCTCGTCAACACCTCCGAGGAGGAGTGGGACGCCGTGGTCCGGGTCCACCTCAAGGGCCACTTCGCGCCGCTGCGGCACGCCGGAGCCTACTGGCGGGCGGAGGCCAAGGAGGGCCGGCAGCGCGTGGCCCGCGTCATCAACACCTCGTCCGGCGCCGGCCTGCAGGGCTCCGTCGGCCAGGCCACCTACTCGGCGGCCAAGGCCGGGATCGCGGGGCTGACCCTGGTCGCGGCCCAGGAGATGGGGCGCTACGGCGTGACCGTCAACGCGATCGCGCCGGTCGCGAGGACCCGGATGACCGAGGGTGCCTTCGACACCTCCGCCATGGCCCTGCCCGAGGACAACTCGCCGCTCGTGGCGTGGCTCGCCTCCGAGGACGCCGGCGACGTGACCGGCCGGGTCATCGAGATCGACGGCTCGGTCATCACCGTGGAGAACGGCTGGGCCCACGGGCCGTCGCGCGACAACGGCGGGCGCTGGGACGCCGAGAAGGTCGGTCCGGCGCTGCGCGAGCTGCTCGCCGAGGCGCCCGCACCCGAGCCGGTCTACGGGGCCTGAGGCTCCTCACGCACCTGACGGGTGGGCTGTGATCGTTGCGATCACACGACCCACCCGTCAGGTGCGTGGAGTGTGGCTGCGGCTCAGATCCGCTCGATGATCGTGCCGGTCGCCATCGCGCCGCCGGCGCACATCGAGATCAGCGCGGTCGAGCCGTCGCGGCGCTCGAGCTCGTGCAGGGCGCTGGTGATCAGGCGGACGCCGGTGGCGCCGACCGGGTGGCCGAGGGCGATGGCCCCGCCGTTGACGTTGACCTTGTCCATGTCGACGCCGTGCACGCCCGCCCACGACAGCACGACGGAGGCGAAGGCCTCGTTGACCTCGAAGATGTCGAAGTCGCCGATGGCCATGCCGGTGCGGTCGAGGAGGCGCTGGGTGGCGTCGATGGGGCCGTCGAGGTGGTAGTACGGGTCGGAGCCGACCAGGCACTGGGACGTGATCCGGGCGCGCGGGGTGAGGCCGAGTGCGCGGGCACGGTCCTCGTCCATGATGAGCAGCGCCGCGGCGCCGTCGGAGATCTGGGACGACGTGCCCGCGGTGTGCAGGCCGCCCTCGAGGACCGGCTTGAGGCCGGCCAGGCCCTCGGCCGTCGTCGCTCGCAGGCCCTGGTCGGTGTCCACCACCCGGGTCTCGCCGGTCGGCTGGCCGTCCTCGCCGAGCACGGGGGCGGTGATCGGTGCGATCTCGCGCTTGAAGCGACCCTCGTCCACCGCGACGCGGGCCTTGGTCTGGGAGGCGAGGCCGAGCTCCTCGAGGTCGCCGCGGCTCAGGCCGCGGTTGCGGGCGATCCGGTCGGCGGCCTCGAACTGGTTCGGCATGTCGATCGACCAGTCGTCCGGGCGCGGATCGCCCATGCCGGCCGGGACGTTCGCGCCGAGCGGGATGCGCGACATCATCTCCACGCCGCAGGCGATGCCGACGTCGATGGTGCCGGCCGCGACCATGTCGTTGACCAGGTGGGTGGCCTGCTGGCCGGAGCCGCACTGGGCGTCGAGGGCGGTGCCCGCGGTCGCCTGCGGGAGGCCGGCGTGCAGCCACGCGCGTCGTACGGCGTCGTTCGACTGCTCACCCGCCTGGGTCACGCAGCCGCCGACGACCTGCTCCACCAGCGCCGGGTCCACGCCCGCGCGGCGGAGCACCTCGGCCTGGATGAAGCCCAGGGTCTGCGCGGGGTGCAGGCCGGCGAGCCAGCCCTTGCGCTTGCCGAGGGGAGTGCGGACGGCTTCGACGATGACAGGGGTGCCCATGCTGGTCACGATAGCACCGCATTAGAACACGTTCTTGTTTTCGATCCCGCCCTCCGGGAAACGCTGAACGAAACCCTTTCGTAATCCTGCGATGCTTTGTACTGTTGCTCTAGAACGTGTTCCAGCCCGCCCCGGGCTGGCCTGATCCCCAGCGTGAAAGGTTCGCCGTGACCGAGTTCCTCATCCCCGAGGGTTGGGATCCCACCGATCCCGACATCAACGCCGTCGCCCTGCCGCACGAGGAGTTCAAGGCGCTCCGGACCAGTGAGCCGATCCGGTGGATCGAGCAGGTGCCCGAGGCGCGCGCGGGGTTCCTCGACACGGGCTACTGGGCGTGCACCCGCCACGAGGAGGTGCGCCAGGTCTCGAAGGACAACGAGAACTGGTCGGCCATGGAGAACGGCGTCATCATCCGCTTCGCCCCGGACATGACGCGCGACCAGGTCGAGGTGCAGCGCGCGATGCTGATCCACCACGACCCGCCGGAGCACACGAAGATGCGGGGCATCGTCTCCCGCGGCTTCACGCCGCGGGTGATCGCGGCGATGAAGCAGGCGCTGAAGGACCGCGCCTACGAGATCGTCGAGCGCGCCGTCGCCGAGGGCCGCGGCGACTTCGTCGAGCAGGTCGCCGCCGAGCTGCCGCTGCAGGCGATCGCCGACTTCCTCGGCGTACCGCAGGAGGACCGCAAGAAGCTCTTCGAGTGGTCCAACCAGATGATGGGGTACGACGACCCCGAGATCGGCGCCGACCCGGCGATCGCCTCGATGGAGATCCTCGGCTACTTCGACCAGCTCGCCAACGAGCGCCGCGCGAACCCGCAGGACGACATCGTCACCAAGCTGATCAGCGTCGGCCAGGACGACGACCACGGTGCGCTGACCAACGACGAGTTCGGCTTCTTCGTGATCCTGCTGACCGTCGCCGGCAACGAGACCACCCGGAACGCGACCACCCACGGCATGCACGCCTTCCTCGAGAACCGCGACCAGTGGGAGCTGTGGAAGAAGGAGCGCCCCGAGACCGCGGTCGACGAGATCGTCCGCTGGGCCACGCCGGTGACCGTCTTCCAGCGCACCGCGAAGCAGGACACCGAGCTCGCCGGGCAGGCGATCAAGAAGGGCGACCGGGTCGGCCTCTTCTACGCCTCCGCCAACTTCGACGAGACGGTGTTCGAGGACCCGTTCCGGTTCGACATCATGCGCGAGCACAACCCGCACGTCGCCTTCGGCGGCCACGGCGCGCACTACTGCCTCGGGGCCAACCTCGCGCGGCTGCAGATCAACCTGATCTTCAACGCGATCGCCGACCTCGCCCCGAACATCACCCTCGCCGCGCCGCCGCGCCGGCTGCGCTCGGGCTGGCTCAACGCGATCAAGGAGATGCAGGTCAACTACTCCTGATCCTTCCGCGAGCAGATCGCTCCGGCAGGTTCCTTCAGCGCACGTTCAGGGCGGCTCCGCGACAATGGGGCCGCCCTGAGCTGCTTCCCGGAGGTCCCATGCGTGTCCTGGTCGTCGACGACGAGCGGCGCCTCGCGCGCTCCCTGGAGCTCGGGCTGGAGGCCGAGGGCTTCGCGGTCGACCTCGCCCACGACGGCACCGACGGACTGTGGCTGGCACGGGAGAACGCGTACGACGCGATCGTGCTCGACCTGATGCTGCCCGGCATCAACGGCTACAAGGTCTGCGAGACACTGCGCGCGGAGCAGGACTGGACGCCGATCCTGATGCTGACGGCCAAGGACGGCGAGTGGGACCAGGTCGAGGGTCTCGACACCGGCGCCGACGACTACCTCACCAAGCCGTTCTCCTTCCCGGTCCTGGTGGCCCGGCTCCGCGCGGTCGCCCGGCGCGGCGCCCGCGCCCGCCCCACGACGCTGGCGGTCGGCGACCTGGTGATCGACCCGGCTGCCCGCCGCGTCCATCGCGGCGACACCGAGATCGGCCTCACCGCCCGGGAGTTCGCCGTCCTCGCGTTCCTCGCCCGCCACGCGGGGGACGTCGTCTCGAAGCGCCAGGTCCTCGACGCGGTCTGGGACGGCGACTTCGAGGGCGACCCCAACATCGTCGAGGTCTACGTACGCCACCTGCGCAACAAGGTCGACCGGCCGTTCGGCCGGGACGCGATCCAGACCGTGCGAGGCGCCGGCTACCGGCTCGCGAGCGACGGGGGCTGACGTGGGGCCGGTGGGGGGACGGGTGACGGGACGGCGTACGTCGGTGCGGGCGCGGACCACACTCGGGGCGGTGCTCGTGGTGGCGGTGGCGCTGCTCGTCGGCGCGGTCGCGCTGGTGCTCGCGGTGCGTTCCTCGCTGCACGAAGGCGCCGAGTCCTCGGCCGAGCAGCGCGCGGCGGACCTGGCGGCCCAGGTCGCGGCCAGCGGACCGCCCGCGGCGGCCGACCAGGCGGAGGAGGCGGACGAGGGCGACGAGGGCGACGAGGGCGACGAGGGAGAGCCCGACGACGACGAGCCGGAGGACACCGTCTGGCAGGTGCTCGACGCCTCCCGCGTCGTGGTGGCCGCGTCGCAGCGGCTCGCCGACCCGCTGCCGGACGACGAGGACGTCGTCACCCTGGGGGAGGACGACTACGTCGTCGCCACCGACGACGCGTCGTACGACGGCGAGCGGCACCTCGTGGTCGTGGCGGTCTCCCTCGAGGACGTCGACGAGACCACCGCCGCCCTCGCGACCCCGTTGCTCCTGGGGCTGCCGGTGCTGCTGCTGGTCGTCGGCGTCACCACGTGGCTGGTCGTCTCGCGCGCGCTCGGCCCGGTGGAGCGGATCCGCCGGGAGGTCGAGCAGATCAGCGGCTCCGCCCTCGACCGCCGGGTGCCCGAGCCGGGGTCCCGTGACGAGATCGGCCGGCTGGCCCGGACCATGAACGGGATGCTCGGGCGGCTGCAGCACTCCGCGCAACGGCAGGAGCAGTTCGTCGCCGACGCCTCGCACGAGCTCCGCTCGCCCCTGGCGAGCCTGCGCCAGGCCGCCGAGGTCGCCCGCGCCCACCCCGGTGCGATGGACGACGGCGAGCTCGCCGACACCGTCCTCGAGGAGTCGGTGCGGATGCAGGTCCTCGTCGACCAGCTGCTCGTGCTGACGCGCGCCGGTGAGGGACGCTCGCGGTCACCTCGCGTGGACGTCGACGTCGACGACCTCGTCCTCGCCGAGGCGGCCCGGGTCGCGCGTGCCGGCGTCGAGGTCGGCACCGGCGGGGTGGGTGCGGGCCGGGTCCACGGCGACCCCGTCGCCCTCGGACAGGTGGTCCGCAACCTCGTCGACAACGCGGCCCGGCACGCCGGGTCCCGCGTCGACCTCGCGGTCCGTGAGGAGGCGGGTCGGGTGACGGTCACCGTCGACGACGACGGCCCCGGCATCCCGCCCGCCGACCGGGATCGGATCTTCGAGCGCTTCGTGCGCCTCGACGAGGCCCGCGCCCGCGACGCCGGTGGCAGCGGACTGGGCCTCGCCATCGTGCGCGAGGTCGTGACCGGCCACGGGGGTGACGTGACGGCGGGGTCCTCGCCGCTCGGGGGAGCGCGGTTCGTCGTACGACTGCCGGCCGGTGACGCGGGCGGATCGCCTTCCTGAACGGGCCTTCAGGAGCGTTCAGGGAGCGTTCAGCGACCTCGCGGCACGCTGGGGGAACCAGCCCAGCAGTCCGAGAGGAAGCACCCATGAAGATCTCCGCCCTCCGCCGCAAGCGCGTCGTCATCCCCGCCCTGGCCACCGTCGCGGTCCTCGCGACCGGAGGCACCCTGTGGGCCGCCTCGGCCGACGAGGTCACGGGCGACGAGCGGGACCGGGTCGCCGCAGCCGCCGTCGCGGCCGTGGGTGGGGGCCGAGCGGTCGACGTCGAGAGGTCCGACGATGGCGACGAGGATGCCGACGAGGAGGCCGGCGAGGCCTATGAGGTCGAGGTCCGGCTCGAGGACGGGCGCGAGGTCGACGTGACCCTCGACCGGGACCTCGCGGTCCTCGAGCGCGAGGGTGAGGACGACGACGACGAACAAGACGACGACCGCGACGACGACCGCGCCCTGACCGACGCCGAGCGGTCGGACGCCGAGCAGGCGGCCCTGGTCGCCGTCGGAGGCGGGACCGTCGTCGACGTGGACCCGAGCGACGACCCCGGCGTGGCCTACGAGGCGGAGGTGCGTGATGCAAAGGGCGTCGAGTGGGAGGTCGACCTCGATGCCGACTTCGCCGTCGTCGGGAAGGCCGTGGACCGCTGACGCACCGGCGCGTGGAACCCCGGCCGTGCGCGGTGATCGTGCAGTAGCGTTGCCGGGTGGAAGCAGGCCGACCGGAGGAGGGCGCGATGAGCGACGCCAGCGCAGAGCAGTTCCAGGGTTTCTCGGACAACCACTACCAGCACGGCATGCACACGCTGGCGATGATCTCGCTGTGGACGATCATCGTGCTCGGCGTCGGGTGCGGCGTCTTCGGCTTCTTCTGGGGCCTGGGCAACTGATCGCTTGAGCTCCGTCACGGACAGGCGCAGCCTGCCCTGGACGCCCTGGCGCACCGTCGTCGCGTTCGGCCTCGTCAGCCTCACGGCCGACATGGTCTACGAGGGCATGCGCTCGATCGCCGGTCCCTTCCTCGGTGCCCTGGGCGCGTCCGCCCTCGTCGTCGGCGTGGTCACCGGTGCCGGCGAGGCGATGGCCCTGTTGCTGCGCCTGGCCACCGGCCCGTGGGCCGACCGCAGCGGGCGCCACTGGCGGCTGACGGTGGTCGGCTACGGGCTGACCGCTGTCTGCGTGCCGCTGCTGGCGGTCGCCCCCGCGCTCGGCAGTGCCGGGGTCGCGGTCGCCGCGACGCTGATCCTGCTCGAGCGCGCCGGCAAGGCGATCCGCAGCCCGTCCAAGTCCGCGCTGCTGGCCCGCGTGGCCGCGGACGGCAACCTCGGCAGGGCGTTCGGCGTCCACAAGGCGCTCGACCAGGTCGGCGCCTTCGCCGGCCCGCTCGTGGTCGCGGCCACGGCCGCGGTCACCGGGGTGCTGTGGCCGTCGATGGCCGTGCTCGCGATCCCGGG
The DNA here is from genome assembly GCA_035554935.1 of Nocardioides sp. Classification (GTDB taxonomy): domain Bacteria; phylum Actinomycetota; class Actinomycetes; order Propionibacteriales; family Nocardioidaceae; genus Nocardioides. The sequence goes on along the minus strand of DATMHM010000087.1, from coordinate 23,858 downwards.
CGCCCTGGCGCTCGCTGTCCTCGCGCACCTCGGTCGCCGGGTCCCCTCGCTGAGGGAGCCGGAGCCGTCCGTCGACGCCGCGGCCACGCCGGCGCCGGTACGACGGGGGCTCGGTGCCGCGCTCGGTGTGGACCTGCCACCTGCGTTCCACGTCTTCTCCGCCGCGTCCGCGCTGGCGACCGCCGGGCTGATGACCTTCGGTGTCATCTCCTACCGGTTCGTCGAGGACGGCCTGGTGCCCCTCGCTGCGGCGCCGGTGGTCTACGCGCTCGCGATGGCGACCGCCGCTGTCGCGGCGCTGGTGACGGGGGCGGCCTTCGACCGGGCGGGGGCACGGGTCCTGCTCGTGGTGCCGTTCCTGACCGCAGCCGTGCCGCTCCTGGTGTTCGCGGACCGGCTGGCGACCGTGCTGCTCGGCGTCGCGGTGTGGGGCGTGGCCACCGGGGTGCTCGACTCCACGGTGAAGGCGCAGGTGGCGGCCGTCGTACCCCCTCGGCGGCGGGCGACCGGGTACGGCGTGTTCGCGGCCGTGCAGGGCCTGGGCGCCGTGGCCGGTGGGGCGCTCGCCGGGGCCCTGGTCACCCACCACACCTCGCTGCTGGCGGCTCTGGTCGGCATCGCCCAGGTCGGGTCGCTGGTGCTGCTGGCGTGGACGTTGCGCCGGACGACCGCCCGCTGACCCCGCTCAGGACCGCCTGCGCGGGTTGGTGCGGGCGACGAGGTCGTCCACCACGGCGGCGACGTCGCCCCCGCTGCGCTCGAACGCCGCGCGTTGTCGCACCGAGCCGCCCTCGGACAGCACCCGCGCCACGCCCTCGCGGACCAGGTCGGTGTCGCCGTGCGCGTCGAGGCGCTCGCGGGTCAGGTCGACCAGGTGCTCGACCACGGTCCGCGCGGGCTGCAGCTCGCCGGTCGCCGGGTGGAGCAGCCGGTCCGAGAGGCCGTAGCGGGCCGCACGCCACCGGGCCGCCCGGAGCAGCTCCGTCCGCCAGGGTGTCTCGTCGGTGCCGTGGTCCGGTGAGTCGGCCGTTTGCTCGACCAGGGCACGGACCAGCGCCGCGAGCAGGACGGCGTCGTCGGCGTCGGTGCACACGTCCGCGATCCGCACCTCGACGGTCGGGTGCGAGCGCGACAGCCGGGCGTCGTAGTAGAGCATGCCGTCGTCCATCGCGGCGCCCGAGGCGATCAGCCGGCGGCTCACCTCGTGGTAGGCATCGGCGGAGCCGAACCGCTCGACCGGCCCCGCGCTCGGCCACTGCGCCCACAGCTGGGACCGCCACGAGGCATAGCTGGTGTCGCGGCCGTGGTAGAAGGGAGAGTTCGCGCTGATCGCCAGCAGCACGGGCAGCCACGGCGTGATGCCGTCGATCACGGCGACGCCCTCCTCGTCGGAGGTGACGTGCACGTGGACGTGCATGCCGCAGGTGCCGCCCGGCCGGGCGACCTCGCCGAACGTGCTGACCATCGCCAGGTAGCGGTCGTCGCGGGTGGTGCGTGGCGCACCGCTCGGCAGGGGTACGGCGCCCGACGCGGCCGTCACGAGGCCCACCCCGGCCGCGGCGTCGGCCGCGGCGCGGCGCCCGGCGAGCAGGTCGGCGTGCAGCTCGGCCAGGTCCGCGGTGGGCTGGGTCCTCGTCTCGAGCTGGTGCCGGAAGAGCTCGTGGTCCAGGAGGTCGTGGGCGGCGATGCCGTGTTCGACGGCGTACTTCAGCACCTGCTGCGACCGCGGCGTCGCGGTGCGGGAGTCCGGGTCGACGAGGAGCAGCTCCTCCTCGACGCCGACCGTGCGTGCGTCGTCCATGCCACCTCGCCGTCGTCGTCCGCCCGGGTCCCGGGGGGTGGCGAGGTGGTACCCGCGGCGAGGCGGTGCAGCCCGGCCGAGGCTCAGTCGCGGGCGGTGAGCACGATCGGTGCGCCGTCGGTGATCGCGACGGTGTGCTCGACGTGGGCGCCGCGCGAACCGTCGGCGCTGCGGATGGTCCAGCCGTCGGGGTCGAAGACGATGTCGTCGGTGGTGTGCAGGAACCACGGCTCGATCGCGATGACCAGGCCCGGACGGAGCTTGAGGCCGCGCCCGGCGCGGCCGTCGTTCGGCACGTGCGGCTCACCGTGCATGGTGCGGCCGACGCCGTGGCCACCGAACTGGAGGTTGACCTTCAGCCCCTCGGCGTGCGCGACGCTGCCGATGGCGAAGGAGATGTCACCGAGCTTGTTGCCCGCCCGTGCGGCCTCGATGCCGGCGTCGAGGGCGCGCTGGGTGACGTCGATCAGCCACAGGTCCTTCTCGTCCGGCGTGCCGACGACGACCGAGAGCGCCGAGTCGGCGACCCAGCCGTCGACGGCGGCAGCGAAGTCCACCGACAGCAGGTCGCCGTCCTGCAGGACGTAGTCGAACGGCAGCCCGTGCAGCACGGCGTCGTTCACCGAGGTGCACAGCACCTTGCCGAACGGGCTCGCGCCGAACGACGGGTGGTAGTCGATGTAGCAGGACTCGGCACCGGCGTCCTTGATCATCCGGTGCGCCAGCTCGTCCAGCTCGAGCAGGTTGACCCCGACGTCGGCCTTCTCGGAGAGGGCCTTGATCACCGAGGCGACGAAGCGCCCGGCGGGACGCATCTGCTCGATCTGGGTCGGGGTACGGAGCTCGATCACCCTCCCAGCCTAGTTGGTCGCTAGTTGGTCGGCTTCTCCGCGCCGACCACCCACATCGCGAAGAACTGGGAGCCGCCGCCGTAGGCGTGGCCGAGTGCCTTCCGGGCGCCCTCGACCTGGTGCTCCCCGGCCGCGCCGCGCACCTGGAGGGCGGCCTCGCCGAAGCGGAGCATGCCGGAGGCGCCGATCGGGTTCGAGGACAGCACGCCGCCCGAGCAGTTCACCGGGATGCGGCCGGTCATCGCGGTCTCGCCGGCCTCGGTCAGCTTCCAGCCCTCGCCCTCGGCGGCGAAGCCGAGGTTCTCCAGCCACATCGGCTCGAACCACGAGAAGGGAACGTAGATCTCGGCCGCGTCGATCTCGTCGATCGGCGAGGTGATGCCCGCCTGCTTCCAGAGGGCGGCCGCGGCGTCACGACCGGCCTGCGGGTTGACCTGGTCGCGCTCCGCGGCCGTGGTGGCCTCCGAGCGCATCACGGTGCCGTGGATCCACGCCGGGTTCGGCGACGACCTCGCGGTGTCCTCGTCGACGATCACCAGCGCGCACGCGCCGTCGGACGAGGGGCAGGTCTCGTCGTACCGGATCGGGTCCCAGAGCATCTGCGACGCCAGCACCGACTCGACGGTGGTGCCTTCGTTGTGGAGGTGGGCGTAAGGGTTCCTCAGCGCGTTGTTGCGGTCCTTCGCAGCCACGATCGCACCCACGTGGGTGGGGGCCTGCGAGCGGCGGATGTAGGACCGCACGTGCGGCGCGAAGTAGCCGCCCGCACCGGCGTGCACGGGCATGTTGAACGGCAGGGGCACCGAGAGCGCCCACATCGCGTTGGACTCGGACTGCTTCTCGTAGGCGACGGTCAGGACCCGCTTGTGGACGCCGGACTGCACCAGGGACGACGCGACGATGGCGGTCGAGCCGCCGACCGAGCCGGCCGTGTGGACGCGCAGGAGCGGCTTGCCGGCGGCGCCCAGCGCCTCGGCGAGGAACAGCTCGGGCATCATCACGCCCTCGAACAGGTCCGGCGCCTTGCCGACGACGATCGCGTCGATGTCGTCCAGCGTCAGGTTCGCGTCGAGGAGTGCGCGGTCGATCGCCTCGCGGCACAGGCCCGCCATCGAGACGTCCTCGCGCTTCGCGCGGTGGTGCGTCTGGCCGACGCCGATGATCGCTGCAGGCTGCTTGCCCATCAGTTCTCGTTCCCTTCGATCGATGCAGCCAAGGTGCAGACGAGGTTCTGCTGCAGTGCGGGGCCGCTGGTGGCGTGGGCGAGGGCCTTGTCGGCCTCGCCGGACCAGATGCGCCGGGCGGCCTCTCCGACGCGGATGCCGCCGCCGGAGAACATCGGGTTGCTGGCGAGCGCGCCACCCGACGGGTTGATGACGACGTCATCGCCGAGCCCGAGCTCCGCCCGCAGGATGAGCTCCTGGTGGCTGAACGGCGCGTGCAGCTCGGCCACCTCGACGCCGCCGAGGTCGAGCGCGGCCCCGGCCCGTTGGGCCGAGGGCGCACGCGTGAGGTCGCGGACACCCATGCCCATCGGGTCGACGTTGTGCGCGATGCCGGTGAGCCACGCCGGTCGGTCACGGACCTCGCGGGCGCGGTCGCCGGCGGCGAGCACCAGCGCCGCCACGCCGTCGGTGACGGGGGAGCAGTCGTGCTTGCGCAGCGGGTCGGCGTACATCGGACGCGCGAGGAGCTCCTCCACGGACGAGCCGCCCTTGCGGATGGCGTGCTCGTTCTTCTCGGCGTCGGTGAGCGAGCGGTTCGCCACCTCGGCCATGGCGCGCTCGTCCCAGACGCCGGCGTCGATCCCTGCCCGGGCCTGGAGGCCGGCGAGCGACACGGTGTCCGGCCAGAGCGGCGTCATCGTGTACGGCTCGAGCTGGAGCGCGAGCGTGCGGCGCAGAACGCCGGCCGAGCTCTTGCCGAACGCGTAGACGAGGGCGGTGTCGACCTCGCCCGTCTGGATCTTGAGCCACGCCTCGTACATGGCCCAGGCGAGGTCCATCTCCACGTGCGACTCGTTGACCGGCGGGATGACGCCGATCGCGTCGACGGCCTGGACGAACGAGAACGAGCGGCCGGCGAGGTAGTCGGAGGAGCCGGAGCACCAGAACCCGACGTCCCTGCGGGTCCAGCCGGTCTGCTCGTAGAGCTCCCTGAAGACCGGCACGAGGAGCTCGACGCAGGTCGGGGACCCGTCGAACCGGGGCATCTGTCGCTGGGCGAACCCGACGACGGCGACGTCACGCATGTGTGTTCCTTCGGTGGTCGAGCTTGTCGAGACTCAGAGGTGGTGCTTGTAGGTGTCGAAGTCGGCGTCCGGGTCACCGGTCGGCGCGAAGTGGTCGATGTTCTCCAGGGAGTACGCCCACTCGTCCTTCGGCTTCCAGACCGCCTTGACCCGCATGCCCATCCGGACCTCCTCGGCCGGCACGCCCAGGATCAGGTGGAGGACCGCGATGTCGGCGCCGTCGAGGAGGACGTACGCCGACACGTACGGCGGCGTGATCTTCTGGCCGAGGAACGGCACGTTGACGATGCAGAACGTGGTGATCGTGCCGGTCTGCGAGAGCTCGACCTCCTCCTCGGTCGGCGTGCCGTCCGAGGGGCAGGCGCTGCGCGGGGGGACGTAGACCTTCTGGCAGGTGGGGCAGCGCTGGCCCATGATCCGGCCCTCGTTGAGGCCGCGGTAGAACAGCGACTCCTCGGGGGAGGCGGCGTAGTCGTAGTCGAGGGACACCTTCGTGACGACGCCGGACACCGGCTCGTCGGAGGCGCCCGGCGACACAGGGGCCTCGGTGTCGTCGGATGCGGCGACGGGCTCGAAGCACGCGATGTCGTTGATGTGGCCGATCCGCTCGGCGGCCCAGCGCACGCGCACCCGCATGCCGGTGGTGACCTCGGCCGGCGACGCCACGTCGAGTGCGTGCAGGAACGGGACGTCGGCGCCGTCGAGGGTCACCAGGGCGAAGGCGAACGGCCGGTCGAACGGCTGGTCCTTCACCGGCTCGGGGACCCAGGTCCAGGACGTGACCGTGCCGACGGAGGAGACCTCCACGAAGTCGGTCGTGGGCTCGTGGGTCACGGGGTCGAACTCGAGCGGCGGGACGACGACCTGGCCGGTCGAGGTGCGGCCGCCGACGACCACGCCGTCGCGGAGCCCGGAGAGGAAGCGACCCACGACGGGGCCGGTCGATCGCGTGTAGTCGAAGGCCACCGTCACGGGCGCCTGGAGGGTGCGACTCATGGGCCAAAGTGAAACATGTTCTGCCTGAAAGTGAAACAGGTTCTAGAAATGAATCCGTGGATCGGCCATGATGCTGAGCATGAGACTGGGACTGCAGCTGGGCTACTGGGGCGCGCAGCCGCCGCAGGGCGTGGGCGAGCTCGTCGCGGCCGCCGAGGACGCGGGATTCGACGCGATCTTCACCGCGGAGGCGTGGGGGAGCGACGCTTTCACGCCGCTCGCCTGGTGGGGCCGCGAGACGTCCCGCGTGCGGCTCGGCACGTCGATCGTCCAGATGTCCGGTCGCACGCCGACCTCCATCGCCATGCACGCGCTGACCCTCGACCACCTCACCGGGGGCCGGGTCATCCTCGGCATGGGCGTCAGCGGCCCGCAGGTCGTGGAGGGCTGGTACGGCCAGCCGTTCGAGAAGCCGCTCGCCCGCACCCGCGAGGTGGTCTCGATCATCCGCAAGGTGCTCGCCCGCGAGGTGCCGGTGACCAACGACGGCCCGCACCACCCGCTGCCGTACACCGGTCCCGGCTCGGTCGGGCTCGGCAAGCCGCTCAAGCCGATCGTGCACCCGCTGCGCGCCGACCTCCCGATCTGGCTCGGCGCCGAGGGGCCGAAGAACGTCGCCCAGACCGCTGAGATCGCCGACGGCTGGATCCCGATCTTCTACACGCCGAAGAGCGCGGCGATGTACCAGCCGTGGCTCGACGAGGGCTTCGCCCGGCCGGGCGCGCGCCGTACCCGCGCCGACTTCGAGATCTCCGCGACCTGCCACCTCCAGGTGGTGCAGGACGCCGGGCAGAAGCAGGCGGTCATCGAGGCGATGAAGCCGTTCGTGTCGCTCTACATGGGCGGCATGGGTGCGAAGGAGCAGAACTTCCACAACCAGGTCTTCACCCGGATGGGGTACGGCGACCTGGCAGCCGAGGTGCAGGAGCTGTACCTGGGCGGCGAGAAGGACAAGGCGACCGCGCTCATCCCCGACGAGCTGGTCGACGACATGCACATCATCGGCACCGCCCCCGAGGTGAGGGAGCGCGTCGCCGAGTGGGAGGAGACCGGCGTGACCACGCTGCTGCTGAGCTGCCGGAGCGCCGCCGAGGTGCGGCAGGTCGCGGAGGTGCTGGCATGAGTGCCGCCAACGACACGCTGCGGACCCCGGCCCACAACGGGCACCTGATGGTCGCCGCCCTCAAGCGGCACGCCGACCGCCCGATCGTCCACCTCGGCGACGTGACCCTGACGGGGCAGGAGACCGCCGACCGGATCTCGCAGTACGTCCAGGCCTTCGAGTCGCTCGGCGCCGGCCGCGGCACGCCCGGTGCGCTCCTCGCCCTCAACCGGCCGGAGGTGCTGTTCATCATCGGCGCCGGCCAGACGCAGGGCTTCCAGCGCACCTCGCTGCATCCCCTCGGCTCTGCCGACGACCACGCCTACGTCATCAACGACGCCGGGATCACGACCCTGGTCATCGACCCGTACTTCGCCGGACGGGCCGTCGAGCTGCTCGGGAAGTGCCCCGGCCTGAAGCAGGTGCTGACCATCGGGGCGGTGCCGGAGGAGCTCGCGGAGGTCGGCACGGACCTCACCGAGGTCGCCGCGACGTTCGCGCCCCGGCCCATCGAGGCCGCGATCCTGGAGCCCGACCACATCACGTCGATCACCTACACCGGAGGCACGACCGGCAAGCCGAAGGGCGTGATCGGCACGGCCCGGGCCTTCTCGACGATGTCACAGGTCCAGATGGCCGAGTGGGAGTGGCCCGCCGAGCCGCGGTTCCTGATGTGCACGCCGCTCTCGCACGCCGGTGCGGCCTTCTTCGTCCCGGTCGTGCTCAAGGGGGGCACGCTCTTCGTGTCCTCCCGGTTCGACCCGGCCGAGGTGCTGCGGACCATCGAGGAGCAGCGGATCAACTCGCTGATGCTCGTGCCGACGATGCTCTACGCCCTGATGGACCACCCGGACTCGCGCACCCGCGACCTGTCGTCGCTGGAGACCGTCTACTACGGCGCCTCGGCGATCAACCCGGTCCGCCTCAAGGAGGCGATCGAGCGGTTCGGGCCGATCTTCGCCCAGTACTACGGGCAGTCCGAGGCGCCGATGGTGATCAGCTACTTCCCCAAGGGCGACCACGTCGACGCAGCGGGACGCCCGGTCGAGGGTCGCCTCACGTCCTGCGGACGCCCGTCGGCGTACCTGCGGACGGCGCTTCTCGACGATGCCGGCAACCCGGTCCCGCAGGGCGAGCCGGGCGAGATCTGCGTCGCGGGCCCGCTGCTGTCAGGCGGCTACTGGCAGCTTCCCGAGGCGACGGCCGAGACCTTCCGCGACGGCTGGATGCACACCGGCGACGTGGCGCGAGAGGACGAGGACGGCTTCTGGTACATCGTCGACCGGACCAAGGACATGATCGTGACGGGTGGCTTCAACGTCTTCCCGCGCGAGGTCGAGGACGTCATCGCCGAGCACCCCGCCATCGCCCAGGTCGGCGTGATCGGCACGCCGCACGAGAAGTTCGGGGAGGCGGTGACCGCGGTCGTGGTGCTGCGGGAGGGCCACGAGCTCACCGAGGACGTCGTCGCCGAGATCCAGGCGGCGGTGAAGGAGTGCAAGGGCTCGGTCCAGGCGCCCAAGGACGTGATCGCGGTCGACGCGCTGCCGCTGACCGCCCTCGGGAAACCGGACAAGAAGGCACTGCGGGCGCGGTTCTGGACGGGGGGCCGGTCGGTCGGCTGAGGCGGCGCGGCTAGCGTGGAGGCATGCCGGACCTCGTCGTCGGGTTCGACCTCGACCTGACCCTCATCGACACCGCCCCGGGCTTCCAGGACGTCCTACGGGCGCTCGGTGCGGAGCTCGGCGTCGAGTTCCCGGTCGAGGAGATGACGCAACGGCTCGGGCCGCCGCTCGACATGCTGCTGGCGCCGTACCTGCCCGCGGACCGGATCCCCGATGCCGGCGACCGGTTCCGTGCGCTCTACCCGGACCACGCGATCACGAGCGTGCCGGTGCTTCCCGGCGCGCACGACGCGATCGCCGCCGTACGACGACACGGCGGCCGGGTCGTCGTGGTCACCGGCAAGTACGCGCCCAACGCCCGACTGCACCTCGACCACACCGGCCTCGACGTCGACGTGCTCGAGGGCTGGGTCTGGGGCGTCGGGAAGGCCGACGTGCTGCGCCGCGAGGGAGCGTCGGTGTACGTCGGCGACCACGTCCACGACGTCGAGGGCGCCCTGGCCGCAGGGGTCACCAGTGTGTCGGTGCTGACGGGCGGCTGTACCGCGGACGAGCTCCGCGACGCCGGCACGCACGCGGTCCTGGCGAGCCTCGAGGACTTCCCCGACTGGCTCGCCCGCCACCTCGCGGGCGAGGCCGGCGGCCGGGTCGCGGGCTAGCGGCTACCGGCCCCTGAACTCGGGCTGCCGCTTCTCGAGGAACGCCCTCGGGCCCTCCTTGGCGTCCTCGGAGGAGAACACCGCAGCGCCGATCCTCGCATCGGCGGCCCAGCACTCCTCCTCGTGCTTGCCCTCGGATTCGCGCATCGTGCGCAGGATCGCCTGGACGGCGAGCGGACCGTTGGCCGCGATCATGTCCGCGAGCTCGTGCGCCTTGGCGAGGGCCTCGCCGTCGGGGACGACGTGGCCGATCAGGCCCAGCTCCTTCGCCTCCGGGGCGCCGAGGGTGCGGCCGGTCAGCAGCAGCTCCGCGGCGACCGTGTAGGGGATCTGGCGGGGGAGCCGGACGGCGGAGCCGCCCATCGGGTAGAGCGACCAGCGCGCCTCGGCCACACCGAACTTCGCGGACTGGCCGGCGACCCGGATGTCGGTGCCCTGCAGGATCTCGGTCCCGCCGGCGATGGCCGGGCCCTCCACCGCGGCGACCAGCGGCTTGGTCAGCCGGAACCCCTTCAGCAGGCCCTTGATCACGGTCGGGTCGTAGCTGCCGTCCTCGAAGCTCTCCGACGGCGGCTTCTCGTCGGCCTTCTGCAGGTCCATGCCGGCGCAGAAGTAGCCACCCGCCCCGGTCAGGATGCACACCCGGATCTCCGGGTCGTCGTTCACCCGGTCCCAGGCGTCCTCCATGATCCGCAGCATCTCGCTGGACAGCGCGTTGCGGCGCTCGGGGCGGTTCATGGTGACGACGAGCTTGTGCCCGTCCTGCTCGACGAGACAGTCGGGAGTGGTGCGCACGGGGGCATCGGTGGCGGACATGTGAACCACGCTAGCGAAAAAGTGAAACGTGTTCTAGTGTCGGTCCCGTGGCCCTGAACATCGCCGATCTCTTCGAACACGCCGTCGACGCCGTCCCGGAGAAGCCTGCCGTGCAGGTGGGGGAGCGCGTCATCACCTTCGCCGAGCTGGAGGCCGAGTCCAACAGGCTCGCCCACTACCTCCAGGCACAGGGCATCGGCACGGGGGACCACGTCGGCCTCTACGCCAAGAACAGCATCGAGCACGTGATCGCGCTGATCGCGATCCTGAAGGTCCGTGCGGTCGCCATCAACGTCAACTACCGCTACGTCGCCGGCGAGCTCGAGTACCTCTTCGACAACGCCGACCTCGCCGGCCTCGTCCACGACCGGGTCTATGCGCCGCTCGTGGCCGAGGTGATGCCGAAGGTCGCGCCGATGAAGGCGATCGTCGCCGTGCCGAACCCGCTCGAGCCCGACGACGCCAGCGACCTGTCGCCCTTCGGCGGCGTCACGCTCGAGGACGCCGTCGCCGGCCAGTCCGACGCCCGCGACTTCGGCGAGCGCAGCCCGGACGACCTCTACATCGTCTACACCGGCGGCACCACCGGCTACCCCAAGGGCGTGATGTGGCGCCACGAGGACTTCTGGCGGGTGCTCGGCGGCGGCATCGACTTCATGACGGCCGAGCCGCTCGAGGAGTACGACCAGTCGAAGAAGGCGCTGGGGGACAGCCTGGTCACCCTGCCGCTGAGCCCCCTGATGCACGGCGGCGCGCAGGCATCCCTGCTGATGCACCTCTTCGCCGGCCAGGTCACGATCCTCGAGCCGCGGTTCGACCCGGTCCGCACCTGGGAGCTCGTCGACAAGCACGGCGTCCAGATGATGTTCATGACCGGCGACGCCATGGCGGTGCCGCTGATCGACGCCTATGAGGCCGGCGGCTTCGACGGGCAGACGCTCTTCGCGATCGCCTCCAGCGCCGCGATCTTCTCCAAGTCGGTGAAGGAGCGGTGGATGAAGCACTTCCCCAACGCCGTCTTCACCGACTCGGTGGGCTCCTCGGAGACCGGCTTCCAGGGCACCGGCCTCCAGGACGCCAGCACCCTGTCGACCGACGGACCGGTGGTCTCGATCCCGCCGACGACGGTGGTCCTCGACGACGACAACCGCCCGCTGGACCCGGTGAAGGACGTCGGGAGGGTCGGCCGCACCGCGCGCTCCGGCAACGTCCCCGTCGGCTACTACAAGGACCCGGAGAAGTCGGCGAAGACCTTCGTCGAGATCGACGGCGTCCGCTACTCGATCCCCGGCGACAACGCCCGGATCGAGGAGGGCAACCGGATCACGCTGCTCGGCCGGGGCTCGAACTGCATCAACACCGGCGGCGAGAAGGTCTACCCCGAGGAGGTCGAGCAGGCCATCAAGGCTCACCCCGGCGTGTACGACGTCCTGGTGGTCGGCCTGCCCGACGACAAGTACGGCCAGACCGTCGCCGCGGTCGTCGAGCCGCGTCCCGGTGCCGCCGTCGAGCTCGACGAGCTGCGCACCTTCCTGCGCGCGCACCTGTCGGGCTACAAGCTCCCGCGCGCCCTGACGATCGTCCCCGAGATCCCGCGGAACGCGACCGGCAAGGCGCAGTATCCGAGGGCGAAGGAGATGGCCCTCGCCGCCCGCGACGCCGACACCGCCCCCGAGCGGACCGACGCAGGAGCGAACGCGTGATGAGGACCCCGCTGTGCGATGCCTTCGGCATCGAGTACCCGATCTTCGCCTTCACGCCCTCCGAGCACGTGGCCGCGGCGGTGTCGCGTGCCGGCGGTCTCGGGGTGCTCGGCTGCGTCCGGTTCAACGACCCCGACGAGCTCGACCGGGTCCTCACGTGGATGGACGAGAACACCGACGGCAAGCCGTACGGCGTCGACGTGGTCATGCCGATGAAGGTGCCGACCGAGGGCACGTCGGCCGACCTGTCGTCGTACATCCCGGAGGAGCACCGGAAGTTCGTCGACGAGACCCTGCTCAAGCTCGGCGTCCCGCCGCTCCCTGAGGGCGAGGGTCGCGAGGGCGTCCTGGGCTGGCTGCACTCGATGGCGCGCTCGCACGTCGACGTCGCGCTCCAGCACCGGCCGGTGCTCATCGCCAACGCGCTGGGCACGCCGCCGAACGACGTGATCGCCGAGTGCCAGGCCGCCGGCCTGAAGGTGGCGGCACTCGCCGGCGCGCCGAAGCACGCACAGAGCCACGTGGCCAACGGTGTCGACATCATCATCGCCCAGGGCTACGAGGCCGGCGGCCACACCGGCGAGATCGCCAGCATGGTGCTCACCCCCGACATCGTCGACGCGGTCGGACCGGACGTGCCGGTGCTCGGCGCGGGCGGCATCGGCTCGGGGCGCCAGGTCGCGGCGTCCCTCGCGCTCGGCGCGCAGGGCGTGTGGACCGGCTCGATCTGGCTCGGCACCGAGGAGTACCGCAACCTCGCGTCCAACGAGGGCTGGGAGACCGCCTTCCTCCGCGCCACGTCGTCCGACACGGTGCGGACCCGGATCTACACCGGCAAGCCCGCCCGCCTGCTCAAGACGAAGTGGACCCAGGCGTGGGCCGAGGAGGGTGCCCCGGCGCCGCTGCCGATGCCGCTGCAGAACCTGCTGGTCGCCGACGCGCACAACCGGATCAACGCCTCAGGCGACCCGGACGTGATCTCGATGCCGGTCGGCCAGATCGTCGGCCGGATGAACGAGGTGCGCCCCGTCGCCGAGGTGATGGCCGACCTGGTGGCGGAGTTCCAGGACACGGTGAAGAAGCTGGACGGCATCGCCGGGATCTGACCCGCTCCTCGGGACACGCCCTAGATTGTCCCGCATGACGCGCAACGTCCTGATCGCCGGTGCCGGCCCCGGGGTGAGCGGCTCGCTCGCCCGCCTGTACGCCGCCGAGGGGGCCCGGCTCGGGCTCCTCGGCGTGGAGGCCGGGGTGCTGACCACGCTCGCCGCCGAGGTCGAGCAGGCCGGCGGCACGGCCGACACGGCGGTGGCCGACCTGACGGACGACATCGCCACGCGGTCTGTCGTGACCCGGATGGCTGAGAAGCTCGGCCACATCGACGTCATCCACTTCAACCCGTCCGCCTACCGCGAGAAGGACCCGCTCTCCCTCTCGCCCGACGAGCTGCTCGCGGACGTCCGGCTCGGCGTCGGCGCCCTGCTCACCTTCCTCCAGGCCGCCCGGCCGTTCATGGGCCCGGGCGGCCGGGTGACCGCGACCGGCAGCATGGCCGCGGACCAGCCGTGGTTCGGCGCCGCCTCGCTCGGCGTGCAGAAGGCCGGCCTGCAGAACCTCGTGCGCAGCATCGACGCCGCGCTGCGGGAGGACGGGATCCGGGCGGTCTCCGTGACCGTCCGCGGGATGCTCGCGACGGAGGGACCGTTCGCCCCGGACAACGTCGCGCGGGCCCTGCGCGCGGCCATCGACCAGGACGAGGCCGCGTGGCAGGCCGAGCTCGCCCACGAGGGCTGAGCCCGCGACGTCCCGTCAGGCGAAGGAGCGGCCGATCGCCAGCGCCTGCTCGGTGGCACCGCCGAAGAGGAACTCGAACCGCTTGCCCGACGTGAAGTAGCGGTGCGCCTCGCCGTCGAGGTCGATGCCGACTCCGCCGTGCACGTGGACCGTGGTGTGCGCGATGCGGTGGCCCGCGTCGGCGGCCCACAGCTTCGCGGTCGCGACCTCGGTCGCGGCCGGCAGCCCCTCCTGCAGTCGCCAGACGGCCTGCCACGTCGTGAGCCGCTGGCCGAGCACGTCGATGAAGCCGTCCGCGAGCCGCTGTGACACGGCCTGGAAGGTGCCGATCGGCCGGCCGAACTGCTCGCGGGTCTTCGCGTACTCCGCGGTCAGGCGCAGCGCGCCCTCGGTGACGCCGAGCTGCTCGGCGGCCGACAGGGCGACCAGCAGCTCGCCGAGGCGCGTGGCGGTGGTCTCGTCGCCGACCCGGGTCGCCGCGGCGTCCGAGAAGGTCACCAGCGCGGCGACGTCGCCGTCGCTGGTCCGCTGTGCCACCCGCTCGACGCCGTCGGCCGACGCGTCGACGAGGTGGACGCCCGGGCCGTCGGGGCCGGTCGCCGTGACGAGCAGGGCATCGGCCGCCATCCCGGCCCGGACGAGCGTCTTCACGCCCGTGAGGGTGCCGTCGGCGCTCGCCGTCACGGTCGGTACGGCGGGCAGGTGCGCCCGCTCCTCGGCCACGGCCGCCGCGTAGACGCCGGCGTCGGGAGCGATCCCGGCGCCGGCCAGCAGCGCCGTGCACGCGCCGTGGACGGCCAGCGGCACCGGCGCGACCCGCTTGCCGGCCTCGACCAGCACGCGGGCCAGCTCCACGAGCCCGAGCCCGGCGCCGCCGTACTCCTCGGGCAGGTGGAGGGTCAGCAGGCCGGCCTCGTCGAGGTCCTTCCAGAGGGCGTGGTCGAACCGGTCACCGGCGGCCTCGACCTCCTTGAGCCGCTCGTTGGTGGTCTTGTCAGCGAGGATCTGCGCCGCCAGCTCGGCGGCCTCGTCCTGCTCGGGGGTGAAGAGAAAGTCCATGGTCCGTCCTCAGGCTCGCTTGGCGGCGGGCAGGCCGAGGCCGACGTACCCGATGATGTCGCGCTGGATCTCGTTGGTGCCGCCACCGAAGGTCATCACGAGTGACGACCGGTGGAAGCGCTCGAGGCGACCGGCGAGCACGGCGCCGGGGGAGTCGCCGGTGACGCCGGCGTGCGGGCCGACGACCTCCATCAATGACCGGTAGACCTCGGTCGCGAGCTCGGACCCGTAGATCTTGGTGGCCGACGCCTCGGCGGGCGAGAGCGCGACGCCGTGGTCGGCGTCGGCGGCCAGCTTCCAGTTGATCAACGACAGGGCCTCGACGCGGGCGTGCGCGCGGCCGAGCGCGATCTGCACCCACTCGGTGTCGATGACGCGGGAGCCGTCGGGGTTGCGGGTCTCGGCGGCCCAGTCCTTCACCAGCTGCAGCGAGTGGACGAGGGGAGCGGCCGAGGTCAGCGCGACGCGCTCGTGGTTGAGCTGGTTGGTCATCAGCGCCCAGCCGCCACCGCGCTCGCTGACCAGGTTGGAGGCGGGCACGCGGACGTCGGAGTAGTAGGTGGCCGAGGTGCCGACGCCGGCGACGGTGTGCACCGGGGTGTAGGACACGCCCGGCGCGTCCGCGGGGACCAGGATCATCGACAGGCCCTTGTGGCGCGGGGCGTCGGGCTCGGTGCGGCAGGCCATCCAGAGCCAGTCGGCGTACTGGATGAGCGAGGTCCACATCTTCTGGCCGTTGATCACCCACTCGTCGCCCTCGAGCGTCGCCTTCGTCTTCAGCGACGCGAGGTCGGTGCCGGAGCCCGGCTCGGAGTAGCCGATCGAGAAGTGCAGCTCGCCGGCGAGGATCTTCGGGAGGAAGAACTCCTTCTGCTCGTCGCTGCCGAAGCGCATGATCGTCGGGCCGACGGTGTTGAGCGTCAGGTAGGGGATCGGTACGCCGGCGATGGCGGCGACGTCGGTGAAGATCAGCTGCTCCACCATCGAGCGGGCCTGGCCGCCGTACTCCTTCGGCCAGCCGATGCCCAGCCAGCCGTCCTTGCCGATCTGGCGGATGACGTCCTTGTAGACGCCGGCCTCGCCGAACTCGCCGGTGGCCGAGGCCAGCCCGGCACGGATCTCGGGGGTGACGAGCTGGGCGAAGTACTCGCGCAGCTCGTCGCGCAGCGCTACCTGCTGCGGCTCCAGGTCGATGTGCATGTTGTCACTCTAACCGCAAAACTGTAACGTGTTCTACATGACCGACACCCTCGCCCAGAATGTGCGCAGCGTCGACCAGGGCACCGTCCCGATCCGTTTCGCGCGCGGTTGGCACTGCCTGGGGCTGGCCTCGGCCTTCGCCGACGGCAAGCCGCACGCCGTGCACGGGTTCGGCACCAAGCTCGTGGTCTGGCAGGACGGCAACGGTGAGCTCAATGTGCTCGACGCCTACTGCCGGCACATGGGCGGGGACCTGACCCAGGGCGCGGTCAAGGGCGACAACGTCGCCTGCCCGTTCCACGACTGGCGGTGGGGCGGCGACGGCAAGTGCAAGGAGATCCCGTACGCGCGACGGGTGCCGCTGCGCGCGCGTACGCAGCGCTACGAGACCGCCGTGCGCAACGGGCAGCTGCTCATCTGGCACGACCCCGAGGGCTCCGCCGCCGACCGCGACATCCTGCCGCCCGAGCTGCCGGACGTGATGACGGACGCCTACACGCCGTGGTCGTGGAACACGAAGGAGATCAACGGCTCGCACTGCCGCGAGCTGATCGACAACGTCGCGGACATGGCGCACTTCTACTACGTGCACTTCGCGTTCCCGACGAGCTTCCGCAACGTCTTCGACGGCCACACCGCCACCCAGTTCATGGAGTCGAAGGGCCGCCCGGACACCTCCGGAGGCGGGTACGGCGACGAGGACTCGATGCTGAAGTCCGTCGCGACCTACTACGGGCCGTCGTACATGATCAACTGGCTCGAGGTCGACTACAAGGGCTTCGTCACCGAGGTCATCCTGGTCAACTGCCACATCCCGACCGGGCCGGACTCCTTCCTGCTGCAGTACGGCATCACGGTGAGGAAGCCCGAGGGCCTCGACGAGAGCACGTGCGCCTACATCGCCGAGCGCTACACCCAGTCCTTCGGCGACGGCTTCCTCCAGGACGTCCACATCTGGCAGAACAAGGTGGCCGTCCAGAACCCGCTGCTCTGCGAGGAGGACGGCCCCGTCTACCAGCTGCGTCGCTGGTACGAGCAGTTCTACGTCGACGTCGCCGACGTCAAGCCCGAGATGGTCGACCGGTTCGAGTTCGAGGTCGACACGACCAAGGCGAACGAGTACTGGCACGCCGAGGTCGCCGAGAACCTCGCCCGCCGGGCAGCCGAGGCCGCCGCGCCCGCGGACGCCTGACGGGCGAGTCCGATGGCTTCGTTCGTCCCGACCAGCGAGGAGACCCTCGCCGACCGCCGGCGCTACACCGAGGAGCGCCTGGTCGAGGTCGCCTGCCTCGACTGCCTGGCGCGGGTCAGGGTGAAGAAGAACAGCGACCACCACACCTCCGTCCAGTGGACTGGACAATCCAGGTCGGATTGTCAAGAGTTCCAGCGACGAGGCGATGCGCCCGATGGGCGGGACGTGCACAAGCCGTGCCCGCGCCTGATGGCTAGCATCGATCAGGCCGTTCGGGCCGGCGTCGTCCCGATCGGTGCGCACGACGGGTACTGAGCCCCGCCACTTTTCGTCTTTCTTGCAGGGGAGTTCCGTGGACATCGAGTCCTTCGTCCTTGACGTCGTCGGTGTGGTCGAGGAGACCGCCGACGCCAAGTCGATCAGCTTCGCCGCGCCGGCCGGCGCGGAGGAGAGGTTCGCCTACAAGCCGGGCCAGTTCCTGACCGTCGCCGTCCCGAGCGACCAGACCGGCATCGCGGCCCGGTGCTACTCCCTGTCGAGCAGCCCGCACGACGGCGGCCCGCTGACGGTCACCGTGAAGCGCACCGCGGACGGCTACGCCTCCAACTGGATCTGCGACAACCTCGCGGTCGGCGACACCCTGCGCGTCCTGCCGCCGTCGGGCATCTTCACGCCGGCCTCCATCGACGCCGACCTGCTGCTCTTCGCCGGCGGGTCGGGCGTGACGCCGATCATGTCGATCACCCGCACCGCGCTCGCCGAGGGCAGCGGCCGGATCGTGGTCTTCTACGCGAACCGGGACGAGCAGTCCGTGATCTTCGCCGACGAGCTCACCCGGCTCGCCGCCGAGAACCCCGACCGGCTGCAGGTCATCCACTGGCTCGAGTCCGTCCAGGGTCTCCCGACCGAGGCCCAGATGAAGGCCTTCGCGTCGCAGTACGGCGGCTTCGACTCCTTCGTGTGCGGCCCGGCGCCGTTCATGAAGATGGTCACCACGGTCCTCAAGGAGCTCGAGGTCCCGCGCAGCCTGCGCCACCAGGAGAAGTTCGTCTCGCTCGGCGGCAACCCGTTCGGCGACCTCGAGGAGCTCCAGCAGGCCGAGAGCGAGATCGCGGCGGCCGAGGCCGACGACGACGGCGCCGCCGCGGACGTGTTCTCCGACGCTCCCGCCGGGCCGGTCAAGGTCGAGGTGGAGCTGGACGGCGAGGAGTTCACCTTCGACGACTGGGACCCGCGCACCAAGCTGCTCGACTTCCTCGAGGCGAAGGGCGTCAAGGCGCCGTACTCGTGCCGCGAGGGGGAGTGCTCGGCGTGTGCCATCCGCCTCGTCGAGGGTGACGTGAAGATGCTCTACAACGACGTGCTCGACAAGGACGACATCGCCGACGGCATCCGGCTCGGCTGCCAGGCCGTCCCGCTCACCGACCACGTCAAGGTCAGCTACTCGTAGCCGCCGCCGCGCGCGGTTCGTTGGCCGGTGCCGATCCGGGTACCGGCCGGACATGCCGAGCGTCGAGCGAACCATCACCGTCGAGAAGCCCGTCGAGTCCGTCTGGGCCTACCTGACCGACTTCACGACGACGGAGGAGTGGGACCCGCCGACGGTCTCCACGGTCCGCACGTCGGGCGACGGCGGCGTCGGGACGACGTACCACAACGTGTCGAAGCTGCTCGGTCACGAGGCCGACGTCGACTACGAGGTCGTCCGCTTCGTGCCCTACGAGCTGTTCGAGGTGACCGGCAGCGCGTCCGGGATGAGCCTGCGCGACACGATCACCTTCGAGTCGGGCGCCGGCGCGACCACGGTCACCTACCGCTCCCAGTTCTCGCCGCACGGGGTCGCGAAGCTCGCGACCCCGGTGATCGCCGGTGGCATCGAGGTGCTGGGCTCCCGGGTGGCGGCGAGCCTCGAGGAGCGGCTCGCGGCCCTGTAGCCGGCAGGTCAGGCTCCGGTCGCGACGCGCAGTCCGGCGCCGACCGCGAGGCCGAGCAGCGCACCGGCGGCGACGTCGGTGGGCCAGTGTGCCCCCTGCTGCACCCGCGCGTACGACGCCAGGGCGACCCCGGCGACGACCACGAGGCCCACGGCGGACGACGCCGCCTCGCGGACCAGCAGGTAGCCGGTGGCCGCGGCGATCGCCGCATGCCCCGACGGGAGGGCGGGCCCCTCCTCCGGTGCGTCGTCCCGCAACGTGGTGTGGGTGACCGCGACCGGTCGCGGGCGCTGGAGCACCTTCTTCGTCAACACCTCCAGGCCCTTCCCGACGGGCAGCACGAGGGCGGCCGCAGCGGCAGCCCGGCGGTGTCCGCAGGCGACCAGAAGCGCGGACGTCACCGGCGGGACCCACGGTGTTCCCAACTGCTGGGGGACGCGCAGCCAGGCGCGGCTCGACGCGTTCGCGCGCCGGAAGGCCCGGAGCTCCGCGGGGTGCGGTCGTCCCCGCGTCCCCGCGCAGGTGATGAGGTAGCCGAGACCGGCACTGCCGGCGACCCGGACGTCAGTCGTCCATTGCATGCTGCCTCCTCGCGACCTCGTACGGGCGGGTACCCGCCGCACCCGATCGGAGACCGGTCCCCGGGATGCCGTCGCTTGAGGGTGTCGCTGGTAGCGTCGTACCTGTTGAAGGGGACCGATCCGTCGGCCCTGTCTAGACGCCGGGCCATCCTGCCGGCGTCCGGTTTCACTGTTGTAGCTCCACCTGGTCATTCCACGAGGCGCGTTCAGTTGGCTTCAGCCCGCGCGTCCACCCGGTTCGTGCGGCTTCCGGGATGACACACAAGGAGTAGCAAGATGGCACAGGGCACCGTGAAGTGGTTCAACGACACCAAGGGCTTCGGCTTCATCGCG
The DNA here is from genome assembly GCA_035554935.1 of Nocardioides sp. GTDB lineage: Bacteria > Actinomycetota > Actinomycetes > Propionibacteriales > Nocardioidaceae > Nocardioides. The sequence goes on along the minus strand of DATMHM010000087.1, from coordinate 3,961 downwards.
CAGGACGGCGGCGGCGCCGACGTCTTCGTGCACCACACCGGCATCGCCGGCACCGGCTTCAAGTCGCTCGCCGAGGAGCAGCGCGTGGAGTTCGACGTCACCCAGGGCCAGAAGGGCCTGCAGGCGGAGAACGTCCGCGCGATCTGATCTCCTGATCGGACCCTGTCGGGGCCGGGTGGCACAGTTCGTCGCATGACGAGCGTGCTGCCCGGCCCCGACGGCATTCCCCGCTGCGCGTGGGCGGTCTCCGCCCCCGAGTTCCCGGCCTACCACGACACCGAGTGGGGGTTCCCGGTCACCGACGACCAGCGGCTGTTCGAGAAGGTCAGCCTCGAGGGCTTCCAGTCCGGCCTGAGCTGGCGGACCATCCTCGTCAAGCGCCCGGCCTTCCGCGAGGTCTTCGCGGGCTTCGACCCCGCTGCCGTCGCCCGGTACGACGACCAGGACGTGCAGCGCCTGCTCGCCGACGCCCGCATCATCCGGCACCGCGGCAAGATCGAGGCCGTCGTCAACAACGCGGCCCGAGCCCTCGACCTCGCCGACGAGGCGGGCTCGCTCGCCGCCTACTTCTGGTCCTTCGAGCCGCCCCTGGACGAGCTGGGGGAGCCGCAGTCGCTCACCACCTCGCCCGCCGCGATCGCGATGTCCAAGGACCTCAAGAAGCGGGGCTGGCGCTTCGTCGGACCAACCACTGCCTTCGCCTTCATGCAGGCGATGGGGCTGGTCAACGACCACGTCGTCGGCTGCGTGACGCGGGACGAGGTCTCGAAGGCGCGGGCGGACTTCACGCCGCCTTAGCCGACGGACTGACCGCCGGAGGTGCACATGGCCTGTGGAGAACCGCTTGCGGCCAGAGCCGGGCCCCGAAACAGTGCTGCCATGCCGTTCAGCAGGTCATCGTGCCACGTTCAACCCATCAAGCCGGCACCGTGCGGCGCCACCATGTGGCGTGCGGACGCGAGAAGTCACTGAAACGATGTGGGCTCTCGGAGAGCTGGTCGCCGCTGCTGTCAATGTCGGTGCTGCCTGCCGATTCGTCCGAGGCGGCATTGCGACGTCGTGGCAGAGCGTGGTGTGACTACTCGTGACAGTCGAGGTCTTTGCCCCAGGGTACGACTCTGCCGCCGCAGCGTTGATCGATGCGAACCATGCGACTGCCCTCGCCTACGTGGATCTGACCTTCGCCCTCGCGAACTCCTCGCACATGGCAGGCGACGATGTGACGTCGCGTGACTTCGCGGTCACGTACGACGCTCACGCGCAGGAACTCGTAGACGTCATCCGCGAGCTCGTCGATGCCGCGGGCAACCTGGGTGTGCTGATTGCTCAGTCGGTCGAGAACCACAGGAGAGCGGACAGAGCAGCGATCTTCGGTGCGCCGCCCCTGATCTATGAAGGCTGCGGAATTCCGCCGGGGACGGGCGAGGTCGACGTGGAACGCTACGGCGTTCCGACGAGCGAGGGCGGGGACGAATCCATGCCCGCTCTGCTGGCGGTAGTGATCGACCAGGTCCAAGGCATGGCATGGCCGAGTGCGAACACGGAGCGGTTGCGATGGGCGGCAAGAGCTTGGCGCCGAACGGGCGGGTCGCTCGACATGGTGGGGAATTCCTGCGGGGCGGCTCTGGAGGCGCTCGCATCCCAGCGCTCGCCGGAGATTCGCCTCGCCATCGCAGCGGTGAGGGAGCTCCGCGCCTCCGTCGCGGATGTCGGCGACGCGTGCCGCTCCGCGGCTTCTGCATGTGAGGAGTACGCCGACGAGGTCGAGCGCCGCCGTGAAGAGATCGAGGACATCCTTCGTGTCTTGTTGATCGAAGCCGGCATCACTGCATTCGTCGGCGGGGTTCTCACCGTTGCTACAGGTGGGCTTGCCGGCTCTGCCGCCGCCACGGCGGTCGGCGCGCGGGCGGCCGCCTACGGCGGCCGGTTTCTGGCCGTACTCGGGAAACTTCGAACCGCAGTTCGCGTTGGCCCGCTCGCCAGGCTCGAGCGCGCGCGGGAATCAGTGCGAGGTCTCGGCCCGATCCTGCGACGCTTGTCGAACCGCAGTAGGTCCAGTACGGGAGTCGCCTCGACCCGTGTACCGCGATCCCTCGACGACCTGCCGTCGCTACGGGGAGCGCTGCCCGATGACGTACGTCGTCTGATTCCGAGCGACTGGACGGCTCTGCCGCTGAAGCGCGGTCAAGGGACGCGCTACCTCAACCCGCACAAGCGAGGAGAAAGCATCATGATCGAAGCAGGTACGCCGGGAGCACGGGATCCTCTCCATGGCGGTCCCTATGTGAAGATCAGCCGCAACGGCAGTGTCGTGCGGATCCCGCTGAAAGGAAACCCGGTGCTTCGGCCATGAGCACGGACGACGAGAAGGTTCTTCTCTGGGCAGCGATCGAGGATGACGCCGGCCTGTGGGAGACCGAGTGGGAACTGCGTGCGGTTCATCCGGACTGGGCCGATGCCCGCGTGCGCGAACGTGCGCGCGATCTGCTGATGCAGTTCCTCGAGGCGGACCTGGTCAGGTTGTTCCGGTGCCAGCTGCTGGAAGGGCGACGAGTCGAGATCGATCGCGCCGAGGCCGTCGAGATGCTGGCAGCTTCGGCGTCGTGGGACCCAGCGGGTCACGACGAGCCGTCGATCCGGGTCGCTGCGACTGAGGCCGGCGAGGCGTTCTACGCGCGCATGGACTGACCGGCGGCAGCATGTTGAGGAGGCCGGTCACGGCCCGTTGGTCAAGGAGGCCGGTCACGGCCGTCTCGAGACCCCTCGCCCCGGTGCAGGAACCGTCCCCACGACCGCAGACATGCCTGTATCCCCGCCCGGTGGTTCTCGGTGGGCGGGGTACGGGGCGTGGTGGTCAGTAGCCGTCGTAGTCGTCGGGGTCGAGCCGCCGGGGCGGGTCGAGTGCGGTGGTGCCGAGTGGTCCGACGTGGAAGTGCCGTCCGGACGGACTGATCCACAGGTAGTGGGCGGGCGCGATGATCACGTACCGCCACAGGCTGAAGGTCTTCGCTCGATGGTGCCGTCGGCAGAGCGGAACAAGCTGGCACGGGCAGGTCGGTCCGCCCTGTGCGTAGGGCGTGTGGTGGTCGATGTCGCACTTCACCGCGCGTCGTGGGCAGCCGGGGAACCGGCAGCTGTGGTCCCGCAGCTGGACCCTGCGCTTGAGCCGGTCCGGGATCTCGTACGAGTCCACCGGCACGCAGTCGGCGAGGTCGATCACCGGCCGGATCGTGACGGTCGTGTGCCGGGCCAGCAGCCACTCCTTGATCTGCCCGATAGTGACCGGCATCCCGGTCTCCTCACACCGCCCCACCGGGTTGCCGTCGTCGTTGGTCGAGGAGGCCGCCCCCGGCCGTCTCGAGACCCCCGCAGCCTCTCCTCCCAAGTCCTCGTCGACGATGTCGCCGAGGCTGGTGTCGGTGATGTGCACGTTCAGCACGACCTTCCGCCCCGGCGCCTCGGCAACCACCTCACCGGTCTCCTCGTCATGGACCAGCAGATCCAGCGCGAGGTCCCGTCGCGCGATCGCCCCCGCCGCCTTCGACCTGCGTACATCGAGCGGGGAGTCGTCCCCGAACCGGCCCCGGATCTCCGCCTCACGTGAGATCGCCTGGTCGAGGTCCAGGCTGTCCGCAGCATCGAGGACACCGTCCCACCGCACCTGCCCGTGCTCATCCACCTCATCGGGCCCGAACCGCCGCTGGTCGGCGGCCTGCTGCCGCTCGGCCTCCGCACGGTCAGGGTCGAACCTCATGACCGCCTCCGCCACGAGGCGTTCGAGCTGCTTCCACCCCACCCCACCGATGGCGGCGTTGAGGTGCCGGTCCACGAACGCCGCCGCCTCCACAGACAGGGGGCGGGTGAGGTCCGCGACCCGTTCGGCCCGCCACGGCGCCACCTTCCCCGCGACCACGGCGGCGTAGAGGAGCGGGAGGCGCCAGGCGCACTCGATCACCCTGCC
>DATMHM010000086.1:0-2150 GCA_035554935.1 Nocardioides sp. | reverse complement strand
CTCGCCTCGGCGGCGCGGCGACCACGGGTAGGGCGCGGGTCGCGGGACCGGCCGCTCGCGGCACGGCCGGAGCCGCGAGCACCGGACCGGTCCGCGTACCGGGTGATCCCACGATCGCCTCGGCGGTGGCGGCCATGGCCGCGGCGGTCGGAATCCGGTCAGCGGCGTTGGGGGCCATGGCGGAGGCGACCAGCTCGCGGACGGCTGCCGGGACGTCGTCGGGCAGTGGTGGCGCCTCCTCCTCGAGGCGGCGCAGCGCCACGGTCACGGGGTTGTCGCCGGCGAACGGGGGGTGGCCGGCGAGGCAGTGGTACGCCACGCACCCGAGCGCGTAGACGTCCACGGCGGGACCGATCACGCCGCTTCTGGTCAGCTGCTCCGGCGCCATGTAGAGGGCCGTGCCCACGACCTGGTTCGCCGCCGTCAACTCCGTCGCGTCCGCGGACAGCGCGATGCCGAAGTCGACGAGGACGACGTGCCCGTCCGGCTCGATGACGAGGTTGCCCGGCTTGACGTCGCGGTGCACCACGTCGACGTCGTGAGCGGCCTGGAGGGCGCGGGCGGTCTGCGCGACGATCGACAGTGTCTCGGCGGCGCCGAGGCGACCGGCCTCCGCGATCCGCTCCGACAGCGGCTGGCCCTGCACGTACGCCATCACGATGTAGGCGAGACCGGACGCGCCGGGCAGGGTGGTCTCGCCGTAGTCGTAGACCTCCGCGACACCGGGATGCCGCAGCGCCGCCATCGCCCGCGCCTCGCGCCGGAAACGCTCACCGGCGCTCGCGTCGGTCATGACCCGGCTGTGCAGCACCTTGACGGCCACGGTGCGCTTCAACGTCTCGTCGACGGCACGCCACACCTCGCCCATGCCGCCGCCGGCGATCCGAGCGACCAGGCGGTAACGGTCGCCGATGAGGTCCCCCACATCTGGCATCCGGTTCCCGTACCCCGGGCGCCGCTTTTTCAAGCAAGCGCCTCGACGGGGCCCCGGTGACGGGCGAGCCCGGCCGATCGCTGTGGATCGGCCGGGCTCGTCGGTAGGTGCCGGTCAGGCGAGGTCGAACCGGTCGAGGTCCATGACCTTGGTCCAGGCCGCGACGAAGTCGGTGACGAACTTCTCGCGGGCGTCCTCGCTGGCGTAGACCTCGGCGAGGGCGCGCAGCTGGGAGTTGGAGCCGAAGATGAGGTCGACCGCGGTGGCGGTCCACTTCACCTCGTCGGTGGCCAGGTCGCGGATCTCGTACACGTGCTCGTCGGACTCCGACGCCTTCCACCGGGTGCCCGGGGAGAGCAGGTTGGCGAAGAAGTCGTTGGTGAGCACGCCGGGCCGGTCGGTGAGGACGCCGTGCGACGTGCCTCCGACGTTGTTCCCGAGCGCGCGGAGGCCGCCGACGAGGACGGTCATCTCCGGTGCGGTCAGGTTCAGCATGTAGGCCCGGTCGATGAGCAGCACCTCCGGCTGGGTCTTCTCGCCGGCACGCAGGTAGTTGCGGAACCCGTCGGCGCGCGGCTCGAGGACCGAGAAGGACTCGACGTCGGTCTGCTCCTGGCTGGCGTCGGTGCGGCCCGGGTGGAACGGCACGGTCACCTCGACGCCGGCGTCGCGCGCCGCCTTCTCGACGGCGGCCGAGCCGGCCAGCACGATCAGGTCCGCGAGCGAGATCTGCGCGCCGCCGGCCGAGTTGAACTCCCGCTGGATGCCCTCGAGGGTCTCCAGGACGGTCGCGAGCTGCTCGGGCTGGTTGACCTCCCAGTTGCGCTGCGGCTCCAGGCGGATGCGCGCGCCGTTGGCGCCGCCGCGCTTGTCGGTGGACCGGTAGCTCGCCGCCGACGCCCAGGCGGTGGAGACCAGCTGGGCGGTCGTGAGGCCGGACTCCAGGACCTTCGCCTTGAGGGCCGCGACGTCGGCGTCACCCACGAGGTCGTGGTCGACGGCCGGCACCGGGTCCTGCCACAGCTGGGCCTCCGGGACCCACGGCCCGAGGAAGCGGCTGACCGGACCCATGTCGCGGTGCAGCAGCTTGTACCAGGCCTTGGCGAACGCCAGCGCGAACTCGTCGGGGTTCTCCAGGAACCGGCGGGAGATCTTCTCGTACGCCGGGTCGACGCGCAGCGACAGGTCGGTCGTGAGCATCGTCGGCTTGTGCTTC
>DATMHM010000085.1:0-34062 GCA_035554935.1 Nocardioides sp. | reverse complement strand
GACGCCACCGCCGCGCGGCTCAAGATGGACGTCGACGAGTTCCGCCGCCTCAACGCCGAGGCGAACCCGGTCCGCCGGGTCGGCCACCCCGAGGACATCGCGGCCGCGGTCACCTTCCTCGCGGCCGACGAGTCGTCGTACATCACCGGCCAGACGATCTATGTCGACGGCGGGATCTCGCTCGGCACCTGAGCGCCCTGCGGACGCAACGCCGAGACGGCCTGACGGAGCCGCTCCCGCGACACGCGGGGGCGGCTCCTTCGTCTCCCGGACCCCTGCGCCAGACTGGTCGGGTGCGCGTTCCCACCCTTCGCTCTGCCCTGCCCGCCTCCCTCGTCGTGCTCAGCCTGGTCCTTGCCGGCTGCGGCGGCGACGACGGCGAGGAGCCGGAGGGCGCCGAGTCCTCCTCCCAGGCGCCCGCGCCCGAGGAGCCGGCGACCTGGCCGCTGACCGGCCTCGAGGCCGCGGAGGGCGAGGAGGTCGAGCTCGACCACCCGCCGCTCGTGGTGAAGATCCCGAACACCGGCCTCAGTGACACCCAGATCGGCCTGAGCAAGGCGGACCTGGTCGTCGAGCAGATGGTCGAGGGCCGTACCTCCCGTCTGGCTGCGTTCTTCTACTCCCAGCTGCCGAAGGAGGTCGGCCCGGTGCGCTCGATGCGCGCCACCGACATCGGCATCGCGGCGCCGATCGACGGCCTGCTCGTCGCCAGCGGCGCGGCGAACCAGACCGTCGACCGCCTGCGGAAGAACGACGTCGAGTTCGTCGGCGAGGGCAGCGCGGGCTTCTACCGGATGAGTGGCCGCTCGGCGCCGTACGACCTGTTCGCCAACCTGCGGAAGGTGGCGAAGGCGGCCGAGGACGGTACGGCGGAGCGGCCGGCCGACTACCTGCCGTGGGGTGCGGCCGCGGACCTGCCGCAGGGGCGGCCCGCCGCCACCCTGTCGGCGGACTTCGGCAACCACACCACGAACTGGGCCTTCCAGGGCGGCGCCTACGTCAACAAGAGCACCTTCGCCGCGAAGGGCGACGAGTTCCGCGCCGACTCGGTCCTGGTGATCCGGGTGAAGGTGGTCGACGCCGGCTACACCGACGCCGCCGACAACCCCGTCCCGGAGAGCAAGTTCGTCGGGAAGGGCGCGATGCAGCTGTTCCACGACGGCATGGTGGTCGAGGGCACCTGGTCCAAGGACGAGCTCGACTCGCCGCTGGCGCTCGCGACCGCGGACGGCGAGCTCAAGGTTCCCGCCGGCAAGGTGTGGATCCAGCTGGTGCCCGTCGACAACGCCGGCGGGTCGGTGACCTTCGGCAAGTGACGCCCGCAGGTCGGCCGGTCCCGCAGGGGCCGGCCGATCGGCAATTGCGGGACCGGCTCAGCGGTCCGCGTCCGCCCTCGGGATCTCCATGGTGGCGGCGAAGTCGCCCGGCCCGGTGACGCCGCGCTCGACCAGCCCCTGCACGCCGGCGAGGAGGAAGCCGATGGCTCCCTCGACCCGGCGGGCGGCCGCCTCGGGGTCGTCGGCGGTCGCGACGGACTCGCCGGCCGAGGACATGGCGCCGAAGAAGATCCGGGAGAAGGTCTGCAGCATCGGCTCGTCGAGCTCCCACGAGCCGGCCTCGAGGGTGGCGCGGACGATCTCGACGATGTTGGCGTACGTCGACCGCTCCTCCTGCTCGCGGTAGCGCTCCCAGCCCAGCACGGCCGGGCCGTCCTGGATCACGATCCGCCGGTAGCGCGACTCCTGGACCACGTCGAGGAAGGAGCGCAGGCCCTCGAGGGCCTTCTGCCACGGGTCCTTCTGGCCGCGCAGCGCCTTCTGGATGCGCCTGGCCGCCTCGTCCTCGACCCGCTCGAAGACCGCCTCGAAGAGGGCCTGCTTGCCCGCGTAGTGGTGGTAGAGGGCGCCCTTGGTCACCCGGGCGCCCGAGACGACGGCGTCCAGCGACGTCGCGGCGTAGCCCTTCTCGGCGAAGAGCCGCTCGGCGACGTCGACCAGGGCGCGCTTCGTGGAGGCGGAGTAGGCGGCCCGTCTGCTGCCGCCACTGACCCCGGGAACCTTGGGGACGAGTTTCGACACGGACGCCTTTGCCACCGGTTCAGCATAGGCGTCACGCCGGGTCGCGCGTGACACCGGTCACCCCGCCGGGTGGGCGAGATCACGGTGTCGTGCTGTTGGGTGGACGCAGGCCGGCGTACATACTCGTAGTACGTACCAGCGGTATGTGGGATACCCCGAGTCTTCCCCCGAAGAGTCCCGCAACCGCCACGAGACAAGGAGCTGACCATGACCTGGAAGGCCTTTCACAACCGGGGCGAGACCCTCCGCTCCGTGATCGCCGCCTCGGCCGTGCGCCGCGATGGCCTACTGCCCATGGACGTCCCCGGCGTGGCCGAGACGTTCCGCGACGAGCTCGACCTGCTCGCCGCCCTCACCCTGAAGTGGCACACCCGCCTGTCCGGCAACATCGAGCAGATGCTGGCGCACCAGCCGACCGATCTGGACCGGGCGGTCACCGTGGCCTGGAGCAACACCGCGCACGAGTTGGCCGGAGTGCGGATGATCATGGACCACTACGCCGCGCACCCCGTCGACGACGCCATGGCCCGCGCCGTGGCCGCCGCCACCGGGAAGGAGCACTACCTGCTGGCCGTGCTGTCCGGCCGGTCCAGCCTGCTCAGCGAGGAGGCCGCGCAGCGCGTCGGCGCCGACATCGAGGAGCGCGCCCGCCTGCTGCACCGCGGCCTCCCGATGATCACGCCGGACGTGGCCTACGAGGAGCCGGTGGTCCGCGGCTCGCTGCTCGAGCGGCTGCGAGCGGTCCTCGCCGCCTGAGGGACCCCTCCCTGGATCCGGCCCCGGTCCGACGCCTCCCTCCCGCTGGCGTCGGGCCGGGGCCGCCCTGTTCCCGGACTGTTCCCGGACTGTTCCGGGGCCCGTGCGCGGTGGGGGATGATGGGGACATGGCCAGTGCAGGCGGACCCGACCTCGCCGCCGGCCGGCTGCTGCTGGCGACGGCGGGCCTGCTCGACCCGAACTTCGCCGACACCGTCGTGCTGCTGCTCGACGTCAACGCCGAGGGAGCCCTCGGCGTCGTGCTGAACCGACCCTCCGGGCTCCCCGTCTCCGAGGTCCTGGGGGACTGGGGCGACGTCGTCGACGAGCCCGAGGTGCTCTTCCAGGGCGGCCCCGTCTCGACCGACGGTGCGCTCGCCGTCGCGCTCGCCTCGCCCGACGGGCAGGGAGCTGCGGGATTCCGTGCGCTGTGGGGCCGGATCGGGCTGCTCGACCTGGACACGCCGCGCGAGCTCGTGGACGGCACGGTCGACCGGCTGCGGATCTTCGCCGGGTACGCCGGCTGGGGTGCCGGCCAGCTCGAGGCGGAGATCGCCGAGGGCAGCTGGTACGTCGTCCCGAGCGAGGTCGAGGACGTCTTCGCCGGCGACGCGCACGACCTGCGCCGGCAGGTGCTGCGCCGCCAGCCGGGCGACCTCGCGCTGCACGCCACCCGGCCGGTGGACCCGGAACTGAACTGACGGTCGAACTGACGGCTGAACCGGGTCGGCTGCGTCTGCGGCAGCCACTAGACTGCGGGAGTGACCACGATCGGATTCTCGACAGAAACGGATGTCCGCGAGGACCGCCGTACCGTCCCGACCGACGAGGGCGACCACGAGCGCTTCTCCCACTACGTGGAGAAGGAGAAGATCACCGAGGCCATGGTGCTGGGCACCCCCGTGGTGGCCCTGTGCGGCAAGGTGTGGGTGCCGAGCCGGTCGCCGGAGAAGTTCCCGGTCTGCCCGGAGTGCAAGGAGATCTGGGAGAGCCTGTCCGACGAGGGTGACGGGGCCGGTCCGGACGCATGACGTCGCTCGGTCCGGCCTGGCCGGAGCGAGCAGCCTGGGGCACCGCGCCGTCGCTGCGTGCCTGGCAGTCTGCTGCGCTCCAGGACTACCTCGCCCGCAACCCGCGGGACTTCCTCGCCGTCGCGACGCCGGGCGCCGGCAAGACCACGTTCGCGCTGACCGTCGCCGCCGAGCTGCTCGGCCGGCGGGTCGTCGACCGGCTGGTGATCGTGGCACCCACGGAGCACCTCAAGCTCCAGTGGGCCGAGGCGGCCGCCCGTGCCGGGATCCCCGTCGACCCGACGTACTCCGCGGGCGCGGGCAAGATCTCCAGCGACTTCGTCGGCGTCGCGGTCACCTACGCCGGGGTGGGCGTCAACCCGCTGGCGATGCGGATCCGGACCGAGCGGTTCCGGACGCTGGTCATCCTCGACGAGATCCACCACGCCGGTGACTCGCTGAGCTGGGGCGAGGGCGTGCGTGAGGCGTTCGAGCCCGCCGCCCGGCGGCTGGCGCTGACCGGGACGCCGTTCCGCTCCGACATCAACCCGATCCCGTTCGTCACCTACGCCCCCGGCGAGGACGGCGTGCCGACGTCGGCGGCCGACTACACCTACGGCTATGCCGAGGCGCTCAAGGACCACGTCGTCCGCCCGGTCCTGTTCCTGGCCTACTCGGGGCATATGAGCTGGCGCACCCGGGCCGGCGACGAGGTCGCCGCGTCGCTGGGCGAGCCGCTCACCAAGGACATGACCTCGCAGGCGCTGCGCACCGCGCTCGACCCGAACGGGTCGTGGATCCCGTCCGTGCTGGCGGCGGCCGACAAGCGCCTCTCGGAGGTACGACGCCACGTCCCCGACGCCGGCGGCCTGGTGATCGCGACCGACCAGGACAGTGCCCGCGCCTACGCGAAGCTGCTCAAGCAGATCACGGGGGAGTCCGCGACGGTGGTGCTCTCGGACGAGAAGGCGGCGTCGAAGAAGATCTCGGCCTTCAGCGAGAACGACACCCGCTGGATGGTCGCGGTCCGGATGGTCTCCGAGGGCGTCGACGTGCCGCGGCTGGCGGTCGGGGTCTGGGCGACGACCACGTCGACCCCGCTGTTCTTCGCCCAGGCCGTCGGCCGCTTCGTGCGCGCCCGGACCCGCGGCGAGATCGCCTCGGTGTTCCTGCCGTCGGTGCCGAACCTGCTGTCCTTCGCCGCCGAGCTCGAGGCGCAGCGCGACCACGTCCTCAAGCGCAAGGTCTCCGACGACGGCGACATCTTCGCCGCGGAGGAGGACCTGATGGCGCAGGCCAACCAGGGCGACGCGGCCTCCGACGAGCTCGAGGCGCTGCCCTTCGAGGCCCTCGGGTCCGAGGCCCGCTTCGACCATGCGCTGTACGACGGCGCGCAGTTCGGCCACGAGGGCGAGGTGCACGTCGGCTCCGAGGAGGAGATGGACTTCCTCGGCATCCCCGGCCTGCTCGAGCCCGACCAGATGCGCAGCCTGCTGCGGCAGCGGCAGGAGGACCGGCGTCGCACCCGGTCCCGCACGGCCGACGTCGAGGAGCAGCGCCCCGCGGACACGCTGGCCGACGTGACCACGCACGAGCACCTCGCGGTGCTGCGCCGCGAGCTCAACGGGCTGGTCGCGTCGTGGAACCACCGCACCGGTCAGGCGCACGGCATCACCCACGCCGCGTTGCGCAAGGAGTGCGGCGGCCCGGCCGCCGCGGTCGCCAACGCCGAGCAGCTGCGCAAGCGGATCGACCGGATCCGCGAGTGGTCGGTGCGCAAGACGTCCTGAGCGCTCGGGTCAGGCGAGCCCGCAGACCACCGCCCGGAGGCTCGTCGCCCACGCGGCCGCCGGATCGGGGCCGAGGGCGTCGCGCAGCTCGAGGGAGGCGAGCCCCTCGCACATCGCGTGGAAGGGGAGTGCCGCCTCGATCGCCGAGGTGGCGAGCCCGCGCTGCTCGCAGACCCGCTCGAGCCGGGCGGTGAGCTGGGCGAGCGCCTGCCGGCGGGCCGCGTCGTACCTGACGACCACGTCCGGGGCGACCGCCTCGCGGGCGAAGGCGATCCGGAACAGGGCAGGGTGCACGAGGGTGAACCTGCGAAAGCACTCCGCGCCCGCCCGGACCGCGTCCGACACCGGGTCGTCGGTCACCGGCAGCGCCGCCACGTCGGCGCCGAGGCCGTCGAAGCCGCTGGTGGCCAGGGCCGCCACCAGGCCGTCCTTGGAGCCGAAGATGCTGTAGACCGCGCGGGTCGACGTACCGGTCGCGGCCGCGGTGCGGCGCACGGACAGCGCGGCCAGGCCCTCGTCCTGCACGATCCGCTCGGCGGCGTCGAGGAGCGCCCGGGCAGTGGCGTCTCCGTGGGAGCGGGGGCGGGCCATCGGTTGACGTCCTTTCGTGACGGCATTACGTTACAGTGTATCGAAACTCGCCCGAGGGGGTGCCATGGGCTCCGGCAGCGACGTGCTCGCGGTGGACGACGCGGGCGAGGGGGCGGGGGACGGTCCTGCGCTGGTGTTCGTCCACGGCCTGACGTTCAGCCGGGGCACGTGGACGCCGGTCGTCGACGCCCTCGCCGGCAGCTTCCGCTGCGTGAGCGTGGACCTCCCGGGGTACGGCGACTCGACCGGGTCGGCGGCGGACCCGATGGCCGTGGTCGAGCGCCTGGCCGCCACGCTCGCCGGCCTCGGCGTCGAGCGCCCCGTGCTCGTCGGCCACTCCGCGGGGGCGCTGACGGCGACCGGGTACGCCGCCCGGTTCCCGGCCGCGGCCGTCGTCAACGTCGACCAGCCGCTGCTCGTGGGCGGGTTCGCGTCGCTGCTCCGCCAGGTGGAGGAAGGGCTTCGTGGGCCGGACTTCGCCGCGGCCTTCGCGCCCTTCGAGCACTCCATCGGGCTCCACCTCCTGCCCGAGCCGGAGCGGTCCCGGGTGGCGGCCACCCGGCGGGTCGACCAGGCGACGGTGCTGGACCACTGGCACCTCCCGCTCAGCGTCGGGCCGGAGCGCGCGCAGGCGACGATCGATGCGCTCCTGGACGCGGTCGACGTGCCCTACCTCTACGTCGGCGGGCAGGAGCCGGCCGACGCGGTGCGCGCCCACCTGGCCGCCCACCTCTCCCGGCTCGAGGTGGTCGTCCACCCGGGGGCGGGTCACCTGGTCCACCTCGCCGACCCCGCCCGGTTCGCGCGGGTGGTGGCCGAGTTCGTCGAGCGCGTCATCGGCCAGCGCGCGGGCCCGTGAGAAAGGGCAGGCTTAGTTAGGGTAGCCTGCGCTTTGTGACTGCCGCTCTCGAAGGACGCGACCTGGTGCTGGGCTACCAGCGCGCCACCGTGGTGCACGGCGTCTCCGTGCGCCTGGAGCCCGGTGTGGTCACCGCCCTCATCGGTCCCAACGGCAGCGGCAAGTCGACCGTGCTCCGCTCCCTGGCCCGGCTGCACCGCATCGACTCCGGCACCGTCCACGTCGACGACGTGGACGCGGCGCCGCTGAGTGCGAAGGAGTTCGCGCGCCGGGTGACCCTGCTGTCACAGTCGCGCCCGCACCCCTCGGGGCTCGAGGTCCGCGACGTCGTCGCCTTCGGCCGGCACCCGCACCGCGGCCGCTTCTCCGGCGTCACCGACGCCGACCGCGCCGCGATCGACCGCGCGATGGCGGTCACCGGCATCGACGCCATGGCCGACCGGCCCGTCGACCAGCTCTCGGGCGGGGAGCTCCAGCGGGTGTGGCTGGCGACCTGCCTCGCGCAGGACACCGGCGTCGTGCTCCTCGACGAGCCCACCAACCACCTCGACCTGCGCTACCAGGTCGAGACCCTCGACCTCGTCCGCGACCTCGCGGACGACCACGGGACGGCGCTCGGGGTCGTCCTCCACGACCTGAACCACGCCGCCACCGTGGCCGACCAGGTCGTGCTGCTGCACCAGGGCACGGTCCGCGCGGTCGGCGCACCCTCCGACGTACTGACGGCGGAGCACCTCTCCGACGTCTACGGACTGCCCATCCGCTGCCTCCTCGACCCGGAGACGGGCGCGGTGCGCGTGGAGGCCCAGGGCAGGCACCACCAGCGTCGCTCCTGACGCGTCCATCCACAGTGAGGAACCCCATGAAGACACGACCGATTGCCGCTGCCCTGGCGCTGCCGCTCGGCCTGCTCCTGGCCGCGTGCGGGACGACCGAGGCCAGCACCGACGACGAGGCGCCCCGCGCCAACGACTCCGTCGACTGCGCCGCGGACGAGACCGCGACGTCGACCGGCCCGGTGACGCTGACCGACAGCTACGGCCGCACGGTCGAGCTCGACAAGCCCGCCGAGCGCGTCGCCGTGCTCGAGTGGCAGCAGGTCGAGGACGTCCTCTCCCTGTGCCTGACGCCGGTCGCCGTCGCCGACCTCGAGGGCTACTCCACCTGGGACACCGCCGAGGAGCTGCCCGCCGAGGGCGTCACCGACGTGGGCACCCGCGGCGAGCCGAACCTCGAGACCCTCTTCGGCACCAACCCCGACCTGGTGATCATCGAGGCATACACGGCCGAGGACGAGATCATCAAGCAGCTGGAGAAGTACGACGTCCCGGTGCTCGCCACCAAGGGCGCCGACGCCGCCGACCCGATCGCCAACATGATCAGCACCTTCGAGCTGATCGCGCAGGCCACCGGCCGCGAGGAGCGCGCCGAGGTCGTCGTCGACGACTTCAACGCGACGCTCGAGGAGGCCAAGGAGGCCGTCGCCGCGGCCGACGTGGAGACCGAGAAGTTCGTCTACTTCGACGGCTGGATCCAGGGCGGCAACGTCTCCATCCGTCCGTTCGGCCAGGGCTCGCTCATGGGTGAGCTCGGCGAGGCGCTCGGCCTCGAGAACGCCTGGACCGGCGAGGTCGACCCGGCCTACGGCCTCGGCCAGACCGACGTCGAGGGCATGAGCGCCGTCGGCGACGCGACCTTCTTCTACACCGGCACCGTCGACCCCGCCGGCGACGTCAACGCCGCGCTCGCGAAGAACGCCGTCTGGAAGAAGATCCCGGCGGTCGCCGAGGGCCGCGCGCACGCCTTCCCCGAGGGCACGTGGACCTTCGGAGGCCCCCGCAGCAGCCAGCAGGTCATCGACGCCTACGTCGACCTGCTGACCAAGTGAGCCGGGACTGATCTGATCCAGCCATGACGATCGAGCAGCAGCAGTCCGTCGTACCGGACCGGGCCGCGGTCACCCCGCGGCTCGGCCCCGGCGGCGCCCTCAGCGCCTCCGGCGTACTGCTGCTGCTCGTCGTCGTCCTGCTCGCGGTGTCGTCCTGGCACCTGACGCAGGGCACCTCCGCGGTCGGCGCCGCGGACATCTGGCGCTGGCTGCTGGGGGAGCGCTCGGTCGCCGGGGCCGACGCCGGCGACGTCCTGCTCGGCTCGCGGGTGCCCCGGCTGGCTGCCGGCATCGCCGTCGGCTTCGCCCTCGGTGTCGCCGGTGCGCTCTTCCAGAGCCTGGCCCGCAACGCGCTCGCCTCGCCCGACACCCTCGCCGTCACGGGCGGCGCCTACCTCGCCGTCACCGTGGTCGCGGCCTTCGGGATCTCCGTCCCGCTGTGGGCCTCGGGCCTGACCGCCTTCGGCGGCGGCCTGCTCGCCGCGACGCTGGTGCTCGGCCTCGCCGGCGGCGCGGGTACGGCGACCACCCGCCTCGTGCTCGCCGGGTCGGCCGTGGCGCTCGCGCTCCAGGCCGGCACCTCGACGCTGCTCATCCTCTTCCGGGAGGAGACCACGAGCCTGTTCGCGTGGGGGAGCGGCTCGCTGAGCCAGCTCGGCCTGCGCGCCTTCCAGCAGGCCGCGCCGGTCGTGGTGCTGTGCACCGTCGCCGCGCTCTTCCTCGCCCGGCGCCTGGACCTGCTCGGCCTCGGCGACGACAGCGCCGCCGTGCTGGGCGTGCCGGTGCGCTCCACCCGCGCGCTCGGCACCGTCCTCGCCGTGCTGCTGACCGCCGCGTCGGTGACCCTCGCCGGACCCATCGGCTTCGTCGGGCTGTTCGCGCCGGTGATCGTGCGCCTGTGCGGGAAGTTCGTCCCGGCGCTGCACCGGCACGCCGTCCTCATCCCCGCCGCCGGCCTGACCGGCGCGGTCGTCGTCGTGGTCGCCGACGCCGTCATCCGGGCGGTGCTCGGCGCGGACGACGCGATCTCGATCCCGACCGGCATCACGACCACGCTCGTCGGCGCCACCATCATGATCATCCTGGCCCGCCGCTCCCGCGACGCGGGCCCCGCGCGCCAGCCGGCCGCCGCGCGGGTCGGCGTCGGCAGCCGGCTCCGCTTCGTCGTGGTCCTCGTCGTGGTCGCCGTCGCCGCGCTCGGCGTGGTCCTCCTCGGCCTGCTCGGCGGCGACACCTGGCTCAGGGCCGGCGACATCTCCCTCTGGGCACGCGGCGAGGCCGCGCCGCTCATCCAGTTCGCCTTCGACGAGCGTGCCCCGCGCGTCGCCGCCGCCGTGCTGGCGGGCGGCGCGCTCGCCCTCGCCGGCGCGCTCGTGCAGGCGACCTGCCGCAACCCGCTCGCCGAGCCGGGCATCCTCGGCATCACCGGCGGCGCCGGGGTCGGTGCCGTGGTGGTCGTGACCGGCGCCGGCATGACCCAGGCCGCCAG
Source organism: Nocardioides sp. (assembly GCA_035554935.1). Classification (GTDB taxonomy): domain Bacteria; phylum Actinomycetota; class Actinomycetes; order Propionibacteriales; family Nocardioidaceae; genus Nocardioides. The sequence goes on along the minus strand of DATMHM010000085.1, from coordinate 23,601 downwards.
CAGCTCCTCGATCCTGGTCGGCGCGACCGTCGGCGCGCTGGTCGCCTTCGCCCTCGTCTACGGACTGTCGTGGCGCGGTGGCCTCAACGCCGACCGGCTGCTGCTGATCGGCATCGGCACCTGGTACGGCTCGGCTGCGCTGACCACCTTCCTGCTGGTCCGCTCGAACCCGTGGGACACGCCCCGGATCTACACCTGGATGTCCGGTACGACGTACGGCCGCACCTTCGAGCAGGTGCTGCCCGTCGCGGTCGTGCTCGCCCTCGCCCTCCCGCTCGCCTGGCTGGTCCGCCGCGAGCTCGACCTGCTGGCCCTGGACGAGGACACGCCCCGGCTGGTCGGCGTCCGCCTCGAGACGATCCGGCTCGCCGTGCTCGTCGCCGCGGCCCTGCTGGCGGCGATGAGCGTCTCGGCCGTCGGCGTGGTCGGCTTCGTCGGGCTCGTGGCGCCGCACATGGCGCGGGCGCTGGTCGGCGCGCGGCACGCGCGGGTGGTGCCGGTCGCCGTCCTGCTCGGTGCGGTGCTGCTGGGCCTCGCCGACCTCATCGGCCGCACCGTCATCGCGCCCGCACAGGTGCCGGCCGGGCTGGTCGTGGCGCTGATCGGCGCGCCGTACTTCGTCTACCTGCTGGCCCGCTCGCGCGCCTGAGGGTCCTCGAACGGACGCACACCGGGACCCGGGCGGGTGGCGACCTGGCGCGGTTCCTCGATCCGGTGCCCGGCACCGCAGTGCACCTCGACGTGCACCGGCTCCTCGCACCCGTCGCGGTGCACGAAGACGGTCGGCGGGCCGCCGGGGTCGGCGAGGTGGCGGTCGCCCCAGTGGCTGATCGCGAGCAGGATCGGCTGGAGCTCGAGGCCCTTGTCGGTGAGGCGGTACTCGTGCCGGGTGCGCGAGCCCTCCGCCTGGTAGGGGACCCGGTGCAGGATGCCGTTGTCCACGAGCGACGCGAGCCGGTTGGACAGCACCTGCCGGGGGATGCCCGAGTGGCGCCGGATGTCGTCGAAGCGACGGACGCCCAGGAACACCTCGCGCAGCACGACCACGGTCCAGCGCTCGCCGAGGATCGCCATCGCCCGGCCCAGCGTGCAGTTCTCGACCGACCAGGCGAGCGCCGGGGGAGGGGCCGGCGTCGAGGTCGGCGTCGAGGCCTGCGTCGAGGTCCGGGTGGTCATGGGGCCAGCATAGGCGATCTGGGTCTCATTGACAGACCCAGATGTGGACTGGTCTGATGGGCCCATGACTGAGTCCGCGATCCGAACCCAGGTCGACCCCGCGACGCTCGACGGCTTCGAGCAGCTGCAGGCGATGGTCGACGGCCGCCTCCCGCGCGCGCCGATCGCCGACACCCTCGGGTTCGTCGGCTTCGAGGTCCCCGAGCGCGGCGCCGCGATCTTCGAGCTCGACCCCGAGCTGCGCCACTACAACCCGATCGGCAGCATGCACGGCGGCGTCTTCGCCACCCTGCTCGACTCCGCCTGCGGCTGCGCGGTCCACTCGACCCTCGCCGTCGGGGAGGGCTACACCTCGCTCGACCTGACCGTGAAGTTCCTGAAGGCCGTCACCATCGACTCCGGCCGGCTCCGGGCGGTCGGGACGGTGGTGCAGCGGGGACGCCGTACCGCCTTGGCGGAGGCGAAGCTGTACGACGGGCGGGAGCGGCTGGTCGCCCATGCGACGAGCTCCTGCCTGATCTTCTGAAACCTGGTCCTGTCGTTTGGTCCCAAACGACATGGTTTCTGTGCACAAACCTGTCGTTTGGGACCAAACGACAGCAATTCCGTCCCCCTCCCGGGCCACAATGTGCGGGTGCCGACCTACGTCGCCTTCCTGCGCGCCATCAACCTCGGACCGAACCGCAAGTTCCCCAAGGCCGACATCGTCGCCGCGACGGAGGCGGCGGGCGGCACCGACGTGCTGACCCACATCAACACCGGCAACGTCCGGGTCACGCTCCCGTTCCGCTCCCGCACGAAGGTCGAGGCGGCGCTCGAGGCGGCCTACGAGGAGCGGGCCGGCTTCGCGGTGCCGACCATCGCCTTCACCCCGGCCGAGCTGACCGCCGTCGCCGACGACGCCCGGGAGCTGACCGCGGCCCGGTCCGACGTCGAGCGGCACTACGTGTACCTGCTCAAGGACGAGCCCGACCCCGCCCTGGTCGCCGAGGTCGAGGCGCGCAGCGACGCGACCAACGCGGTCGTCGTACGACGCCGCGCGGCGCACGTGCTGCTCGGGCCCGGCTACCAGGCGGGCGGGGTGGACCCCTACAAGGTCGAGCGGTCCCTGCGGGTCGTGGCCACGAACCGCAACTTCAACGTGGTGACCACGCTGGCCGACACGTGGTGCTCGTGAGCGTCCCGGGGCGCTGTGACACGATGGAGTCGTGACGACCGCGAGCCCGGAGAAGGTCGATCCGGGAGTCCAGCAGGACCTCACCCCGGACGACATCACGCTCGCCGACACCCCCTGGGTGACGGTGGTGTGGAACGACCCCGTGAACCTGATGTCCTATGTCACCTTCGTCTTCCAGAAGCACTTCGGCTACGGCAAGCGGAAGGCCGAGAAGCTGATGATGGAGGTCCACCAGGACGGTCGGTCGGTGGTCAGCAGCGGCAGCCGCGAGGAGATGGAGCGCGACGTGCAGGCGATGCACGAGTACGGCCTGTGGGCGACCCTCTCCAAGGCCGAGTGACCGGGAAGGCCCTGTGACCTCTGGATTCGTCCGGCACCGCCGGAGCAAGCGCGTCATCGCGACCTTCTCGGTCTTCGAGGCCGACCTGCTGCGCTCGCTCGCCGCCCAGCTCGTCGAGCTGCTGCACAACGAGTCGGCCGTCGTTGCGACGGAGCGCGACCCGCTGGAGGCGCTGCTCGACTTCTCCGGCCCGACCACCGAGCCTGAGGACCCGGTGCTGCGCCGGCTCTTCCCCACGGCCTACCGCGGTGACGACGAGGCGGCCGCCGAGTTCCGGCGCTTCACCGAGGGCGGCCTGCGCGACGGCAAGTCCCGCGCCGCCGGCACGATCATCGACGTCCTCGAGGAGGCCGGGCTGCCGCCCGAGCCCACCGACGAGGACATCACCATCGACGTCGAGCTCGAGCCGGAGACGGCCCTGGTGTGGATGCGCTCGTTCACGGACCTGCGGCTCGCCCTCGGCACCCGCCTCGAGGTCGAGGAGGGCGACGAGGAGTACTGGTACTCCCTGCCCGAGGACGACCCGCGCGCCCAGGCCCACCAGGTCTACGAGTGGCTCGGGTTCCTGCAGGAGACGCTGGTCCTCGCCGTCCACTGACCCCGGGGCCAGCTGGGTCAGGAGTCCTCGGGCTTGACGGCCACCACCGGGCAGTGCGCGTCGAGGATGACGCGCTGGGCCACGCTGCCGAGCAGCAGCTTGCCGACCGGCGTACGACGGCGCACGCCCACCACGACCAGGTCGGCCGACGTCTCGTCCGCCGCGGCGACGACCGCCTCCGCGACGTCCGGTACGACGTCGTGGCGGACCTCGACGTCGAGGCCCTCGCCCGCGAGCCGCTCGCGCAGAGCGGCGATCTCGTCGTCGTGGGCGAACCGGGCGTCGACGAGGCTGTCGCCGCGGGTCGCGTTGACCACGACCAGCCGGGCGCCGGCGCCGAGGGCGACCGCCTCGGCCCAGCGGATCGCGGCCCGGCCGTAGTCGTCGGCGCTGTAGGCGGCGACCACGCACCGCGGCTGCAGCGGGCTCGGCGTGTTCGACGGGTCGGTGCTCATCGCTCCACCAGCTCCTTCTCCTCGGAGGTGGCCTCCGGGGACTCGTCCTTCGGGGCACGCAGGCCGGTGACGGCCATCGCGAGCAGCAGCAGGCCCATCACGGCATAGACCGCGACCGCGACCGGCTCGCTCCACAGCGTGGTGACGTCGCCCTGCGAGATCTTCAGTGCGGTGGTCAGCTGCTCCTCGAGCTTCGGTCCGAGGATGACGCCGATGATCAGCGGCAGGACCGGGATCCCGAAGCGCCGCATGGTGAAGCCGAGGACGCCGAGCACGAGCAGCAGCGCGAGGTCGAAGGCCTGGAAGTTGACGCTGTAGGCGCCGAGCGAGGCGAAGAACAGGATGCCCGCGTAGAGGTAGGGACGGGGGATCCGGAGCAGCTTGGCCCACAGCGGCGCGAGCGGCAGGTTGATCAGCAGCAGCAGCGCGTTCGCGACGAACAGGCTGGCCAGCAGCGCCCACACCAGCTCGGGGTGCTGGTCCATCAGCGTCGGGCCGGTCTGGAAGCCGTAGCCCTGCAGTGCGACCAGGATGATCGCGGCGGTCGCCGTCGTCGGCAGGCCCAGTGCGAGCAGCGGGACGAGGGTGCCGGCGGCGGAGGCGTTGTTGGCCGCCTCCGGCCCCGCGACGCCCTCGATCGCGCCCTTGCCGAACTCCTCGGGGTGCTTCGACAGCTTCTTCTCGGTCGCGTAGGACAGGAAGGTCGGCAGCTCCGCACCGCCCGCGGGCAGCGCGCCGAACGGGAACCCGTACGCCGTCCCGCGCAGCCACGGCTTCCACGAGCGCTTCCAGTCCTGCTTGCTCATCCAGGGCTGGCCGACGGGGATGATCTCCAGGGGCTTGCGGCGCAGGTGCGCGGCGACCCACAGCGCCTCGCCGATCGCGAAGATCGCGACCGCGACCACGACGATGTCGATGCCGTCGGCGAGCAGCGGGTCGCCGAAGGTGAGCCGGGCCTGGCCGGTGCTGGTGCCGACGAGGCCGATGGCCAGGCCGAGGAAGAGCGCGACGAAGCCGCGCAGCCGCGACGAGCCGAGCACCGCGGTGACCGCGAAGAGGGCGAGCACCATCAGCGCGAAGTACGACGGCGAGCCGAGCGTGACGACCAGGTCGGCCACCTGCGGGGTGACGATCCAGAGCAGCACCGTCGCGATCGAGCCGGCGACGAACGAGCCGATCGCCGCGGTCGCCAGCGCCTGCGCGGCGCGGCCGGCCTTGGCCATCTTGTTGCCCTCGATCGCGGTGATGACCGAGGAGGACTCGCCGGGGGTGTTGAGCAGGATCGAGGTGGTCGAGCCGCCGTACATCCCGCCGTAGTAGATGCCGGCGAACATGATGATCGCGCTGTCCGCGCCGACGCTGTAGGTGACGGGGAGCAGCAGGGCCAGGGTCATCGCCGGGCCGATGCCGGGCAGCACGCCGACGGCGGTGCCGAGCAGCACGCCGATGGCGGCGAAGAGCAGGTTCTCCGGGGTGAGGGCGGTGGCGAAGCCGTCGAGCAGCAGGTCCATCAGAGCACTCCGTCCAGGATGCCGGCGGGGATCGGGATGCCGAGGCCGACGTAGAAGCCGTAGAAGCTGCCGACGGACAGGGCTGCGCCGACCGCGATGTCGCGCACCCACGTCCGGCTGCCGAGCACGGCCGCGGCACCGGCGAACAGCAGCGCGCCCGTGATCGCCCAGCCGAGGACGTCGATGAGCGCGATGTTCGCGACCAGGACCGCGGCGAGCAGGCCGACGGTGCGCAGGTCGGTGCCCTGGGTGAGGTCGATGTCCTCGCCCTCCTCCGCCTCGGGGCGGTCGCCGCGGGCGGTGGCGATGCCGAGCAGCACGCCGAGCAGCACGAGGCCGGCGCCGACGACGTACGGCAGCGTGTAGGGCTGCACGGGCTGGTCGGCGAAGCCGTCCTCGAGCCCGACCGCGTCGACGAGGACCCAGCCGCCGGCGAGGAGGAGGAAGCCCGCCATGCCGTACTGCGCCTTGTCGATCGCGCGGTGGTGGGCGTGGTTCTCCACGCCCCGTTCGGTGGTCGTGCTCATGCCAGTCCCAGCTCCTTCAGGGTGTCGGCCACGCGGGCGTCCTGCTCGGCGAGGAACTCCTCGAACTCCTCGCCGGTCGCGAAGTTGTCGGTCCAGCCGTTGCTCTCCAGCGCCTCGCGCCACTCGTCGGTGGCGTGCATCTCGGTGAGCAGGTCGGTCAGGTAGTCGCGCTGCGCGTCGGAGATCCCCGGAGGGGCGAGCACGCCGCGCCAGTTGGTGAAGACCAGGTCGACGCCGGACTCGGTGAGGGTCGGCGCGTCGATGCCGTCGAGCCGCTCCTCGCCGGAGACGGCGAGCACGCGGAGCTTGCCCTCCGCGACCTGGGACTCGAACTCGCCGAGGCCGGACATCCCGATGTCGATCTTCGAGCCGAGCAGCGCCGTCGTGAGCGGGCCGCCGCCGTCGTACGAGATGTAGTTGACGTCCGTCGGGTCGATGCCGATGGTGTCGGCCAGCTGCATCGGGAACAGGTGGTCGGGTCCGCCGTTGCCGGAGCCGCCGCCCACGGCGATCGAGCCGGGGTCGGCCTTCCACGCCTGCACCAGGTCGTCGAGCGTCTCGAACGGCGAGTCGGCGGGCACGAGGATGCCCTCCTGCTCCTCGACGAGCCGGGCGATCGGCGTCATCTCGAGCGGCGTCGCCTCCGAGCCGTTGGTGTAGACCGCGCCGACGACACCGAGGCCCATGAGCATCATCAGGTCGTCGGAGCCGTCCTCGTTGAGCAGCCGCTGCATCGCGACCGTGCCGCTGGCGCCCTGCACGTTGGTGATCTCGAAGCGCCCGGTCAGCTCGTTCTGCTCCATCGCGCGCGCCGCGGCGCGGCCGGTGAGGTCGTAGCCGCCGCCGGGGCTGTTGGGGATCATCATCCGCAGCCGGCGGTTGTCCGGGTCGTCGGAGCCGCGGGTCACGCCGCAGCCGCTCGCGAGCGCGACCAGCGCCAGCGCGGTGAGGAGTGCGACGAGGGCGTTCCTCGGTCGACTCGGGTGCATGGGAACCTCCGTGCGGATCGGGTGGCGACCGCCGTCACCGGCGATCCGTGCCAGCATGTCCGTGCGGTGTGGCGGTCGTCACGCTTGCGGACGCAAAGGAGGTTGTGGTCGTTGTGGTCAGGCCCCTGAGCAGGCTCGACCTCCGGCGCGGGGAGCTCACCCTGGCCGCGAAGGTGCTGCTGCTGCAGCTCGTCGTGATCGCGGTGCTGCTGACCGCGGTCGGCGTGCTGAGCATTCGCCAGTCCACCGCCGACTTCGCCGAGGAGCGCGGCGCGCAGATGCGCTCGGTGGCCGAGTACGTCGCCGTCCTCTCGCCGCTGCGCAGCCAGCTCGAGCGGGTGCGCTCGGGCGAGGCGGAGGCGAGCGACACCCCGCGCGCGCTGGCGCCGTACGTCGAGCTCGGCATCCTCTCCGGCGCCACGGACGTCATGGTGGTGTCCCTCGACGGCACGGTGCTCGCCGCGACCGAGCCCAGCCGGGTCGGCGAGCGCGCCGTCCTCGGCGATAGCGACGCCCTGGAGGGCCGCGGCTGGTCCGGTGACGTCGAGCCCGACGGCGAGCGGGCGGTCGCCGCCCACGCGCCGGTGATCTCGGAGGCCGACGGCACCCTGCTGGCGGTCGTCGCCGCCGAGATCGTCTACCCGCCGCTCGCCGACCGTGTCGCCACGGCCGCACCCGACCTGGTGCTCTTCCTCGGCCTCGGGGCGCTGCTCGGACTGGCCGGCACCTGGGTCGTGTCGCGGGTCGTGCGCCGCTCGACCCGCGGCCTCGGCACCACCGAGCTGGCCAACCTCGCCGACCAGCGCGAGGCACTGCTGCACGCCATCCGCGAGGGGGTGGTCGGCGTCGGCACCGACGGCCGGGTGACGGTCATGAACGACGCCGCCCGCGCCACCCTCGGGCTGGACGGCGCGGAGCCGGTCGGCCGGGCCGTCGACGAGCTCGGCCTCGACCCGCACGTGGTCGCGCTGCTGACCGGCGAGGGCGCCGACGTGCAGGACGCGCTGGCCCTCGTCGGCGGTCGCGTCGTCGTCTTCAACCGCGGCCGCGCGTCCACCGGCGGCCGCGGCATCGGCACGGTGACCACGCTGCGCGACCGCACCGAGCTGGTCTCCCTGCAGGGCCAGCTCAGCTCGAACCTCTCCATCACCGACACCCTGCGCGCGCAGACCCACGAGTTCGACAACCGGCTGCACACCATCTCCGGCCTGGTCCAGCTGGGGGAGTACGCCGAGGTGGCAGCCCTGGTCGGCACGCTCACCCGGCACCGGGCGGAGGTGGGGGAGCGGGTCGCGAAGCGGCTGGCCGACCCCGGCGTCGCGGCGCTCGTCGTCGCCAAGCACGCCGTCGCCGAGGAGCGTGGCGTGACCCTCGAGCTCGACCCCGGCTCGCGGCTGCCGGCCCTCGCGCCCGACGAGGTCGCCGACCTCACCGCCGTCCTCGGCAACCTCGTCGACAACGCCGTCGACGCCTGCGCCGGCGCGCCGGACGCCACCGTGGAGCTCTGGATCCACGCCGACGAGGAGGCGGTCCACGTCCGGGTCCGCGACAACGGGCCGGGCGTCCCCGAGGAGCTGCGCGACGCCGTGTTCGTGCGCGGCTTCTCCACCAAGGAGGACGTGCTCGGCGGCCGCGGGATCGGGCTCCCGCTCGTCCGGATGATCTGCGCCCAGCGCGGCGGCGACGTGGTCGTCGACGACGCCGAGCCTGGCGGCGCCTCGGGCGCCGAGTTCCGCGTGGTGCTCCCGATCGGGCCCCGCGTCGGTCAGGATGGGCGACCGTGACCGGCCCCCTGCGCGTCCTCGTCGTCGACGACGACTTCATGGTCGCCCGCATCCACGGGCGCTTCGTCGAGCAGACCGACGGCTTCGAGGTCGCCGGCACCGCGCGCACCGGCGCCGAGGCGCTCGAGCTCGTCGCCTCGCTGCGCCCCGACCTGCTGCTCCTCGACGTCCACCTCCCGGACCTCTCCGGGCTGGAGGTGCTCGAGCGGCTGCGCGGGCGCGGCGAGGACGTCGCCGTCGTGATGGTCACTGCCGAGCGCGGCGCCGCCGCCGTGCGCTCCGCACTGCACGGCGGCGCGATGCAGTACCTCGTCAAGCCCTTCGAGTACGACGACCTGGCCGACCGCCTGCGCCGGGTGGCGGCCACGCTGGCCAGCCTGCCCGCGGACTCCGGCGCGCACGACGTCGCCCAGGTCGACCAGGCCACGATCGACCAGGCGTTCGGGACCGGCCGCGCCGTCGACGTACCGTCCACGCTGCCGAAGGGCCTCAGCCCGGAGACCGCCGACCTGGTGCTCGAGGCGGCGCGCACGGCCGGCGAGATCTCGGCGTCCGAGGCGGCCGAGGTGGTCGGCCTCTCCCGCGTGACGGCGCGGCGCTACCTCGAGCACTTCGTGGACACCGGGGCGGCGGAGGTTCGCCTGCAGTACGGGGGGACTGGGCGTCCCGAACGGCGGTACCGGGTGGGGAGGTGAGCCGACCACGGGCCTAGGCTTGCCTCTGCGAGCAGGCCCGCCGACGCCCCAGGGGAGCACCATGACCGCGATCGACGACCGTCCCGAGCAGACCGCCGTGCGCGCCACCATGAGCGGCGACCACCAGTCGTGGCCCGAGCGCTTCGCGCTGGCGTTGTTCATCGCCGTGCCGTTCGTCGCCTTCCTCGCCGCGATCCCGGTCGCGTGGGGCGGCTGGCTCGGGTGGAGTGACGTCGTCATCACCGTCGTCATGTACGCGCTGACCCTCCACGGGGTCACCGTGGGCTACCACCGGCTCTTCACGCACAAGTCGTTCAAGCCCAACCGCGCGGTGAAGGTCACCTTCGCGATCCTCGGCTCGATGGCCGTCGAGGGCCCGGTCATCCGCTGGGTCGCCGACCACCGCAAGCACCACAAGTTCTCCGACCGCGACGGCGACCCGCACTCGCCGTGGCGCTACGGCAACAGCCTGCGCGGCCTGACGAAGGGCTTCGTGTGGGCCCACGTCGGCTGGCTCTTCGACCCCGAGCAGACGCCGATCGAGAAGTACGCGCCGGACCTCGCCAAGGACCGCGACCTGGTCCGCATCTCGCGCACCTTCTGGGTGTGGGTGCTGACCTCGATCTTCCTGCCGCCGCTGCTCGGCCTGCTGCTCACCTGGTCCTGGCAGGGTGCGCTCACCGCGTTCTTCTGGGGCACGGTCGTGCGGATCGGCCTGATCCACCACGTCACCTGGTCGATCAACTCGATCTGCCACACGCTGGGGCAGCGCCCGTTCGCGTCCCGCGACTTCTCCGGCAACGTGTGGTGGCTCGCCATCCCGTCCGGCGGCGAGTCGTGGCACAACCTCCACCACGCCGACCCGACGTCGGCGCGGCACGGCGTGAAGCGGTTCCAGTTCGACACCTCCGCCCGGGTGATCTGGGTGCTGGAGAAGCTCGGCTGGGTGCGCGACGTGCGCTGGCCGACGGCGGAGCGGATCCGCGCCAAGTCCGTCACCCCGGCCGCCTGACCCGTCCCGCGCACCGGGCCGATTCCGGCGCGGCGCCTCCGACGCAATACGCTGGAGCGCGTGCTGCAGATCGACCAGGCGACGTACGACGCCCTCGTGGCGCACGCCAAGCGGGACCACCCGGTGGAGGCGTGCGGGATGGTCGTCGGCCCGATCGGGAGCGACCGCGCCGCGCGCCACGTCGAGATGGTGAACGCGGCCGGCAGCCCGACCTTCTACGAGTACGACTCGACGGACCTCTTCCAGCTCTACAAGGAGATGGACGACCGCGACGAGGAGCCGGTGGTGATCTACCACTCGCACTCCGAGACGGAGGCCTACCCGAGCGTCACGGACATCGAGCTCGCCAGCGAGCCGGGTGCGCACTACGTGCTCGTCAGCACGCGCGAGCACGGGAATAACCCGGGCCCGGTGGAGTTCAGGTCCTACAGAATCATCGACGGCGTCGTGACCGAGGAAGAGGTCACCGTCGTCGGCACCGTCCCTTCAGAGGAGAGCAGCTGACATGGCCATCGAGGTCCGGATCCCGACCATCCTGCGCACCTACACGGGTGGCGAGAAGGCCGTCAGTGCCGAGGGCGCCAGCCTGAGCGCGCTCATCGACTCCCTCGAGGCCGACCACCCCGGCATCAAGGACCGGCTGGTCGAGGACAAGGACGGCAGCACCGAGCTGCGCCGCTTCGTCAACATCTACATCAACGACGAGGACGTCCGGTTCATCGGCAGCCTCGGGGCCGAGCTCGCCGACGGCGACCAGGTCGTCATCCTGCCGGCCGTGGCCGGCGGCGCCCGCTGAGTCTCGACACGCCGCCATGGTCCGCTACGACAGCCTCCTGACCTCCGTCGGCGGTACGCCGCTGGTGGGCCTGCCGCGACTGTCGGCACCGTTCAACTCCGCGGGCGCGCCCGAGGTGCGGATCTGGGCCAAGCTGGAGGACCGCAACCCGACCGGCTCGATCAAGGACCGCCCGGCGCTGAAGATGATCGAGGAGGCGGAGAAGGACGGCACGCTCCGCCCCGGCTGCACGATCCTCGAGCCGACCTCGGGCAACACCGGCATCTCGATCGCGATGGCGGCCAAGCTCAAGGGCTACCGCACCGTCTTCGTGATGCCGGAGAACACCTCCGAGGAGCGCCGCCAGCTGCTGCGGATGTGGGGCGCCGAGATCGTCTCCTCGCCCGCGGCCGGCGGCTCCAACGAGGCCGTCCGCGTCGCCAAGCAGATCGCGGCCGAGCATCCCGACTGGGTGATGCTCTACCAGTACGGCAACGCCGCCAACGCGCTCGCGCACGAGGAGGGCACCGGTCCCGAGATCCTCGCCGACCTGCCGTCGATCACCCACTTCGTCGCGGGCCTCGGCACGACCGGCACCCTGATGGGCGTCTCCCGGTTCTTCCGCAGCGCCAAGCCCGACGTGCGCATCGTCGCCGCCGAGCCGCGCTACGGCGAGCTGGTCTACGGTCTGCGCAACCTCGACGAGGGCTTCGTGCCCGAGCTCTACGACGCCGAGCTGATCGACAGCCGCTTCTCGGTCGGTCCGCGCGACGCCGTACGACGGGTCCGCGAGCTGCTCGAGCTCGAGGGGATCTTCGCCGGCATCTCCACCGGCGCGATCCTGCACGCGGCGCTCGGCCAGGCGGCCAAGGCGGTCAAGGCGGGCGAGTCCGCCGACATCGCGTTCGTCGTCGCCGACGGCGGGTGGAAGTACCTCTCGACCGGTGCCTACGAGGGCACGATCGACGAGGCGGAGGACCGCCTCGAGGGCCAGCTCTGGGCGTGACCGCGCCGCTGGGCCCCGCTCCGGCCGGCTCCGGTCAGCATTGAGGGTCAGCGCCAGTCGAGGTCCTGACGCCTGTTCCACAGGCTGCCCGGCACCGGCCCGAGGCCGAGGACGTCGGTGGCGAGGTTGGCGAGGTCGCCGTTGCGGATCGGCTGGCTCCCACCGAAGCCGGGCTGGCTGCGGCCGGGCTCGATGCGGTCGGGGTTGAGCCGGTAGAGGCCCCGGTGCGCCACGCCCCGCCCCCACACGACGAACGGCACGCGGTAGTCGTCGAGGAGAGTCGGGTCCTCGTGATCCCTACCCCCCGGCACGCCGCCGTGGTCGGCCGTCAGCACGACCATGGTCGACCGGCGCAGCCGCCACGTGGTGCGGATCGTGGCGAGCACCGAGCCGACCAGCCGGTCCAGGCGCTCGACCGCGGCGAGGTAGGCGGGGCTGAGCCAGCCCGCGTCATGACCGACCCGGTCGGCCAGCCCCAGGTGCAGCAACGCGAAGGACCGGCGGTGGGCCAGCAGGTCCCGGCGGAAGAGGGCGGTCAGCGTCCCGTCCGCATCGGTGCGGATCACCGTGCGGGTGATCGCGTTCGGCCACGAGCGGCTGAACAGGCTGAGCTTGGTCTTGGTCGAGAACAGGGTCGTGGCGCCGCCCGCCGCGCGCACCACACGGAACACCGAGGACACGTCGTGGCCGGCCGCATTCCGCACCGTCGTACCGGGGAGGTGGGTGTTCCACGTGACGCCGTGCCCGCCGCTCGCGGCGTCGACGCGACGCCCGGTCACCATGCTGGTGTGGTTGGGCAGGGTCGTCGTCAGCTCGACCTGGGACCGCGCGTTCATGGTCCACGCCCCCTCCGACAGCATCCGGTAGAGGTGGGGGAGCCGGTCCCGGCCGAGGATGCTGATCGCCCGTGGGTTGAGCCCGTCGAGCGAGATCGCGACCACGCGCAGCCGGTTGACCGAGGCGACCGGCGCCAGCTGCTCCGCATGCTCGCGGCCGGCCGGGGCCGGGCCGCCTCCGGGGAGCAGGGCGAGGAGCAGGAGCAGCGGGAGGAGGACCGAGACCGTACGGACCCGCCCGAGCCGGCGTGCGTGGATCACGCGTCCGAGCATAGGCGCGCGACGTGATCTCGGTCCCGGAATGTCCCGTGCCGGGACTGCGACGCCGTAGGCTGGACGGGTGCCCCGCCAACTCGACGTCAGCGGCGACGTCCCCGCCAACGTCGACGCCCCCATCGGGATCTTCGACTCCGGGTTCGGTGGCCTGACGGTGGCGCGGTCCGTGATCGACCAGCTGCCGCACGAGTCGATCACCTACGTCGGGGACACCGCCCGCCAGCCCTACGGGCCGAAGCCGATCGGCGAGGTCCGCGAGTACGCCCTCGAGTGCCTCGACCACCTCGTCGACCAGGGCGTGAAGGCGCTGGTCATCGCGTGCAACTCCGCCAGCGCGGCGATGCTGCGCGACGCGCGGGAGCGCTACGACGTACCCGTCGTCGAGGTGATCTATCCCGCCACCCGCCGGGCCGTCGCCGCCTCCCACAACGGCCGGATCGGCGTCATCTGCACCCGTTCGACCGCGGAGTCGATGGCCTACGACGACGCGTTCGCCGCCGCCCCCCAGATCAGCCTCACCACCCGCGCCTGTCCCCGCTTCGTCGACTTCGTCGAGCGGGGGGTCACCGGCGGCGACGAGCTGATCGCGGTCGCGCACGAGTACCTCGACCCGCTCATCGAGCTCGACATCGACACCCTGATCCTGGGCTGCACCCACTACCCGCTGCTGACCGGCGTCATCTCCTACGTGATGGGCGACGACGTGACGCTGGTGAGCAGTGCCGAGGAGTGCGCCAAGGACGTCTACCGGATGCTCGCGGACACCGGCCTCATGCGGCCGGACGGCGACCCGGTCCACCGTTTCGCCACGACCGGTGCGCCGGCGGAGTTCGAGACGATCGGGCGCCGGTTCCTCGGCCCCGAGCTCGTGGCGGCGGGACAGTTCGCAGGGGGACTTGCATGAGTGGAGAAGTGGCGCCCGGGACGACGATGCTGCGCGTGCCGCCGGCGGAGCGCTCGGTGAAGGTGACCGTCGTCGGCTGTTCCGGCTCCTACCCGGGACCCGACTCGCCCGCGAGCTGCTACCTCGTGCAGGCCAGCGACGCGCTGCGCACCTGGAGCCTGGTGCTCGACATGGGCAACGGCGCGCTCGGCGTGCTGCAGCGCTACGTCGACCCGCTCCAGGTCGACGCGGTCCTCATCAGCCACCTGCACGCCGACCACTGCGTCGACATGACCAGCTACTACGTGCTGCGCAAGTACCACCCGACGGGCACCCAGCCGCGGATCCCGGTGTGGGGCCCGAAGGGCACCGCAAAGCGGCTCGCCAAGGCCTACGACCTGCCCCGCAAGCCGGGCATGCGCGAGGAGTTCTCCTTCCGCGTCTACCGCGACCCGATCGACCTCGGTCCGTTCCGGATCGAGCCGTTCGAGGTGGACCACCCGGTGCCCGCCTACGGCCTGCGCCTGACCGCCTTCGGCAAGGTCCTGGCCTACAGCGGCGACACCGGCCCGACCGCCTCGCTGCACGACATCGCCGTCGACGCCGACCTCTTCCTGTGCGAGGCGTCCTTCCGCTCCTGCGACGACAACCCACCGCACCTGCACCTCACCGGCCAGGAGGCCGGCGAGATCGCCACGCGCGCCGGGGTGAAGCGCCTGGTGGTCACCCACGTCCCGCCGTGGCACGACGCCCAGACCATGCTGGCCGAGGCGAGCAAGGCCTACGACGGCCCGACCGAGCTGGCCACCCAGGGCGCGGTCTACGAGCTCTGACGCACCTCCGCACCGGGGCGCCGAGGTTTCGGCCGGCCGTCGTACGGCAGGCTGGGTGGCATGATCACGGTCGATCACCTCACCAAGGTCTACGGCAGCTTCACCGCCGTCGACGACATCAGCTTCGCCTGCCGACCCGGGCGGGTGACCGGCTTCCTCGGCCCGAACGGGGCCGGGAAGTCGACGTCGATGCGGATCATGGTCGGCCTGACGCCGCCCACGCGGGGGCAGGCGACCATCGGCGGTCTGCGCTACCAGGACATCCCGAACCCGGCCCGGCACGTCGGCGTCCTCCTCGACGCCTCCGCGCAGCACGCCGGCCGCACCGGCCGGGAGATCCTGACGATCGGCGCGCGCACGATGGGCCTGCCGTCGTCGCGGGTCGACGAGATGCTCGCGCTGGTCGGCCTCACCGACGCGGAGGCGAAGCGCCGCCTGCGCAACTACTCGCTCGGCATGAAGCAGCGCCTCGGCATCGCACACGCCCTGCTCGGTGACCCGTCCGTGCTGATCCTCGACGAGCCCGCCAACGGCCTCGACCCGGCGGGCATCCGGTGGATGCGCGGCCTGCTGAAGGGGTACGCCGACCGCGGCGGCACCGTCCTGCTGTCCAGCCACCTGCTGCACGAGGTGGAGCAGATCGCCGACGAGATGATCCTGATCGGCCACGGCCGGATCGTCGCGCAGGGTGACCGCGCGTCCCTGCTGGCCATGCACTCGCGCGCCGCGAGCGCCCTGGTCACCTCGCTCGACAACGCCGCCCTCGGCGCGGCCCTCGTCGCCGCCGGGCACCACGTCACCCCGATGGGGGCGGGCCTGCGGGTGACCGCCACGACCGAGCAGGTCGGCCGCGTGGCCCTCCAGGCGCAGGTGGTGCTGACCGACCTGCGCGACGGCGGCCAGAGTCTCGAGGACCTCTTCCTCGAGCTCACCTCGTCCACCCAGCGCGACGCCGTCACGGCAGGAGCCATCGCATGAGCAGCCACGTCTTCCCGCCCCCGCCGCCCCCGTCCGGGCCGTCCGGGCCGTCCGGGCCGGCCGGCGCACCGGCCGCCACCCTCGACGTCCGGGGCACGTCGCCGGTGCCGTTCTGGCGGCTGTGCCTGGTCGAGCTGCGCAAGGCGCGCGACACCCGCGCCGGCTTCTGGCTGATGTTCACGATCGGCCTGCTCGTCACGCTGCTGCAGCTGATCGCGCTGATCTCGGTGAACGTGCAGGACATCGAGTCCAGCTTCACCGACTTCACCGGCAACGTCTTCCTGGTCGCGCTGATCCTGATGCCGATCCTGGCGATCATGCTGGTCACCACCGAATGGAGCCAGCGCACCGCGATGGTGAGCTTCACCCTCGAGCCGCGGCGCCTGCGGGTCGTGCTCGCCAAGCTCGGCGCCGCCGTGCTGCTGGCGCTGCTCACGGTCGCGTTGATGTTCGTCGTGGCCGCCGTCTGCACGGCCCTGTGCGACGTCCTGCAGCCGGAGCTGACCGACTGGGACGTCGAGGCCGAGTTCGTCTTCCTGCTCGCGCCGATCGCGCTGGTCGTGACGACGGTCTTCGGGTTCGCGCTCGCCTCGCTGTTCCTCAACACGCCCGCGTCGATCGTGGTGTTCCTGATCGCGTGGTACGCCTCCCTCGCCATCCTCGCGGCGATCGCCGGCTTCATCCCGGCCTTCGAGGACGTCATCCCGTGGCTGAGCATCCAGCTCAACGTGCTCCTGCTCGCCGAGGAGCTCCCGCAGACGGCGGAGGCCTGGGGTCAGCTGCTCGTCAGCGGCGGCGTGTGGATCGTGGCCCCGCTGGTGCTGGGGGTGCTGCGGATCCTTCGCGCCGAGGTGAAGTGACGCCCTCGCCCGCGCCGGGGCGACGGCTCCGGGGATTCACCCAGGATTGCCGGACGCGTCACCGTGACGGGGCCTGTGCGTAGCGGGCTGCGTCACGGTGGTCCCCGTGGGCAACGGATACCTGCGGTTCGCCGCCCTCGGCGACAGCACCACGGTCGGCCTCGGTGACCCGGTCCCCGGCGGGGAGTGGCGGGGCTGGGCGCGGCTGCTGAGCGAGTCCCTCCGGTCGTCGTACGACGTCTCCTTCTGCAACCTCGCGACCTCCGGCGCCACCGCCGCGATCGTCCGCGAGCAGCAGCTCGACGCGGCACTCGCGCACCGGCCCGACCTGGCCTCGCTCCTCGTGGGGGTCAACGACACGCTGCGGTCGACGTGGGACCCGGAGCGGGTGCGCGCCGACCTGCTGCACGTCGCCGGCGAGCTGACCGCGGTCGGCGCGACCCTGATGACCGTGCGCTGGCACGACCACGGCACGGTGCTCGGCCTGCCGCGCGTGGTGGTGCGCCCGATCCGCGAGCGCATCGCCGTCCTCAACGAGGTGTACGACGAGGTCCACGCCACCCATGGCGGGCTGCGCCTCGACCTCGCAGTGCTGCCCGAGGTGTTCGACCGGGCGAACTGGTCGATCGACCGGTTCCACCCCTCCGAGGCCGGGCACCGGGCGCTCGCGCGGGCCTGGGCCGAGCGGCTGCAGGCCGCCGGCCTCGACCTCCCACTGCCCAGCCTGGTCCCGGAGGGCGGGTGTCCGCCGAGCTGGCGGCGCGACGTGGCCTGGATGGTCACCGAGGGGGCGCCGTGGGTGGGGCGCCGTGCGCGGGACCTCGGACCGTGGGCGGTGCGCAGGGCGTGGGCGGTCGCTCGCTGAGCAGTCGGTAGGTTTGCTCCCCATGAGCACCCGCGAGGACGGCCGCGCCGACGACGAGCTGCGCCCCATCACGATCACCCGCAACTGGCTCGACCACCCCGCCGGCTCGGTGCTGGTGGAGTTCGGACGCACCCGCGTGCTCTGCGCCGCGTCCGCGTCGGACGGCGTCCCGCGCTGGCGCAAGGGCTCCGGGCTGGGCTGGGTCACCGCGGAGTACGCCATGCTTCCCGCGGCGACCAACACGCGCTCCGACCGGGAGTCGGTCAAGGGCCGGATCGGCGGCCGGACCCACGAGATCAGCCGGCTGATCGGCCGCTCGCTGCGCGCGGTGATCGACAACAAGGCGCTCGGTGAGAACACCATCCAGATCGACTGCGACGTGCTGCAGGCCGACGGCGGCACCCGCACTGCCGCGATCACGGGCGCCTACGTCGCACTCGCGGACGCGTGCGTGAAGCTCGGCGTCCCCGGCGCGCTCACCGGCTCGGTCGCCGCGGTCAGCGTCGGCATCATCGACGGCGTCCCGCGCCTCGACCTGCCCTACGTCGAGGACGTGCGCGCCGAGACCGACATGAACGTCGTGATGACCGGCGACGGCAAGTTCGTCGAGGTGCAGGGCACGGCCGAGGGCGCGACGTTCGACCGCGCCGAGCTCGACGCCCTGCTGGCGCTGGCGGAGAAGGGCTGCGCCGACCTCACCCGCCTGCAGCGCGAGGCGCTCGCCGGTGGCTGAGGTGCCGACGGTCCTCGTCGCCTCCCGCAACGCGAAGAAGCTGGAGGAGATGCGGCGGATCCTCGCCGAGCACCTGGCTGCGGTCGAGGTGCTCGGGCTCGACGACGTGGCCCCCTTCGAGGAGCCGGTCGAGGACCAGCCGACCTTCGAGGGCAACGCGCTGCTCAAGGCGCGCGCCGGCGTCGCCGCCACCGGCCTGCCGACCCTCGCCGACGACTCCGGGCTGTGCGTCGACGCGCTCAACGGGATGCCGGGTGTGCTGTCGGCGCGCTGGTCGGGTCCCCCCAGGAGCGACGACCGGAACAACCGGCTGCTGCTGGCCCAGCTCGCGGACGTGCCCGACGAGCGTCGTACGGCGCACTTCACCTGCGCCGTCGCGCTGGCGCACCCCGACGGCCGGGAGCTGGTCGTCGAGGGCCGCATGGACGGCACCGTGGTGCGCGAGGTCCGGGGGAGCGGCGGCTTCGGCTACGACGTGCTCTTCGTCGCCAACGCGCGTCCGGGGGTCACGACCGCCGAGCTCACCCGCGAGGACAAGGACGCGATCTCCCACCGCGGCCAGGCGCTGCGCGAGATCGCGCCGCTGGTCGGCGCGTTCCTGGGCTCGGCCGACTGAGCCGATCCCGTTCCACGGTGCCGGAGGCGGGACTCGAACCCGCACACCCGAAGGCACAGGTACCTAAAACCTGCGTGTCTGCCAGTTCCACCACTCCGGCGTGGGCGGTCCAACCCTAGGGCGACCGGGTCCGGCCTGCTCAGCCCTCCCAGCGCCAGGTCGTCAGGATCTCCTCGAACCTCGTCAGCACGTCGTCGTCGCCCTCCTTGAGGGAGACGGTGATCGAGTAGCCCTTGTCACCGCTGATCACGAGGTGCGCGCGCTGCTTGACCGGCACGCCGCTGTCGTTGGTGCGGCTGATCTCCACGCCGAGTGCGGTCTGGCCGTCGATGGAGACGTTCGGGATGTCGACGATGTCGGCGGTCGAGTCGGACTCGACGAGTGCGGCCTTCCAGTCGTCCTTGAGGTCGTTGGGGTCGGTGTAGCCGTAGGACGACTGGGTCTCGACGATGACGTTGCCGCGGGCGGTGTTGAACGTGTCGCCCCAGAGCATCACCTTGTCGAGGGTGGTCAGGCCCGGGTTCTGCTTGACGAACTCCTCGGTGCCGTCGGTCCAGCCGTTCGGGACCTGGACGGTGTAGCCGAGGCCCTCGATGGTCGGGCCGCCGAGGTCGGGGACGTCCTCGCTGGGCTCCTCGCTGCCCGGCGTCGTCGACTCCGACGTCGACTCCGACGTCGGGTCCTCGCCCGCGGACGGGTCGTCGTCCCCGCCCAGCGCGACGATCGCGACGATGCCGCCGATGACGAGCACCAGCGCCGCCACCACGGCCGCGACGACCAGGCCCGTCCTGCCCTTCTTCGGCGCCGGCGCCGGCTGCGACCAGCCGCCGCCCGCGAAGGGCGCCGGGGCGGGGTAGCTGCCGACCGGCTGGTGCGGGGGAGACATCACCGGCGGCTGCGGCGGCGCCACCGGCGAGATGACGGGTGCGGTGACCGGCGACTGGTACGGCGGTGCCGCGGGCGGCGCCGCCGGGGGTGCCGCGGTCCCGGCGTCGGGGTCGAGGCCGGTGACCAGGCCCTCCGGGACCTTGCCCAGCGCGAACCCGAGAACCGCGACCGCCCACTGGCAGCCCCGCACGTCGGCGCTGCCGCGGTCGCGAGCCAGGCGCTGGCCGGCCGACTCGACGGCGTCGGCGGGATTGGCCCCGCTGTCGAGCATCGTCAGCAGGCCGTCGAGGGCGCCCAGGCGCACGGCGTCGGTGAGCAGGTTGATCGTCCCGCTCGAGGCCTGCTGCTCGTCGAGGTAGTCGTCGAGCGAGCCGCGGAACGCGGTGGCGTCGCGGAACAGGCCGTGGCCGTGGTCGCGGGCGAGGTCGGCGAGCGACTGGTGCAGCTTCATCTGGAGTCCTTCGGTAGTCCCGGACGACGAGTGGTCAGCGTGGTCAGCGTGGTCAGCGTGTGGTCAGCGAGTGGTGGGGCGCTGGTCAGGAGGCGAGCCCGAGGTCCCTGCGGAGCTTCGCGACGTGACCCGTCGCCTTGACGTTGTACTGCGCGACCTCGACGTCGCCGCCGGCGTCGACGACGAAGGTGGACCGGATGACACCCTCGACGACCTTGCCGTAGAGCTTCTTCTCGCCGAAGGCGCCGTAGGCGCGGTGCACCTCGAGCTCCGGGTCGGAGAGCAGGGTGATGGTCAGGCCGTCGCGCTCGCGGAACTTCGCGAGCTTCGCGGGGGTGTCCTTCGAGACTCCGACGACGGTGTAGCCGGAGGCCTGCAGCGAGTCGAGGGAGTCGGTGAAGTCGCAGGCCTGCTTGGTGCAGCCGGGTGTCATCGCGGCGGGGTAGAAGTAGACGATCACCTTCTGGCCCTCGGCCCGCAGCGCGGCGAGCGAGACGTCCTCACCGGTGTCCGAGATGAGGGTGAAGTCGGGGGCGGTGTCGCCGGGGGACAGGCGGACCTGTTCGCTCATGGGGGTTGGCTACTCTCCTGATGGGCAGGTGCTGTTGCAAATGCCATGCAATAAGGTGGGTGCTGCTCGTGACCATCTAACTACCCCGCGGGCCGCGGGCCGAACACAGGAGCACTGCGATGCACGTCCCTGACGGGTTCTTCGACGCGCCGACCTCGGTCGCCACCGGAGTGGTCGCCGCGACGGGCGTGGCCGTGGCCCTGCGCAAGGCCCGTGCCGAGCTCGACGACCGGACCGCACCGATGGCCGGGCTGGTCGCGGCGTTCGTGTTCGCGGGCCAGATGATCAACTTCCCGGTCGGCGCCGGAACCAGCGGCCACCTCCTCGGTGGCGCCCTCGCCGCCGTCCTCGTCGGGCCATGGACGGGCGCGCTGTGCATCAGCGTGGTCCTCCTCGTCCAGGCGCTCTTCATGGCCGACGGCGGACTCACCGCCCTCGGCACCAACATCACGCTGATGGCCCTGGTCGGCGCCTTCGTCGGCTACGCCGTCTTCCGGCTCGTGCTCGTCGTGCTGCCGCGCCGGGTCGGCTCCGTGCCCGCCGCTGCGGCCGTCGGAGCCCTCGTCTCCGTGCCGGCGGCAGCGGCGTTCTTCACGCTGCTCTTCGCGGTCGGCGGCACCGCCGAGGTCGCGACCGGCAAGGTGCTCGCGGCGATGCTCGGCTGGCACGTCGTCATCGGCGTCGGCGAGGCCCTCATCACCGGCCTGGTGGTGAGTGCGGTCGTCGCCTCCCGGCCCGACCTCGTGCACGGCGCCCGCGGCCTCGCCGGCCGCACCACCCTCGTCACCGCGGCAGCGCGCGCATGAGCCGCGAACGCACCGCCCCGGCCGGCCACCGCCGGTTCCTCGTCGTGGGCCTGCTGGTCGCCCTGCTCCTCGCCGGCGTCGGCAGCTACTACGCCAGCAGCCACCCCGACGGCCTCGAGTACGTCGCCGGCAGGACCGGCTTCCTCGACTCCGCCGACGAGGACCCGGCCACGACCGGCAGCCCGTTCGAGGACTACGGCACCGCGGGGGTCGACGACGCCCGGCTCAGCGGGGGCATCGCCGGCGTGGCGGGCGTCGCCCTCACCCTGCTGCTCGGCGGCGGGCTGTTCCGGGTGCTCCGGCGCCGCGACGGCTCCGGCGGGCACGACGCCGCCGAGCCGCCCGTGCCGGCGGACGCGGACTGAACGGGACGGATCGAGGAGGAGGGGAGCGATGGGCGCAGGACACGGGCACCGCCTCCACTTCCACGGGCACTCCGTGGTTCACCGGGCGCCCGCACACGTCAAGATCCTGGCGCTGCTGGCCTTCGTCCTGCTCGTCGTCGCCACGCCGCGCGACTGGTTCGCCGCCTACGCCGTCCACCTCGGCGTGCTCCTCGCCGTGATCGCCGCCTCGCGGGTCCCGCTCGGCTGCCTGCTGCCGCGGATGGTCATCGAGGTGCCCTTCCTCGTGTTCGCCGCCCTGGTGCCCTTCGTCGCCGAGGGCCCGCGCGTCGACGTACCCCTGCCCGGCGGGTGGTCGGTCAGCGTGTCCGAGTCCGGCCTGCTTGCCGCCTGGGGCCTGGCGGTCAAGGGCACGCTCGGTGTCCTCGCGTCCCTGACGCTCGCCGCCACGACCGAGCCCGACGCGGTGCTGCGCGGCCTGCAGCGGCTGCGGTTCCCCGACCTGCTGGTGCAGATCATGGGCTTCATGGTGCGCTACCTCGACGTGGTCAGCGCTGACCTCGGCCGGATGGTGACCGCGATGCGCTCGCGCGGCGTCGACCCGCGCTCCCCGCGGCACTGGCCGGCCCTGGCACGGACCCTCGGCGCCCTGTTCGTGCGGTCCTACGAGCGGGGCGAGCGGGTCCACCTCGCGATGCTGTCCCGTGGGTACGACGGCCGCCTCCCCGACCCCGACGCGACCCACGGAGGCTCCCGATGACCCCCGTCCTCGACCTGCAGGGGGTGGCCTTCGCCTACCCCGACGGCCACCAGGCGCTCTTCGGCGTCGACCTGCACGTGCACTCGGGCGAGCGGGTCGCGCTGCTCGGTCCCAACGGCGCGGGCAAGACCACGCTCGTGCTGCACCTCAACGGGATCCTGTCCGCGGAGACCGGCCACGGCGAGGGCAGCGTCGCGGTCAGCGGGCTGCCGGTGACGAGGAAGAACCTGCTGGAGATCCGCCGCCGGGTCGGGATCGTCTTCCAGGACCCCGACGACCAGCTCTTCATGGGCTCGGTCCGCGCCGACGTCGGGTTCGGGCCCGCGAACCTCGGCCTGCGGGGCGCCGCGCTCGAGCGTCGGGTGATGGACGCCCTCGAGCAGGTCGGGATGGCCGACTTCGCCGACCGCCCGCCGCACCACCTCTCCTTCGGCCAGCGGCGCCGGGTCGCGGTCGCGACCGTGCTGGCGATGGAGCCGGAGATCCTCGTGCTGGACGAGCCGTCGTCCAACCTCGACCCGGCCTCGCGCCGCGAACTGGCGGACATCCTGCGCTCCCTGGACGTGACCGTGCTGATGGTCACGCACGACCTGCCGTACGCCCTGGAGCTGTGCCCGCGCTCCCTGATCCTCAGCGAGGGCGTGATCGCCGCGGACGGCAGGACCGGCGAACTCCTCTCCGACGACGACCTCATGCGCGCCCACCGTCTGGAGCTTCCCTTCGGCTTCGATCCCCGTTCGGTGACGGCGGGCACGGGCCGTCCGTGACAATGGGCGCGTGACGAACGAGGACCACACGCCGGCCGCGGCCGCGCCGCTGCTCGACGACCAGCTGTGCTTCGCGCTGTACGCGGCCC
>DATMHM010000084.1:0-5216 GCA_035554935.1 Nocardioides sp. | reverse complement strand
AAGGTCGACCGCATCGTCAACGAGCCGACCGCGGCCGCGCTGGCCTACGGCCTCGACAAGGGCGACGACCAGACGATCCTCGTCTACGACCTCGGTGGCGGCACGTTCGACGTGTCCCTGCTCGAGATCGGCGAGGGCGTCGTCGAGGTCAAGGCCACCAGCGGTGACAACCACCTCGGTGGCGACGACTGGGACAACGCGGTCGTCGAGTGGATGGTCAAGAAGTTCAAGGACGCCAACGGCGTCGACCTCTCCGCCGACAAGATCGCCGCGCAGCGCCTCCAGGAGGCCGCGGAGAAGGCGAAGATCGAGCTGTCCTCCTCGAGCGACACCACGATCCACCTGCCCTACATCACCCACGGCGAGAACGGCCCGCTGCACTTCGAGGAGCGGCTCACGCGCTCGGAGTTCCAGCGGCTCACCGCCGACCTGCTCGAGCGCACCAAGGCGCCCTTCCAGAACGTCCTCAAGGACGGCGGCGTGGCCCTCTCCGCGATCGACCACGTGGTCCTCGTCGGCGGCTCGACCCGGATGCCCGCCGTCACCGAGCTGGTCAAGGAGATGCTCGGCGGCAAGGAGCCCAACAAGGGCGTCAACCCGGACGAGGTCGTCGCCGTCGGCGCCGCGCTCCAGGCCGGTGTCCTCGCCGGTGAGGTCAAGGACGTCCTGCTCCTCGACGTCACCCCGCTCTCCCTCGGCATCGAGACCAAGGGCGGCGTGATGACCACGCTCATCGAGCGCAACACCACGATCCCCACCAAGCGGTCGGAGATCTTCACCACCGCCGACGACAACCAGCCGTCGGTGGAGATCAAGGTCGCCCAGGGCGAGCGCCAGATGTGGTCGCAGAACCAGCCGCTCGGCAACTTCGAGCTGACCGGCCTCCCGCCGGCGCCGCGGGGCGTGCCGAAGATCGAGGTCACCTTCGACATCGACGCCAACGGCATCGTGCACGTCTCGGCCAAGGACCAGGCCTCGGGCCGCGAGCAGTCGATGACCATCTCCGGCGGCAGCGCGCTGTCGAAGGACGACATCGACCGCATGGTCAAGGAGGCCGAGCAGTTCGCCGAGGAGGACGCGAAGCGCCGCGAGGCCGTCGAGGTCCGCAACCAGGGCGACCAGCTCGTCTACACGACCGAGAAGTTCCTCGCCGAGAACGGCGACAAGATCCCGGACGACGTCAAGGCCGAGGTCACCGCGGACGTCGAGGCGCTCAAGGGTGCGCTCGAGAACGCCGAGACCGACGCGGAGGCGCTGACCGCCGCCATCAGCAAGCTGGGTGAGTCCAGCCAGAAGATGGGTGCCGCCATGTACGCCGCCGCGGAGGCCGACTCCGCCGCCGCGGGCGGCTCGACGGGCGCGACCGGCGAGGCCGACGACGACGTCGTCGAGGCCGAGATCGTCGACGACGAGGGCGACACCAAGTGACCGACGACCACGTCACCCCGGAGGGGGAGCAGCCGGACCGGGCTGCTCCCTCCCCGGAGGGTCAGGAGCCGACGACGCCGGACACCTATCCGGACGCCGAGGTGGCCGAGGCCGCCGAGGCGGTCGAGGCGCTCGACGCGACCCCCGAGGCCGACGAGCTCGCCGTCACGAAGATGGCGCTGGAGGAGCGGACCCTGGACCTGCAGCGACTGCAGGCCGAGTACCTCAACTACAAGCGCCGGGTCGAGCGGGACCGCGAGCTGCTGCGCGAGAACGCGACGTACGCCGCCCTCACGCCGATCATCGACGTGCTCGACACCATCGACCGGGCCCGGGAGCACGAGCCCCTCGAGGGCGGCTTCAAGGCCACGGCCGAGCAGCTCGAGCGGGTGGTCGCGGGTCTGGGCCTGCTGAAGTTCGGCGAGGTCGGCGACGCCTTCGACCCCACGGTCCACGAGGCGCTCTCGCACATCGGCACCGACCCCGAGGTCGAGGTCACCACGTGCAAGGTCGTCGCGAAGTCCGGCTACAAGATCGGCGACCGGGTCGTGCGTGCGGCGCAGGTCCTCGTCGTCGACCCCGTGGACGGTTGAGTTGGGGTTTGCGCCCGTTGAGTTGGGGTTTGCGGCGGTCGAGTCGTCACTTCGTGTCGGGTACGGCGCCGCAAGCCACAACTCGAGCGCCGGAAACCACAAGTCAACGGTCGCAAACCACAAGTCAACGGTCGGAAACCACACGTCAACGGAAGCAACGGAGGGAGGTGCACGATGAGTGACGACGGCATCAGGTCCGACTGGGCCACCAAGGACTTCTACAAGGAGCTCGGCGTCGCGAAGACCGCGTCGCAGGACGAGATCAAGAAGGCCTACCGCAAGCTCGCGCGTGCCAACCACCCGGACTCGCACCCCGACGACACCGCGAAGCACGAGAAGTTCAAGAAGGTCGCCGAGGCCTACGACGTGATCGGCGACGCGGCCCGGCGCAAGAAGTACGACGAGGCGCGCGAGCTGTTCAGCCGCGGCGGCTTCGGTGCGGGTGCGGGCTTCGGCGGGGGCGGCTACGGCGGCGGCGTCAACATGGAGGACCTGCTCCGCGACCGCGCGGGCGGTGGCGGCGGGTTCGGCGACCTGTTCGGCGACCTGTTCGGGGGCGGCTTCGGCGGCCAGGGCCGGCGGGCGCCGCGACCCGCGCGCGGCGAGGACCTGGAGACCACCGCGACGATCGGCTTCACCGACGCCCTCGAGGGCGTGACGGTGTCGCTGCGGATCAGCTCCGACTCCGCCTGCGGGACCTGCAACGGCACCGGCGGCAAGCCCGGCACGCGGCCGCACGTCTGCCCGACGTGCGACGGCACCGGCTACGTCACCGCGTCGGTGGGCGGGGCGTTCTCGATGAACGAGACCTGTCCGTCGTGCGGTGGCCGCCAGCTCGTCTACGACGACCCGTGCCCGGTCTGCCACGGCAGCGGCCGCGGCCAGTCGGCGCGCACCATCCAGGCGAAGATCCCAGCGGGCGTGAAGGACGGCCAGCGGATCCGGCTGCGCGGCAAGGGCGCGCCCGGCGAGAACGGCGGCCCCGCCGGCGACCTCTACGTGACCGTGAAGGTCTCCGGGCACCGGGTGTTCGGCCGCAAGGGCGAGCACCTGACGGTCGACGTACCCGTCTCGTTCGCCGAGCTCGCGCTCGGCGCGGAGATCCGGGTGCCGACCCTCGGTGGCACGCCGGTGACGCTCCGCGTCCCGGCCGGTACGCCGAACGGGCGCACCTTCCGCGTCCGGGGCAAGGGCGCGGCGCGGGCCGACGGGACGCACGGCGACCTGCTCGCGACCGTCGAGGTGCAGGTCCCGGCCACGCTCGACGCGCAGGCGAAGGCGGCGCTCGAGGCCTACGCGGCCGCGACCGCGGCTGCCGACGCCTCCCTGCGGGCCGGCCTGTTCGACCCGCAGCCGCAGGAGTCCTGATGGCCACCCGACGCCCGCCGCAGCCCACCCCGCCCGCTCCCGACGACGCGGTCTACGTGATCAGCGTCGCCGCCCAGCTCAGCGGGCTGCACCCGCAGACGCTGCGGACCTACGAGCGGGTCGGCCTGATCACCCCGGGCCGGACGGGCGGCGGCGGGCGCCGGTACTCCTACCGCGACATCGAGCGGCTGCGCGAGATCGCGGAGCTCACCGCGTCCGGCATCGGCATCGAGGGGGTGCGCCGGATCCTCGACCTCGAGAACGCCGTGGCCGCCCTCCGCTCGCGCAACGCCGAGCTGGTCGCCGAGCTCGAGGCCGCCCACGAGGCGCTGCGGCACGCGGTCGCCGCCCGGCCCGCCGTACCGACCCGGCTGCCGGCGCTCCCGCAGCCGGCCCCGGGCCAGTCCATCGTGGTCTGGCGCCGCAACCACTGACCGCTCACGCCGTTCGCCCTGCGCCCAGTTCCTGCGACACCGTTACCTGAGATCCCGTGCCATTCCCCGCAGGGAGGCACTAACCTCAGGCCGTCGAGACCGTTTGACGGCAATGGGGCGCAGCGGGACTCACAGGACGAGAGGTGCGCGTGGACGCGGTGCTTGACGGGCTGGCCGACTGGGCCGAGCACGTCGACTGGATCTACTTCATCTCCATCCCGATCTTCACCGGCGTGATCGGCTGGCTGATCAACTGGTCGGGCCTGTGGATGCTCTTCAAGCCGGTCGCCTTCCACGGCTTCCGCGTGCCCGGTCTGCGGGAGATCGCCGGCGTCATGCCGCGCAAGGTCCAGGAGATCCCGGGCCTGATGGAGGGTGGCGTCGGATGGCAGGGCATCGTGCCCGCCCGCGCCGCGAAGATGGGCAGCATCGCCGTCGACAAGGTGATCGCCAAGCTGGGCACGCCGGCGGAGTTCTACGCGCAGCTCGAGCCCGACCAGATCGCCGAGCACATCGTCAACGTCTTCCGCCCGGACCTGCCGGACCTCGTCAACGACGTGATGATGCGCGAGCACCCGCGGCTGTGGCGCGACCTGCCCAAGCCGGTGCGCCAGGCCGTCGTCGACCGGGTCCAGGCCCAGCTCCCGGGCGTGGTCAAGACGATCACCGACGAGATCGGTGTGCACATCAACCAGCTGCTCGACCCGAAGATCATGGTCATCGACCACTTCCGGAAGAACCCCGAGCTCGTGGTCCGGGTGTTCAAGGACGTCGGTCAGCGCGAGCTCAACCTGATGGTCGCCTTCGGCTTCATCTTCGGCTTCCTGCTGGGCATCCCGGTGGCGATCGTCGACGTCACGTTCGAGATCTGGTGGCTGCTGCCGATCCTCGGCGTCTTCGTCGGCTGGACGACCAACCTGCTCGGCATGTGGCTGATCTTCGACCCGCCGGAGGCGAGGCGGATCCTCGGCATCAAGGTCCAGGGCCTCTTCCTGCGTCGCCAGGACGAGTGCGCCGAGGTCTACGCGCGGATCATCGCCGACGACGTGATCACCCTCGAGCGGATCGGCGACTTCCTGATGGACGGTCCCCGCGGCGACCGGACCCGGCAGATGATCGCGACGGCGATGCGGCCCGCGATCGACAAGGCGGCCGGCCCGCTCCGCGGCGCGGTCAACGTCGCGATGGGCGGGCGCCGCTACGACAGCATCAAGGACTCGTTCGCGATGGAGGCGGTCGGCCGGACGATCACGCCCTTCCGCGACCCGGTCTTCAGCAAGCAGCAGTCGGAGAAGATCCGGGTCCTGATCGCCCGGCGCACCAAGGAGCTCCCGCCGAAGGACTTCGTGGAGATGATGCGCTCGGCCATCAAGGAGGACGAGTGGATGCTCTA
>DATMHM010000083.1:0-5319 GCA_035554935.1 Nocardioides sp. | reverse complement strand
GGTGCCCGCGGCTTCCTCAAGGACGTGGTCCCCGCCCCCGAGGCCTGACCGGGCACTTGCAGGCACTCCCAGAGCGCCCACAGGGCACTGTGCGGCATTCGCACTGCCCCGAACTGCCCGGTCACCCCTTCCGGAGTGCCGACAACTGCCCGGTCACCCCTCCTGGAGTGCCGACAACTGCCCGGTCACCCGCCGATGGCAGACATGGGGCGGTCGGGCTGCAGGAAGGTGGGGTCGTCGATGCCGTGACCGGCGGCCTTGCCCCACATGGCGGTGCGCCAGCGGTCGGCGAGCTCCTCGTCGGTGGCGCCGCCGCGCATCGCGACCCGGAGGTCGGACTCGGAGCGGGCGAAGAGGCAGTTGCGGACCTGGCCGTCGGCGGTGAGCCGGACCCGGTCGCAGTCGCCGCAGAACGGGCGGGTGACCGAGGCGATGACGCCCACGGTCGCGGGGCCGCCGTCGACGTGGAAGAGCTCGGCGGGCGCGCTCCCCCGCGGCTCGCTCGCCGGGGTGAGGGTGAACCGGGTGGACAGCGACGCGAAGATCTCGTCGGCGGTGACCATCTGCTCGCGGTCCCAGCCGTGCTGGGCGTCGAGCGGCATCTGCTCGATGAAGCGCAGCTGGTAGCCGCGGTCGAGGCACCAGCCGAGCAGCTCGGGCGCCTGGTCGTCGTTGACGCCGCGCAGCAGAACCGCGTTGACCTTCACCGGACCGAGCCCCGCGGCCTCGGCCGCGGCCAGGCCGTCGACGACGTCCTGGAACCGGTCGCGACGGGTGATCTCGTGGAAGGTGTCCTGGCGGATCGTGTCGAGGCTGATGTTGACCCGGTTGAGGCCGGCCTCGGCCAGCGAGCCGGCCATCCGGGCCAGGCCCAGCGCGTTGCTGGTGATCGACATCTCCACGTCCGCGTCGAGCGCACGGACCTGGCGGACGATGTCGACCAGCCCCCGGCGCACGAGCGGCTCGCCGCCGGTGAACCGGATCTCCTGCACGCCGAGGTGCTGCACGGCGACGCCGATCAGCCGGACCACCTCGGCGTCGGTGAGCTGCTGCTCGGTCGGCAGCCAGTCGAGCCCCTCGGCGGGCATGCAGTAGGTGCAGCGCAGGTTGCAGCGGTCGGTCAGCGACACCCTGAGGTCCGTCGCGATCCGTCCGTGCTGGTCGATGAGTGGCTGCACGCTCCAAGGATAGGCCGGGGTCACGTTGGCTGGGGGTTGGTCCTACCGTTGGGTCGTGCGTTCCTGGCTGGCCTCGTGGCGATTCCTGCTGAGCCGCCGTTGGGTCGCCTTCTTCCTCGCGGTGCTGCTGGCGGCGTGGGCGACGTGGTGGCTCGGCGAGTGGCAGTTCGGCCGGCTGGACGACCGCAAGGAGCGCAACGCCGTCGTCCGTGCCAACGAGGACCGGGCACCGGTGCCCGTGGCGGACGTCCTCGCGCCGGGGCGTGCGGTGGCCGAGCGGGACGAGTGGCGGCTGGTCACCGCGACCGGTGAGTACGCCGTCGACGACACCGTCGTCGTGCGCTACCGCACGCGGAGGTCGGCGCCCGGGGTCGAGGTCGTCGTACCCCTGGTCACCGCGGACGGCACCGCCGTCGTCGTCGACCGCGGCTGGTTCGGCACCGACGACCCGGAGATCGGCCCCGATGAGCTGCCGGCACCGCCCGGGGGCGAGGTGACCATCACCGGCTGGGTCCGTGCCGACGGCACCGGCGACAGCACCGAGGTCACCGGCCGCTCGACGCGGGCGATCTCCAGCACGGCGATCGGCCGCGCCCTCGAGCGCGAGGTGTTCACGGGCTTCGTCGCGCTCAAGGACGAGGACCCCGCCCCGGCCGAGGAGCTGGAGCCGGTCGAGCTGCCCGAGCTCGGCGAGGGCCCGCACTTCTTCTACGGCCTCCAGTGGTGGTTCTTCGGCGTCCTGGCCGTGGGCGGCTTCGCCTACCTGGCATGGGACGAGCGGCGGAACGGCCCGCGCGGCGAGCGGGGCGGCCGGCAGGCCCGGTCCGGCGGGCCGTTCTCGCGGACCCGGCGCGACGACGAGGATCAGAGCCCGCGCGTCATCCCGCCGTCGACCGGGACCATCGCGCCCGACACGAACCCCGACGCCGGCGACAGCAGGAACGCGGCGACCCGGCCGAACTCCTCCGGCCGGCCGTAGCGGCGCAACGGGATCTGCGCCCGCATCGCCGCCTCCGCCGCCTCGCGGTCGCCCGTGGCGGCGTCGAGCTCGGCGACCCGCTCCGTCGCGACCCGTCCGGGCAGCAGCCCGTTGACCCGGATCCCCCGCGGGCCCAGCTCGTCGGCGAGATCCTTCGCCACCATCGCCAGGCCCGGGCGCAGCCCGTTCGAGATGGCGAGGCCCGCGACGGGCTGGCGCACGCTGGTGGACAGGACGAAGGCGATCGACCCGCCCTCGCCGAGCCCGGCGGCGACCTCGCGGGCGACCCGGACGGCTCCGAGGAAGACCGACTCGAACGCGCCCGTCCACTGCTCGTCGGTCATCGCGGTCACCGCGCCGCCCGGCGGGCCGCCGACGCTGACCAGGCAGCCGTCGAGCCGACCCCACGTGTCCCTCGCCGCCGCGACGAGCCGGGCCGCGGCGTCCGGGTCGGCGTTGTCCGCCGCCACGCCCACGGCGCAGCCCTCACCTCCGATCCCGGCCAACCGGGCGACGGCCGCGTCGACGCCCTCCTGCCGGCGCCCGGACACCACGACCCGGGCGCCGTCGGCGACGAGCGCCTCGGCGGTCGCGCCGCCGAGGCCGCGGGTGGCGCCGGTGAGGACGTAGACGCGGTCGGACAGTCCGAGGTCCATCAGCTCTCCTGGGGTTCGAGCGACTCTGCGATGTGCGAGACCGGTACGACGTCCGGGGCGCCCTTGCGCGCGGCGTCGGCAGTGTGGTCGTCGGGCTGGCGCTGGCTCTCGCGCTCGGCCTCGACCCGCTTCAGGTAGTGCTGCAGCTCGCGCTCGGTCTGGGCGGCGTCCCAGCGCAGGTAGCCGCGCACCAGCTCCGCGACGTGGGGCGCGGCCGCGACGCCGCGGTCGAAGGTCTCGATCGAGACCCGCAGCCGGCGGGTCAGGATGTCGTCGAGGTGGCGCGCGCCCTCGTGGGTCACGGCATAGACGGCCTCGACCTGGAGGTAGTCCTCGGCACCCGGCAGCGGCTCACCGAGGTCCGGCTCGGCCGCGATGAGGTCGAGCACCTCGAGGACCAGGGATCCGTAGCGCTCCAGCAGGTGCTCGACCCGGTTGATCGCCAGGCCGGACTGCGCGGCCAGGGTGCGGCGCTGGTTCCACAGCGCCTGGTAGCCGTCGGCGCCGACGAGCGGGATGCGCTCGGTCACGCACTCCCCCACCTTGCGGCCCAGCACCGTCTCGAGGCCGTGCACCGCCTCGTCCACGGCGTCGGCCGCCATCACCCGATAGGTCGTGTACTTCCCGCCGGCGACGACGACCAGGCCGGGGACGCTGTGCGCCACCGCGTGCTCGCGAGAGAGCTTGGAGGTCGCCTCGGACTCACCCGCGAGCAGCGGGCGCAGGCCGGCGAAGACGCCCTCCACGTCGTCCCGCGTCAGCGGCACCTCGAGCACCCGGTTCACGTGATCCAGCAGGTAGTCGATGTCGCTGGAGCTGGCCGCCGGGTGGTCCTTGGAGAGCTCCCAGTCGGTGTCGGTCGTGCCGATCATCCAGTGCCGCTTCCACGGGATGACGAAGAGCACCGACTTCTCGGTCCGCAGGATCAGCCCCGTCTCGCCGCGGATCCGGTCGCGGGGCACGACGAGGTGGATCCCCTTGCTGGCGCGCACCTTGAACTGGCCGCGCTCGCGGGCCAGCGACTGCGTCTCGTCGGTCCACACGCCGGTCGCGTTGATGACCTGCGACGCGCGGATCTCGAAGCGGTGGCCGGTCTCGAGGTCGATCACCTCGGCGCCGACGACCCGCTCGCTCTCCTTGAGCAGCCCGACCACGCGGGTGCGGGACGCGACGACCGCCCCGTAGGTGGTCGCGGTGCGCGCGAGGAACATCGTGTGGCGGGCGTCGTCGACCTGGGCGTCGTAGTAGCGGATCGCGCCGACGAGGGCGTCCTTGCGCAGCGAGGGGAACGCTTTGCGGGCGCCGTGGCGGGTGAGGTGCCGGTGCAGGGGCACGCCGTCGCCGTACCCGCTCGCGCGGGACATGGCGTCGTAGAGCGCCACGCCCGACCCGGCGTACCAGCGCTCCCAGCCCCGGCCGTTCAGCGGGTAGAGGAACGGCACCGGGCGGACGAGGTGCGGCGCCAGCCGCTGCATCAGCAGGCCCCGCTCCTTGAGGGCCTCGGCGACGAGCCGGAAGTCCATCATCTCGAGGTAGCGCAGCCCGCCGTGGACCAGCTTCGAGCTGCGGCTCGACGTCCCGGACGCGAAGTCGCGGGCCTCCACCAGGCCCACGGTGAGGCCGCGGGTCGCGGCGTCGAGGGCGGCACCGGCGCCGACGACGCCGCCACCGATCACCAGGACGTCGAGGTGCTGGCCGGCGAGCTTCTTCAGCGCCGCCGTGCGGGCGCGCGGGGAGAGCGCTGCGGGATTCATGCCTGCTCCACCTCCACCCAGCCGAGTGTGCGTTCGACGGCCTTCTTCCACTGCCGGTAGCCCGCCGTACGGCGATCGTCGTCCCACTGCGGCTCCCAGCGGGTGTCCTCGCGCCAGTTCTGCCGCAGCTCGTCGGTCGACGCCCAGTAGCCGACGGACAGGCCGGCGGCATAGGCGGCGCCGAGCGCGGTGGTCTCCGGGACGACCGGACGACTGACTGGTACGCCGAGCACGTCGGCCTGGATCTGCATGCACAGGCTGTTCAGGGTCACCCCGCCGTCCACCTTGAGCACGCCGAGCTCCACGCCGGAGTCCGCGCACATGGCCTCGACGACGTCGCGGGACTGGTAGCAGATCGCCTCGAGGGTGGCCCGGGCGACGTGGGCGTTGGTGTTGAACCGGGACAGCCCCACGATCGCGCCGCGGGCGTCGGAGCGCCAGTAGGGCGCGAACAGCCCGGAGAACGCGGGCACGAAGCAGACGCCGCCGTTGTCGTCGACCTGGCGGGCCAGTGACTCCGACTCCGCTGCGCCGCTGATGATGCCGAGCTGGTCGCGCAGCCACTGGACGGCGGAGCCGGTCACGGCGATCGAGCCCTCCAGCGCATAGACGCACGGTTCGTCACCGAGCTTGTAGGCGGGCGTGGTCAGCAGCCCCGCCTTCGACCGCACGATCTCGGTGCCGGTGTTGAGCAGCATGAAGTTGCCGGTGCCGTAGGTGTTCTTGGCCTCGCCCGGCGCGAAGCAGACCTG